>NZ_QPHG01000059.1:0-11113 GCF_040240425.1 Nitrosomonas sp. | reverse complement strand
TTCTACCTGCACTTGAAAGAAACCGAATTTCGTTTTAATCATCGCCGTGATAATCTCTATCATGAAATTCTTAAATTGTTACGTTTAAACCCGCTTTAACTTCCTAAGACCCTAAAAATATATTTCGTGCGGTAACCTACGATTACGAAAATCAAACAGTAAAAATCTTATAATTACAAATGCAGGAATTATTTTCCTGCAATATTTTTATATTCAACATCTTAAAACTGACATGCGAGATCTCTGCTTGATTCCGTATTGATTCAACCAGCAGTGATGTAGTGATCATACTATTTAAGTTCTCACAAGAATCAGCTACCTGATTAACGATACATGCATTATTCCGCAGCATTCCAAGCCAAATACCTTACACGAGATCTGCAAGCCGGGATCATTACCGGCGCAATGGCAATTCCCTTGTCAGCAGGTATTGCGTTGATGTCTGACTATCCCATCAAAGTTGCACTAGCCACTGTTGTTTGCACTTGCTTCATCGGTTGGATCAATGCCTGGATCAGGCCAGGAAACTATATCGGAGCTCCCGGCGTTGCTGCTGGGCTCGCGCCGGTTCTTGCACTGGGCGTAGCAAGCTTTGGTATGGAAAATATGGCGTTTGTTATTTTTCTGACGGCATTCATGCAAGCGGTCATTTGGAAATTCAGTCTACAAAAATACATTCTATTGGCTGTGCCCGAATATCTGGTGGAAGGGTTGCTGGCTGGCGTTGGTCTGAAAATCGCGCTCAACTTTCTCCCAATGACTTATGAAATACCGGAAAGCATCATCACTGAAGTCTTCTGGAATGGCGCGCGCATTCAGATGGTTTTAATATCGTCAGCGGGATTTGCCGCATTCTTATATTTATTTGCAAAATTCCAGGTAACTCAACCGGCCATTCCGTATTTTTTCTTGATGATTGCCGGTGCGTTACTGGCACAGCTAATGGCTATGCCGATGCTGCATGTCGAAGATGTGCCGATTGCTTTATCGCCACCGCTGCCACACTTTGATAACCCATTGACTTGGCTGTATGTCATCGGTTTTGCTGCGATGCTAGCTACGATTGATGTCATTGAACAAGTCATGAGTAACGCTGCCATTCAGAAAATCGACCCGCTACAACGCAAATGCAATACCAATAATAGCTTACTGGCTATCTGGATCGCCAACATGAGTGCCAGTTTTTTTGGCGGCATGACCAATCTGGACGGTCTGGCCAAAAGCACGACTAACAAACTCGCTGGTGCTTATACCAAATTCTCGGTATTAGTGATCGGATTGGTGGTTTTGTTCTTCGTACTGAACACTCAGTATCTCGAATACATGCCCAAATTTTCCTTGGCCGTGATTATGATTTTTACCGGCTGGAAAATGATCCTGGGATTATGGCACGTGGCGCATCAAGGACAATATGCATTATTACTGGCGATAGTGTGTGCGCTGCTGGTCTACCGGCTCGGTATTTTTGAAGGTTTGCTGCTAGCGCTGTCAATCCACGGCATCGTCAATCTGATTGTGCTGCGTCATGTTGATGAGCTCAAAATCAGAACCATTATCAAAAAATATTTGGAACGATTTGCCGACAAAGGCGGTGCAAATTAGCGAATTTTATCCAGATTGCGAATGCTCCGGCAGTTTGAGAATGGCTTCCGCATTGCTGCTTGAGAAAACCATACTGGCTGCTTGTTGCCACGGCAGCCACATGAAGTTTAAATGTTCTCTGGCGGCAATCCGGACGGGCACAATGTCGGGTAAGCGTAATCCAAACACATGCTCGGTATTGAACCGGACATCCGGTCCATAGCGCCAGCGCCACTCTTCGTAAATTTCATAGCGATTCTCAGTTTGCCAATCCGTCAGCGCATAATCGGCAGCGTGCAAACCGGTTTCCTCAAACACTTCCCGTGCTGCTGTCTGTATCAGTGTTTCACCAGAATCCTGGCTTCCGGTAACCGATTGCCAGTATCCGGGATGATCAGCGCGCTCCAGCAATAAAACCTGTAGATCGACAGTATGAATGACCACCAACACAGATACCGGTATTTTGTACATCAGCAAACACCGGCTGTCAGTTAACTCGGCTTGGTTTCAACCTGCCGCAAACGGATATTCAATTCCCGCAGTTGTTTTTCATCCACGGTGCTGGGCGCATGCGTTAACAAGCACTGGGCGCGCTGCGTTTTGGGGAACGCGATCACGTCCCGGATTGATTCCGAGCCGGTCATCATCGTCAAAATGCGATCCAAGCCGAAAGCAATTCCACCGTGCGGCGGAGCGCCGTATTGCAGTGCCTCCAGCAAGAAACCGAATTTCTCTTGCGCTTCCGTTTCGGAAATATTGAGTGCGCGAAACACCTTCGATTGCACTTCCTGGCGGTGTATCCGCACCGATCCGCCGCCGATTTCTGAGCCATTCAACACCATATCGTACGCTTTGGAAAGCGCCTTTCCCGGGTCGGTTTCGAGCAAATCTTCGTGCCCATCCGCCGGTGACGTGAACGGGTGATGCAATGCTTGCCAGCGATTTTCTTCCTCGTCCCGCTCAAACATCGGGAAATCAACGACCCATAATGGTTTCCAGCCGGATTCTGCGTGCCCGTGCTGATGTCCGATTTTTATGCGCAAGGCGCCGAGCGATTCGTTAACGACTTTGGTCTTATCCGCACCAAAGAAAATCAAATCGCCATCCTTTGCGTTGGTGCGCGCCAGAATCGTTTTAATCGTTTCTTCCGGTAAGAATTTCAAAATCGGCGATTGCAATCCTTCCACGCCACCGGCCAAATTATTGACTTTGATGTACGCCAAACCTTTCGCGCCGTAAATTGCGACAAAGCTGGTGTAATCGTCGATTTCCTTGCGTGACAATTCCCCGCCTCTGGGCACGCATAGCGCCGCAACACGGCCATCGGGTTTTTCCGCGGCTTCACGGAATACCTTGAACGGCACATCTTTCATGATGTCGGTTAATTCGGTGAATTCCAGCGGGACACGCAAATCCGGCTTGTCCGAACCGTATTTGTGCATGGCGTCGGCATAAGTCAGACGCGGGAAAGGATCCGGTAAATCCACATTGCTCACGGTTTTGAACAAACCGCGAATCATTCCTTCCATCAGCGACATGATCTCATCCGCGGACAGAAACGAAGTTTCAATATCGATTTGCGTGAATTCCGGTTGCCGGTCGGCACGTAGATCTTCATCACGGAAACAGCGCGTGATCTGATAATACCGGTCGAATCCGGATACCATCAGAAGCTGTTTAAACAATTGCGGTGATTGCGGTAAAGCAAAGAAATGACCGGCATTCACCCGTGACGGCACCAGATAATCGCGCGCACCTTCCGGTGTGGATTTGGTCAACATCGGCGTTTCGATATCGAGAAATCCGTGCTGATCCAAAAACACGCGCACCGCCATCGCCACTTTATGCCGCAAGCGTAGATTCGATTGCATCGCGGGACGGCGCAAATCCAGATAACGATGTTCCAGCCGAACCGCTTCGCTGATATTGTCGTCGTCCATCAGGAATGGCGGTGTCAGTGATGAATTCAATACCTCAATAGTTGCCACCAGGATTTCAATTTCACCGCTGACCAACGCGGTATTGATCGTTCCTTCGGGACGCTTTCTCACTTTACCGGTAATTTGCAGCACATATTCATTGCGTATTTTTTCCGCAACTTGAAATGTTTCCACATTATCGGGATCGCACACGATCTGTACCAATCCTTCACGATCGCGCAAATCAATGAAGATCACACCACCATGATCCCTGCGCCGGTGCACCCAGCCAAAAAGAGTTACGGTTTGACCAAGATACTCGGTGTTAATGGCTCCACAGTAATTTGTACGCATAATTCTATTCAATAGTCAGAATGGTGAGATGAGTGATTTTTTCGGTATTACCGGCAGTAGCCCAGTACATACATCGCGTTTTATTCAGATATTGCGAATCCGCTAGTCAGCAGCTGCCGTGGAAGCGGAATTGCTTTCTGTTGTTGCCGGTGAATCCGCAGCGGCAGATGCCGCGGGTTGTGTACTTTCTTTTGTGCTGGCTTTGGATTCCGTTTTCTGTGTTTTATTATTCTTAAAGTCAGTGGCATACCAGCCGCTTCCTTTTAGCTGAAATCCAGCCGCAGAAATACGCTTCACATAATTGCTGCTGCCGCAGACAGGACAAACCGCAATGGGTGCATCGTTAATTTTTTGCAAATGTTCTTTCTCGGCACCGCATGAATTGCATAGATATTCATAAATAGGCATAGAGACCTCCAACAATCCAATATTGAGAAACCGGGTATTATACCTTAACCGCCCCTGTTGGATAGGCATCCATGCTGTTCCGGTATCCGCGCCTCTCAGCATACAGCAGAGTCGAGACCATTGTTCAGGCCGTTTCTGCAATGATGACTTTATCTATTTGACAAACCGAGAGAATTCAAACTATATTCACTATCGCTTTAGGATATTTCCCGCTTCAACCCTACCCAAGGAGAATATTTATGATCCGCTCTGCCATTTCTGTTGCCTGCTGCTTGACTATTCTGAGTTATTCCACAATTGCCGCCAGTTCACTCGTATCCAGCACTTTCGATAGCGATACCGATGGCTGGAGCGGACTCACAACGGATGGTTCTTCTTCCTGGTCGGTCATCACCAACGGTTTAGCGCCTGCACACAGCGCAGACGGCGTACCTGCCGGCTCCATTACGCTCGCCGACCCCGATTCGCAATGGACATATTTTAGCGCCCCCGGAAAATTCCTTGGCGATCAAAGTGCTGCTTTTGGCGGCAGCCTTCAATTCGATAGCCGTTATGTGGTTGCGGGCACGAGTTACGCCAATGAAGCGGAAATTGTCTTAAAAGGCGCCGGACTGACGCTGGTTTATGAAGCCACCAACAGCTTGCCAGCCGTTTGGACGCATTTCGATGCCGCACTTGTGGCAGGTACTTGGCGAGTTGCCGATACTTTTTCCGGAGCATTGGCCACCGATGCGCAATTACTCGCTGTTCTTTCTAACCTGAACGCGCTTTGGATCAATGCCGAGCACTTTACACCGGTGATGGAAATCATTGCCCTGGATAATGTGAGTCTCCTATCACCAGTACCCGAGCCTGAGATCTACACCCTGTTGCTCGCCGGATTCGGATTGCTCAGTTTTGTCACTTACCGCAGAAAAACACTGCAAGCAGAGTAATTACAACACGTAACGCGCCAAGTCTTCGCTTTGCGATAAATCTTTAAGGCGCTGATCAACATACGTTGCATCAATCACAATCGTCTTTCCACTGTGTTTTGGTGCATCGTATGAAATATCTTCCAACAGTTTCTCCATCACGGTATGCAACCGCCGGGCACCGATGTTTTCCGTTTTGCTGTTCACGGAAAAGGCGATTTCAGCCAAGCGTTTGATTGCATCATCACCGAATTGCAATGTAACACCTTCCGTGGCCAGCAGCGCTTCGTATTGACGGGTCAGGCAAGCATCGGTATTGGTGAGTATCTGCTCAAAATCACTGACGCTCAGACTGGTCAATTCAACGCGAATCGGGAAACGCCCTTGCAACTCGGGAATCAAATCAGATGGTTTGGACATATGAAACGCGCCGCTGGCGACAAACAGGATATGGTCGGTTTTGATCATGCCGTATTTGGTCGAAACAGTCGTTCCTTCAACCAGAGGCAGCAAATCGCGCTGTACCCCCTGACGGGAAACATCGCCACCGGTATGCCCTGCCCGGCTGGCAATCTTGTCGATTTCATCGAGAAATACGATGCCGTTCTGTTCCACATTCTGGATCGCCGTCAGCTTCAATTCCTCATCATTCACCATTTTCGCTGCTTCTTCTTCGAGAAGAATTTTTCTCGCTTCACGGATTGTCAGCTTCCGGGTTTTCTTACGTTCTCCGGTCATATTCTGGAACATGCCTTGAATTTGCGAGGTTAAGTCTTCCATTCCCGGTGGTGCGAAGATTTCCATATTGGCGCGCGGCGCGGCCAATTCAATTTCGATCTCTTTGTCATCCAGCTCACCTTCACGCAGTTTCTTGCGAAATTTCTGCCGTGTCGAGCTATCCCGGTCTTCTAGGTTTGGTTGTAGATCAAAATCTCTGGCAACGGGCAATAAGGCATCAAGAATGCGGTCTTCAGCCCGGTCTTCAGCCAGCGGTTGCTTTTTGCGGGTTTCATTTTCACGCGATTCTTTAACAGCGGTTTCCGCCAGATCGCGGATGATCGAATCGACATCACGTCCGACATAGCCGACTTCGGTAAATTTAGTCGCTTCAATCTTGATGAAAGGCGCATTTGCGAGCTTTGCCAGACGACGCGCAATCTCAGTTTTACCGACCCCGGTCGGACCAATCATCAGAATATTTTTCGGCGTAATTTCCTGACGCAGCGGATCGGCAACCTGCTGCCTGCGCCAGCGGTTTCTCAAGGCAATAGCCACGGCACGCTTAGCTGCATCCTGGCCGATAATATGTTTGTCCAACTCATGGACAATTTCCTGCGGAGTCATTTGCGACATGGTTTTAAATTCTGTGATAGGTGTGATGTAAATAGAGTATCAAATACCCTTCAGGTGTGGATTCTTACAACGGTATCGCGGATTACCAGATATCAATCAATGGTTTCGATAATATGATCCTGGTTGGTATAAATGCAGATATCGCCCGCGATGGTAAGGGCTTTTTTCACGATATCCTTCGGTGGCAATTCGGTATTTTCCAATAGCGCGCGCGCTGCTGCCAATGCATACGATCCGCCGCTGCCGATGGCGGCAATACCCAGTTCAGGCTCAATAATATCGCCAGCGCCAGTTACAATCAACGTGGCGTCTTCATTGGCAACCACCAGCATGGCTTCTAGTCTGCGTAAAATCCGGTCGGTACGCCAATCCTTGGCGAGCTCAACTGCAGCGCGCATGATATGTCCATGGTGCGCTTCCAATTTGCCCTCAAAGCGCTCAAACAGTGTGAACGCATCCGCAGTGCCGCCGGCAAATCCCGCCAGAATTTTGTCGTGATAGAGTCTGCGCACTTTACGTGCACTGGATTTGGCCACCACCGCCCCCAACGTTACCTGGCCATCTCCACCGAGGGCCACCTGATTTCCGCGTCTTACTGAAACAATTGTTGTCATGGCATTCGTATTATTCGTTACAAAATCGCATTATAACGTATAAAACTGGGCTGATTCCGGTAGAAGTCAATTCCGTTTTTTTGCGCGCGGATGTGCAGTATCGTAAATTTTGGTCAGATGTTGAAAATCGAGATGCGTGTAAACCTGCGTAGAAGTGATATGCGCATGTCCCAGCATTTCCTGAACGGCACGCAGATCGCCGCTGGATTGCAATAAATGGGAAGCAAAGGAGTGCCGCAAGATATGCGGATGCACATTCTGGTTTATACCTTGCTGCCCGGCTCTGCCCTTGAGACGATGACTGATGGTGCGCATACTGATCGCATCACCACGCTGCGATAAGAATAGCGCGGTCACATCCGGTTTGACGATCTGTGCCCGTTGAACAAGCCATGCTTGTAACGCTTGCAGGGCAAAATCACCGACAGGAACAATGCGCTCCTTTCCGCCTTTACCGCGCACTTTGACCGTTCCCTCAGCAAAATCTACGGCCGCCAGCTTGAGCTGGGCCAGTTCCGCCAATCTCAGACCGGAGGAATAAAACAATTCGAACATCGCACTATCGCGCACCGTCAAGATATGATCCGCCGAAAATGTCAGCAGCCGGACAGTTTCATCGGGAGACAGCGCATTGGGTAATTTTTGCGGTGACTTGGGAACCCGCAACCCAATACAGGGGTTATGCTGATAGCCGTGACTACGGATCAAATAGCGGTAAAAGCTGCGCCAGGCCGATAACATGCGCGCCAGACTTCTACCCGACAAGCCCTTGCCATGCAGTTGTGCGATGACTTGACGGATATGCGGCGATTGCACCTGCGCTAAGTCATCTTTATGCAGGTGACTGAGCAGAAGACGAATATCCCGGGCATAACTATCGGCAGTCAGCGGCGACAAGCGCCGTTCATGCGAGAGGTGATGAATAAATGCAGCGGCCAGCGGCTCAGGTTTGCTGCTCATGGGCGGCATGATCTTGAGAAGCGATAGCATCAGCGGCTTCGACGTGGTCGTAGCGGGTTATCGTCGTACACACCAGTTCACCCAGCCGTTTTAGATGCAACGTGCCCATTTCCGGGTAAAACCGCTCGGCATCGGGACTGCCGAGAACCAGCAAACCGATGGTTTGCGTTGTTTTCATCGGAATCATCGCAAATGAATGCAGATGTTCCGCACCCTCGCCGAACCATTGTTTGATTTCGTCCGCAACATGATTACCGCAATACGGTTGCGGCAGACTTTCCGCGATGGTGCGCACATCGTCGCTGACCAACGTAAATTCAACAGCCGGCCCGGCGTTATTGGCAATATTCCACAGCCGCATGGCCACCAGCGGAACGGCAAAATCTTCCTTCAGGCTGAAGTACAATGCATTAAAAAGCTCATCCAGACTGGAAACAGAAAGCAGTGAAATGGCCAGCCGGTGCATCTTTTCACCAATGGCATCGTTCTCTTCGCCAAAGCTGATCAACTCTAGCAATTTATCCTGCAATACGCGATTTCTTTCCCGCAATGACAAGATTTGCCGTTCATTCAATGAAATGACTTTATCATCCTGCGGATGAGAAATTTGAATATCCGCCAGTAAGTCAGCGTATTCATTGAAGAATTGCGGATGTTCCTGCAAATACTGCGCGATTTCTTCCGGTTTCATCATAATTCCTTGATTGATTACAAATTTATTTCGCCTTCAAACACGGTAACGGCAGGACCAGTCATCCAGACCGGTTCGTCGTTCCCTTGCCAACTGATCGTCAATTCACCGCCGCGTGTGCTCACTTTAACCTGATGATCCAATAGCCCCAGATCGATGCCCGCAACCACCGCGGCACAAGCTCCAGTTCCGCATGCCAGCGTCTCACCCGCACCACGCTCAAAAACACGCAATTTGATATGCGTGCGATCCATCACTTGCAGATAACCGACATTCACGCGTTTGGGAAAACGGGGATGCGACTCGATCAGCGCGCCTTCCGTATCGACCGGCGCATTGTCCACATCCGGCACCACACGCACGGCATGCGGATTGCCCATCGACACCGCACTGATTGTAACCGGCTGGCCTGGTAATTCAAGCGGGTAAGTTAAAGCACGCTTCTCAGCGATGAAAGGAATTGCTTCCGGTTCAAAAATGGGTTTTCCCATGTTGACGGTCACGTTGCCGTTGACTTCCAAGTGTGGCGATATTACGCCACTGAGGGTTTCGATGCGAATTTCATTTTTCTGCGTCAGACCATGATCATGCACGTAGCGTACGAAGCAGCGCGCACCGTTGCCGCATTGCTCGACTTCTCCGCCGTCGGCATTGAAGATACGATAGCGAAAATCAGCCTGCCCCTCGGCTTTTTCAACCAGTAATAACTGATCGCAACCGATGCCGAAATGGCGATCTGCCAATTTGCGGATTTGCTCCCGGTCGAGCGTAATAGCTTGGTTGATACCATCCAGAACGACAAAGTCGTTACCCAAGCCCTGCATTTTGGTGAATTTCAGTTTCATAGATCAATCCGCCAAGCGGTTTAATTTTTCCAGGTCATCAAATAATCATTCATGACAAAACCATTGCCGATATCAACAATACTATCACCTGTAATTTCAAATCCATAATGCTGATACGCCGAAATCGCGGTGCGGTTATCTTTGTTGACAGTCAGAATCAGCGATTGCAGATTATTTTCCCGCATGATTTGAATCGCATTTTTAACCAGCATAGCACCATAACCCTTACGGTGATGGTCATGATGAATATAGAGTTTGTCTATTTTAAGCTCACCTGGCTTATTTGTAAGCATGCAACATGAGAAGCCGATAATCACCTCATTCACAATCAGCTTCCGCCACCAGATGGCAGGATTCAACAGTTGTTTCTTGATCAATTCCGGCTGGTAACGCTGCTGCAGCATATATTCGATTTGTTCTGATGAAATAATATGAACATAATGATGCCGCCAGATCGTCTCAGCCAATGCTGAAATGGCATCCGCATCCCCTGTCATCAGCGGAAAAATTTCTGCCTGCTCGATATTTTTGTCTATTCTCATCTCAAACGGTTAATGCATTGCTTACAACGTAATGAATAGGCTATCAGAACGGCCTGAGTATCCCAAAATTATTTTACTTTTTGGGAGATAAGGCTAGCGTGAATGGCGGTTTATTGAATTTATGACGCATGGCATTAATGGCATTAAATACTGTGGGCTGCCCGACAATTCGGACTTCAAGCTCACGCTTGTAAGGAACATCCATAAAAGAAATACCGATCAGCATCGTCAGTATCCCTTGCCCAGGCAAAAATAGCATCAAGATACCTGCCATTAGAAAAACTGCGCCGGCAATATTTTTGATAATTAATCCAAGCACCCTCAATACAGGGTGGTGCTCTTTCATCCAGTGACGGGGAACGCGCAAATCGAAATAGTCACTCGGCAACCGGATCAGAATCCATGGAATGGCGATGAGAGAACCAATGAAACCAATGATTGAAGCGATCGAGAGCGCGATCAATGTTTCAGTCGATATCCACTGTTGAATAGCGGTTGTCAAATCTTCCATGATGTAAGAATACAAATATGCCGAATGAAATTACTCAAACCCACTAGAAGATTGATCCGCTGCAAATGAGTAAAGAAGACGGCAGACAGAACTAAACCTGTTGCCAGAGTTCAGGCAACAGGTTTAGTTTACAGTAACAGAGAATGGATCAAGGAACGATCCGGTTGTTCAGAATTTCTTTACTTTGACCATTCCAGATCACGTCGGTCAGGTTTGAGTAACGGGTAATGATTTGTGCTGCAATACCGCCCGAGAATAAACCTGCCCAGCCCAGAATCACAAAGCCCCAGTGCAGCGGTGCGCTGAACAGTTCTTCCATGAACCAGAATGCATGACCCCATTCGTTCAAACCTACGTTTGGCAGAATCATCAATGGGCCAGCAATTGCCATAACCAGCGGGAACGATGTGCCGCGGCTGTA
>NZ_QPHG01000058.1:0-12376 GCF_040240425.1 Nitrosomonas sp. | reverse complement strand
GCCCCCGTCTCCCACTCTTGGGGTAATGCGGTTCAATCTGCGACAGCAACACTTGCCAGGGTATTACCCCTTCCATCTCGCTTAAGAAAACCTCCCGCCGTGTCCGGCGTTTCTTGTGACTGTAATCAAGATCGGCAAAGCTCGTTTGGTGTGACATGGCGTATTTTGAAGGTCGTCAATAAAATCTATTATCTCAGCAAACCTCGGGATTTGTTCAGCGGTTCCTTAATGTTGGCGTCCCATGCGTTGATGTTTGTCGATATATCGACCGGGCGGATTTTACGCCGCATCCGAAAAATTCGTGAGCAGCGCTATAGTCTGTTGCGCGGTTTTTATTATGGTGTGACCGATGGCGCAGAGGACAACAGTGAGAAGCTGTTGCCGCGTTTGCTGACGATTACCATTGTTGAAGGCGCGGCTGCGATTAATAAAACACTGGGCGACATTGATCTGGCAAGCGTGGATGTCGAAGTTACTGCGGTGAGAAGACGCAACATTCGCGGATTATTACCCACCGGGGAAACACGTCTGGAACTTGGCGATGTCATTGTGCTTCGCGGAACGCAGGAAAATCTCGCAGCGGCTGAAATTAAGTTAATACAAGGCTGAAAATTGCTGATTGAATGGATTTTGACTCAATGATGGGATAACAACAGGATTTGTTGAAATATCAATTCGAGTCATTCCAATCCCATTCATTCAGTATGGCTATAATCGTTACAAGCTACTAAGAATAGACAGTTTTCTTCAAAAAGTGTATATTCTCCGTTCCGTCCTTTTGGCTTTTCATAGCTTAAAAGGCAGATGTTGGTAATCTTGATGATTACATGACAAGTAGCATTAGAATGGCGCATAAAAAAAGCGTAAATTTCATCATTTATGGAGGGAGATATGATTAAAGCTGTTCAAGCAATTGTTGGTCTAGGATTGCTCTGTTTAGGCGCAACTCAAGCAGTTGTGGCTGCTACAGATATTTCTAAATTACCGCGAGTTAAACAAACATTGGTGGCTCCACCAAATGTACCTGCACATGAGCAAACTTCAAAAGGACCTAGAGTCGTTGAAGTTACGATGGAAACTGTTGAAAAGCTGATCGAAGTTGCGCCAGGTGCAAAAGTTTGGGCGTTGACTTTCAATGGCAGCGTTCCTGGTCCGCTTATCGTTGTGCATGAAGGCGATTATGTTGAATTGACATTAAAAAATCCAAAAACAAGCACATTGGCGCATAACGTAGACTTTCACGCTGCAACTGGCGCGCTGGGTGGTGCTGGTTTAACACTGGTTCAACCAGGTGAAGAAGTTGTACTGCGTTGGAAAGCAATCAAACCAGGCGTATTTGTTTATCACTGCGCACCAGGCGGAACCATGATTCCGTTCCACGTTATTTCCGGTATGAGCGGTGCCATCATGGTATTGCCTAAAGACGGTCTGAAAGACAACAAAGGCAAACCATACAAATATGATCGCGCTTACTACATTGGCGAACAAGATTTCTATCTGCCGAAAGATGACAAAGGTAATTTCAAAACCTACGGTTCACCAGCAGAAGGCATGGCAGATATGTTGGAAGTTGCTAAAGGACTCATCCCGACACACGTAGTATTCAATGGCGCAGTTGGTGCACTGACCGGTGACAACGCACTGAAAGCCAAAGTGGGTGAGAAAGTTCTGTTTATCCATTCACAAGCTAACCGTCCTTCCTATCCGCACTTGATCGGTGGACACGGTGATCTGTACTGGGTAGGTGGTTCATTCAGCGATGTACCTTTGACCAGTCAAGAAACCTGGTTTGTTCCAGCAGGTTCCGCAGTTGCGGCTGCTTATGAATTCCATCAACCTGGCTTGCATGTATACCTCAGTCATAACCTGATTGAAGCTGTATTGTTGGGCGCTGCTGCTCACATGACAGTTGATGGTGCTTGGAATGATGACATCATGACTCAACTTAAAAAACCAGCTAGCTTTGATGCAAAAGCTGGAATGGACCACTAAGATTTGTTGTAGTGTTCTATTGAGGTAGTTTTAAAAGGCCTCAACCTGTTATGGGTTGAGGCCTTTGTCATTTTAATTCCTTGAGTTTTTATTATTGCTTGCTACAACTTTATAATGATTAAATCCCATATTCGTACGGTTCCTCACTATCCCCATCACGGCATTATGTTCCGTGATATCACGACATTGCTAAAAGATCCGATCGGACTGCGAACAACTATTCAGGAAATTGCAAAGCGTTATAGCAATGTGGAAATTGATAAAGTGATCGGCATTGAGTCGCGCGGTTTTATTATCGGTGCGCCCGTGGCTTATCAGCTGGGTAAAGGTTTCGTGCCGATTCGTAAGCGCAATAAATTACCGGCAGAAACGATAGGAAGAGACTATCAACTGGAATATGGCAGTGACCGGATTGAAATTCACGTCGATGCGATCCAACCGGGAGAACGAGTGCTGCTTGTGGATGATCTGATTGCCACCGGTGGAACCGCTGAAGCTGCTGTTGGCCTGATCCGTGATATGGGCGGTGAAGTGGTGGAGTGCTGTTTTGTGATCGATCTGCCAGACGTGGGCGGTAAAGCCCGACTGGAAAATCTGGGATGTCCGGTGTTTGCGCTATGCGAATTTGAAGGCGACTAGATACGTTGTTTATAGCGTTCTTTTTAGTACCAACGGGTTTTTATTACGTTCGTTCTAATGCGGATAATATTTTTTCATGGATGCCGCCAAAACCTCCATTGCTCATGATTAAGATATGATCGTCAGGCTTAGCGACTGCTGCGATAGCTTGGACGAGCTGATTCAGATCATCAAAACAACGCGCCTTGTTATGTAATGGCAACATGGCATCTTTAGCCCAGTGTGCATCGCGGGTGAAGCAAAGTACCTGATCGGCTTCGCTCAAACTCTTCGCAAGAGAATCTTTCCATACCCCCATTTTCATGGTGTTTGAACGCGGTTCCAGGACTGCAATAATCCTTGCTTTACCGGTATGAGTCCGTAAGCCTTCGATAGTCGTTTGAATGGCGGTCGGGTGGTGAGCAAAATCATCATAGACGGAGACACCGTTGACCGTGCCGCGTTTCTCCATGCGGCGTTTGACATTCTTGAACTGTGCTAATGCTTCGATGCCAATGTTGACCGGTATTCCGGCATGCCGCGCAGCGATCAGCGCAGCCAGCGCATTCATGCGGTTATGTTCGCCCAATAAATCCCATTGCAGGCTTCCGTGAAATGTTTCGTTGCAATAGATATCGATCGTATTGCCAGCCCGCGCTGTGGTATGCCAGCCACTTTCAGTGCCGAATTCTTCCACCGGTGTCCAGCAGCCTTGTTTGAGGACATGCTTCAGATTGGGATCTTGGCCATTTGCGACGATTAAACCGTTATTCGGAATAACTCGTACAAAGTGATGGAATTGCCGTTCAATCGCTGCAAGATCTGTAAAAATATCCGCATGATCGAACTCAAGATTATTCAGTATCGCTGTTTTTGGGTGGTAATGAACAAATTTAGAACGTTTATCAAAAAATGCCGTGTCGTATTCGTCCGCCTCAATGACGAAGAAAGGCGAGGTGTTTCCGATTCGTGCCGAAATGCCAAAATTCTCGGGGATTCCACCGATCAGGAATCCCGGATTCAATCCGGCATAATCCAAGATCCAAGCTAACATGGAGCTGGTTGTTGTTTTTCCGTGGGTACCGGACACGGCAAGCACCCAGCGATGCCGTAGAATATTCTCCGACAGCCACTGTGGGCCGGAAATATAGGGTAAATTGCGGTTGAGTATTTCCTCCATCAGTGGATTGCCGCGCGTAACGACGTTACCGATGACGAAAATATCCGGTTGTAACCGGATCTGTTCGGGCGAATAACCCGCTATTAATTCGATCCCTTGAGACTCAAGTTGCGTGCTCATCGGTGGATAGACATCCTGATCGCAGCCCGTCACCGTGTGACCGGATTCGCGCGCAATGGCTGCAATACCGCCCATAAAGGTACCGCAAATTCCGAGTATATGAATGTGCATGATTGGTTTGAAATTCTTGATTCTGCTGACTGGAAACCACTAATATGATTGGCAAGTTTGGGCAATTATAATGGATATGGCAGGGCAATACCGGATGTTGATACTTTATTCATTCATAGAGCGGCTAAAAGGAAAGGGTGCGGTGATGATTATTCTTTTAATCTCAATGTGCTAATTTCCAAATGGAAAGCACTCGATCGATTAATACGCATTATCGCGGACGATTCGCACCATCGCCAACCGGACCGCTGCATTTTGGTTCGCTGGTGGCGGCTGTGGGCAGCTATGCCGATGCGAAATTTCATGGCGGCAAATGGCTGGTTAGAATTGAGGATGTCGATTTGCAACGTAGAGTACCTGGAGCGGCCAAACAAATTTTGGATACGCTTGAGAAATTGGGTATGGAGTGGGACGAGGAAATCATCTACCAAAGCCACCGTTCCGAGGCATACCGGGAGGCTTTGCACGTTTTGGATAAACAGGGTTTATTGTATCCCTGCACGTGCTCCCGGAAGGAAATCGCGGATTCCAGTATCACCGGTTTATATGGCTTCATTTATCCCGGAACTTGCCTGAACAATCCCGTCTCACTGCAAAGTGCACATGCGCTTCGTATTCAAACCCATGATGATGTCATTCAGTTTACCGATGGTTTGAAGGGATTGTATACGCAGAAGCTGCGCAGTGAAGTGGGTGATTTTGTGTTACGCCGGGCTGATGGAATTTATGCCTATCAACTTGCGGTTGTGGTGGACGACGCTGCGCAGAATATCACGCATGTAGTTCGCGGCGCCGATCTAATCGATTCCACACCACGGCAAATATTTCTGCAGCGGCTTTTGTGCTATCCGGTACCGCAATACATGCACTTACCCGTGGTAACAAACGCGGCAGGAGAGAAGCTTAGCAAGCAAACAAACGCTGCTCCGGTGAATACGGCCGAGGCATTAAAGGAGCTGGTTGATGCGTTGCATTTCCTGGGTCAGCAACCGCCACTAGAGATTCTGGAGGGCGATATTGCTTCTTTTTGGGGCTGGGTGATGCAAAATTGGCGCGTGAACCGGATTCCAAACGGTGTGGTATAAAGATAAGCCATGCGGCTGGTAATTATGCTAGGCTGTAGTGCAGCCGGGTTCAAGTTAACATTACCGGCGCAAGCGTGTGGCAAGGTTTTGCGTTAATCATAGATAAAGGTAAGGAGTGACTGTGGCTTTTCTGCCATTTAATATTTCCAAGCAAAAAAGGTTGAAGGTGGTCATTGCCGGTGGCGGATATGCCGGGCTTGCCGCGTTAACCAATCTATTACAATTTGCTCCGGATGCCGACATTACGTTGATCGATCCTAAAACGCAGCATCTAAAGATTACACACTTACATGAAACATTTCGCTATCCGCTAACCGATTTGCTGGTTCCTTTTTCCGACATAGAAAATCGTTACGAGTGCCGGCACATTCCGGCGGTGGTGAGCTTTGATCAAAGCGCGTTGGAGAGCTATCAGGCCGAGCGGCAGCTGGTTGTGAATGGTGAGATAGTTGATTTTGATTATTTGATTGTCGCGAGCGGTTGCGAGAGTCAGAAAAATGATCATGTCGATAGCGGCAATTTGCTGAGTCTGAATGATTTTGCCACGATGAGCGGATCAGATTTATTAACCCGGCTGCTCGACCGGAATGACTCACCGGAATTGTCGATTTCCGTTGTGGGCGGAGGAGCCACGGGGATACAGTTTTTATTCGAAATAAAGCAGTTTCTCGACCGGATCAGACGTAAGGTGGAATTGCGCTTGATCCACTCGGGCGAGCATGTGCTGGAACAATTTCCTGCCGGGTTTGGTACTTATGCGGAATCCCGCATGCGGGATATGAATATCGCTTTTTATCCGAATACGTATTACCGTGAACAGCAAACCGGAAAAATTTTACTGACGGACAAGGTGGCTGAACAGCAGTTTGAATTGCCTTCCAGTCTGACCCTGCTGTTTTTGGGAAAAAAGCCGCGCAATATTTTTACCGCAAATGCTTTCGGACAGGTTATAGTTGATCAGAAACCGCTACCCAATATTTTTGTGGCGGGTGATTGTTCGTATTACCAGTCGCTTGGGTCGAATACATTGACCGCGCAATCCGCTGTCAGGAAAGGTAAATTAGTGGCGCGTAACGTGTTGCGGCATGCGGGATTTCCCGGATTGCTCGAGCCTTATCTCCACCATGAATTGGGTTATGTGGTGAGTCTGGGGCCGTCGGATGCGGTAGGCTGGCTGGTTGCGGAAGGTAACTTGATCACCGGTATTCCGGCTTTAACGATTAAAGAAATTGTTGAAGCGCAATATGACTTATTATTGGCAGGAATCGATACCTATTTGGTTTAGCAAACACCGTGCGGGAGGCATTTTATGCTTGGTTTGTTCAAAGACAGCCCTGTAATTGGCAAGGCCAGTGCAATAATTCGAAGTCCCACCGATAAACTTTTCAATTTTATCGGTAATGATCTGCTCATTAATTATCCCCGATGGTCTCCGGAAGTTAAGGAATTGGAGAAACTGACCGATGGTCCTATAAAAATAGGAACCGTCTGCCGTCAAGTCCGCATCGATCAAGGTAATCGCTCGGAATCGACTTTCAAAGTTAAATTTTTTGATACGGGTGCACGTATCTGTTTTGAAGGCGTTTCCAATCCTTACCGGTGTGATTATGTCATTGAGCCAGTGAATGCTTCCGATAGTCGGATAACTTTTATTTTTGAGTTACTGAGCCTGGATCTGCATGTCAGGCCGTTTGAGAAGCTGGTGCGTATCGCCGTTCAAGATGGAACCGAAAGGACTGTCAAGAATATCAAGAAACTGATCGAGGCGGAGTAGGTTGATTGAAGACGGCAGACCCGTTCGTACGTATTTAATTATGCTAACAGTTGATTAACTTGGAGAGAAGATCATGGATTTTATCGTTGAAAAAGACCCTGGATTAATTCCACAAGTATTGTCCAAGATTCTTGATTCATGCGTGAACGGTGTAACACTGGCTGATCCCGATCAAGAGGACATGCCTTTGGTTTATGTGAATAAAGCGTTCGAGACAATAACCGGTTATACGTTAGCGGAAACGGTAGGCAGGAATTGCCGTTTTTTGCAGGGTGATGAACACGATCAGGCTGGTGTTAAGCAGCTCAAGGAAGGGATAAAAAATAGAAAACCGGTGGAGGTGGTTTTGAGAAACTTTCGTAAGAACGGTGAGTTATTTTATAACCACTTACTGGTTTCCCCGCTTTTTGATTCGCATGGAAACTTACTTTATTTCCTTGGCGTGCAATTAGACATCACCCCGAAAATCCGTGTGGAAGAGGAAATTAAGGCTTTGAAGGAACAACTGGCGGCACTCAAGCGATGAAACCGGATGCGTGAGCGGCATCCGGATAAATAACCGCACTATTTAAGCATTCTTACCCGTGTATGAAACAGTCAAACGAGGTGCAAGATTTGCTCTATATGCGGTTGACGCCACCAATCTGACCGGCTCTGTAAGCTCACTGTAGCGGAGAAATAAAATGAATCAGCTATTTACTGTCACTTTCTTGCTGGTTTTTCTTTTGCCGGCATCGATTCATGCTGCTGCGCCCGCGGATGAAAAGCGATTGAACGAAGTCGCGGAACGCGGCGCTCATGTCATGCCGTTTGATTTGGAAAAGACCGTGCATGTCTTCACCAAGACTGAAAGTGGTGGCGTTCAGAAGGTTACCGTCAGAAACATATCGGATCAGGAGCAAGTCAGTTTGATCAGAGCGCATCTGTCTGAAATTACCAATGAATTTAAGCAAGGTAATTTTTCAAGCCCGGAAAAAATTCATGGTGGAGACATGCCCGGATTGGCTGAGTTGAAAGCAGCTAAACCGGGAGAAATCAAGATTGAATACAAAGTGCTCCCTATCGGCGCACAAATAGGCTATTTCTCTGAATCACCGCAGCTTGTCAATGCAATCCACCGTTGGTTTGATGCGCAGCTAAGCGATCATGCGCGGCATGCTGAACCCTGGCAGCCGCATCAGCATATACCCAAAAAATAATAGAGTAGTTACTCATTGGATACTGCGGGTTTCAGCGTGCACTTAGTGGTACTTTAGCAATGTAATGCCATGCAGTCCTTTCAGAGTGGAACAATCAGCGAAAAGCTTGTCGGATTTTTGCGATGAATAGTAAGTTCCGCGGAAATTTGCTCACTGAGTAACTGAACCAGTTGCAAACCTAGAGACTGGGTATTTTCAATATCGAAATCGTCCGGTATCCCTACACCGTCATCGCTAAGACATACCAGCAGCTGTCCTTGATTCTGGCGTTTAAGGCTGATATCGATATGGCCGCCGCGGTTCTCAGTAAATGCATATTTCATGGCGTTCGTATAAAGCTCGTTCAGAATCAATCCCAATGGAATACTGACATCGATGGGAAGAAGCACCTCCGGATCGGTATCGATATTTATAACGATTCTCGACGAATCCAGCGCATAGGAAACGGATAAGTTATCAACCAGGGATTGGATGAAACCGGAAAAATCAACGCGGGAAAAATCCAATGATTGATATAAGATCTGGTGAATCAGCGCCATGGATTTCACCCGGTTCTGACTTTCCTTTAGAACGGATATAGCAGCCGTATTATTATCCAGCATATCGGATTGCATACCGAGCAGGCTATCGATGATTTGAAGGTTATTTTTAACCCTGTGATGAATTTCCGATAGCAATAAATCTTTCTCCTTCAATGCTGCTTTGAGTTGTTCCTCTTGAGATTTCCGCTCGGTAATGTCGATAACGGACGCAAGCACCATAACACCTCTGGGTGTTTGGATCGGATTCAAACCTACTTCTACCGGAAATTCTTTGCCATTTTTGTGCGCCCCATGTAGATCTCTGCCATGCCCCATTGCGCGCGTGCTGGGATATTGCAGATAATTACTTCTTAATGACGGATGATGGGCGCGATGTGATTCCGGTATCAAAATTTCAATCGGTTGACCCAGTAATTCTCCCCGGTGGTAACCGAATAGTTCTTCAGTAGTGGAATTTACCATCATAATTTTTCCTTCATGATTGGTCATCACCATACCGTTCGGAGAAGCCTCGACTGCGAGGTATATCATTTCCTCGGCATGCTTGCGATCGGTAATATCGACGATGGCGGCCAGCACAAAAATGCCGTCATGTTCGGTTTCGACGGGATTCAGACCAACCTCAACCGGGAATTCCTTGCCGCTTTTATGCAGGCCGTAAAGATCCCTGCC
Organism: Nitrosomonas sp.; assembly: GCF_040240425.1. Lineage (GTDB taxonomy): Bacteria > Pseudomonadota > Gammaproteobacteria > Burkholderiales > Nitrosomonadaceae > Nitrosomonas. The sequence continues at coordinate 3,083 of NZ_QPHG01000058.1, read as the reverse complement.
ATGCCCCATGGAACGCGATTTTGATTCGCTGATATAAGCTTCCCGATAGCCGGGATGATGTCGGCGGAATCGTTCGGGAATAAGCATTTCGATGGAGTGACCGATTAATTCCTGCCTGGAATAGCCGAATAGCTTTTCCGTGGCGGAATTCACCATGACGATTTTTCCATCGCAACCGGTCATGACCATGCCGTTGGGCGAAGCTTCTACAGCAAGATGCATCATTTCCTCGGTATTGCTCAAGCTTCTGAATCGGGGTGGCGGCATATCGCTATTTAATCCTGGTGTGAAGAAGTGGGAGTAGTCTAGAACTTCAGGGAATCCAGGCGATCCGGCAGTTTCTGGATCAAATAAGGTATCTGCTCGGAATCTACCGGTTTACTCAGCAAGTAACCTTGCAACTCATCGCATCCAAGATTACCAAGAAAATCGGCTTGCTGGTGAGTCTCGATACCTTCAGCGGTTACCTGCAGATTCAGTTTCTGGGCCAATGCCAGAATCGCCGCTGCAATGGCGCAATCATTCGTATCATAAGGTATGCCCTTGACGAAACTCTGATCAATTTTCAGCCGCCGTATCGGAAGGTTTTTCAATGAACTCAAGCAGGAATAACCGGTGCCAAAATCATCAATGGAAATCGGTATACCCAGACTTTCCAGTTGTTCTAAACATCGGATATAAATCAATTCATTTTGCAGACAGGATTCCGTTATCTCCAGCTCGAGTGACTGAGCTGGCAATGCGTACTGCTGCAATAGTCCTGCAATAAATTGCTGCAAATCTTTATCGGCAAGTTGACGTATCGAGATATTGACCGCAATGCGGATATCGCAAAAACCTCTATCTCGCCACTGTTTGAGTTGCTTGCATGCTTCTGTCAGGATCCAGTTGCCGATTTCAACGATAAGCTTGCTCGTTTCCGCAACCGGAATAATTTCAGCGGGAGATAACAAACCCTTTTCCGGATGCTGCCAACGGATCAACGCTTCCACTCCGGTTATTTTTTTCTGCGATAAAGAAAATTGCGGTTGATAATGCAGCAGAAACTCATTTTTAATTAAAGCGTGATGCAGTTCCCGTTCCCGCGTTAAATAATGAGCGGCTTTTTGTGTCAGGGATGGATGATAAAAAGCGTATCTATTGCGCCCTTTGTTTTTTGCTTCGTACATGGCGGTATCCGCCATTTGCACTAATTCATCATGATGTGAGGAATGATCCGGGTATGCGCTGATACCGATACTGCATGATGGGACGACTTCCATGTTACTAATGACTATGGGATGGGAAAGACATTCCAGTATTTTTTCCGCGACGATGACCAAGGCATCGCGGGATTCAGCATTCGTCACAATGACGATAAACTCATCACCCCCCAGTCGGCCCAAGGTATCGCTTTGCCGCAGCACGGAGAGCATTCTCTGCGCCACAAAGCAGAGCATCGAATCTCCATGTGTATGCCCCAGGGTGTCATTGATTCTCTTAAAGTTGTCGAGGTCAATGAACAACACGCCAAGAAACGAGGAACTCCGTATGGCTTTTGCCAGCGCCAATTGCAGCCGATCCATGATCAGCATACGATTGGGCAAGTTGGTCAGATTATCGTAGTACGCAATATGCGATAACTGTTCCTGCGTTTCGCGGATCGCCGTAATATCGGAAATCATGACGACGAATTGCTGTTCTTCATTTGCTTCGGCGGGAATGAGTCCAATCGTCAGCCAGACAAATATTGTCTCATTATTTTTCTTGAATGCCGTGATTTCTCCTCGCCAATGGCCATGCTTATCAATACTTTGCCATATGCTATTGTAAATATTCTTACTCAAAGAACGGCTGGTAAGAAACGGTAACTCTTTATTCCGGAGATTGTGGGGCTGAAATCCGGTGATCTTATAAAAGGCGCTATTGGCGCAATTGAATTTTCTATTTTTGTTGAGAATGATGATGCCTTCCGATGCGCATTCAAAAACAGTAGCCGCTTGCGCCAAGCGGTCTTTTGCAAGGCGGCTCTCGGTTGTTTCCTGCAAGATACCGACGATCTGATGTTTTCCTGCATCACTATTTTTAAACGATTTGCCATATAACTTGTACCAGCAGCTTTTTCCGGTATCAGGGCTAACGCGGAATTCTATTTCAGCAGCCAAGCCCTTTTTATTGCGCAATTTATCGATAAAGTCAGATACTTTTGGCTTGTCTGTTTCGTTTATTGAAAGAAAGAAACTTTCCCAGTCGGATATCGGTTCTATGGTTCCTTCAGGGCTTTTACCCATGAATATCTCACGAGATTCTTTCGTGACTTCCCAGGTGCCCAAGCGCGCCGCTTCCAGTGCGAGACGAAAGTGCTGCTCATTCTTTTTTAACAGAATATCGTTTTCGTAACGCTCTATACTGACTTGGATGATGATGTGCAGCTCTCTGTCGGAGAATGGCTTTAATAAATAACCGTAGGGCTTGGTCGCTTTCGCCCGATTCACGGTTTTTTCTTCGGAGTAAGCGGTCAAGTATATGATTGGGATGCTATGGGCTTTTTGCAGCTGATCAGCCACTTCAACGCCGTCCATATCCCCTTGAATATGAATGTCCATCAACACAATATTGGGGATTTCCTGATCCACCAGCGCCAGTGCTTTCTGGCCACTTGCAGCCATTCCGGTAACTTGATAGCCTAATTTTGTCAGACGTCTTTTCAGGTCAAGCGCAACAATTTTTTCGTCTTCAACGATCAGTATCTTGATGTATCCACTCATACGTTCCCAGTCTCCTGCAACTAATTATTTCGAATAGACAATTACTTGAAATTCAATACCTCTTTTGCGGTGATTTTTTCTAAAAACCAATAAATTTTCGAATGTAATGTATTGGTTTGAACAAACATCCTCTATTGATAACTATGTCTAAAATTTCGGAACGCTGTGTGGAAGGAATCAAGAGGGAGGAGAATAAATTAACAAAAAGAAGAAAAAATTTAGGTAACTATATACATGTTTACATCAGGCAAATAAAAAGCTAAGCATTTTTCAAAGTGGTATTGAAATTTAATTTTTTGGATTGTAGTTTAAAGCTATTTTCAAAGATTCATTAAA
>NZ_QPHG01000057.1:0-12551 GCF_040240425.1 Nitrosomonas sp. | reverse complement strand
CACGGGGGCGATTGAATTACCCGCGGGCACGGAAATGGTGATGCCTGGGGATAACGTATCGGTGACGGTAAATCTGATAGCACCGATTGCGATGGAAGACGGATTGCGATTTGCGATTCGAGAAGGCGGGCGCACGGTTGGCGCCGGTGTCGTCGCAAAAATTATTGAGTAAGTTAGTTGTTATAATGAAAGCACGATAGTAATTGTTTTTTTGTGGTTTTAGCTTCATATACATCTCAGTTAAAAGGCCAGTAGCTCAATTGGCAGAGCGTCGGTCTCCAAAACCGAAGGTTGGGGGTTCGATGCCCTCCTGGCCTGCCATATAACTGATATGCTTTGATAAAAATTAAATGAATGTTAGTTGGTGGATGGCGGTTCTGATTGTGGTAATAAAATGAGCTTTCAGCTCTGTAGCGCAATCGAATGTTTTTTCACAATTGCAAGGAAAAAAGGGTTCAATAGACGTGAATAAATTGAAGCTTGGGCTTGTATTTGTATTTATTATTGCTGGTGTAGCAGGTTTCATTTATTTAAATGAGAGCGCCATGGTTGTGCGCATATTGTCTATCCTGGCAGGATTTTTGTTGGCAGCAGTCACTGCAAGATTTACAACCCAAGGGCAGGAATTTTATGTGTTTTGCAGAGAATCCTCTGAAGAAGCGAAGAAAGTAGTTTGGCCTAGCCGCAAGGAAACACTGCAAACATCGGGTGTGGTGTTTGCTTTTGTCATTGCCATGGCACTGTTTTTATGGTTGATTGATGCTGGGTTGATGTCACTTGTAAAAGTTATGATGAATCCGGATGCTTGATCACGTCTCTCAGAGGAAAGAATGGGTATGAAATGGTATGTGGTTCACGCTTATTCGGGTTATGAGAAAAGTGTACAGCGCGCATTAAAGGATCGTATTGAGCGAGCTGGTATGCAAGATAAATTTGGTCAAATTCTAGTGCCGGTTGAAGAGGTGATAGAAATGAAAAACGGCCAAAAAAATATCAGTGAGCGTAAATTTTTTCCGGGGTATGTGCTCGTAGAAATGGAGATGTCCGATGATTCATGGCATCTGGTTAAGAATACTGAAAAAGTGACAGGCTTTGTCGGTGGTTCCGCTATGAAGCCTACACCGATAAGTCAGAAGGAAGTCGATAATATACTCCATCAAATTCAAGAGGGTGTTGAGAAACCAAAACCAAAAATTCTATTTGAAATTGGTGAAGCAGTTCGGGTTAAGGAAGGGCCATTTACAGATTTTCATGGCAACGTGGAAGATGTCAATTACGACAAAAGCAAACTCAGAGTCTCGGTTTCCATATTCGGACGCCCAACACCTGTTGAGTTGGACTTCAATCAAGTAGAGAAATCCTAGTAGGATAGTTATTATTTTCAGAATTCAAAATAAATTGAATTAAAGTTATTTAGGTGTTTTTTTATTGTTTATCACCGGGGAGAGCGCGTAGTCGTTCGATTGCACCCATCAGGAGGATGTAGTGGCAAAGAAGATTATTGGTTATATTAAGTTGCAAGTGCCTGCCGGAAAAGCTAATCCAAGTCCGCCTATTGGGCCGGCGCTAGGTCAGCGGCAGTTAAATATTATGGAGTTCTGTAAAGCGTTTAACGCGGCTACCCAGAAATTGGAGCCAGGCTTGCCTGTCCCCGTTATCATTACTGCTTATGCTGATAAAAGTTTTACGTTTGTAATGAAAACAACACCAGCATCGGTCTTAATTAAAAAGGCTGCAGGTGTCGGAAAGGGAAGCGCTAGGCCGCATTTAGACAAAGTAGGCAAATTAAGCCGTAGTCAAGCCGAAGAGATTGCCAAAACAAAAATGCCGGATTTGACGGCGGCAGATTTGGATGCTGCTGTACGTACGATTGCTGGAAGTGCAAGAAGTATGGGCATAGAAGTGGAGGGTATATAAAATGGCACGTTCATCGAAGCGCTATCAGGCTATTGCAAGTAAAGTGGACCGAAACAAGGTGTATCAAATTGACGAGGCATTGGGATTCGTTAAAGAAGCTGCAACAGCAAAGTTTGATGAATCTATTGATATTGCAGTCAATTTGGGTATTGATGCGAAGAAATCCGATCAAGCTGTGCGCGGCTCGGTAGTTTTGCCCGCAGGTACAGGAAAAACGGTTCGTGTTGCGGTATTTGCGCAAGGCGATAAAGCAAAAGAAGCCCAAGAAGCGGGAGCAGACATTGTTGGTTTTGACGACTTGGCTGCTGAAATTAAAGCTGGGAATATCAACTTTGATGTTGCTATCGCAAGTCCAGATGCGATGCGGGTCGTGGGTCAATTAGGTCAAATTCTCGGACCGCGTAGCTTAATGCCCAATCCAAAGGTGGGTACCGTGACTGCGGATATTGCCGGTGCAGTTAAGAATGCGAAAGCTGGGCAGGTACAATTTAGAGCGGATAAAACCGGCATCATTCACTGCACAATTGGCCGTGCGTCATTTGGTGTGGATGCATTAAAACAAAATCTGAAGGCATTAATTGAAGCACTGAATAAATCCAAACCGGCTTCGTCAAAAGGCATTTATCTAAGAAAAGTGTCCGTTTCAAGTACTATGGGCATTGGTATACGGGTAGATCAAACGAGCATAACGTAACAAAAGAACTTTGGGCCTTCAAATACAATTTGTATTTGAAGATTATCAAAGACCGTTGGGGTGTACTGAAGGTGAGTGAAAAACTTTCTGGATTTAACTGGATGACACTTAAACTTTCAACTATGCAGAAAAAATATTGGAATTTTGGGTTTTTTTCTGCGATGTCCTGAGAACCCAGCGTAGATGGTGAACCCAGACAGGAGTTTTGTTTTTCCTGGTTTAAGGTCACCAGTGTGTAGTGTTCGAGGATGAAAAATTTATTCATGAATCGAATGCTATTTTTAACTGATGGAGAGTGAACCTTGAGTCTTAATCTTGATGAGAAAAAAGCAATAGTAGCTGAAGTGAGCGCTCAAGTAGCTAACGCTCAAGCGATTATTATTGCAGAGTATCGAGGGATGGAAGTTGGTCAAATGACGCGACTGAGAGCGAAAACTCGCGAGTCAGGAGTTTATTTTCATGTCATAAAAAATTCATTGGTTCGTCGTGCTGTCGCAGATACGCCTTATGCAGGATTAGCCAAGCATATGGTTGGTCCGCTTGCTTATGGCATCAGTACCGATCCGGTAGCAGCAGCGAAAGTGTTGCATGAGTTTTCTAGAGACAATGAAAAATTCGTAATCAAAGTGGGTGCGATCGGCGAACAAGTGATATCACGTGATGAGATTACTGCACTCGCAGTATTGCCAAGTCGTGATGAATTGCTGGCAAGATTGTTGGGAACAATGCAGGCACCTATCGCCAAGTTTGTACAAACATTGAATGAAGTACCTGCTCGTTTTGTACGTGGCTTAGCCATGGTACGAGATAGTAAATAGCGTTCTTCAGGCTTCCTTAATACATAAACAGAAAATAACCAGGAGAAAATAATGGCTGTAACGAAAGATGAGATATTAGAAGCAATTGCCAGCATGACCGTACTCGAATTATCACAATTGATTAAAGAGATGGAAGATAAATTCGGTGTATCTGCAGTTGCAACAGCTGCTGTTGCTGTTGCCGCACCGGGTGGTGGAGGCGCTGCTCCTGCTGCTGCGGAGCAAACTGAGTTTAACGTTATTCTCACATCTGCTGGCGAAAGTAAAGTAAATGTGATCAAAGTGGTAAGAGCTGTAACCGGACTCGGTTTGAAAGAAGCAAAAGACTTGGTTGATGGTGCACCGAAACCAGTTAAGGAAGGTGTATCCAAAGAAGACGCTGCTGCAATTCAGAAACAGCTGGTAGAAGCTGGCGCTACTTGCGAAGTTAAGTAATAAAAATTATAAATTTTCCAGGCTGGTAGGCTATTGTAGCCGCCAGCCTTTGATATTTAGACCATTTGATGTGTCATTTTGGGCATTCGAACAATTGATAGTTATCTGGCCTCAGTCCTTCAATCCTCTGTCTTCTTCTCTCGGAGAAAATTCATGAGCTATTCGTTCACAGAGAAAAAACGTATCCGCAAAAGTTTTGCCAAACGTGCGAGCGTATTGCCTATACCGTTTCTTCTTGCTACTCAGCTCGAATCATACGCAGCTTTTTTACAGGAAAATGTCGCGCCCAATAAGCGCCAAAACCAGGGATTACAAGCTGCCTTTAATTCAATATTCCCAATCGAGAGTCATACTAAAAATGCGCGTCTTGATTTTATCAGCTATGAACTCGGAGCACCGGTATTCGATGTCAAGGAGTGTCAGCAACGCGGGCTAACCTATGCATCGCCATTACGTGCCAGAGTAAGACTGACGATTATGGATAAGGAAATATCCAAACCGACTGTCAAGGAAGTGAAGGAACAAGAAGTCTATATGGGTGAAATACCTCTAATGACCGATACTGGTTCTTTTGTTATCAATGGCACTGAGCGAGTAATTGTGTCACAACTGCATCGCTCACCTGGCGTGTTTTTCGAGCATGATCGCGGTAAAACCCATTCTTCGGGAAAATTATTATTTTCTGCACGGATTATTCCTTATCGAGGATCGTGGCTGGATTTTGAGTTTGATCCGAAGGATTGCCTGTTTTTCAGGATTGATCGCCGCCGCAAAATGCCTGTGACAACATTGCTAAAGGCAATCGGTTGCACTTCCGAACAGATACTGCAAGAGTTTTTCATTTTTGATTGTTTTCATTTCTCAGACAAAGGTATTCAATTTGAACTCGTGCCCGAACGCTTGCGTGGCGAGGTAGCGAGTTTTGACATTACGGCTAAAGGCAAGAAAGTAATAGTTCAGAAGGATAAGCGCATTACCGCCAAACACATACGTGAAATGCAAGAAGCTAACATCGATCAATTGGATGTGCCGGAAGATTTCTTATTAGGACGGATACTGGCGCAGAATATTGTTGATAAGGAAACAGGCGAAGTTGTCGCGCTTGCCAACGATGAGATTACCGAAGATACATTGGCTAAAATCCGTAAAGCCAACATCAAAAAAATTCATACACTGTATGTAAACGATCTTAATTATGGCGCTTATATCTCACAAACGCTGAGGATCGATGAAACGACCGATGAAATGAATGCGCAGGTTGCGATCTACCGCATGATGCGCCCGGGTGAGCCGCCGACGGAGGAAGCTGTTAAGGCATTGTTCGCCGGTTTATTCTATTCGCCCGAACGCTATGATTTATCCGTTGTCGGTCGAATGAAATTTAATCGCAGAGTAGGCAGAACCGAATTGACGGGTGCTCAGACACTATCGAATGACGATATTATCGCGGTTATCAAAATTCTGGTCGAATTGCGCAATGGCCGTGGTGAGATCGATGATATCGATCATCTTGGTAATCGCCGTGTACGTGCGGTCGGTGAGCTGGCGGAAAATCAATTTCGATCAGGACTGGTGCGTGTAGAACGTGCAGTGAAGGAACGATTAAGTCAGGCCGAATCCGAGAATCTGATGCCGCACGATTTGATTAATGCGAAACCCGTTTCAGCAGCGGCTCGTGAATTCTTTGGCTCCAGTCAATTATCACAATTCATGGATCAAACGAATCCGTTATCTGAAATTACGCATAAACGACGCATTTCAGCTTTGGGGCCGGGTGGATTAACACGGGAAAGAGCCGGTTTTGAAGTGCGTGACGTACATCCCACGCATTATGGCCGAGTATGCCCGATTGAAACACCGGAAGGACCTAATATCGGTCTGATCAATTCGCTGGCATTGTATGCGCGAACCAATGAGTATGGCTTTATTGAAACGCCTTATAGCAAAGTAAAAGATTGCCGGGTGACGGAAGAAATAGATTACCTGTCCGCGATTGAAGAGGGTAATTATATGATTGCGCAGGCTAACGCTGAGCTTGATGAAAATCATCAGCTAATCAGCGATATTGTGTCCTGTCGCTACAAAAACGAGTTTGCATTATCGTCGCCGGAACGTATCGAATACGTGGATGTGGCGCCGGCGCAGATTGTCTCCGTAGCTGCTTCGCTCATACCATTTTTAGAGCATGATGATGCGAACCGTGCGCTGATGGGATCGAACATGCAGCGTCAAGCCGTTCCCTGTTTGCGTGCTGAAAAGCCATTTGTCGGTACGGGGATAGAGCGCGTCGTGGCAGTGCATTCAGGAACTACTGTGCGAGCCAAGCGTGGCGGTATTGTGGATTATATCGATGCGAGCCGGATAGTTGTGCGGGTGCATGACGCAGAAACGCGCATGGGTGAAGTGGGTGTGGATATTTATAATCTGATCAAATACACCCGCTCGAACCAGAATACCAATATTAATCAGAGGCCTCTGGTTAAAGTTGGAGACAATATTAGTAAAGACGACGTGATAGCCGATGGCGCTTCTACCGACATGGGGGAACTTGCTCTTGGACAAAATATGCTGGTGGCATTTATGCCCTGGAATGGCTATAACTTTGAAGACTCGATTCTGATATCCGAACGGATCGTTGCGGAAGATCGCTTCACCTCGATACACATTGAAGAGCTTTCCGTTGTGAGCCGGGACACCAAGCTGGGTACGGAAGAGATAACGGCTGATATTCCCAATTTATCGGAACATCAATTGGGTCGCCTTGATGAATCGGGCATTGTTTATATCGGTGCGGAAGTAGAAGCCGGTGACGTATTGGTTGGGAAAGTTACACCTAAAGGTGAAACGCAGCTGACACCGGAAGAAAAATTATTGCGGGCAATTTTTGGCGAAAAAGCATCGGATGTAAAAGATACTTCGCTACGGGTACCATCGGGCATATCTGGAACCGTCATCGACGTGCAAGTGTTTACGCGAGAAGGAATCGAACGTGACAAACGCGCGCAAAAAATTATCGATGATGAACTTGATCGTTATAAAAAGGATCTGGCCGATCAGTTGCGTATTGTGGAAGAAGATGCATTTCAACGTATTGAGCGCTTGCTGATTGGTAAGATCGCAACTGGCGGTCCTCATAAGCTAGTCAAAGGTAAAGAGATTACGGCTGAATATTTGCATAGCTTTGATCCACATTATTGGTTTGATATCCGTCTGGCCGATGAAGATGCGAGCATACAATTGGAGCAGGTGCGCGAAAGTATGGCGCAAAAGCGCAAAGCATTCGATGCGGCATTTGATGAGAAAAAGAAAAAACTCACACAGGGAGATGAACTGGCTCCCGGTGTGCAAAAAATGGTTAAGATTTATATTGCGATTAAACGGCGATTGCAGCCGGGCGATAAGATGGCGGGACGGCATGGTAACAAGGGTGTGATCTCGAAGATCGTACCATTGGAAGACATGCCTTATATGGCGGATGGAACGCCAGTCGATGTCGTATTGAATCCGCTGGGTGTGCCTTCCCGGATGAACGTGGGGCAGATTCTTGAAGTTCATTTGGGTTGGGCAGCAAAAGGATTGGGCAGAAAAATCGATGAGATGCTGCAAGCTCAACAGAATGTGAATGAGATCAGAGAATTTCTGAATAAGATTTATAACGGGAGCGGTAAAAAAGAAGATATTGCTTCATTATCGGATAGTGAAATCTTATCGTTAGCCGAAAATCTGACCGAAGGCGTTCCGTTTGCAACGCCAGTATTTGACGGAGCAACCGAGCATGAGATTAAAGATATGCTAGAACTTGCTGGTTTACCGCAATCAGGCCAGATCACTTTATACGATGGCCGGACGGGAGAAGCTTTCGACCGGTCAGTAACGGTTGGTTATATGCATGTTCTGAAACTGCATCACTTGGTGGATGATAAGATGCATGCGCGTTCAACCGGTCCTTATAGTTTGGTGACGCAGCAACCATTGGGCGGAAAAGCGCAATTTGGCGGACAACGTTTTGGTGAGATGGAGGTTTGGGCGCTGGAAGCGTATGGCGCAGCCTATACCTTACAGGAAATGTTGACTGTGAAATCCGATGACGTGACCGGGCGTACTAAAGTATATGAAAGTATTGTGAAGGGTGATCATAAGATTGATGCCGGCATGCCGGAATCATTTAATGTACTGGTAAAAGAAATACGTTCATTGGGAATGGATATCGATTTAGAACAGTATTGATTATTCATAACCTTGCATGGCCGAATACGATTCTATTCTGCCATTTATACTTTAGATTTATACAATTTTTTATTGCCCCCTGATTGACAGGAGTGACAAATGAAAGCACTGCTAGATTTATTTAAACAAGTTACTCACAAAGAAGAGTTCGATGCCATCAAAATTGGCCTTGCATCTCCTGAGAAAATACGCTCATGGTCGTATGGTGAGGTAAAAAAACCGGAAACGATTAATTACCGTACTTTCAAACCGGAAAGAGACGGTTTGTTCTGCGCCAAAATTTTTGGCCCGGTGAAGGATTATGAGTGCTTGTGTGGCAAGTACAAGCGTCTGAAACACCGTGGTGTTATTTGTGAGAAGTGTGGTGTTGAAGTTACTTTATCCAAGGTGCGTCGCGAGCGCATGGGGCATATCGAACTTGCTTCTCCGGTTTCGCATATCTGGTTTCTCAAATCGCTACCGTCTCGTCTCGGTATGGTGCTGGATATGACCTTACGCGATATTGAACGGGTGCTTTATTTTGAAGCTTACGTAGTTACCGATCCGGGGATGACGCCGTTAACGCGCTGTCAGCTTTTGACGGAAGATGATTATTTAATCAAAACAGAAGAGTATGGCGATGATTTCAGTGCCAGCATGGGTGCTGAAGGCATTCGCGATTTATTGGGTAACTTGGATATCACTGCAGAGATTGAAGTCCTCCGGCGTGAGATGGAAAGCACAGGATCCGAGACAAAAATCAAGAAAATCTCTAAGCGCCTCAAACTACTCGAGGCATTCAATAAGTCCGGTATTAAGCCACAGTGGATGATATTAACGGTGCTGCCGGTACTGCCGCCTGATCTTCGTCCATTGGTACCCTTGGATGGCGGACGTTTTGCAACCTCTGATTTGAATGATCTGTATCGGCGTGTCATCAATCGTAATAATCGTCTAAAGCGCCTGCTAGAACTGAAAGCACCCGAGATTATCGTTCGTAATGAAAAGCGGATGCTGCAAGAAGCGGTTGATTCGTTACTGGATAATGGCCGCCGTGGTAAGGCGATGACGGGTGCGAATAAACGCGCGCTCAAATCCTTGGCCGATATGATCAAGGGTAAAGGCGGTCGTTTCCGTCAGAATCTGCTGGGCAAACGTGTGGACTATTCCGGACGTTCAGTGATTGTGGTTGGACCACAGCTCAAGCTGCATCAATGCGGATTACCGAAGAAGATGGCGCTCGAGCTGTTTAAACCATTTATTTTCAATAAGCTGGAGATAATGGGAATTGCAAGCACTATAAAAGCCGCTAAGCGTGAGGTCGAAAATGAAAGCCCGGTAGTCTGGGATATATTAGAGGATGTCATTCGCGAGCATCCAGTCATGCTGAACCGGGCACCAACGCTGCATCGATTGGGCATTCAGGCGTTTGAGCCGGTACTGGTTGAAGGCAAGGCAATTCAACTGCACCCGCTGGTATGTGCAGCTTTTAATGCTGACTTTGACGGTGACCAAATGGCTGTTCACGTGCCGCTTTCTTTAGAAGCGCAAATGGAATGCCGCACTTTGATGATGTCAACCAATAATGTGTTGTCACCTGCCAATGGCGAGCCGATTATCGTGCCGTCGCAGGATATAGTGCTCGGACTTTACTATACAACGCGGGAAAAGGTTGGGGCGCGAGGCGAGGGCATGATATTTCAGAATGTAGGCGAGGTTTCGCGCGCTTATGAAACCCGTAATGTCGAGTTGAATGCCAAAATTACAGTGAGAATCAAGGAGTATGAGACAAACGCCGATGGAGAGCGCTGTGAAAAGATTACTCGGTATGAAACAACTGTGGGAAGAACCTTATTATTTGAGATTTTTCCGCCGAGCTTACCTTTCTCACTACTGAACAAAACTCTTAAAAAGAAAGAGATCTCGAAGCTTATTAATGCGAGCTTCAGACGTTGCGGGTTACGCGAAACGGTTATCTTTGCAGATAAACTGATGTATTCGGGCTTCACGTATGCGACACGCGCAGGGATATCAATTTGCGCGGATGATATGCTGATCCCAACGCAGAAGGGCGATATCATTGCTGCAGCGGAAAAAGAAGTGAAAGAAATTGAAGGCCAATATACTTCAGGTCTTGTGACGCAAGGCGAACGCTATAACAAAGTGGTCGATATCTGGGGACGTGCGGGTGATCAGGTCGCCAAGGCGATGATGAATCAACTCGGCGTGGAAGCAGTGCAAGATCCGGCTACGGGTAATGACAAATTGGGTGAAGATGGTAAGCCATTGGTGCAAGAATCGTTCAATTCGATCTATATGATGGCGGATTCCGGCGCGCGCGGCTCGGCAGCACAAATACGGCAGCTCTCGGGTATGCGTGGATTGATGGCGAAACCGGATGGATCGATTATTGAAACTCCGATTACCGCCAATTTCCGTGAAGGGCTGAATGTTTTGCAGTACTTCATTTCGACGCATGGTGCTCGTAAAGGTCTGGCGGATACTGCGTTAAAAACTGCAAACTCGGGTTATTTGACGCGGCGTTTGGTCGATGTGACGCAAGATCTTGTAGTTACAGAAGAAGATTGCGGTACCGGTAACGGTGTAGTGGTGAAGGCTCTGGTGGAAGGTGGCGAAATTATTGAGGCGCTCCGCGAACGGATTCTTGGAAGAGTTGTAGCAATTGATTTAATTAATTCCGAAAATCAGGAAGTCGTATTTGCCTCCGGCGCATTATTGGATGAAGACGCTGTTGATTTAATCGAATCCTTGGGTATTGATGAAGTTAAAGTACGCACGCCATTGACTTGTGAGACTCGGTACGGACTATGCGCTAAATGTTATGGCCGGGATTTGGGGCGTGGCACGCCGGTCAACGTAGGCGAAGCTGTGGGTGTCATCGCCGCGCAATCGATTGGCGAACCGGGCACGCAATTGACAATGCGTACGTTCCATATCGGCGGCGCAGCATCCAGAACAGCCGTTGTCAGTCAGGTTGAGAGTAAATCAAGCGGTGTAGTGCATTACTCTTCTACAATGCGTTACGTAACGAATGCACAAAATGAATTAATCGCCATCTCGCGCAGTGGTGAAATCATCATTCAAGATGAAAATGGTCGCGAGCGTGAAAGGCATAAAGCATCGTATGGTGCGACATTGATGGTACGGAATGGTGAAGCGGTAAAAGCCGGTCAAATATTGACCACATGGGATCCGCATACACGGCCAATTATCACTGAATATACCGGTAAAGTACGATTTGAGAATGTCGAAGAGGGTGTAACGGTTGCCAAACAGATCGATGAAGTGACCGGATTGTCGACATTAGTGGTCATTGATCCGAAACGCCGCGGGGTTTCGCAATCAAAAGGTTTGCGTCCATTAGTTAAATTCCTCGATGATGATGGTAATGAAATCAAGATGGTTGGCAGCAATCAGTCTGTGAGCATTACCTTCCAGATCGGTTGTATTATTACAGTGCGTGACGGACAGCAGGTGAGTGTTGGCGAAGTACTGGCAAGAATTCCTCAGGAAACATCGAAAACGCGTGATATTACCGGTGGTTTGCCACGTGTGGCTGAGCTATTTGAAGCACGATCGCCAAAAGATGCCGGCATGTTAGCTGAAGTAACAGGCATCGTGTCGTTCGGGAAAGATACCAAAGGTAAACAGCGGCTTGTCATTACCGATCTAGAAGGCACCGTTCATGAATATCTAATTCCAAAAGATAAGCATGTGATGGCGCATGACGGTCAAGTTGTTAATAAAGGCGAAATTATCGTTGATGGTCCAGCTGATCCTCGTGACATATTACGTTTACAGGGTGTTGAAGCACTGGCGCGTTATATTACCGATGAAGTTCAGGATGTATACCGGTTGCAAGGCGTTAGGATTAATGACAAGCATATTGAAGTCATTGTGCGTCAGATGTTAAGACGAGTGCAAATTACTAATGCCGGTGATTCCACGTTTATTACCGGTGAGCAAGTCGAACGCGCCGATCTATTGATAGAGAATGAACGGTTGATCGCTGAGAAAAAAATGCCTGCTACGTATGAATTCCAACTGCTTGGTATTACAAAAGCATCATTGTCTACCGACTCATTCATTTCAGCGGCATCTTTCCAAGAAACAACGCGCGTGTTGACCGAAGCTGCCATCATGGGTAAAAAAGATGATTTGCGTGGTTTGAAGGAAAATGTGATCGTAGGAAGACTAGTTCCAGCAGGGACGGGATTATCTTTTCACAGCAAACGCAAAAATCAAGGGAGAATATCCGAGTTAGGTTTGGAATCAAGCATTTCAATCGATAGCACAGTCTAGAAAATAGAAATTTAATACTCGATCATCTACAGTCCCCTTGACAGTGATGAGGTGACTAAGTAGTCTAGGGGAGGCTACCTGCCTGTGTTTTGGGAAGCTGTGCGGGCAGAGGGAACCGGATGGATTGAGGAAGTAAAAGCTCTGGGTGCTGGATGTAT
>NZ_QPHG01000056.1:0-13063 GCF_040240425.1 Nitrosomonas sp. | reverse complement strand
AGCCGGGTTTGATAAAGCTGCCAGATTTCCTGACGATCCAATAATGTTAAGCGAGTGCGTTTGTGTATGTTCATCTGCAGTATTCTCCTGAATACTGTAAACAACGCTAGGAATTCTTACATCTAAAGAAATCAGGCTTACCGGCAACGGCAGAAAATATCTACATGATTCACCAACTAGGCCCGAAAGACGCTCAGGAAATAATACGTGGCGCTGCATCCGGTAAAGCAAAGGCCGATTTGTCATCAAGCGCTCAAAACTCAGTAAATCATAATTACGGCGCAAAAAGTGGAACAGCATCAGAGTACATCAACACAAACAGAGTGGCGCCAGACAAAAAATACGCCGCCACGATTGGCAATGTCCAAACCACCTCATTACCCACACCAAGCTCACCTCAGATGCCGCAGCCAATAAAGATATCTGAAGCACCGGAGATCGAAAATCTAATGGGAAGCGTTGGCAGCAGCGGAAGAAATACGGTCGATGCCTCTGCGCCACCCGCTGATGTCGGTCAGGATGTTCGTGACCGGGGAATTGCGCATATTGTTACTGGGGGATTGAGTAATTGAGTGGCGCTGAACTTTCTTCCGTTACGGGGATTCCCGCAACGGGCACTTATTTAATCACTACACCGCAACCAGTGCCTTAATGGCCGGGTACGGATCATACCCAACCAACTCGAAATCACCACATTTGAAATCATATATGCAGCGCGACTTCGCACTCTCTTCCTGCCTTCCACCATCAACGCTCATCGAATCCTCAAAACTAGCTCCACACTGAATACATCCCTACCGTTTTTCATGTGACGCCCATCGCGCTTCAGATTGCTACTCTTCTATTCCGTGATTACGCCAAATATTCGTGCGCTCCAGTGGTACATTTTTACTCCGCTATTCACAGTCCGCAAACCAGCGGTAAAGCTGAACGGGTTATCCGCCCCTGATGGACATGTGATACAGCCAAGCTTGCTTTAAAGACTGTGCCGATCGGCACATTCAGCTTCTCCGTTTCATTATTTCTACAATACTTTTAAGCGACATAAGAGTATTGAACAATGCCCCCTTTATGAAATATTCATCGCTTATTTCAATCAACCTCTCTGTAAACAACCCTGAGGTTTCTTACAGCTAAACCATTTCCTGTCGAGGATTTAAATTCCAAGAAAATCAGCGCCCCCCATTAACCACATGATTAGTAACGTTGATTTAAATTGTCATAACATATATAAATCTGGTGTAGGCATACATGAACAAAATGTACGGCTGCATGAATCTAATTATTCAAGGAGAGTTTATCAAATGATTGATAAAAACATTGTTAGAGCTAGTTTAATGTCGTTTTTAATTTTGCTAATTCTATTAAGTAGTTTTCCCATTTTTGCATCTCGTGATGAATTTAATCTAAATGTAAATGAAGCTATTCAAAGTGGCAATATACTTATTAAGAACTCATACATTATTGGATTTAAAAAACCTTCAATTTTTGACCAGAAAGACCCCGAACAACCTCTGATAGACCCACCTGCTGAATCAGCGCTCAATATTGAAAAAGTACCTTTTGGTGAAAATAGTACCGGGCAAAGTAAAGAAAGTTTGGCTAATGCAATGGGTTTGCGTGGAGAGGTGCTTGCAATTTTCGAAACAATGAATGCCACCCACGTCATGATGGATGAAGAAGAGGCTGAAAGATGGCGTCGAGATAATAGAGTCGAATACGTTGAACAAGATATGATTTTAACGAGCGGTACCACCCAGAGTAACCCGGGGTGGGGTTTGGATAGATTAGATGAAACATCTGTTACACTTGACAATACCTATGTTTATACGAGTACAGGAGCTGGTCGAAAAATTTATATTCTCGACAGCGGCTTGGATTTATCGAATCCAACAGTTGCAGCTCAATTTGGAGGGCGGGCATCTGTAATCTGGGATATAAATGGGGGAAGTGGCGCAGATTGTTTTGGTCATGGCACACAAGTTTCTAGTGCCGCTGCTGGGAGTACTAAAGGCATTGCGAAAGGTGCTACAGTGATAATGGCAAAAATAACAACAGGTTGCACTAATAGTTCAACTGTCTCTACTTCAGTAACCGCTTTTAATTGGCTGGCAGCAAACGAAACAGCAGGAACTATTGCTAACTGGAGCAATGAATTCGGCGATCCAGGGTGTACATCTTCAATCATAAGCACCTCATTAGAAAATTCCATCATTGCTGCTCATAATAAAGGAGTAGTGGTTGTAGTGGCAGCAGGAAATGATAGTTGTAATACCGCTAATTATTCACCGACACGCATATCACAAGCATTTGTAGTTGGTGCTACAAATAATCAACGTATTTCTCAAGGTAAAGATGCAAAAGCTTCTTTCTCTCGTACTGGATCAAATATTTCCGTTTTTGCTCCAGGAGAGTCTGTGGCACTGCTAAATTTTAATGGGACATCTGTTTTAAATAGTGGAACATCATTTTCTGCTCCTTACATTGCCGGTATTTTTGCAGTGGCGTGTCAAGCTGCTGGTACTTTATGTGACACTGCAACAAATGCAACAACGCTTTATGATGCACTCAGAAATACAGGTGTAATTGGTACGGTCACTAATACTGACGGCACGCCGTTAACCGGCGCAACATCTCGTTTTATCGTGCAGCAGTGGTAAGTTTATCTACAAGATAGAATACTAGGTTTTGAATGTTATAACGCCCAGTCTACTTTATTTCAGGAGTTACTGTAATGATCAAGATAAGATATTTAGCCACAACATTTCTTTTTTACGGGTGTGTTGCCATAACAATGGTTGGTAACGTGCTCGCAGAAAGCACGGGGTTCTCGAATAACAATCTGCCAAGATATGAAAATGGTGTCTTGGTGATTCCCCGTGTCGATACGCCAGATCAGATTGGAAATTATCAGGATGCGACGCTTAGCTTTGATTCACAGTTAAATGCCTGGGTTCTACAACAAGTTAATCCGGCGAAATTCGATTCTTCTAACCCAATAATTAATTCGGTCAAGGTTTTTATCATAGATGATTCGTTTCCAACGCAGGTCTTTCTTCAAGTTGTAGGTGATTTTACATGCGGTAAACTTGGACAAATTAATACAGGTCGGAAAGAAAACCTGTTTGAAATACAAATCACCGTAATTCCGACGCCACCAGGACAGATTTGTACTGCAAATGTTACGAAATTTGTTAGAGTTATTCCGTTGGATGTGTACCGCCTTGGTATCGGGGATTATCAGTATAGTATCAATGGTGGCAATCTAGGCGCGTTCAGTTTAACTGAAGATAATAAATTTGGTGAATGTGGCGGCACAAATAATGCTGAGGAAATTTGTGAAGCCGAAGTAACGGGATCTTAGATTGTTTCGATACTTAAAATAATTCATTTTAGTAATTGGTTACATGTTATGCGATTCATTGTCAATGGCATGTAACCAGCGATAATCGCCGTTGCGAGCATCGGTATGAACACGGAAACCCCAGCTTATCGACATAAAACTCAATGGCTTCGTCCTGATCGCGAACATACAGCCCCACCACTCCAATTCCCTGACTCATGGCATCTCCGATTCATTTGACGAGGCGATACTAACACCAGCTTCCAGCCTTCGCTTCTCCAAAACTGCGATCGTCAGATCGGGGCGGTACGCCAAAGGCCTCTTTGAACGACCGTGCAAAATGTGCCTCGGAAACATTACTGATGCGCACCAGCCGCTCAACCGGCCATTCTTCTTGCGACGTTGCGTCCATACAATCCTTGGCGCGCAACAGGCATCGCAATAATTTGGGACCTTGAGCCATCGTATTATTTACCCCGTTAACAGATGCAAACCCAGTTCGTTCACCAAACAGTGAACATATAAAGCCAACGTAGTGGCGCAGTATTACGAATTGCAGAAACTGACGCAACAATAACTCATATGAACGTATAAAAACGAGAAAAAATTTCGCCCGCAAGCGGGCACCTACAATAGTTTATATTTCACTTTACACTTTACATATACCGACATATATCAATTAATGTGACTTCCGTCTTATGCGAAGTTTTCCAATCTGCTACTGATAAAACGCAAAAATAACCTACCGATTATTATAATGATTGCATTTCTACATACCATTGAGGAGCAGAGCAATCGATGTTTATTGAGAAACACACAAATGATGCATCGCTGAATTTAGGGTTTGAATGGAATTTTGAGCAACTTGAGAAAGAGTTTCCTTCTATTCGGTTAACCAACCTTAATGACAGATCTTTTCTTTATCACCAAGGAGATAAATGCTCAAGTCTTTTCTTGATAAAAGGTGGTATCGTTAAACTTTCTCATCTAACTGCACAAGGAAATGAGCTTACTTTTGCGCTCCTAAGTAAAGGAGATATAGTCGGATGTCTGGATATAGTGAATGCTGATCATGTTATGGAAGAAAATGCTCAGGCACTCGGGAAGGTTGATTTTTATCGCATTGAATGTAATGACTTCAAGCAATTAATAACTTTGCGAAGCGATTTATCCTGGTCAGTTTTAACATCAATCTATGCTCGCAAGCAACAGATCGAACGCAAATTGATTGCTACTCATACTCAGCCAGTCAAGCAAAGGGTTATCAAAATGCTTTTTGAACTTGCTCAATTATTTGGAACACGATGTCTGCATGGATATGCGCTGGAAATTTTTCTTACCCAACAAGAGCTGGCAGATCTAGTAGGTGCAAGTCGCTCTGTTGTAAGTACTATTATGAATAATTTTAGAGATCAGGGGGTATTGAATTATACGAGAGAACAAATTTGTATTAATGATACAGCTTTAATATCAATTGAGCTTTCATCTGAGTCGTGACTTTTTTCATGGAAGGTGTTTTCTAAATAACAGACTTAAGTGAAGCATTCTATTAAAGTACCACATATCATCATCTTTAATAAAAGGAATGCTCTAATGAAGATAATTTCACCTCGTAGTCATGGGTACTTAGATTTTCTTACAGTTGTTATATTCGCGCTAGCTCCAACATTACTGGATTTGAGCAAGGTGCCTGCTATATTGTCTTACGGATTAGCAGCAGCTCATCTTGTTGTGACGCTAATTTCCGGGTTTCCCACTGCCGCTTTTAAGCTTATACCATTTATTGTACAAGGTTGGATTGAGCGCGTTGTTGGGCCAGCACTAATTATTGCACCTTTTGCCCTTAGTTTCTCCGACGAGATTTTAGCTAGCAACTTTTTTATTGCAATGGGAGTTATTATTATTGCTGTAGGATTTTTCACTAATTATCAAGGTGATAACCGCTCATTCTAGAATAGAAAAAATAATATTTTAAGTAGCAATAAGATGTTAATTATTAAAAATATAATCGTATAATCGCTTGGGGCTTATTGTACAACCGAATAATCAGGAGCTATCGCTCCTGTTTTTTTACTTATAAGCAGTGCATAACGCGCGATCTTACATTGACAGCGGACAGTTATTTTGAAGCATCGGGACGAATGAATTGAAATTCATTCTTCACGTATTCAGCTTTTGATGCATGCATTGACGGTTCTTACGTTCAAAAGCTGGTGCAAGCGCTTCTTTGATCTGAGGCTACAGCAGTCGATTTGTCAATACCACCAAGGGGTGGTGCAGATCAATCATTTGGTCTAGACGAGCATGAAAAAAGTCATCAGCCGACATTTAAGCTTCCCCTCATTCCCTCAGGTTTTGATAAGAATAGTATAAATTCTCAGGGATTTCGGCGTTTGCTAATTCGCATGAATTCGAACATTTATTCGGTTTCCAAGTGTTTTGCAGGACCGACTCATTAGCGCATTCATCTACAGCTTTATCCAAAGATTTTGTGGAAAAGAATTCTTACTGATTATGGGTATTTGACGAAAGGGATCGATCTTCCAACCAGTCCGCCCACTTCACCGCCCTGACAATCAAATCAGCGCGATACTTTGCATTATATTTTGGCGTACGCGAATGATAATTGGCTGCTTTTGTCCAGATGTCGCCTTTATCATTATTGATATGTAACCGCACACGCCATGCGGCCAGATCATAGGCATAACAACCCGTATTTGCTACATGATCAGGAGTGATGCCATATTTGGATAAATCTTGAAGATATGCGGTATTAAATTGCATTGAGCCGACATCATGAGTACCGTTACTGTTACGCACCCATTGACCCGGTTTACCGCCCTCTTTTTCGGCTATCGCCAGCAAGATATTGGCTGGTATTTCATACTTGATGGCTGCTGTAATTGAGCACACCACTCTTTCTTGCAGATCCAGAGGCAAATCCATCATCGAGCGAATCGCTTAAATGCCTTATTCATTATTTACCCCTTCCTTGCGAAATATTGTTCATACTCGCTGATTCCTGGGCTTGCCCTTTTTCAATAGCGCTACGCAAAGCATCCGTCCCCACGCTTCTTGCCGCTGTCAGCCGACCGGCTGCCAGTGTTCCGCCATAAGATGCAACAGCCGCCACTGTACCGGCTGCTGCCATAAAACCACCGGCGCTATAACTGCCAATTCCGACAGCCGAACCTATACTACTGCCTGTTACAATGCCAGCGAGCAACAGCGGCAATCTGGAAATCAATACAAAAAATGCAATCGTAAAAATCAGCATGACTGCCAGTTCTTCATAATTCAGAACATTTTTACCCATTTTGGCGTAAAAACTGGATAACAGATCACTACCGATACCGACAATCAGGAGCATTACAAATAGCTGAATACCGACACCCAGAACCGTTTTAAAGTAGTTTATGGCAATATCGGATGTCCAACGTGCGCCGCCAAAGCCTAAAAAGAAGATTCCTGCATACATGAGTACCCAAGATGAAATTAATAAAAGCAGCATGTTCACTGCAATTACCGCTAAAACAATGAGAACTATCAACGATATGATGACAGCAATCAGGCTATCGACCGGTTGCAGTAATGTAAGATTACTCGTCGCCTGATTCCAGATTAAAACACCTGTATGCATAATACTGGAATAACTTGTGTTGCCAGGTAAGCCTGTCGCGCTATTACCTAGTTGTTGCATCGAAGCTATAATGGTACCCGCAATATTGTGGCCTGATACTGCGTTGGTCAGTAGCCAAAAGTAAAACCCTGTAAAGATAATAAAACGTGTGAATTCTGCAAAGAAATCACCAATATCAGCTTTTCGCAACAGCATCATGCCGAATGTCCACACCATGGAAATCAGCACCAACGTCCAGAACAAACGCTCAGCAGCAGACTGTATGATGTTTTGCCAGGACTTTACTTTTCCAGCAAACATGCTGGTCACCTGGTCCAGCACACTCAGATTAGTCGCTGGATCAATATAGGCCAGTTCAGCAGATGCCTCACCGAAAAGAAATAATAGAAGAAACAAGGTTATGAAAATAAATTGTATTTTATACATCTTATTTATTCCGTTGATTGTCTTTCGCATGAGAATCGCTTAAACCCACATTCAATTATTTAGTTGCCTTTCTGGCATTATCGGGATCAGATGCATCCCAAACTATCCCAGGCGGCATTTCACTTAATTCCTTCTTAGGCTCCTTCAATTCAAGCTTGCCATCTCCATCCTTATAACACCCTGACAACAGTAACAAAGACAATGAACAGATAATTGCAATACTCAAATACCCTTTTTTCATCGATATCTCCTTGAGTTAGTGTTTCAAAAGGCATCCCTGACAGACCAGTTTCTACCAACTGGCAATATTTCCGGACTCAGTCGCTTGGTTGCCGCCTCACGCGCAGCCTGTTGCATAGCCTTTTGATCTACCTCGGCCTGACTTTGCGTATTGGCGGCATTATGCTGCGCGATGAGCATTTGACGCATTTGCAGCAATTGGTTTGCCTGATATGCGGCCAATTGATTCGCATATTGCAGCGCTTCCATTTGTCCTTGTGCTGACTCGGTTCTTTGTTGTAAGACTTGCAGGTGAGCGGCATCCAGTGGGATCTGATTCTGATGTTCGCTTAAACCCCGCAGGAGTGAATCATTGGCATTCTTTTGTGCGTCGGTGCTGGTATTTTGTCCATCCTGCAACAATTTCCAAGCGGAATCGTTGCATTTTTCCTGTAAATTAAAGCAAGGCGAACCTCGATAATATTCAACATTACGAAACCGCTGCATATAACCATCCAGCCCGCCATACTGTTGCTCATAATAGCGTATGGTATTGGTCAGATAGAGCAACCGGTTCATCGTATATTGCGCTTGCGCCCAGACATAGGCCGGTGGAGCCAGCGTATTGCGAATCATGTTTTCGTATTGCTGCAATTGCGTCTGATACTGCTCGATCTGCTTCAGTGTCTGCGCCACATTCTCAATGGCGGTCGTTGTGGTTTGTTTGATGTTCGCTATATCAATGACAGCAAGGCCGCCAGCTTTGATAACCGATGAATAACCAAAATTACCGAGAATGATCAGGATTACTATCAACTGGGAGACTATATTTTTACTGTTTGTCATGTTCAAACACTCCTTGTGCATTAATAATCAAATGATTGATACGGTTTAGAGAACTTCATGTCTTTGGTCACGATGATGTTAAAGCGATACCCCGGCCTGATTTCAAGGGTGGGGGAAATATTCAGGTTCTTGCGGATGAGATTGGCTGTCACCAACCCCAATTGCTGCCCGAGCGATTGACTCATAATGCTGCCCGCATTTTGCCGCCCGAACGCACCGCCTGCATCACGTTGACTGTACGTGGCACCGGCAACAATCGCTGACATGATCAGAGCAGATCCGAAGATGCGCAGATAATGGTTATTGACCCGATCTTTAAAACCTGCATAACCCACCCCGTCAGCACCCGGCATAGCGCCAATGTCCATCGTTTTACCATCTGGAAAGATGATGCGTTGCCAGGCAACCAGCACACGCGCCTGACCAAATTCCACTTCGCTGGAATAGGTACCCACCAATCTGGATCCTTGTGGAATCAAACGCCATTTACCAACAGGGGAATCATAAATATGCTGGCTTACCTGCGCCATGATCTGGCCCGGCAGGCTAGAATTAATACCGGATATCAAGGTTGCCGGTATGACAAACCCGGTTTGCAAGACATAAGGCGATGCAGGCTTTTGCACTTCGCTATCTAATTTCCAGCGCGCTTCTCCTTCTGCTGAATCAAAACGCGAATAATCCTTATCCCGTGTACCAGTCACGTCATCCAGCAATCGAGGGGCGCCATCATCCATGAACTCATCACTTCTACGCGCTCCCATTCCTCCGGCTACACTTGATCCCCCATCCTGCCGCAACTGCGCCAGACGCGCATGATAGGCAGCCGTTGGATCTTCACGCAGGTTTGTATCAATCTGTTGACGCACCGATGCCAATTTAGCCAACATTTCCTCGCGTGTTCTGGGCGCGCCGATGTTGGGTACACCAGTGTTGGCTAAATCCGGCGATGATCCGGCACTTCTGGGCGCAATCACATTCACATTGGTTTTGGCTTTGATCGCTTCTTCCAGTTGCTGGCGTTTCAGCATCCGAATATGGGCAATATCCGCGTGCAGCGATGGATCGGCAGTATCCATAGAGGGCGGCAGAGGCGGTCGATCCAGATCTGATGGTCGCTCAATGATGATCCCCGGTAGGGGTGCTTTTTCGGTTAAATCAGGAGTTTTAGTCTGATTTTTGGGTTCGATAATGCCGCCGATATAGTCTTTGGCAATCAGTGAGGCAAAGGAATTGCTCGACTGCGTGTCATGATTACCATCAAAATCGTATTGACTTCGCTCAGCTGCGCGATTCATGGCGACAATCATCATAAGTAGCATGAATATCAGCATGATCGCGCCAAAGATAACAATCGGGAGGTTATTGACACGCCGCACACCCACATTTTTGGTAACCGCATCCGGAGATGAATCAGGCGATAGGAGTTTTGCATTGGTTGACATCACCTTCACCCTTATTCTTTTCTGACCCAAAGACCGGCAGGATGGATACTGTCGGCCTGTGCCGCGAATGCACGCGACAATCGCATATCGTCAATCATGAGTTTGACATGATACAAATCACCCGATTGGTCAATGATGTAACTCAAGGCCAGGCCTTTTTGCGACTCAGTATCAGGCTGATTCGGCGCAGCAAAGATTTGCTGCTGAATTGATTGTTGAATCGTTTCCTGAACCGCAAACCCTTCAAGACGCAGGTTTTCAATCAAAGCTTTACCAAATGGATCATTAACCTCATGGCGCAAATTAAACTGCGTATTGGCAGCCGGATACAGCCGCACTATTTGGGCTGTCACATTATCGGCCATGACTTTGCTGTATTGACTGTATATGGATGAAGGATTTTGAATAAAACTGCCATAGGGTTGCGTAGCACAACCACTCAATAACAATAAAACCAATATGAGGATAAAAATAGAGTGGGATGCGGCGATCATTTTATTCATCATCAATTCCCCCGCGTAATCGTCACCCGGCTTTGACTGCCGCCCACACCCGCAATCAGAATCGCCTTGTCAAATACGGTGTCGACAATATAGCGATCACCCTGCAAGCGGTAATTCACCATGACCGTCTCATCATCACTAAAAATACCGCCTTCTTTGTTCAGCAGTAACAAAGTCGGTGCTTCAGTCTGCGCCATGATGGCAGGCATTTGTATGATGGTTTTCTGACCGTCGTTATAGACCCGCAGTGGCTTCCAGGCAGCATCGCCAGACACTGCATACGCAAAATCCAGATTGCCCAGATATTCTCCGGTTTCAGAAATGGTGCGCGATTTCCTGATTCCCATCGTATGGCTTTCTTTATCTCTGATCGCATCCCATTTAATCAGCGCATCTTCCGGATAGGTAAAACTCACTCTCGGCATAAAATCGCGTCGATGAGATCGCAGACGCATGTGATACGTGCGCCGGTTGGTCGTCACCACCAGGGATGTTTCCAGACCCACATCCAATGGTTTTACAATCAAATGTTGCACTTCAGCAGATCCTTGACCGGTCACTGCCGGTTCAATCAGCCAGCGAGCCTGATCGCCCAGATGAATCGAATTAACCTGCTCACCCGGCTGCAATTCGATATCGCATACTTGCAATACTGCACAGACGATGCTGGGTTGCTGCGAGCCAAACAGAAAACGAATGGAGCCATCCGGCCCTGCAACCGGCTTTGTGCCGGTGGGATTGACTGCCTGCCATTTCTTGGCCAGATCAATAGCCGCGCGTTCCTGCGGGGTTAGTTGAGGATTCTTATCGGTAAAATACGCTTCAGACAAGCCGTTGGCATAGCTTGGGGCAACGAATCCGATGGACAAAATCAATATGCTCAGGATACTTAAAGCGAATAACGGTTTCATGATGAGTGACCCCTTTATGTTTGTTTCGACCAGGAGAAATCCTGGATATAAATACCTAGCGGGTTATTGCGGATCTGTTCCTCCGTGGTGCTCTGCGTGGTCGGCTTGTTATAGATTCTCAATAAAGCACGCATCTTGAAAGGTGGCTCGGTTAAGTGCCCTTGCCGGTCATAGACTTTTTCCAGCCAATCGACCTGCCAGGTCTCAGGCGATTGGGGGATCACCGATATGATTTCAACATTAACCGTTTGTGTTTCAGCACGTTTGAAAGGACTGCTGGCTTCAGTACTATTGAACCATTCGTTGGCTTTTACTGTTGCGGGATCGTTATTGGATAACATGGCATACGCACGAAAGATAGCGCGCCGCTGCAAGGCGATATCCGGTGTGACCATGCGCAAATCATTAATAAACGATGCCACCGATGCATGCACTACGCGCTGATCGGCCACAGCTGCAATATCCGCACGGGAAACCGCGATGGCTTCTCCCAGTTTATTGACTTGAACGACATAGGGAATGAATTTGGACTGGCTGCCGATGGCAATCACCCCTCCTATACCGGCGAGCGCAATCAATAAACAAAGAAGTGCCAACATTTGCCACATAGTGCGCGAAGCCTGCACCCCGCGCATGTGGTCATTCCACGTGCGCCGGGCGGATAGATAGGGGTTCTCATTTTCACCCGAGCGGCGACCACCTTCCATCTTGTCGTCATTAATACGCATAGTCTCATCCACACCCGGCTTTAACTTGAATAGTTCGTTGATCATATTCATGCGGCCACTCCATAATCAGATAACGTTAACCCTTTGATTGCCAGCCACTCACTAACCCAACCGTCCCCATACTTGTCATACAGGTTTTTAATCGTGGCAATCGATTCCTTATCCGTAGATCCCACAAAAGCTAACGCCAATGGCCCAAGTGCCAGATCGTAGAGCCGCCTGCCGTTTTCGGATACGGTGTAATATTGCTGTTTGGGAATGGCGGAAGCTAAGATCTCAATCTGGCGTGTATTCAATCCCATGCGCCGATACAATGCGGATGCTTCCTCATCACGGGCAAATACATTGGGTAGAAATATCTTGGTGGCGGTGGATTCAACAATCACATCGAGAATCCCGCTGTTGGCCGCATCCGACAAGCTTTGGGTTGCCATCAATACTAAGCAGTTATTCTTACGCATGACCTTGAGCCATTCGCGGATTTTGGCGCGAAATACCGGATGCCCCAGCATCAGCCAAGCTTCATCGAGAATAATGGCGGAAGGTTGCCCGTGCAGGCTGCGCTCGATGCGGCGAAACAGATACAGTAACGTGGGCAATGCGTATTTATCACCGAGATTCATCAATTCTTCGATCTCGAATGTGGTGAAGGTTGAAAGATTCAATCCATCGGCTTCAGCATCGAGTAAATGTCCCATCATGCCGTCAATCGTGTATTGCCGAAGACACTCGCGAATAGTTTCATCCTGTATCGTCACTGACAAATCCGATAAGGTGTGCGAGCCGCTTTGATACATGTTAGTAATGGCCTGACTGATTTCGTTACGCTGTAAAGGTGTTACGGTGATGCCGTTGAGTTCTACCATCAAACAAATCCATTCCAGAGCCCAGGCACGATCACCCTTGGACTGCAAGAACTGCAATGGACAAAAAGACAGCGACTCATCATCGCCCGCTACCGTGAAATGCTGTCCACCCACGGCTTTGGTCAACGGATACATC
>NZ_QPHG01000055.1:0-13654 GCF_040240425.1 Nitrosomonas sp. | reverse complement strand
TTTCATTAACTTCTACAATACCGTTAAGCCTCATAAGAGTTTGAATAATGCCACCCCTTATGAAATACTCAACGCTTATTTCAATCAACCTATCTGTAAACAACCCTGAGGTTTCTTACATATAAAGAGATGGAACCTGCCAAGGTTCGATAAAACGCAACCTCCCGCACTGGATCAAATCCCGCATCCGCCATAAAAACCGGTACCAGACCCAGCATATGATCGCAAATCTCTTCAAACCAGCGTACGAGCCAAGAGATTATCCGCATACCGGCATCATGCGGCGCGCCAAAGTCCGCCACATGCAGCTCGCCACCGGGTTTCAGAACGCGAAACGCCTCCCGGAGCGCTTGCTGCTTATCTTCTCTCGTCAGATGATGCAACATCAAACTGGCAAAAACACGATCAAAACTCTCGTCCGGATACGGCAGGCAAGTTGCCGAACCTTGTTGCAGGGTAGCGTTTTGCCCCGCTTTATCGATCTTCTCGCGCGCGATGTTC
This sequence comes from Nitrosomonas sp., assembly GCF_040240425.1. GTDB lineage: Bacteria > Pseudomonadota > Gammaproteobacteria > Burkholderiales > Nitrosomonadaceae > Nitrosomonas. The sequence goes on along the minus strand of NZ_QPHG01000055.1, from coordinate 13,153 downwards.
AAAGCCTGCAAATCCATATCCAGCCCATAAACTGTCGCACCCGGTTCGGTTTGTTTGATCAGCAACGTCAACGTTCCGGTACCGCAACCCATGTCCAAAATTGCCTGCCCGGACTGAACATGGGCTTGCGCAATCAATGCCGCCTTGATTCCCGATTCGGGAAACAGCCACCGTATCATGGGATCGTAGTAGCGCGTCAGCCAGTGGAAATGAAACGCCGGGATGAAATCGGGCCGCTTATTCATGAAATCAGATTAGCTCCGGTAGTTGCCTGCAGTGAGGCGGGTTGCCAGCAAATTTATACCAAGACCTGCAATAATTAAAGCCGCAGCGCCGATTTTCCACGGATAGATGGATTCATCCACCACCCAGGCGGAACTCGCAAACCCGAACACCGGCACAAGCAGCGAAAATGGCGCCACTGTCGCCGCCGGGTAATGACTCATTAACCAGTTCCACGCCGCAAAGCCCAATAGGGTAACCGGGTATGCATTGTAGCCTATAGCGACGGCGGAGCGCCACGTGAGCCCGGACAAGCTTTCGAAAGCCCAGAAGTTTTGTTCAAAGATGAATGACACCAGCAAAAGCGGCGGCCAAGCAACGAAACTTCCCCAAACGACCAACGCCAGCATATCAATCTTGCCAAGCCGTTTGGAAATCAGATTGCCCGCACCCCACGAGGCTGCTGCTGCAATGATCAGCCCCATGCCCAGCGCCGAAATATCGCCGCCCAGATTGGCCGCGACAAGCCCAATACCGGAAAATGAAATAATCGCTCCGAAAATCTCCCAAACAGACGGTTTTTCATGCAGAAACATAACTGCCAGCAAGATGGTAAAAAACACCTGAACTTGCAGCAGCAACGAAGCGAGGCCCGCTGTTGTTCCGGCGGTCATGCCGAGAAATAGTAAAGTGAACTGCAAGGCGAACATGACCAGTCCGAAAACCGCCACCTGCCGGAAAGCGATGTTAGGCCGCCGGATGAAAAAGACCGCAGGAAGGGCAGCAAAGAAGAATCGCAACGCGCACAGCAGGATCGGCGGCAACTCCTCAAGCCCCGCCTTGATCATGACGAAATTGAATCCCCAGATCACCGCTATCGCGATGGCCAGTGCAATATGCTGCGGGTGCATTATTTTTTTGTGCTAAATGTAAGTTAAATTCCCGGAATCATAGGTCATCATGGTATCCGGCGTATCTGGAAGAATACCTGAGATTTGTTAAAGCGCTGGAGTGCAAGTTGGTCGTATCTTGAGTGCTGCGGTTCGAGATTTTCTGGGGGCGCTATATCAATGGTAAGGTTTGATTCTCAGATATTGCGCATCGTCATTCCCGCACAAGCGGGAATCCATAATTGCAAGCGGCATGACGGGAATGCTGGAGTTCCTTACGTCACTCCAACCTAGCTTACTTCCTAAACTTTCTATGTAAATATCGCTTTATTCTGGAAAATAGTGAAGCCGTATTGACGGCTTTCTCATCTTTCCATTGCGAAATGGCTTTCTTGGCCCGTTCACCTGTGATACGAATCGGCCGATTAACCAGAAAATGACCAACTTCAGCATCTTCAGGATAAATATTACCGATATAAGGATCATGTTGTGTAACCGCAATCGGCATACGGTTTCCATCCTTAATCGCACTGATTACGAAACTCCCGCCTTGCTGTGCCTGCAAAATCCCAAATTCCGGATAATCATCACACCAAACTTTAATATTCTTGAAACCAGCATCTGCAATAATTTGCAATAAATCCGCCTCTGCATAGACTCGCATTTCGAGTGTTGAACCTTCTCCCCCATGCCAGGTTAACCGGTCATACACCTCTATACTCTGATCTTTGCGTTGATTAACCAACAGCATACCTTGCTGATCCCGGACAATTCCAAACTGATTCAAATGCGGGAAATGTTCAACGGTTTTTGGCAACATCGTATAAGGGACTGTCAACAACATCAATCCGTCCGGTTTCAGTAAATGCCAACTGTTCACAAACGCGACATGACGGGGTGGCGAAACATGTTCATAAACATCCGAGCTAATCAGTAAGTCGTAACTACCTACTGCCATATTTTCTATATTGCAAATGTCTAAGAATGGTTCCGCGTGGTAAAAATAATTTGTGTAGTCAAATAGATTATTAAGCTTATTCGCATAATGCGGCGCATCACTCAACCCCAGCGCTTTTTGGTTCCGGTCAGGAGAAAAACTAGCAAGCGGAACTGGTTTGCCATAAAAATTGTGTGACAGTGCAAACATCAATGCACGAAAACGGACAATCGATCCACAATGCTGGCACGCCCCTCCCTCGCGGTGGAAATCCGGCACTACCACAGACTCTTTGCCACAAAGATTGCAGGTGTATTGTTTGTAATCCGGTGCAGACATATTGAAGAACCAATGAATGATGCTTAGTTTGGAAGAGATAGCTTAGGAAAGAAAATCACCGTATCCATGCGCGTTGAATGTACTGAAAGCCGCCTAGGTTGTCAAACACTGGGATAATCGATCGAAATTGAATTCCCAATCACCGCCACGAAAACGGCGAGTGCGATATGTTGCATATGCATTATTTTCTGTACTTAAAGTACATTAAGTTTCCGGGATCAAAACTCATGATCGATGTTACGCGGTTCATTCAACTCATCGTCAATGAAAGCTTGCTCGGTCATTTGGAAAGATTTTAAAGAGGTATTGATGATTGCTAATTGATTCTTTTGTGTATCTGTTTTCCGCGCCACCCGCTTTCTTTGCTGGTTACCAGATGCGGTTTCTGAATCGGCATTGCGCAGGCTAACAGTCAACCGTATAATTCTTGACTAACCAATATTAGTCAACTTAAGGTTAATCCGATGAAAACCTACACCGTCTACACTGCTAAAACCCATCTATCTCAACTCATCGAACAAGCGTGCGCGGGCGAAGAAGTAATCATTGCCAAGGGAAAAAATCCCGTCGTTAAACTGGTGCCAGTCGCCGCAACGCCGCATCAGCGGCAGTTTGGAGCAATGCGAGGCAAGGCTACGGTTACTGAAGCTTTTTTCGAACCGCTGCCGGACGAGGAACTGGCAGTTTGGGAGCAGTGATTGAAGGCTTTGCTGGATACACATACTTTACTGTGGTGGCTGGACGGAGACGAGCAACTGTCGTTCACAGCACGCAGTTGGATCGAAATACCCGAGCACCGCATTCTCGTCAGCGCCGCATCCGCTTGGGAAATTGCCACCAAAGTGCGGATCGGCAAATTGCCGGGCGCGCAGGCTGTAGCCGCGAATTTTCATGAATGTCTGATTAGCCAAGGATTTGCACCGCTCGATATAACCGCCGATCACGCCCTCCGCGCCGGCAGCTTGCCTGGCCCTCACCGCGATCCGTTCGACCGCATGTTGATCGCGCAAGCGCAAGCTCTAAACATACCGCTTATCAGCAACGAAAATTTATTCGATCATTACGGTGTCCGGCGCATTTGGTGAAGAATCTTGGAAATTAAGCAATGGCATGAAACCAGATTTTGATATAGATCACTCCTTTAGCAGTGCTCGTGAACTGATCGATTGCTTCCTCGACAATAATATCTTTGAGCCAAAAAATCTCTTTGATGTTAGCGAGAAATTTATCAATGGATACATTTTTCGCGGTCAAGCGAGAAAAGATTGGCCCCTTCTTCCGGCTGCACATCGGACTTATGACGCTCTAGAGAAATACACTCCTCAGCCACCATATAAAGGAACACTCGACAGTGGTGATACTAGGGAATATTTAGCTTCTCATGTGCATGCCGAATTGAGAGCTGTACAGCTTTTTTTAGAAGCGGCTGATCGAGTCGGAATAACAACTCCTCTCGACTATAGCGACTTAGCTCTCCACCGATCTTTACTTGAGGCACTATTTTCAGACCAAGAAATCGAATCGCACTCAGAATTCCCTGCTCAACGGTTTCTTCCGAGCATGGCGCTAGCTCAGCACCATGGTGTCCCAACACGACTTCTAGACTGGACCGAATCACCGTTAGTTGCTGCATATTTCGCTGCTGAGAAAGCATCCGTTCTAGCTGGAAATGATCGAAAGGATACTGAGTTCGCCATTTTTGGTTTTGGAACTCAGCTGCTCGGAAAAGTAGAAAGTATCACACTTGTTTCCCCACCGCGTGCAAACAATTCTTTTCTACGCGCACAACGAGGAGTATTTACCGCTATAAAAAATGCCAACCAGTTCTTTTTGGAGAATGGCAGGTGGCCAAGTATAGAGGACACAGTGCGCGCCGAGCGTGATGGAACACATTACATTAAGCCTCCTCTAATTCGTTTCTCTCTACCGGCAACCGAAGCTGATCAGCTATTACGATTGCTATATAGATTAGATATATCAAGACTTACACTTATGCCATCTCTTAATCATGCTGCAGAGTACTTAGCATACAAGAGAACGTTATGGCCCTAATAATGACATGATAGTTCTAGCAGTATTAGCAGTGACGGTGCAGACCTTACAACTAACATCCCCATCCATCCAAGTTTATGCATAATCTTTGGTGGATGACACCAAGCTTATCCACCCTACTACTTACAGTCATTTCCGCGCATCCCACCACAACGGGATCCCCTTCACCACCGCATACACCGCCGGGAAAATGATCAGTGTCAAGATCGCTGCCGACAGCATACCTCCAGCCATTGGAACAGCGATGTTAATTATCGTGATTGGGTCAATGCAGTAAATCGCGAGTATTGTCGAAGCAAACTCTTTTGCCCTTCACTCACGAAACGGATTTTCAATCAACAGCTCACCAACTTGCTGCCCGTGCTGCAAGTCTTCTGCGTACAAGCGAGTGCAACCGGATTCAAACGCTGCGGCAACAATCAAGGCATCGTAAAAACTAAAACCGTGACGCAACTAAAGTTCGAAACCCTGTCGATATAAGGCCAGACTTGGCATGGTTTGCCATAGAGGAATTAAAATTTGCTCGAGAAAGCGCCGGGCATTTTCCGTACTCATCGGGGATGGCAGTTTGCGGGTCACAACATTGAGTGTTTCCTGGATAACTTGGTAACTGATACAAGCATTGCGTGTCTCCAATGCCTGCTGAATCAACTGCTCCGAGATTGCGCGTTTGCGGTCATCGATTTCATCAAACAGGTAGATGAAAATGTTGGTATCGATAAAATCACCGCTCATTCATTTCCTCGCGCGTGAACTTGCGGCCGCCCGTTCGCACTTGTCCGCGTAATTCCTCGATCAATGCCATCGCCGATCCAGTTTTCTGCTCCTGCCGAACATAATCGGCCAGCCAACGGCGAAACTGCTCGTTCAGCGTGGTTTGTTCAGCGCGGGCGCGGGCGGCTTCAATCAATTTGTCATCCGCGCTCAAGGTAATATTCTTCATGGCTTCATCCTCTCAAATATTGTGTGCACGATGTGAATGTACACTATTATGAATGATTGGATTGGTAAGTGAATCGAGCAAACATAGCGTCGTCCGCCATTCTTTACGCACCCGCCCGCCGTATCGACCACATCACGATCAGCGTTTCGGTCAAGCAGCCAAAGTTTAGATACACCAGCAGGAACACCAGTGCGATGCAATTAAGCCTGACAATTAGGTGTCGTTACGCAAGCTGGGGGCATGACTGGCATGCCTGCTGATGGTTTGCGGACTTTACATCCGCAGTCCGGCACCACTCGGTGCTGAGTGAGCACAGGTAAAAGTTTTGCCTCGCCAGATAACAGAACAGGCGGTTTTTTACACCTTAAGGAAGGAATCCATTTTGGATTTTTATCACAGCAGCGGAATCGCCTTCACCATCGCCACCCCGCCGTAAATTCGATGTTGATTATCGGCGATGCCAGAATTTGGTAAATCAAATCTGTAAAAACCGTCTGTCGGTCAATGCGAATGGCTGGATGCTGTCGGCGTATGCCATTGCTGCTCATAGCGTTGGGCTTTGGCTTGATCCCCAGCTTCTCTCGCTGCTTGTGCTGCGCGATGCAGCGCATTGCGGCGGTTCGGGGTACGTTGTAAGGATGCTTCCAATTCCTTCAATGCATCGGCGGGCTGCTTCAATTCCAGTAGTAATTCACCGAGCAATTCCCTGGCCGGAATGATTGCGCCGGGGGTGACATTGTCTTTTTCGGTCGAATCTTCTAGTTCCGCCGAAGCACGCATGAGTTTCACCGCTTCCTCCGCTTCGCCTTCCGCATAAGCAATCCAGGCCGCTACCGCCAGGCGTTGGATGTCGATTTGACCGGCGGTGTAATCTTTATTGTCCGCTTGATCGGCATTGCGTAAAACCTTCAGCTGCCGCAGGCTGTGGTGGGCAATGTCCATTTTTCCGCTGCGCGCGGCACCTAAACCACGAGCAAAGTGCGTGATGGCTTCGCACCAGCCAAATTGCTGCCAAGGAAAATCCGCTGGTAATACCTCGAGTTTTGCGGCTTCACTCCACTCGCCGCGTTCTATCGCATAACGCGCCGGAATCGCGGCAAAGGCATAGGCAACGGTGGTATTCTCCGGTTGCGCTTTTTTGATGCCTTGCAGTTCGCGTAGGATTTCCCTGGCTTTTTCCATCTCGCCGCTTTGCAGATAAGCGTACATCATGTAATCCATGAAGTGGAACTGCTGATCCCACGTTCCGGACAATGCATTTTTCCGCGCGTGGTCTTTTGCCGCATGATAGGCGGCCAGATTCGATTGCGCCGCGTCATGCCATAACCCGAGCCGGATAAAAATGTGCGAAGGCATGTGCAATGCGTGCGGAACCGCCGGTGCAATGTGCGTATAAGCCCGCGCTGCATTCAATCCTAGCCTGGCCAATTCGGGGTAATCGCTGCTGTGAATGATGTAATGCGCCACGCCGGGGTGTTCCGGCTCATGTTCCAGCACCTGCTGCAATAGATGCAATGCTTTCTTCTGATTGGCGAAGGTCTTGTCCTTGGGTGATGCCGTGGAAATCAGCGCCAAGGCATAAAACACCGCAGCCTCCCGGTCATCAGGATTGTGTTTCAGGACTTGTTCCATCGCTTTCTGGTACATCAGCTTTCTGGTAGCAAGGTCCACTTTTTCATCGTCGGGATACAAGGAACTGACAGCCTCAAGGTAGGCCTTCTCACGCGCTGTCTTGATTGCCAGCTTTTTTGCCTGCCGCAATGCTTCGCGCCCCGTTTGCAGTTCTGCCGCGGTCGGCGCTGTAGCCCATAACTGGTAATACAGACTCATCGCTACGCCCCAATAACCCATCGCGCAACCCGGATCGGTAACGGTCACTTGGCGAAACGTCTTTCCGGCTTCGTCATACCAAAAGGAATGCAACATCGCGACGGCTTGATTGAACTGTGCTTGCGCGGCAGGCGTGCAGGAAACCGGGAAGGTCACTTTTCCCAGATTTTTCTCATCGAATGCACCGGCGTGATGATCCCCATCTGCTCGCAACATACCGGCGGACATCATCATGGTAGCGATCAGCAGTGTCCATCCCCATTTTTTCATATCAACTCTCCATCCAGTTATTGGTAAGACTTCACCGGAATGAACGATCTACATTCTTCCCGATAACGCCAAGTAGCCAAGGATTAACAGAACAACTTGTTGCGCCATGAAAATCATTTCGTTACAATAATCGCAACATTGTTGCATTTATTTGAGTATGCTTAATCAGTTTCATCATACCGCAGAAGACATGATCCGGCACAACGGCGGACGGGCAACTGCGGGCAGAATCGGGATTCTGGCCATCTTGCTGGCGGAGCAGCAAGCCATTACGCACCGGGAAATTGAACAACGTCTGCCGCAAGCGCAGCAATTGGACCGGGTGACTTTATACCGCGCGTTGGAGTGGCTGGTCGAAAAAAATCTGATTCACAAAGTAACCAGCGACGATCGGGCGTGGCGTTATCACGCCAACCGTGAGTTGCATTCACATCAACATGCGCACTTCAAATGCACAGGCTGCGCGCAAGTGATTTGCCTGGATAAATTACCGGTAGAAGCAAACTGGCCGTTACCGGCCGGTTACCGGTTCCAGGAAATTGAATTGACAGTCAAAGGCCTTTGCGCCAACTGTTGCTGACAATGCTACGCAAAAGCTTATTTCTGTTTTTGACACTGGCTTTACTGGCTGTGCCGGTCTTCTTGCTAGCGCACGCTTTCACGCATTATGCACAAACCGATGTGCTTGATACCGCCGGAAGCGAAGCTGATGCCAGTGTTGATCTTGACGAAATCTGCTTCGATTGCGTCGCGCTCACTGCGCTAAATTTCATTCTGATCGCCTCGGGTTTGCTTCTGCGCAACCCGGCAAATCACCGCCGGTTGCCATTATGGGCCATGAGGCATCATTCCAATCGCACCACACTGCCTTATTGCTCGCGCGCACCACCATTCCAGCTGCTCTGATTCTTCAGGTTGTTAATCCAGGTTTGACTTAATCATCAGCAATCGGTTGATTGCTTTGATTTGCATTGTTTGCCTGCGATTGATCAGTTCCATTGTTGCAACCCAGTTGCATGACAAATGCCCGTCCGGGCTAGGAAAGTTGTATGGATTATTCTGATCATGAATCCAATTACACTCGGTGGTTGCGCAGAAGATTGCTATTAAAACCGGCAACCATCGCACTGTTTACATTTTTGCTGCACCCGCTGCATAGTCACGGGCAAACCGCCGGTAAAAACGTCGAGTTGCCCGGTGTGATGATTACTGCGCCTATTTCAAGCTCGGCCGAATCGGCCGGATTCAAACCGGACACGGTTGTGTCAGGAGATCGCCTGCGCCGGAAAAGGGAAACCAATCTGGGCGATACGTTATCGCATGAACTGGGCGTCAGCTCCAGTAGTTTCGGTCCTGGCGCTGGCCGCCCGATTATTCGCGGCCAGGATGGGCCGCGGGTGCAAGTGCTGGAAAATGGCATCGGCACCGGCGATATCTCAACCATCAGCCCGGATCACGCCGTCGCGACCGAAACCTTAAATGCATCGCGCATCGAGATATTGCGTGGACCGTCGACCTTGATGTATGGCAGCGGTATTTCCGGTGGGGTGGTAAACGTGATCAACGACCGCATACCCGACCGCTTATTCAAAACACCGCAAGCGAATTTTGAAGGGCGCTTCAATTCCGCACTGGAAGAACGCAACGGCGCTCTCATGGCATCCGGCAGTTTGGGCAGGATGTCCTGGAATCTTGAAGGCGTGAAAAGAAAAACCAGCGATGTGCATATCCCCGGGCTTGCAAATCCCAATGATCCGGACAGCGGCACCGGCTTAATCAGAAACAGCGCGATCGATTCCAGCAATTTATCGGTAGGCAGCTCGTACGTCGGCGAACGTGGCTTTGTGGGGATGTCGGTTTCACGATTGGAAAATTTTTACGGTATTCCCGGCCCGGAAGGCGCGAAAATCGATATGGGTCAGACCCGCTACGGTCTGGCGGGTGATCTGGATAATCCGTTGAAAGGATTTCAACAGCTCAAGATGCGCTTCAATTACAACGATTATCAGCACAAAGAACTCGAACAAAGCGGCGCGGTTGGCAGCCGCTTCAGTAATAATGAGCTGGAAGGACGCGCCGAATTAGCGCACAAACCGATCGCCCAATGGCAAGGCGTCGTGGGTATTCAACTACAAAACCGCAATTTTTCCGCAAAAGGCGAGGAAGCTTTCGTGCCGTCCAGCCTGTCGCAATCGGCCAGCGCGTTTATGCTGGAAAAACGGCATTGGCAACGCTGGCAGTTTGAAGCTGGCGGACGCTTTGAACATACCCTGCATAACCCGCAAGCCGCATCGTTGCAAACGCGCGACTTTAATTTGTACAGCGTTTCTGCGGGAGGCACATGGCAATTCAGGGATGGCTATCAACTCAACCTAACCGCCACACGCGGACAGCGCGCACCGAATACCGTAGCACTGTATGCCAACGGTATCCATGTAGCCACCAACACTTTTGAGCAAGGCGCGCAAAACCTGCGCAAAGAAACCTCCAATAACTTCGATATCGCGCTGCAAAAAACCAGCGGCCTGATTACAGGCAAAGTGAATTTGTTCTATAACCATGTCAATGATTATATTTTCCAGCAAAGCCGCGATAGTAATGGTGACAGATTGGCGGATAGAATCGATGACGAAGGCATGCTGAATCCTCACGGCGCTTATCTGGTGCAGGATTACACGCAAACCCGGGCAAAATTCTATGGTCTGGAAGCGGAAGCCATCGTTGCATTAGTACCGGATACGTTGAATTTGCGGTTATTCACCGATATCGTTTATGGCAGATTGAAAAATAACGGTAACATCCCGCGCATAACGCCGCAACGCTTTGGTTTCGATCTGGATTTCAAGAAAAACGCCTGGCAAGCCAATTTTAACCTCACCCGTGTCACTCAACAGGATCGCGTCGCGGTACTGGAAAGCGAAACCCCAGGTTATACCCTGATGAATGCCGAAATGGGATATCACATGAAGCTAACCAAGTCGGTCAACTATACGCTTTTTCTGCAGGGCCGGAATTTGCTCGATAGCGATATGCGCGTTCATACTTCCTTCTTAAAGGATGTCGCTCCGCTGCCAGGACGGGCTATTGTTGCAGGTATTAGAGGCGCTTTTTAAATTCCCGTCGTATCCTAGCGAAGCTAGGATGCTTGCAAAATAACCGCTAAATGCTAATCTGCATGAGCAATCATTTCTGATACTTTCCTCAATCAGTTAAAGCAACTATGGGCAGATGGCTTAAATACTTTTTTTTGGGCATTTTTACCGGTTTGCTCGGTGTAACCCTCTATTTGTCACCTGTTGGCTTATGGTTGGAGGAACGATTCGGTTTGAACGCATTGTTTCTATTACGCGGCCCAATCCAGGCCCCCGATGAAGTGGTCGTCGTTGCGCTTGATCAGCAATCCGCCGCACAGCTCAAACTGCACGTTAAGCCACGATTGTGGCCGAGAAGTATACACGCGCGATTAATTGACCGGCTGGCGGCAGCCGGTGCCAACACTATCATCTTCGATCTTATTTTTGATACGCCCAGCGACATACCGGAACAGGATGAGGAGCTGGCCAATGCCATTAAAAGAGCAGGCAATGTCCTATTAGTGGAGCGGCTGGATTATCAGGATTCGGCATTGCTGAATCAGCTCGATGGCGTTACCTATCAAGAATTTATTCAAGAAGGCGCTACTCAGCTCTTGCCAATCATCGGGGAAGCTGCAAAAGCCCGGGCGCCTTTCACATTACCGAAGGCGGAACGAGTTCATCATTACTGGACTTTCAAATCGCATGCCGGCGATATTGCTACGGTGCCGGTTGTGGTATTACAACTCTATGCAGCGGCGTTGTACGAAGACTTTGCCCGGCTACTCAGCTCAGCGGAACCGGAGCTTGCCACGCAATTACCCGCTCGCATCAACGAAGAAACGGATATTGAGGATCTGATCCTGACACTCCGCAATCTATTCGCAGGCAATCCGCGGCTAGCTATTCAAATGAAAGAAGGTTTGGATCGCGATCGCCATTTAAAACCGGAAGAAAAGAAACTGCTGAGATCGTTGCTCGATCTGTATGCTGGCGATCAAACCCGTTACTTGAATTTCTACGGCCCACCGCGCAGCATAAAGACCATTTCGTATGATCAAGCACTGCAACTAGAAAAGGGCGCGTTAAAAAATAAAGTCGTTTTCGTTGGATTTTCCGGCGCTACTCAGTTCGAGCAAGAAATCGTCCGGGACGATTATCCCACGGTATTTTCCAATCCGGATGGGCTTTATATCAGCGGCGTCGAGATTGCCGCCACGGCTTTCGCTAATTTGCTCGAAAACAAACCGGTCAGACCTTTGTCTTTAGCCGGTAACTTAAGTATTTTATTCCTGCTGGGGTTTGCCATCGGCATGGCAACCCAAATCCTGTCGACGCGCAAAACCATCGTTCTTAGTCTTTCCGTCGTCCTTATCTATACTTTCATTGCATACTCTTTCTTTAAAAATACCCTGATATGGCTCCCGGTCATTATTCCGGCCCTGTTAGTGTTAGTTGCGCTTATGCTGGCCTGGGTGCTAAAAATTCTTAAGCTCGAGGGCTTTATTGGCAAATCCGGCCCGGCTCGAGAGCTTGATCAAATCATTGAAGGGCGGGCGGGAAAATTCTCGGGTGCATGCCTAACGACCGATATCGCGGGTTACACGACACTGTCCGAAACAATGAATCCCTCTGATCTTGAGAAATTGATGACCAATTACCGGACTGTATTGAGGGATCCAATTGATCAGCATCATGGCAGAGTTATGGATACCACAGGCGACTCATCCCTCTCGATATGGATTAAAAAACCGGAAAATCCAATCACACAAAAATTTTTCAATTGGATCAAAAAGCCTTCAAATTCCGCAGAAAAGCTAAATGTATGCAAAGCAGCCCTTGATCTCAGCACCGCAATCGAGCGTTTCAACAAATTACATACCCCGCCGCTGCCAACCCGAATCGGCTTGCATTTTGGTGATATGTCACTGAACAAAAGCGATGGCACTTACCGCGTCACTGGAGATGTGGTCAACACAGCCAACAGGATTCAAAACGCTAATAAAATTTTAAAAACGCGAATTCTGCTATCAAGCGACGTAATCGAAGAATTGGACGATTTTCTTGTCCGCCCTCTGGGAAGCTTTCAATTACCGGGGAGAATTCAATCCGTTGCACTTTTTGAACTGATTGCCTACCGACAATCCGCCAGCAAGCAACAGCTATGGCTATGCGAAATCTTTGCAAAAGCTTTAAATGCTTATCAACTAAAACAATGGGCCGAAGCCAGTCAGTATTTTTACGATATTCTGAGAGAATTTCCTTCCGACGGCCCAACGCATCACTTTCTGTCGTTGTGTTCCAAATATCAGATGAATCCTCCTCGTAACCCGTAACCTCTTTGACTATCCTAAAATTAGACAGCAAGTAATTCATAAAGCTGTTCAAAGAAATAAAAGCATTGTGTTCTGAGAACTCCTCTGTGAGAAAAGTCACAGACAGAAATATGCCTCTTTGAATAGAATCATTTACCTTACTTGTAAGAAACCTCAGGGTTGTTTACAGAGAGGTTGATTGAAATAAGCGTCGAGTATTTCATAAGGGGTGGCATTATTCAAACTCTTATGAGGCTTAACGGTATTGTAGAAGTTAATGA
>NZ_QPHG01000054.1:0-14600 GCF_040240425.1 Nitrosomonas sp. | reverse complement strand
TCTGCCAAATGCGTTACCTTCCACAACCGGGTTTGATAAAGCCGCCAGATTTCCTGACGATCCAATAATGTTAAGCGAGTGCGTTTGTGTATGTTCATCTACAGTATTCTCCTGAATACTGTAAACAACGCTAGGAATTCTTACACATAATGTATTACCCGTAATTATGCTGTTAGGGGTTATTCAACCCGATGCGTTCGCGCATACCGTGATTGATCCGCCGCAAGTAACGGAAGGTAAACAATCGAATAATCACATGGTGATTACACATGGTTGCGGTGATGCCGCTGTCATCGGTCAGAGTGTTGTCATACCGGACGGGATCGATTCTTCCATCATAGCCAATGGCAATCCTCATGCCGGACCGCTCAGCGATTTCCTGCAAAATTGGGGAGGAATCATATTTGTGCAGGATCGTTCATTATTTAGGGAACCGCTGAACAAATCCCGAGGTTTGTTGAGATAATAGATTTATTAACGACCTTCTAAATACGCCATGCTACACCAAACGAGTTTTGCCGATCTTGATTACAATCACAAGAAACGCCGGACACGGCGGGAGGTTTTCTTAAACGAGATGGAAGGGGTAATACCCTGGCAAGTGTTGCTGTCGCAGATTGAACCGCATTATCCCAAGACTGGAAGGCGGGGGCGTCAGCCGATGGCGCTGGAGAACATGTTTCGTATCTACTGCCTGCAAAACTGGTTCAACCTGTCAGACCGGCAAATGGAAGATGCGCTGTATGAGATCGAAAGCATGCGCCGGTTTGCGGGGTTCAGTGGTGTTACCGATGCGCTGCCGGACGAGACCACGATACTGAATTTCCGTCATCTTTTGGAGCGACACGAATTGACGGCGGTATTGCTTGAAGCGATTAATGCTCACCTCAAGGCTCAGGGCTTGCTGGTTTCCAAAGGCACGATGGTAGATGCCACACTCATTCATGCGCCAAGTTCGACCAAGAATCGTGAACAGGCGCGCGATCCGGAGATGCATCAGACGAAGAAGGGAAAACAATGGTACTTTGGCATGAAGGTGCATGTTGGGGCCGATGTGGATTGCGGGGCAGTGCACACGGTTGAAATTACCGCAGCCAATGAAGCTGACATCAACGTTTTCCCTAAACTGCTGCGGGCGGAAGACGAGGTTATATTTGGCGATGCGGGCTACGCCAGCGATGAATACAAACGGGGATCACGGCAATTGGGAATACGCTGGTGCGTGCAAGACAAACGCAAGCCCGGACAGAATCTCTCGGAGAGTCAGAAGAAGCGTAACCGGAAGCATTCCTCGATCCGGGCGCGTGTAGAACACGTATTCCGGGTGATCAAGCGGCAGTTTGGATTCTCCAAGACCCGCTACCGCGGGCTGATGAAGAATGCCGTTCAGGTGAACATGTTGATGGGCCTGGCCAACCTGTACCTGCTGCGCAGGCAGTTGATGACGACTTGAGGGAAAAGTCCGTCTATCACACCCCGGTGGCCGATGATGACGCACAAACAGGGGAAATCCGGCTACAAAACACCACTGAAAAATGAATTGCCGGGAATTCGTGTTCAAAAAACTGGCAGGATTACCGGAAAATCTGAAAATCACTAATTGTTCGGTGCTTCCTTAGGGCAACGCTGGAAATCACAACCTCACGTCAACTATTGTCGTGGCTGGCGGAGCAAAAGATTTCTATCGCGCTGACGACATACCAGATTGGCAAACTGTATTTTATCGGCTTGAAACCCGACAATGCGCTTTCGGTGTTTGAACGCAGTTTTAACCGCTGCATGGGACTGTGCACGACAGCGAATGGTTTGTATATGAGCAGCCTGTATCAGATCTGGCGCTTTGAAAATATCTTCGAACCCGGACAGCAGCAGGAGGGTTACGACCGGCTGTATGTACCGCAAGTGGGTTACACCACCGGCGATCTGGACATTCACGACATGGCCGTGGATAGTCATGGCCGGTTGGTGTTCGTCAACACGTTGTTTGGTTGCTTGGCGGCATTGAGCGAAGCGCATAGCTTTAAACCGCTGTGGCAACCCGCCTTCATCAGCAAGCTGGCGGCGGAAGATCGCTGCCACCTGAATGGTTTGGCGATGCGGGATGGTGAGCCGGCGTATGTCACTGCGGTTGGCCGCTCCGATGTCGCCGATGGCTGGCGTGAGCATCGTGCCGACGGCGGTGTGGTCATCAGTGTGGATACTAACGAGATCGTGTGTTTCGGGTTGTCGATGCCGCATTCTCCGCGTTGGCATAACGGCAAGTTATGGCTGCTCAATTCCGGTACCGGGGATTTTGGCTATGTCGATCCGCAAACGGGACAGTTTGAGCCGGTTTGTTTTTGTCCCGGCTATATGCGCGGACTCAGCTTTCACGGTGATTTCGCCTTAATCGGAATCTCCAAACCACGTCACAATAAAACTTTCAGCGGCTTAGCGCTGGATGCGAATCTTAAATCACGTAATGCCGAAGCGCGCTGCGGCGTTCAGATCGTGGATTTGCGCACGGGTGATGTTGTGCATTGGCTGCGCATGGAAGGCGTAGTTGAAGAACTGTACGATGTTGTTGTACTGCCGGGTGTGCGGCGTCCGATGGCGTTAGGTTTCAAAACAGACGAAATTCGCCGGATATTGAGTATTGAAGTTTAGTTCTGCGGTGGGTGTTGAAAAGTTTGTTTGAAATAATCATCAAATTTTGATCGGACATTGTGCGGATTTTGCGCGATTTCCCCGATCAGTTGAAAAAGCCGGTAATTTTCTGTATCCAGCAGCCGGTACTGTTTGATCATCTTGAGGGTATGCGGACCTTCGCCTGAAATACCATCTATTTCTTCTCGTGCCAGTTTGCGGCCCAATCCATGATGATGAGAGCTTTCGCTGGTGGCGGTAGTGATCAGATCCCCCAATCCCGCCAAGCGATACGGGCTGCCAGCTTGACCACCCATGACTTGCGTGATTTGATTTAATTCTTGTAGAGCTGCCGTTGCCAGATAGCCGCGCACGTTATCACCAAGCTGGAGTTCATCGGCCATGCCGAACGCCATCGCGTACACATTTTTTAATATCACCGGCCAGCTGATACCGGCGATGTCAAACGTGTGCTCGATATACAGTCTGGTGTGATTAAAACACGCTTGCATGGCATGAAATGCGGCAAGATCGCGGCAACCCAGTTGCGCAAATGCGTACCGGCCTGCGCGGATTTCCTCGGAAATCATCGGGCCATACAGAAGCGCGTACGGTTGATGCGTAGGCAGGTTTTCCGCAAAAATTTGCGCTGCGGTTTTGCCGGATTCATCGAGTCCCTTGGCGATGCTGACGCACAAGCAGTTTTTTTTCAGTAACGGTGCGATGCGTTGAGTTACTTCGCGGTGCGGATTGACGGGCAGGCAAAACAATACGATGTCTGCGAGCGGTGCGCTTTGTTCCAGCGTAGTGTAAGGGTAGTTGCTTTGCAGAAATTGCTCCCAAATCGCAAATGTGTGCCGGTCCTTGAGCAGATATTCCATCGTATGCCCCATTTCACCGTGACCGAGTATGAGAATATTTAATGATGATGCCATAGATTAAATTGATACTTTTGGGTAGTTTTTGCTGCTATTGCTCGAGTGCGGCAATTTACCGCATTGCTAACGATTACATTTTAATGAACAATAAATTGAGTAAGCCAAGTGAATGGTTAATATTTCTGTCCGTTTCTGATGAATCTTTTTTAAGCAAAACACAAACTGCCTTACCCCTATGATCGCACAAAAAACTAACGCAACCCATACCCTGGAAAATCAACGTATGGCGCTTACCCATCAACATCAAACTTCCATTCTTCAACTCATGCTGGCTATGTTTAAGACTGCGCCAGGTGCGTCGAATCTGATGTTTCTCGGCTCGATGTTGCAGAGTGGCCAATCCTTGGCAAGTCTGGCGCAATTACTAACGGAAAGCTCTTTATTCTTTGATCGGCAGTATGCAGCGTACTTGAAGCCGAATGAGTTTGCAGTCAAGTTTGTTAACGATTTGGTCGGCGACCGCGTGTCGATTGGCGATAAAAGCCTAGTCATTGATTATTTGACGCACCGGATGATCGCCGGCGCTACGCAAGGAGAGCTGATCGCAGAACTCATGAGTGCTTTATCGCCCATCCCGGCTTCGAATCTCAATTGGGGTAAAGCCGCATCGCATCACAATACTCGGAATGCAACCAAAATCGTAACGCATCTGCTCGGAAGCACCTTTACACCAGCCAATATTGCGGTAGTGGTCGATTATATGCTGGCGCAAATGGCGGCCGGTAAAACATTCGGTGAAATGATCGTGTGGGCTATCGATACCGTGATTGGGGTTGATCATGACAATGTCGTATGGGGAAAAGCAGCAGTGCTTTTCAACAATCGCATCGAAGTTTCAAAATATTATTCGGTCGATAAAGCCGGTACTACGATCGACAGGGTAGCTCTGCGGCAGATTTTGGCGAAAGTGACGGTTGATACCGAAACGGTTGCCGCTGCCAAAGTGACCATCGATCACTTATTGCGCAATGACAGCGGTTTTTCTAATGATGCTGCTGATGATTTTCAATTCGATAAGATGCTGGTGATTAAGAAGAACAAAGTATTGACCCTGCCGCAGGGAACAGCAAAACGGACCGAACTGATGGTTTAATCAAGTTCACTGCGGGAAACTTCCAACACGAATTAATCCGGAATTAACTTACTTTTCCAGCGAAGAAAAGAATTTTCCGGTTCAAACTTTGGTACTATTTGCACACAGCATTCCACTCGAAAGAGTGCTGTCTGATCGGTTGCTATAAGGTAAATAGTCCATGCCGCGTATCCAAGCAGTATTTCAAAATGCGCAAGGCGAATCGTTATCCGGTTTGCTGGAAATGCCATCTGGCGCGATTAAATCGTACGCGCTCTTCGCTCACTGTTTTACCTGCTCCAAAGATAACCCCGCGGCTGCGCGGATTGCGCTCGCATTGGCGGATCGCGGCATTGCGGTATTGCGTTTCGATTTTACCGGCCTTGGTAATAGCCAAGGCGATTTCTCAAATACCAATTTTTCTTCCAATCTACAGGATTTGTTAGCGGCTGCGCGCTACCTGGAGCAACATTACCCCGCCCCCGCGCTTTTAATCGGACACAGCTTAGGCGGCGCTGCCGTACTTGCGGTAGCGCAAGATTTGCCGCAAGTCAATGCGGTGATAACCATCGGCGCACCGGCAACAGCAGCACATGTTAAACACTTGTTTGCCGATTCTTATCGGGAATTGCAGAATCAACCGTCCGTGCAGGTCGAATTAGCTGGAAGAAGCTTTAAGATCCAGCGTCAATTTATTGATGATTTGGAGAAATATAATTCAGTTGCACATATCGGCGCGCTAAAAAAGGCATTGTTGATATTTCATTCGCCGGTTGATAAAGTCGTTTCGATTGATGAAGCGGGGCGCATTTTTGCCGCGGCCAAACATCCGAAAAGTTTCGTCTCCCTTGATCATGCCGATCATTTGCTGTCAGATCCGGAAGATTCTCATTATGTCGCGGAAGTTTTGTCGGCTTGGGCGAGCCGTTACCTGAAAACGGATCCAGTTCCGGTTAAAACAAATGGTGCGCTACAGCCAACCGTTGAGCCGGGTAGTGTGATCGTGCGGGAATGCGATAAAAAATTTACGCGTGAGATTTTGACACCGCACCACCGGCTGATCAGCGATGAGCCAATCGCACTGGGTGGAGCGGATCTTGGATTCAATCCCTACGAGTTATTACTCGCTGCGCTGGGTAGCTGCACTTCGATGACGCTGCGCATGTATGCGAACCACAAACAAATAGACTTGCAAGACATTACTGTGGAACTGCATCACAGCCGGGTTCACGCCGAAGACTGTAGCGGTTGTGAGAAGCAAAAAACACAAATTGATGTCATTACGCGCACAATTCAATTACACGGTAATCTGAGCGATCAACAGCGAGCGCGATTGCTGGAAATTGCCAATCAATGTCCGGTACATAAAACTTTGCAAAACAAGATTCGGATAGATACTAACCTGATAGATTAACTTCACTATGCAATCAGATGATACTATAGAGAAATATCGTGTTGATAAATGGCTGTTTGCGGCGCGGTTTTTTAAGACGCGCTCGTTGGCGGCCGAAGCGATTGATCGCGGCCGGGTTACGGTGAATGGCCAGCGGATAAAGCCTGCCAAAATACTCGTAGCAGGGGATATGCTGACAATTCGCATTGATAATTATCAATATGATATTGAAGTATTGGGATTATCGAATAAAAGAGGATCTGCCACAGTGGCGCAGCAGCTGTACCGGGAAACCGAAGAAAGCAAGCAACAGCGAGAATTACTGGCAGCTCGCTTAAAAGCACAACCGCCGCCATTGCATATCAAAGGACGGCCAACCAAACGTGACCGCCGCGTCATTGAGCGCTTCATTTCCAACCACGACGAATTTTAAGAATCCAGCGAAAAATCATGAGTAACGACACATTCAATTTAGGCAAAGAACAACTGATGCAACAATCCTTTGTGCAAATGGACAAGCATTTGCAAGGCGCGAGTTACACACCGACACAAAAGCTGGCATTAACTTGCCGGATTTTGTTCGATAATGGCCACGATTCGGGCTTGGCTGGGCAAATTACTACGCGCGGCGAGCAGCCGGGCACTTACTTGACGCAACGGCTGGGCTTCGGGTTTGACGAAACTTGCGCGAGCAATTTGTTACTTGTCAATGAAGATCTGGAAGTTTTGCAAGGCGATGGCATGGCTAATCCGGCCAATCGTTTTCATTCCTGGCTGTATCGCGCCCGGCCCGATGTGCAATGCATCATCCATACGCATGCCGTACATACCGCCGCGCTCAGCATGCTCGAAGCGCCGCTGGAAATTTCGCACATGGATAATTGCGTGTTGTACGACGACGTGGCTTTCCTGCCAAAGTGGCCGGGCGTACCGGTGGGTAACGAAGAGGGTGAATTGATTGCTCAATCCATCGGCAATAAACATGCTTTACTGCTGGCACACCACGGCTTGTTGATCGCCAGTTCCAGCATTGAAGAAGGTTGTATTTTGGCGCTTGCTTTTGAACGGACGGCACGCATGCAGTTGCTGGCGGCACCCGCCGGAAAAATCCAACCGATAGATCCCGCTTTAGGCAGGGAAGCGCGAGACTGGATTCTGCGCGGCCAACGCAGCGCGGTCACCTTTGCTTATTACGCACGGCGCACTTTGAGAAAAGGCGCGGATTGTTTGCAATAGATTGCATGTTATTGGTGTGCCGCTTCACTTTGGCGCTATGATGGATTGAATACCTCTATAAAAGCCCTGCAATCCTACCGTTAACCGTCTCACTAAAAAGTGCACAATATGCAAAATCCATTCTGTAGCTTGATTTCTTAATCTGTGGAACCGGAGCATTCAGAAGTAATCGAAATGATTATTGGTGATTGATTTGTATCATGAATATTAGTGGGATAGGTTTCTTTTCTACTTTTTATATTGAGCCCTATGATAAAAAAAGTGCAAGCAAGTGAAGTTCGGCTGGGAATGTATATCCATGAACTCCGCGGTAATTGGCTGGAACATCCTTTCTGGAGAAAATCGTTTAAGCTGGCGCAGCAGAAAGACTTGGATAAGCTTGTCAACTGCGATTTGGATGAAATATGGATCGATACCGCTAAGGGGCTTGATGTGGCTCCCGATGAAACCGGTCTGGTGAAAAACCTAAAGTCTGCCAATAATGTTACTCCTGTAAATAAAATCGCTACGGATGGATCACCCCCACCACCATCACCACCGGTAAAGAAACAGGTTGCACGCGTTTCAGTCGAAGAAGAACTGGATAATGCTAAAAAAATTCAGAAAAAAACCAAAGATGCAGTCACTTCAATGTTCAGCGATGTGCGTATGGGTAAAGCGCTTGAAATCGAAGGTGCGGAATCCCTGGTAGAGGAGATCAATCAATCGATGGAGCGCAATCCGAACGCGTTGCTCACATTGATCCGGCTGAAGAATGTCAACGAATATACCTATATGCATTCGGTTGCAGTTTGTATGTTGATGGTAGCGCTGGGAAAGCAGATGGGGCTGGATGAAACGCAAATCAAACAAGCGGGCACAGCCGGATTGTTGCACGACATCGGGAAAATGTTGATTCCGGACGAAGTGCTGAACAAACCGGGAAAATTGACAGATGAAGAATTTGCCGTCATGAAAAGTCATCCGGAGCGCGGCTGGGAAATTTTAAAATCTTGTTATCAAGTCCATGAAACGGCTTTGGATGTGTGCTTACATCATCACGAGCGTGTCGATGGCAAGGGTTATCCGGAAAAATTATCCAGTGATGCGCTGACATTGTTTGCACGCATGGGGGCGGTTTGTGACGTTTACGACGCCATCTCGTCGGATCGTTGTTACAAGCCGGCTTGGTCTCCGGCCGAGTCGATCCGCAAAATGGCTTCTTGGAAAGACGGTCATTTTGACGAAACTATTTTTCAAGCTTTTGTGAAAACCATCGGTATTTACCCAAGTGGTACCTTGTTAAAACTAAAATCCGGGCGTTTAGGTGTAGTGATGGAACAATCCACAAAAAAATTAACCACGCCGATCGTCAAAACCTTCTTTTCGACACGTGCCAATGCGCATATTCCAGTTGAAATTCTAGATCTATCGAAAGGCACGGATGGTATCGAAAGTATCGAAGAGCCAACGAAATGGGGTTTCGATATTAACAAGCTCCAGGGAATTTGAAACCAGCTTCTGTGCTTTAATTTGTGAGTGCGACGAATATTTCTTATAATACCTAATAATTAACAATAGTTTGAAAAACAAAGATAAAGTCAATAATGAATAAATGCCAGAGTATAAGTACTGCGATATTGTTTTTAATTATGCTGGCATCGCCCCATGTCATCGCGGATGCGGTGACTGATTGGAATCAACGCGCCGGCGATATCGTTGTCAATGCCAATATCGGACCCCTTCCTGCCGAACGAGCGTTAGCGATTGTACAAACATCCGTATATGAAGCTGTTAATGCAATTACTCAACGTTATCCAATCAGCGATGTAAAACTTCAAGCTGCGCCAGGCGCATCCATAGAAGCGGCGGTAGCAGCAGCTAACCGCACAGCATTGGCGAAGCTCGTGCCATCCCGGCAAACAGAGATTGATAGCGTTTATCATGCGGCACTGACAACCATCGCCGATGAAGCAGCAAAAATGCGCGGTATTGCGGTCGGTGAGGAAGCGGCGGCAGCGGTTTTGGCGCTACGCATCGACGATGGCGCAACCGCCGGTGAATCTTACCGCCCCTACACACAGGCGGGGGTATATGTACCGACCGTGCTACCCGAAGCGCCGCAATGGATGTACCGCAAACCTTGGTTAATGACTCAGCCATCGCAATTTCGCCCAGGACCGCCGCCGGGGTTGGAGAGCGAATTATGGGCGCGCGATTTCAACGAAGTAAAAGCGCTGGGCAGTAAAAACAGTCAGCAACGAAGCGCTGAGCAAACTGAAATTGCCCGGTTTTGGGAGGAGGTCATGCCACCGATTTATCACGGCATCGTACGCTCGGTCGCCAACATGCCCGGAAGAGAAATTACACAAAATGCGCGCTTGTTTGCCGCAGTGACACAGGCCTCAGACGATGCGCTGATTGCCGTATTCGATGCGAAATATCACTACGGTTTTTGGCGGCCGGTAACTGCAATCCGTAATGCGGATATTGACGGCAATGATGCGACTGAACGAGACCCGTCTTGGATACCGTTTATCGATACACCGATGCATCCGGAATATCCGTGTGCGCATTGTATTGTTTCCGCCGCGGTGGGTACGGTACTGCAAGCGGAAATCGGCGATAGCCAGACTCCGCTATTAACGACCACCAGCAAAGCAGCGGGTGGTGTGGCGCGTAGCTGGACGAAGTTAGACGATTTTATGCAGGAAGTCGCCAGTGCACGTATTTACGATGGCGTGCATTATCGCAATTCCGGTAAAGTTGGCTCTGAAATGGGCAAACAGATTGCCCAACTATCAGCCAAAAAATACTTATTGCAGAAACAGTAGATAGAAAAATCAAATTCTCTGAAAAATCAAATCCCATACGCCATGCCCAAGTTTGATTCCCCGTTGCTCAAACTTGGTCAATGGCCGGTAATCCGGCCGTGGCGCGTAGTCTATTGCGGTATTGCCGAGCTGTGTTTCCTGGCTCAGCACATGCAATATTTGCTCAGCATAATCTTCCCAGTCGGTGGCTGCATGAATATATCCTCCCGGTTTCAGATGGTTGCATAAACGAGCGACTAAATCCGATTGGATTAATCTGCGTTTATGATGCCTGACTTTGGGCCAGGGGTCGGGGAAGAAAATATGAACACCATCCAGGCAGGCGGCCGGTAGCATGTGCTGCAAGACTGCTACGGCATCATGCTGAATGATGCGTAAATTCGTCAATTCCAGTTGCTCAATTTGATTCAGCAAACTGCCTACGCCGGGCGTATGGACTTCGATACCCAGATAATCATTTTCCGGGTGCGATTGCGCAATGGTTGCGGTGCTTTCGCCCATACCGAATCCGATTTCCAGAATTTTAGGCGCATCACGGCCAAAAATCTGATTGAGATCGAGCAGGTTTCCGCTAAATGGAATACCGTATTGCGGCAACAGGGTTTCACAGGCTCGGCGTTGCGCATTGGAAACACGCCCTTGACGAAGGACGAAGCTGCGGATGGTCTGCGGCATGGGTTAATGACGTAGCAATATAAAGCGGAATGGTTATTCGGATTTGCCGCCTGCCGGTTTTCCGGGAGTTTTTTCAGTGCGGGCAATAACGCCTTCTGTCGGCGAACTGGGGCTGGCGCTATAGAGCTTTTTCGCCATGCGTCCGGCTAAATAGGCTTCGCGTCCGGCTTCGACCGCTTTACGCATTGCCGACGCCATTAATACCGGATGTTGCGCTGCGGCAATCGCGGTATTCATCAGAACACCGTCACAACCGAGTTCCATCGCGATGGTGGCATCGGATGCAGTGCCAACACCGGCATCGACCAGCACCGGGATTTTGGCATTGTCGATAATGATTTGCAGATTCCACGGATTCAAAATGCCCATGCCGGAACCGATCAACGAAGCCAATGGCATCACGGCAACACAGCCCATGTCTTCCAATTGTTTAGCGATAATCGGATCATCCGAGGTATACACCATCACTTGAAAATCCTCTTTGATGAGAATTTCCGCAGCTTTCAGTGTTTCCACCATATTCGGGTATAGCGTTTTAGGATCACCCAATACTTCCAGTTTGACCAAGCTGTGGCCGTCGAGTAATTCACGGGCCAGCCGCAACGTGCGCACCGCATCGTCGAGGGTGTAACAGCCTGCAGTATTGGGTAGCAGAGTATATTGGGAAGGCGGTAGCACATCCAGCAGATTGGGCTCACCGGCATTTTGCCCGATATTCGTGCGCCGGATCGCCACGGTAATGATTTCAGCGCCGCTCGCTTCAACCGCCGCGCGTGTTTCATTGAAATCCTTGTATTTACCTGTGCCGACCAGTAACCGGGATGAATAGGTTTTGCCGGCAATAACTAAATTATCCATGAGATTCTTTTTATATCGATGTGTAATGATTGAGAGCGGAACTTAACCGCCACCGACGGCGACGACAACTTCCAGCTGATCCCCATGAACCAGCATTTGTTGCGGAAACTGGCTGCGCGGCACAATCTCGCCATTGCGTTCGATGGCAATACGCTTGCCATGCAAAGCCAGATGGTCGATCAGTTGTGCAACGTTAATCGGCGCTTCAAACTGCTGCGGTTGTCCATTAATAGTGAGTTGTATCATGGAAGAAAAAACTAGAATTGATATTTCAGATTAGCTGGATGAACAATCAAGAATCCGCTTGGATTTTATCATGTGGGGCGTGCTGTTTTGGAATAATTTATTCGAGCGGCTAATCAAAATTCAAGATAAAAGCACTATGCAAGTCCGCTTGATTATGCATACCGAAAGAATGAAATGAGGCATAAAAGTAGCTCAACTCCTGAATGAATATCTATGTATTTGCAAGTTTTTCTGCCGATAATAAAACCCTGTTGGCAAAAAACATTTATTCGAACCGGTGTCATTTTGATCATTGGATTGAAACGAGGAATGTGCCTACAAAATAAAGCCATTCACGTAGAAATAATTTAGGAGATTCTTATGTTGAAAGATATGACAGTGAAAATGGAGCTGATCATTGTGATCGGCCTTCTGTCAGTAATACTGATTGGTATCGGTGTGCTAGGCTTACATGGGATAAAACAATCGAACGAAGGATTGAGAACGGTTTATCAGGATCGCACGGTGACGGCTGTTGATCTGGCGACGATTAATGATATTTGGGAAGCTGTGCGTAAGAACGTTACCATTGCGACCAGCACAAAAAGCACGGAATTTGCGAAAGAAAAATCGGAAGAAACAGCAAAAACGATTAAAAGCGCCGAGGAAATCTGGGCAAGATTCATGGCGACTGAATTGACCACAGTGGAAGAGCAGCTCGCCCAAGAAAAATTGCGATTGCATGCAGCCTATGTAGCGGCAGTCAATAAAATATTCGCAATGACCATTGCAGGTGATTTCGATGGTGCGGCAAAAAACCTTAAAGACGAAGCGGAACCGCTGTTTTACCGCTTGCACGAAACCATTTACAGCATGATTACTTTGCAGGGCAAGGTTGCGGCCGAAGAGTATGAAAGCGCGGTAAGTGATTACAACTCCATTTTCATGATTATGATTGCTACGATCAGTTCGAGCGTATTACTGGCGTGTGCTCTGGGATACATTCTGCTGCGCGGTATTGTCAAACCGCTGAACGAGGCGATCACGATTGCCAATGCCGTTGCTGCGGGTGATTTATCTACCAGAATTGAACCCCGCTCGACGGTTAATGGATTTGGCCGCTTGATCAACGCGCTGAAAGCCATGAATGATAATCTGATCGATTTGGTAGGAAAAGTGCGAGTGGATGCCAATCTGATTCAAACATCCGCCGGCGAGATTGCATCGGGCAATTCAGACTTAAGCCAGCGAACTGAAGAGCAAGCATCCAGTCTTGAGGAAACCGCATCTTCAATGGAAGAACTGACTTCGACCGTCAAGCAAAATGCGGATAATGCGCGCCAAGCTAATCAACTGGCTGCGGGCGCTTCCGAAGTCGCGGTGAGGGGAGGCGCGGTAGTGGGTCAGGTGGTGCAGACCATGAGTTCGATCAACGAAAGCTCGAAAAAAATTGTCGATATCATCAGTGTCATCGACGGTATCGCTTTCCAAACCAATATATTGGCACTCAATGCCGCAGTTGAAGCAGCTCGTGCCGGTGAGCAAGGCCGCGGATTTGCGGTGGTGGCTACTGAAGTTCGTACACTGGCACAGCGTTCCGCAACAGCAGCAAAAGAAATTAAGGAGCTGATCAATGATTCGGTAGCGAAAGTGGAAGTCGGCACGCGCCTGGTTGATGAAGCGGGTGACACGATGGATGAAGTCGTCACCGCAGTCAAACGCGTAACAGACATCATGAACGAGATTTCCGCCGCATCGCAGGAACAACATTCCGGAATTGAGCAGGTCAATCAAGCGGTCACCCAAATGGATGAAGTCACGCAGCAGAATGCAGCCTTGGTTGAACAAGCGGCATCCGCAGCTGAAACCATGCATGATCAGGCGCAAGCGCTCGCGCAAGCGGTCAGTGTATTCAAACTATCGGAAAGCAGCGGCGGTTCCGGCATTGCCAAGCCAGTCAAAAGAAGCAACAGGCCGGTTACAAAATTGCCAAATCGCGTTAAGGTGATAGCATCCGAGTCATCTGAACCACCTCGGAAGATAGCGGCCAGTGGCGGAAGTGACTGGGAAGAGTTCTAAACGTGATTCTTAGACTACAAGAAGTAGCAGGCTGAGTGGCGCAAAAAGAAGCTTCTGGCAAACTCGGACGGTTACTGTAGGAAGCTGTATTCAAATGAAAACGCCTGTGCAATGCACAGGCGTTTTGTCGAGCAGATTTATAAAAAACAGAAATTATGTAGATTTCTCAGTGCTAAAATTTTTTAAAAAATCTTTAAGATGCTGAATTCTCTCTTTGGTTCTTGATTCTAAACAATGTAGAGGGTTTACACCTAGGTTTAAACAGTCTGAGTTTTTGAACCTGTTCCAATGCCTTTGAGAAGTTATAAAGTTTTCCTTATCTTCATCAGTAAGTTTCTCCATTAATTGTTTTTGAGTGTTTTTCAACTCTATCAATGCAGCTTGATACCGTTCCATTTCGGGATTTTGCGCATATGTTAAACTCGAAAGCGATAATCCAATACCCCCAAACAGAAAAACAAGTAGATATTTATAAGCAGTTCTTTGCATCTTTATTTCCTCCATTTTTGTGTCGCAAGTAAATTGCTTCGGAGCCTGAATACTTCTTTGTAAATATAACATAAGCTGTAAGAATTCCTAGCGTTGTTTACAGTATTCAGGAGAATACTGTAGATGAACATACACAAACGCACTCGCTTAACATTATTGGATCGTCAGGAAATCTGGCGGCTTTATCAAACCCGGCT
>NZ_QPHG01000053.1:0-15903 GCF_040240425.1 Nitrosomonas sp. | reverse complement strand
GCGTTTCTTGTGACTGTAATCAAGATCGGCAAAACTCGTTTGGTGTGGCATGGCGTATTTAGAAGGTCGTTAATAAATCTATTATCTCAACAAACCTCGGGATTTGTTCAGCGGTTCCCTAGAATGTGGCACTCATGCCCACTTGTGCGCTAAAACCCGGTTCAGGCGCAAAATTCCGCAAAAAAGAAGTCGAATTCCTGATGGTCATATTCGTCATATTCGATAGCTTAGCGAAGAACAGGATTTTTCTATGCTCAGACATCTTCCAGTCGTAAGACAGATCCAGGTCTAATCGATGGTAGCTTGGCGTTTCGGTTTCCAAAATTCCGGGTCTGTTTTGTTCCAGCGCATGGGTGTAACGTAACCCGCTGCGCCATTGTGTCCATTGGACTCCTATTTCACCACCGAATCGCAAGGGCGGAAGTCTTGGCACATCGCCCAAAGCATCATTCTGAAACCAGCCCCGCACATAATCAGAAAATAGCGTTAGACGGGGATTGACGGGTAAGCCCAAGCGCGGATGAGCGGTAATTTCAGCTTCGTAACCGGCAAAGTTTGCGGTGTTGGCCTGATACCCGAAAACCGGCAAGCAATTTCTTAAATTCGCGCACGTCAATTGGAAACGCGGCGGATCGGGTGCGAAATTAAAGAAGAAGCCCTGGTTTTCCAAATAGATAAAGTCTTGTATCGATTTGTAATAACCATTGGTATGAAAGGAAATATGCCTGCCGGTATAGCGTAAACCTAATTCGTAGTGATTGGTTTGCTCAGCGTTGAGATTAAGGCGGCCGATTTCGTAGCTGCGGATATCAAAATGCGGCCCTGCTGCAAACAGTTCTTGCGCATCGGGCGCCCGCTGCGCTCGCTGCCAATTCAAATACAATGCAGTTTGCGGCAGAACTTCATAATTTAAGCTCGCAACCAGTGAGTAAGTCAGATAATTCAATTCATTGGGCAAGGGTAATGCGCCCGAAACGCCTGCTAATTTAATTTCATCACTTTTAGGCGTCGTGGTTTGATTTTCGATGCGTGCCCCCATTTCAAGGTTGAGGCGATCGGTAATAAAGACCGTTTCAGTGATGAAGAATCCTAAGGAATCAATAGTGGCGGCTGGAGTGAACGTTTCGATTCCTGTCGCGGCAAAAGTGCGATTCTGCCATTGCATGCCAAATGTGCCATCGAGCCACCCTCCCCGCTGATGATTCATTTCTAAGCGCGATTCCCACACCGAATTCTTAAACCGGGTTAACGATGAAGTTCTATCGGCCACACTATGATCATAATGTTTATGATCGTAATCAATGTAGCTCAGTTTTGCTTTCACCTTGGGTAATGCTGGCCAATAGGTTTTCCACAGGCCGTCTAAATCATAACGGCGTTGTGACATATCAATCCTGATGGCTTCTTGATCGATTTTTCCCACCTCGCTGTGACCTGGAACCCCGGGTGGAATACCATAATTTCTGGTCATCTCATGATAACTCCCGCCCACATGACCATGCTTACCGATCAGCGATATGCCGGCCGAGCCGCCCTGACTGCTGGAATGGCTATTTTGGATGACGTGCTTACTGTTGGTACTCGGATCCACTTGGAATTGTTGCCGGATTGCTGCTTCGTCTAAAGCAGTTCCCGGAATATGTGTGTTATTGGAAGAGCGCTGAAAATAGTCGACATGGATTGCAAACATTCCCTTGCCCACATCCAATCCGAACATCCCGGCCTTATCGGTGGAATTATGGTCATAACGGAAATCCATCCGGCCAGCAACGCCATTGAGTGGAACCTTTTCCGGTATGCGCTGATGCTTAATCTCAACCATACCGCCAATCGCATGGCCGCCATAGCGCAGCGTGGCAGGCCCTCTTAACACCGTTATGCTGTCCGCCAGCATGGTTTCAAAAGCGACTGCAAGATCGGGACTCAACGCGGAAAGGTCATGTGCGCCTATCCCATTTTGCATGATTCTGACGCGCGGGCCGCTCATGCCACGAATGACCGGTTGACCGACGCCAGGCCCATAGGACAGATTGCTGACTCCCAATTCACGTTCCAGTGTTTTGCCAAGCGTTTCACCGGTGTGAATGCGGAGTTCCCGGCTTTCCAGCTTTTGGATTGGATCAGCCGATGTAGAACTCGCTTCAATGGTCATTGTTTCAAATTTGACCGGCTCTGGCGGAATAGTAGCACTAGGCTTGGGCTGCGCAGGATTCGGCTGGTTTTCCGCTGGTGATTTTTTTTGCGCGTTCTGATCGTTTGCGAAGGCGGAATTGAAAAAAACAATCATCAACGCAGGCAAAAAAATACAGCGGAAACCCATAGGCAAAACCTGCATTAAAGTCCCGCCAAGTCATAAAAAGTTTCTATTGAACCCTGCTCAGCGATATCGCCTAGAATTCCACCAGCCGTATAAATTTTGCCGTCTTTACTGCCCACGCACACGGAATTGTCATAACAGCGGGCATAGTATCCGGAGATAAAACGGCTTTCGGCAGCATGCGGGAATAGTTCTTTCATCTCTGATTCCGCCCAATCAAACAGTGCATCCATGCGCTGGTAATCATTCAATGAGACTTCCGGCGATACTTTCAACGCTTCGGAAAGCGCCAATGGATCGAACTTGGCTTGGGCATTGATATGAAAAACCAATGCAAATGGAACAGAGGGTTTATAGAGTATGCGCTCGCCTGATTCATCGACACCCGCAATACTGATGAAGGCCATATAAGCGCCATCATCCGGTAAAGATCCGTCCTCTTTCCGGATCCGGAAAATCGGATGGGCTTCGAAACTGCTCTTGTTCGTCAAACTATCGATGATTCCTTGTAATCCACTCCCTTCTTTATCAGTGACTACGTTATCATCCGCTAAACGGCTGATTACTAGCTGCTCAGCAAAGCCTTCTTTCAACCATTGTGATTGCTCACTTGACCATTTCAACAAGGTGCTTTCGGTTTGATAGCCGACTAGGCCGCCTTGGTCAAAACCTAAGCCCGTAAATCCGGAATCTCCCATGCGATAAGGCGTTAATGAATCGGCAAATGAGATGACGAATGCCTTGTGGTCACCCAGCGCTCTTCCCTGACGCTGGATATCGACTTCAATTTTTCCATCGCGCCATGCAAATGCCATGTTCGGTTCACCTTCATGCGCCATCGCCATGGTGCTGAAAAAAAGTAAAAGCGATCCTATACAAATAGTTTTAATCAAAAGATACTCCGGTAATTTTTCAAGAAAGGATTCGTGATGCGAATCTATAAAAACGTTGCT
The DNA here is from genome assembly GCF_040240425.1 of Nitrosomonas sp. Taxonomy (GTDB): domain Bacteria; phylum Pseudomonadota; class Gammaproteobacteria; order Burkholderiales; family Nitrosomonadaceae; genus Nitrosomonas. Next base: position 12,633 of record NZ_QPHG01000053.1, on the reverse strand, counting down.
GCCTTTGAGAGAGGAATTCCGGTTTCCATCAGAACTCCCGATTGACGTAATTTGATACTCGTTTATTGTTGTAATGGCTGCGAAAAACCTGTTTCCGGATCAGAAGAACCTTCAAATCAATTCAAGATTGCCACGACTATTGAACCGATCTTATTAAAATAGGAAATGAAGATCAATGCGGCAAAATGCCGCATAAGCCATGCTTATCAAGCGTGATGACAGGTCCGGATGAATCAAGACACACTGGAGAAATGGTAGCGAAGAAGCGATATACAAAGGAATACAAATTAGACACGATTGGAATCGACTCTTCCGCCACCGGCATTGGATATGGGTTTTCCCGCACTGGACCGGTTGTTGATGGAAACCGTGCTGCGGTTCGATACGATTATCGATGGCTGATGATCCGAAATGAAGCCAGAACGGACGCGCGGAATACAACACTCAACCGTAACAACGCCACTTTGATGCGCTATTCACCGCTAGGTAGCGGCGATCTTCCAACACACACTACTTGGCGATGGTGATACTCGGCACGCCGACGCGCGGAATGTCGGTGACGGTCATTTGGAACAGTAGGAATAATAACTGAAAGGCGTCGCGGTTCCAGCGCGCGTAAGGTCCCGTGGTATTCACCGCGTAGTAGCGGCCATCCCAGCGGATGGAAAGATCGACATCCCGGGGGCGCCAATCGGAAACGGTGAATTCCATGGTCAGGTCGGGATTTTCGTTATTGAGGATCGCTGGTGTTCTGGGATCTTTTTCGACGTGATAGCCAAGTTCTTCGCCGAGCGCTTTGCCGAGAAAACCGAGTATCGAGTGGAAGCTTCTGAGCCGGAACACGCCGCTCATCGCCCAGTCCCCGCCATAATGCCCGGCGCGGATATCAAACGCGATGTCGCTGCTATTTCCGTCCTCCACTTGCTGGCGCAAGGTTTCGCGTTCTTCGTCGGACAAGATGTTAGGGTCGTAATTGGTGATCAGAATCGGTCCGGCGATGTGTTTCCGCAACGTGTAGGTATTGTCTTGCGGATTGTAGCGCACGCTGAATTCCTTTTGCAGCGACTGAAAACCATCCGCCGTGATGGCGCTGGCCGGGATATGCCAGGTATTGATCAGTGTCAAAGGTTCGGCGTACAGCTGGTTGTGGTCCTGAATCGATGATAAATGCAGCACCACGCGGCGGAACATTTCATAACCGGCTTTATCCACTGGGCTATTGCGATACACACCATTGTACCGGTTCGTTTGCAGCATGCGCACTTCCTGCGCCATCATGCGCAGCAGCAAGTCAACGTCGAAGCGCTGGCGCAACAACAATGTCAGCTTGTTTTGCGGAAACGGCGTCAGCAGCCGCTTGGTGAATTCCTCCCCTTCGATCGGCACGATGCTGATGGTCGGGCTTTCCGCCATGCCGCCGCCGAAAATCGGCGATATCACGGCACCGGCTAGCCCGCCCGGCGATGGCGTGGCGCCCGCACTCGCCTGGAAATTGAAAGTTGCGGCGATGTTGGATACGCCGGTGAAATGAATCGGCTGGCGGTGATGCGCACGCACGATATTGATCAGCAACTGCTGCGACACCGCATCGGTAACGGCGTCATCGTACGCAAGCACGGCGCGGTTCAGCGCCATCGGCGAAAAGCAGCCCGTGAGCGTAATCAGGATAAACAGGCACAGCAATAATCGCGGCAAACGGTTTTGCTGTGCTGGATGCGCGTTTTCAGAGTTCACCAATCATCTCGCTATCTAAAGTAGGCCTTTTCGATACAACGCGCACAGATCCATCGTCAGCGCGACGCTACAGTGAATCATAACACCCAGCCAGATACTTTTGCTCTTTAAGCTCAGGAATCCTAAAACGACGCCCGCGATGATCGCCGCGATCGTTTCCGGCATCGGTTTGCCGAAATGGATCATGCAATACGGGATCACCATCACGAAAATGGCGTAAAACCCGAAACGGTGCTTGGTGCCGTGCAGAATAAAGCCGCGGAAGAAGAATTCCAATGCAAGAAATTGCAGGAAATACACGATTTCCCAGAGGAAGAAATTGGGAAACAGGCTTTCATCGTTGGCCACCGTGTAAAACGGGTAGCGCGCAAGAAAGCTCTCGTTCCCGGAAAAATAAAATACCAGCGGCACCATGATCGCCAGCATGCCGAGATACAGGGGATATCCTTGACCGGCGTTCTTCAGCTGCAATCCGTATTCCGTCAGATTTTCCTTGAATACCAGCAGAATAATGCATGCCGGGAAAACGAAGTAAAAGAAAATAACTACCGACGCCCAGTAAATCAGCTGGTGTAATTGTGCGTTGGCATGATGCTGCAGGAGATTATCCGCCGCTTGCGCCAATCCGGTCAGATTCAAATCCCGCAAAATACTGATCAGATAGTACGCATCGCCCAGATAGCGCGTACAAGTAAGGGAGAAAGCAACGATCAGGCATACCAGCACCACTTTCACATCGAGCTTACGGATGTTTGCCTGCAATGACCGTAACGAACTGGCTTCCGACTTCAGAAATACAAAAGAAAAAAGTTTTTTATTGATCATCTTTAATCTATAAACCAAGGAAATGAACCGGAAATACTGTTAAAAGCCTTCCCTGGCTTAGTTTTCCAATAAAATCCGGGCAAATGATTGGTTAACTCTTTGTGAATGTTGCAGATTAAAAGCTTCGCACCGGTCCATCGTGAAGCAGGGTTTTGGAACATGCCGTAAAAAACCGGAACTAGTAATATTCCTGTCTGGCGAGGCTTTCAAAACACGTGTATTGGCCCAGGAAAGCCAAATCGACTTTGCCGATCGGGCCGTTACGCTGTTTGCCGATGATGATCTCGGCGATACCTTTGTCGGGTGAGTCAGGGTTATACACTTCGTCGCGGTAAATGAACAAAATCACGTCGGCATCTTGTTCGATTGCGCCAGATTCGCGTAAATCCGACATCACCGGGCGTTTATTGGGGCGTTGTTCCAAGCTGCGGTTCAACTGCGATAACGCGATCACCGGCACTTTCAGTTCCTTCGCCAGACCCTTCAATGCGCGCGATATTTCCGAAATCTCCGTGGCGCGGTTTTCCCCTTGGCCGGTGGACGACATCAATTGCAAGTAATCGACCACGATCAAACCCAGCTCTCCGTACTGACGGTACAGCCTTCTGGCACGCGCTCTGAGTTCCAAGGCATTCAGCGCGGCGGTTTCATCGATGTAAAGCGGCGCTTCGTTCAGTTTTCCCAGTGCATGCGTGAGTTTCGGCCAATCGTCGTCGTCCAGCCGTCCGGTGCGCACTTTGTGCTGATCGAGCCTGCCGACCGACCCCAGCATCCGCATGGCCAGCTGCGCGCCGCCCATTTCCATACTGAATACCGCCACCGGCTTATTTAATTCCAGCGCGACATTTTCAGCGATATTGAGTGAAAACGCGGTTTTACCCATCGACGGACGTCCCGCGACGATGATCAGGTCGCCCGGCTGAAACCCGGAAGTCTTTTGGTCGAGATCGTGAAAACCGGAGGCGATGCCGGTGACATTGCTGGGATTATCCTGGCTGTAGAGCAGTTCGATTCGTTCCACTACTTGCTTCAACAGCGGCTGAATACCGACGAACCCTTCCTTGCCGCGCGCGCCTTCTTCGGCGATTTCAAACACCTTGGCTTCCGCTTCGTCGAGTAAATCCGCCGCGGAACGTCCCGCCGGGTTGTACGCAGAATCGGTGATCTGCACCCCAACTTGCGCCAGGTAGCGCATGATGGAACGTTCCCGGACGATTTCGGCGTAGCGCTTGATATTCGCCGCCGATGGCGTGTTTTGCACGATGGTGCCGATGTACGCGAGACCGCCGACAGTTTGCAGCTCCGCCGATGTCTCCAGGGATTCCGCCACGGTAATGACATCCGCCGGTTTGTTATGCTCGATCAGCTTACAAATGTGGTGATAAATCAGGCGGTGATCGTGGCGGTAAAAATCGCCGTCGGTGATGATGTCAGCGACTTTTTCCCAGGCGTTATTATCCAGCATGAGTCCACCCAGCACCGATTGCTCGCTTTCTATCGAATGCGGCGGTGTTTTATAGGGATCGAGAAACTGCTCTTGATGAAGACTGATCGGTGATTGTGCCATAGGATCCGGAAACACCATTGAAGGAGAATTGATTTTATCACTTGCTGACCGGCAAATGAAAAAGGACTACCGAAATAGTCCTTTTAAAAATGTAACGACCTGAAAACAGGGTATTACATCGCTGCTTCACCCAATACCGATACGGTGATATTGGCCGTCACATCGCTGTTTAGCGCAATGGTCATCGGATAATCGCCAACCTGTTTCAACTGGCCATTCGGCATGCGAATCATGGCGCGTTCCACGGTAAAACCGAGTGCGGCCAGCGCTTCAGCGATATTGGCATTGGTTACCGAGCCGAACAATTTTCCATCGCTACCGGCTTTTTGCGTAATTTGCACCAGCAATCCTTCGAGTTTCACAGCAACCGCTTGCGCTGCCGCCAGAACGGCCGCTTGTTTTTTCTCCAGTTCCGCACGTTTCAATTGGAACTCTGCAATGGCCTGTTCGGTTGCACGTCTTGCCTTGCCTTGCGGAATCAGATAATTCCGTGCAAAACCACTCTTGACGTTCACAACATCACCCAATTGCCCTAAATTCGTAATTTTTTCCATCAAAATAATTTGCATCGTAATTACTCCTTAGTGACGATCGGTGTAAGGCAATAATGCCAGAAAACGCGCATGCTCAATCGCGGTGCTCAGCTGACGCTGGTAGAAGGAAGTCGTGCCGGTAATACGCGCCGGGATGATCTTGCCATTTTCACTGACAAAATCCTTCAGGATTTCAATGTCTTTATAGTCCACATGCTTGATGCCTTCCGCGGTGAAACGGCAGAATTTCTTGCGCTTGAATAGCGGGCGGTTGGCTTTCTTTTCTCTTTCTTTATCTTTGCTGTCTTTGCGTCTGCTGGTAAAACGTGCCATGTTAATTCCTGTTATCTGATTAAATAAGTTCGATATGTTCTGCGTGCAAAACCAATTGTTGGCTCATGTAACTCTTTCTGTTGAGAAATCCGCTCAGCTTGACCATGCTGTCAAGCTTAAACCCGGCGATCGTCAGAGCTAATTGGCCCAATGCAACGGCCAGAATATCCAATATTATTTGCCGAACTACACCTGCTTCCTTTTGCTTCGACACATGATTGATCGTAAATTCAATCACGGCCACACCAGCCGGTGTGTAGCGTAAAACGCCCAGTTTGACAATTTTTCCACAAATAATGGTGCGATTACATTCCAATTGCAATGTGTTTACGCAGGGGTGCTGGATTCATCCGGCGCGTCGTCGGTCTCGAGTTCTTCAGCCACCGCTTCGGTAGTGCTCAAACCTACGGCGCGAGATCTTTCCTCTTGACGCATCATCGCTGATGGTTCTGTAATCGGACCGTCGACCTTGATGGTTAAATGCCGCAGCACGGCGTCGCTGAATTTGAAAGCATGATCCAAGTCATCCAGCGCTTCTTGATTGCATTCGATATTCATCAGCACATAGTGCGCTTTGTGAACTTTCTGAATCAGATAGGCAAGCTGACGGCGCCCCCAATCTTCCACGCGATGAACCTTGCCATCTTTCGCGGTTACAATGCCGCGGTAGCGCTCGATCATTGCAGGTACTTGTTCACTTTGATCAGGATGAACAATAAAAACGATTTCGTAATGTCGCATAATTTCCTTTTGGGTAAAGCCTCCCACGACTTTCATGTGGTGAGACAAGGTTGAAAAGGCGGTAATTTTACTGAATTATTAAGGCAATATCAATTACTGTTCAAATAATTGCGATTCTGTTATTCGCCTCACGGCTGAACTGGTAAAATTCACCTGCTGCGCGCAGGAATTCATCCTTTGCTATAATCCCTTCCGTCACAATTAAACGATAGTAAGTACAAACAAAGAGTTAAAACCGATGCTGCTGATGATAGACAACTACGATTCCTTTACCTACAACTTGGTGCAATATTTTTCCGAGCTGGGGGAAAAGGTTGCGGTATACCGGAACGACGAAATCACACTGGATAAAATCGCGCAATTGAATCCCGAGCGGATCGTCATTTCTCCAGGCCCGTGCACGCCCAATGAAGCGGGGGTATCGTTGGCAGTGATCAATCAGTTCAGTCAAAACATTCCGGTATTGGGTGTCTGTCTGGGACATCAAAGCATCGGGCAGGCGTTTGGCGGACGGGTAGTTCATGCAAAACAACTGATGCACGGCAAAACATCGCCGATTTTTCATCACGACACCGGTGTTTTCCGCGGCTTGCCCAATCCATTCACCGCCACCCGTTACCATTCCCTGGTCGTTGAACGTGCAACACTGCCGGATTGCCTTGAAATCACCGCTTGGACCGAGGACGGCGAAATCATGGGGATCCGTCACAAAACTCTCGCCATCGAGGGCATTCAATTTCATCCCGAATCCATCTTGAGCGAGCATGGACATCAAATGCTCGAGAACTTTCTCCACCGGCAATAAATCCGCTCGACTAAAGGTGATTGAATGACGCCACAAGAAGCACTCCAGCGCATTACTGCGCATCAGGAAATAATGCACGATGACATGGTTTCCTTGATGCGTCAGATCATGCAAGGAGATATCTCGCCCGTTCTAATTGCCGCGATCATTACCGGTCTCCGGGTAAAAAAAGAAACGGTCGGGGAAATTACCGCAGCGGCGCAAGTAATGCTTGAATTTGCCAGCCAAGTCGCCGTTCCCGATCACACGCATTTGGTAGATACTTGCGGCACGGGTGGAGACTCCTTGCACACATTCAATATTTCCACGGCAGCAGCATTTGTCGCCGCGGCGGCTGGCGCGCGTGTCGCTAAACATGGCGGCCGGTCGGTTTCGAGCAAATCAGGCAGCGCGGATGTGCTGGAAGCGCTCGGTATCAATCTCAACCAAACACCGCTACAGGTTGCGCAAAGTGTCGATGAGATCGGCGTCGGTTTCATGTTTGCACCCAATTACCATGCGGCCATGAAACATGCTGCACCGGTCCGGCGTGAACTCGGTATCAAAACATTATTCAACATCCTCGGCCCGCTAACCAATCCCGCCAACGCCAAAAGGCAAGTTCTAGGCGTGTTCAATGCCGATTTGGTCAAAACCCTGGCGCTTGTGCTGCAACGGCTGGGCAGCGAACATGTGCTGATTGTGCATGGCAGCGATGGATTGGATGAAATCACCATCACAGGCGAAACAAGCATCGGTGAATTGAAGAATGGTCAAGTAGCCGTTTATACCGTCAGACCGGAAGATTTCAATTTGAAATCATCAGCAATCGAAGCTATCCAGGTTACCGATAGCGCCGATGCCAAAACCATGTTGCTTTCGGTCTTGGAAAATACCACCGGACCGGCACGCGATATCGTGCTGATGAATGCCGGCGCGGCGATATATGCCGCCGGAATTGCGGATACGCTCGAACAGGGAATCAAAGCCGCGCTACGCGCCATCGAAAGCGGTGCTGCGTTAAAGAAACTTCACGACTTGGTGGAATTCACCCACAGAAATTCTGTATAAGATCACAATGTCCGACATTCTAAAAAAAATCCTCACCGTCAAAAAACAAGAGATCAGCGCTGCCAAAGCATTGAAATCTTATGCAACATTAAGCCAGGAAGCCCAATCTGCGCCACCGCCGCGCGATTTTGCGGCAGCGATAACGAGCAAAATTGAAGCCGGACAACCAGCTGTCATTGCCGAAATCAAACAAGCCAGCCCCAGCAAGGGGATATTGCGTGGTCGTTCCACCGGAGGAAGTACGCCGTCGTTTGAGTTCATTCCGGCAGAAATAGCACAAACGTATGCGCAACATGGCGCAGCGTGCTTATCGGTATTGACGGATCGACAATTCTTTATGGGAAGTCCCGGCTACTTGCAAGCCGCTCGCGCCGCATGCCCGCTGCCGGTTTTGCGTAAGGATTTCATCCTGGATGAATACCAGATCGCCGAAGCGCGCGCTATGGGTGCCGATTGTATTTTATTGATCGTAAGTGCATTCATCATGGAATTTGGCGCCGGATCCAGTAATGCCGCCGATAATGCCTTGCAACAAATGATTGCACTCGAGAAATTGTCCCACTCGCTGGGCATGGCGGTTTTAGTCGAAGTTCACGATGCGGCCGAATTGCAACTGGCGTTGCAGCTGACCACTCCGCTCATCGGCATCAATAACCGTAATCTGCGGACTTTTGAAACTTCCCTCGATACAACGCTGGCGTTACTTGACCACATCCCATCCGAGCGGATTGTGATTACCGAAAGCGGCATCCATACTCCCGCAGATGTTGCCCGCATGCGATCGCATCACGTCAATGCCTTCCTGGTCGGAGAAGCTTTTATGCGCGCAGAAGATCCCGGCATTGAATTAGCACGATTATTTTTCTAAATCTTTATTGCCATTGCCAATACGCTAGCGTCACAAGAGTCTCGCTGCTCCAATTCACAGCGAGGAGGCATAGTGCATTGTTTCCTCAAGATTTATCTATAGGTGTCGTAGAAAATTTCTGACGTATCTCATTCAGGAGTTCAAAATGCTACAACAACATCAAAGAAAATTATCGGATTGGGTTAATTTTCTTACAACAGCTGAAATTCCTGTTCTCAAACAGACAGCTCGCAACCTCGCCATACTCCAACAAGACGAGCAACATCTCAACGCGCGCAGTTTCGCTCATGTCGTAAAAAACGACCCGCTAATGACCGTAAAGCTGCTGCGTTATATGCAGCAGCATAAACACCGGACTCAAGAACATGATGTGATGGAAGTCGAGCAAATCATTTTGATGCTCGGCCTTGAAGCGGCGCTGAACAAGATACCTGCCAAGCCTCTGGTTGAAGATATTTTGACACGCAACAACATGAATGCACTGGTCTATTTACTAAAAACCACTCACCGCGCAAATATTGCCTCTACCTATGCTTTTGACTGGGCAGTCCGTTTGCATGATTTACATTTTGCAGAAATCCGTCTAGCGGCATTACTACACGATATCGCCGAAATGCTCATGTGGTGCTTTTCCCCCGCGGAAATGCTGAAAATAAAACAGCTACAAAAACAAAACAAAGCACTTCGCAGCACCGCCGCACAGGAAAAAGTGCTCGGCTTCACTTTGTATCAACTCCAGCTGGAACTTGCAATTAAATGGAAATTACCAGAATTATTAATCACCCTCATGGACGACAATAATTCAAACTTACAAAGAGTGCGTAATGTGGTACTAGCGGTAAATTTAGCCCGGCATTCCGCTAATGGATGGGATGACGCTGCCTTACCGGACGACTATGAAGATATTGCCAAACTTCTGCATCTGCAAGCAGGCGACATCATGACCATCGTAGGCGCCAGTAAACACTCCGAAGATGCGAGTCATCTCGCATGAATCCATTCTAAAAAGGGAAATTGGTGCCGACACCAAGAATCGAACTCGGGACCTTCTGATTACAAAACTTATTTACAAATTTCAGTTACATATAAATCAATCACTTACAATGCTTGCCAAGCATAAAAACTGTCTCACACAACCACAAACGGTGGCACTTACAGACTAGTTTGGCACAAATTTGACACAGTCAATTCCGCATCATATTTCGTTCTCGCATAACGATGTTCCTTTGATCGATGTTCCTTTGATAACTACCATTAACACAAAATACCTAAGATCATTCTTCCCAAGGATTGATGACGGGCACTCCGGCAGCGACAAAAGGCGCAGTATCTCGCGTCGCTATGGTGAATCCATGTACGACTGCGATTGCGGCAATCTGACCGTCTGCCACAGAGATGGGGCGACCGTTAGTCCTAGCTCGACCGACTATAGACGCATATGCTATCGCTGCCTGTTGATCGAATGATAGTATGCGCGCTCCAAAAAGTCTCTCCATCAGTTTCCTCAATGCGGCATCAAGTCCTTCTTTACGCTTTCCATTTGGCAGGATTTCAATGCCGACCAGCAATTCGGAAAGGCTTGTTGCTGTCAGATACAGTGTCTCGGCTGTTTGCCGATCAAGCCAAGCTTGAACGGCGGGATTGCCGTTGGGTTTCATTGGCTCGGATATGACATTCGTATCCAGAACGATCATTCGAACACTGCTGGTTCAGTCGGCGTCTGATCACGAGTGTCATTAAAATCAAGCCCCCCAATGGATTGCCCAAAAGCAGCGAGTTCAGATCCGATTTTGACACGCGTCCTAGGACGCACTGCCTCTTCCAGAATTTCCCGGATTTCAGCTTCGGTGCTACGTCCATGCTGAGCAGCACGCAGCTTAAGCGCGCGATGCGTTTCTTCGGGCAAATTGCGAACAGTAACAACAGACATTTGACTTCACTCCTTATTATGTGAAATCAATGATAGCATACATTCACAAATGACATCAATTCATGATGTGCGCTCATTCAGAGCGATGGAACGGAGTTATTCGAAACTAGAGTCTGTTCGTGTCGTTCATTTAAACCTGAACCAACACATCATCGAAAAACTGACCAAAAGGAGGCTAATTCAGGGCTTAAAGAAGCAGCGTAAATTATATGCCTCTATACCATTTTCAGTAATAATATGGTGAAGCACAGGAGAATCTTCCAAATTTGCATAATTAATGGCAACTAAAGAAAGCTCTGAATAAGTGTAGAATAGCATTCAGATTATAAGAGACGTGTTGTTTTTTAGCCATATGTGCGCACCTCACTTAAGTCATATGAATTTGAGCCAATAGCCATTGAACGCACTCTTAAGCAAAGGTTTTTTCTTAATATGAATCAATCAGAAGGGCAGAGCTTTAGTTTTCTGGTGACTGGACTGGAGTACTGTAATTTTCACTGCCACGGTTTAACATAGGTCAGATCGAAGACTAAATTCCCATTAGGAATTATTTGTTTAAACTGTGCAACATAAGTTGATTGATTACCATTTTCATGGTCTTTTTTAATGGCTGGAATTTCTAATATACCTGTATCTAACGAATAGTAAGGAATGTCATTAGGATAAGAATTATCAGCTAAAGATAATTCCTCAAGCTGAGTTACATGATACTGAGGAAAGTCTTTATCTGCAGTAATTCTTTCCATTCGAACAGAATATATTTTGCTAGCAACATCTCGCCCTTCAACACGCACATAAGGCAGCTTTACGGCATCTTCCTGCTCGATCATTGCATGTTCACCTAATTCGTAGCCATCACTTAGTGTTCTCAGAAAAACCACAATATCATCCACTTCTTGATCAGACAAACCCAAATCACCTAACTCCTCAGTGTTCATAGTCGCTGCAATTTCGGGTTTAGCCCATTTTCCATCGGTATCTCGCGTGTTATAAAAATCAACCACCTCTTTTAAGCTAGTAAAAACACCGTTATGCATGTAAGGTGCTGTTTTGGCAATATTGCGCAAGGAAGATACTTTAAATTTACCATTATCTGCGCCGGCTTCAGCGTTCGGATTGTCTTTAACCGTTTTGCCTAAACCAATATCAACAAACTCTGCCCCTTTAATTTTTAAAATTTTCTGATTAGAAGGAACGCCTAAATTATCGTACGTGAAATCTGTAAATAAAGGCGGTTTCCCATCAACAGGTCTGCTAGGATGGCAGGCCGCACAATTTCCTTTATTTTCAGCCTCAAAAAGCTGCAATCCACGCTCTTCTTGTTCTGATAATTTCACCACACCAGCCAAGTAAAAGTCATACTTTGATGTAAAAGGATTAAGAATTGCACTGCGCTCAAAGCTTGCTAAAGCAGCAGCAACATAATCATAGGCTTTATCAACATCATCTAGTGCATCCTGCCCAAAAACCAGCTTAAATTCGTCAACATACGAAGCATTTCTTATTTTCTCAATCACGCTGGCTTTATCCGGATTATTCATCTCATCCGGATTAAGAAAAGGTTTCTTTGCCTGCGCTTCTAAAGAAGATTCTCGTCCATCTAAAAACTGACCGCCGATAAATAAGCCCTCTTCAGGATTGAAATGAAAAGCGGGTATAAACGCTGTGTACATTACAATCGGTGTGTTAATAGTGCCTGTTTTCCCTTCCACCACACCTCTTGAAACAGGTAAATCTAAAATAGGATCTGAAAAAGCTGTTTTAGGATCGTGACAACTAGAACATGCTTGCCCCGGTGGATTCGATAAATTGGTATCAAAGAATATTTTGTGCCCTAGCGATTGCATAATTGGAAGATTTCTAATTTGTTCAAAACTTAGATTAGATTCATTTGCAAACACGTGCGTAATAATTAGTACAGTCATGCAGCTCACGATCGGCGCTGCAATTAGAAATCGGAAATACATGGCAATGACTCAATATTAGTAATAGAAAGCACAAGTTTAATACGAATGATAATTGTTATCAATAACATTGGTTAAATAACTTGATAGTTTTGGAGACTTAGGATTGTTCACGTTTTCAGTGCAGCAAATGATGCCTGGAATACTCCACTTAGCTTAGAGATATTTGTTCAATGCGGTTGAGTGGGTTAGTGGGTTAGTGGGTTAGTGGGTTAGTGGGTTAGTGGGTTAGTGGGTTAGTGGGTTAGTGGGTTAGTGGGTTAGTGGGTTAGTGGGTTAGTGG
>NZ_QPHG01000052.1:0-16113 GCF_040240425.1 Nitrosomonas sp. | reverse complement strand
GCCGGGTTTGATAAAGCTGCCAGATTTCCTGACGATCCAATAATGTTAAGCGAGTGCGTTTGTGTATGTTCATCTGCAGTATTCTCCTGAATACTGTAAACAACGCTAGGAATTCTTACAAATCAAATCATCAAAATAATGTATATTTTGACAAATCATTGAATTTACTGTGAACCGAATTTGTGTCAACGAATCATAGACGTCAATTGGATTTTCAGCGGTACCAGCGCATTCCATGGCGATCACTTTTTATTCGCAATCGAAGCTAGCTGATCCGCGAAATAGCGATTCCGCCATTGATTCTACTGCAGGAAGTAAAACAGGCTTTGCCCTTTTCTCTCATTGATGAAAGAATGCGCGGGTTCCGGAAAAATCCGGCATTGGCGTTTCCATCGCCTGTATTCACGAAAAGTCAGGCAGATGATTCTAGCGGACTTTGATTAATTACTAGAAAGGATACTTTGCTATGAAAAAAATTCTCATGATCGGCTCATTAGTATTTTCCTTGCTCCTCTACGGAAGCTTTATACTAACCGGCAATGGCGCCGTACTTGCTTTTGTATTATTGGGGCTCGTTATCTCTTTTATCTGCGCAATGTTGTTCTTGTCGAATAAATAGATCGTGCGGAAATATTTAAATTTTCCCTATTGCCATTATATTAAAGCAATACACAGCATCCCCAATGTGCTATAAGGTTGGAAATAATAGAAATTCACTAGAAATAATGCTCAAAAATCACTGAGCAATTTTTGCGGCATAGTTTATGGTAAGACAGTTTGAATATAAGATATTTTTCATACAAACAAACTGTTATGAGTACTGATGGTGCCCAGAAGAGGACTCGAACCTCCACACCCGAAGGCACATGGACCTGAACCATGCGCGTCTACCAATTCCGCCATCTGGGCAAGCGACAACCGTGTCAGGCTGTCAAAGAACGCGTAATTCTATAGGAAACCATTGTTTTGTCAATTAAGAAGAATCAAAAACTGCGTAATCTGGATCCGCATCTCAAACGCGAGAAAGAGCGCTACAAAAGTCCATTGCCAAGCCGGGAATATATTCTGCAGATTTTGCAACAGCAGGGAATCCCGTTGGCTGAGCAGGTATTACAGAAATTACTGGATATTACAAAAAAAGAAGAAGAGTTATTTAACCGCCGGTTAACGGCGATGATGCGCGAAGGTCAGATTTTCCGCAACCGCAAAGGCGATCTCTGCGTGATGGAAAAACTCGATCTGATCAAAGGCCGAGTACAGGGCCATCCCGACGGATTCGGTTTTCTGATTCCCGATGACGCCAGCCCGGATTTGTATCTTAGCGCAAAAGAATTGAACAAAGCGCTGCATGGCGACCGGGTCCTGGTACGCGAAATCGGATTGGACCGGCGCGGACGCCGGGAAGCTACCATCGTGGAAGTTCTGGAGCATACCAATACTCAGCTGGTGGGACGGTTGTATATCGATCATGGCATTTTATATGTCGTGGCCGAAAACAAACGTATCAGCCAGGATATTCTGATCGCCAAGGAGCATTCGCTCAAAGCCATAGCCGGTCAAATTGTCATTGTCGAAATCATCCAGCAACCGAATAAACAAACGCAGCCGATCGGCAAGATTATCGAAATTCTGGGCGACTACACCGCACCGGGAATGGAGATTGAAATCGCTTTGCGCAAACACGATCTGCCGTACATTTTTCCTCCCGAGATAGAAAAACTCTCCGCCAAGTTTCCCAAGAATGTTTTAAAGAAAGAACTGAAAGGACGCAAAGATATCAGCCATTTACCGCTGGTCACCATTGATAGCGAAACCGCGCGCGATTTTGATGACGCCGTTTATTGCGAGGAAAACGGCGACGGATACCGGTTATATGTAGCGATTGCGGATGTCAGTCACTATGTCAAACCCAAAGATGCGATCGATCAGGAAGCGCTGAGCCGGGGCAATTCCGTGTATTTTCCGCGCCGCGTCATTCCGATGCTGCCGGAAGCACTCTCAAACGAGTTGTGTTCGCTCAATCCGGACAAAAACCGCTTATGCATGGTGTGTGAAATCCAATTCCAGAAAAATGGCGAAATACTCGATTATGTTTTTTATCCTGCGGTGATGCGTTCGCACGCGCGGCTGACTTACAACATTGTTGCAGCTATCCTGGCCAATCCGAAAGGCGCCGAAGCCAAGGAACACACCGGACTGCTGCCGCACTTGCAACTCACTTACAAATTGTTCAAAGCGCTGCTCAAGGCACGCAAAAAACGCGGCGCGATCGACTTTGAAACCACCGAAACGCAAATGTTTTTTAACGATCAAGGAAAAATCGAAAAGATTGTGCCGGTGCAACGCACCGAAGCACATCGTTTGATCGAGGAATGCATGCTGGCAGCGAATGTCTGCGCGGCGGATTTCCTGCAAAAGAACGGCCAAACCACACTGTATCGCATCCATGAAAGCCCGGTTCCGGAAAAAATCGAAGCGCTGCGCAATTTCCTGAAGGAATTCGGCATTCAACTGGGCGGCAAGACCAAACCGGGCGCCAAGGATTACGCGCAAACCCTGCTTAAAATTCAAGGCAGACCGGATGCGCAATTGCTGCAAACCGTCATGCTCCGGTCGTTGAAACAGGCTATCTACAGCCCGGATCTGAGCGGACATTTCGGGCTGGCGTACGATGCCTATACCCATTTCACTTCACCGATCCGTCGCTACCCCGATTTGCTGGTGCACCGCGCGATTAAAGCAGTCTTGCAAAGTGAAACCTACAATCCCGGCGATTGGAACGAACTGGGTCTGCATTGCTCAATGACCGAGCGGCGCGCCGACGACGCCACGCGGGATGTCGAATCCTGGCTCAAGTGTTTTTATATGCAGGATAGAATCGGTGAGTGTTTCGATGGCGTGATCAGCAGCGTGACCGGCTTTGGTTTGTTCGTTGCCCTGGATAATGTGTATGTTGAAGGGCTGGTGCATATTTCCGAGCTACCGAGTGATTATTTTCACTTCGATGCAACCAAGCATCTTTTGCTTGGCGAGCGTAGCGGCAAGCAATACCGCCTCGGCGACCGGCTACGCGTGAAATTGGTCCGTGTCGACCTGGAAACCAGCAAAATCGATTTTGTGTTAGCCGAGCCGGATAAAAAACCGGAACGAGTCAAAACCCCAGCAAAAGGTCAGGCAAAAGATCAAGCAAAAACCAAGACTCCGGCCAAAGGCAAGAAATCGCATTCATGAATGATGAATTGCTCTAAAATACGCGCAAAAATCAATCATTCAGCAAAATCAGCCGGTCATTTCCCAATGGAGTTTTTAGGTTAAAACGTGTCCAACACTCGCTTTATCTTTGGCTTTCATGCCATTACCAGCCGTTTGCGGCAAAATCCGGAAAGCATCAAAGAGATTCTGATCGATGCGGCGCGGGACGATCAACGCGCACGCACACTCATCCAGCTGGCCGAAAGCCGGAAAATCCGTCTGCTCCCGTGCGATAGCGCCAAACTTAGCGCTATGACCGGCAGCGAACGTCACCAGGGCGTTGTGGCCAGTATCGACAGTGCGCGCAGCCACATCGGCCTGGATGATGTTTTGGATACGCTGACCGGACCGGCGCGGCTGCTGGTGTTGGATGGCATTCAGGATCCGCACAATTTGGGGGCGTGTCTGCGCGTCGCCGATGCGTTCGGCGTGCATGCCGTGATCGCGCCGAAAGATCGCGCGGTGGGCTTGACGCCAACGGTTTATAAGGTTGCCAGCGGTGCAGCAGATACCGTGCCCTATATTGCCGTCACCAATTTGGCGCGTACTTTGAATCAATTAAAAGAACGTAACATTTGGATATTTGGCACCGCGGAAGATGCGGAATACGACTTGACGCATTTCCCGATCCAGGGCGCTGTCGCTTGGGTGCTTGGTTCCGAAGAAAAAGGACTACGGCGCTTGACGCGCGAGAGTTGCGACCAATTGGTGCGGATTCCGATGCAAGGCAGTATCGAAAGCCTGAATGTCGCTGTCAGCGCCGGCATCTGCCTGTTTGAAACGCATCGCCAGCAATCTTTGGTCTGAACTATGCACCTGCTAAAATACCGCTCATTTTCCGGCAACGGCGATTCCCGTTATGCACAATGATGCAACACCATAAAATTTTATATCTTTATTCTCAACCATGAATTCATCTGCTCACCCACATTTCAAAACCCATTTCGTCGAGCTATTCCGTGCAGCCGCCCATGCCATCGCCACACCGGATGCCAATGTCCGCATCGAGTTGACGCGCACCAAACAGGCCAGTCACGGCGATTATTCATGCAATCTGGCCATGCAACTGGCTAAGCCGCTGCATAAAAACCCGCGCGAAGTGGCGAATTTATTGATCAGCGCCCTGCCCTCCTCGCCTTATTTGGAAAAAGTGGAAATAGCAGGCGCCGGATTTATCAATCTGTTCCTGAAAAATTCCGCGAAACAGCAATGCGTGCATCAAGTATTACAAAGCAAAGAGACATTCGGCCACAGTGATTCTGGTCAAGGAAAAAAAATCCAGGTGGAATTCGTCTCGGCCAATCCGACCGGCCCCTTGCATGTCGGGCACGGACGCGGCGCCGCGATTGGCGCCAGCCTGTCGAGTGTACTGACCGCTGCCGGTTTCAATGTATCGCGCGAATTTTATGTGAACGATGCGGGCCGTCAGATGGACATTCTGACGCTTTCCACCTGGCTGCGGTATCTGGAGCTGAACGATATCCATATTCCGTTCCCGCAAAACGCGTATCAGGGAGACTATGTCAAGTCGATGGCCCGTTTGATTCATCAGGCACACGCCGAGCGTTATGTGCATCACCCTGAATTGGTGTTGGACGGCTTGCCCGTCAGTGTCATAGAAACTGTCGTGAGTACCGACGAACATTTGGATCAGTTAATTGCCAATGCCAAAAAAGTACTCGGCCAGGATTATGCGTATATTCATAATTTTGTGCTCACAGAACAATTGGGCGATTGCCGCAACGATCTGATGGAATTCGGCGTTGAGTTCGATACGTGGTTTTCCGAACAATCGTTATACGATAATGGCTCAGTCGCACGTACCATCCAATTACTCAAGGAAAAAAAATACTTATACGAGCAAGATGGCGCGATCTGGTTCCGCTCTACCGATTTCGGCGATGAAAAAGACCGGGTGGTGCAGCGGGAAAATGGCCAATTTACCTATTTCGCCTCCGACATCGCTTATCACCTGAATAAATTCGAGCGCGGTTACGAACAAGTCATCAATATCTGGGGCGCGGATCATCATGGTTATATTCCGCGCGTGAAAGGCGCATTGCAAGCGCTCGGACTGGATCCGGCAAAGCTGGAGATCGCTCTGGTGCAGTTTGCCGTGCTCTACCGCGACGGCAAAAAAGCACCCATGTCCACCCGCTCCGGCGAGTTTGTCACGCTGCGGGAATTGCGCGAGGAAGTCGGCAAGGATGCCGCGCGGTTCTTTTACGTAATGCGTAAAAGTGACCAGCATTTGGATTTCGATCTGGATCTGGCCAAATCACAAAGCAATGAGAATCCGGTTTATTACGTGCAGTACGCTCATGCGCGGGTATGCAGTGTATTGGCGCAATGGGATGGCGATGCCGCCGATCTGGTTGAAGCCGATACGGCAGAACTATCCAGTCCTGCCGAGTTGGCATTGCTGCAAAAATTGATTGATTTCCCCGATACCGTGGAAATGGCGGCGAAGGAATTTTCTCCCCATCTGATCGCGTTTTACCTGAGAGAACTGGCCAGCGAATTTCATAGTTACTATAATTCAACACGTTTTCTGGTACCCGAGATTGCCTTGCAAAACGCCCGTCTAGCGTTGATTGCAGCTACCCACCAAGTACTGAAGAATGGAATGACGCTACTCGGCGTCAGCGCACCTGATAAAATGTAACCGGATTACTGTATAAGGATACACATGAGTCGAGATTATAAGACCCGCAGACCAACAAAATCCACGCCGGAAAAAGGCGGTTCCGCGTTTTTTGGCGGATTTGTCGGTTACGCATTGGGTCTTGCGAGTGCAATTGGCATATGGCTATATTTTAATTATGCGCCCAGTCCGTTTTTACCGGCTGACAAAGTAGCGAGCTCATCGGAAAAAAACCAAACACAACCTGCTGCTGAAACCCCAAAAGTCGCGGAAAAATCGGCACCATCAGAACCTTTGGCCGTCGTGGAAGAAAAACCCCGGTTTGATTTTTACAAAATACTGCCGGGCATCGAAGAACCGGAGATTGACCAGGATTTCAAGCGTGCGGCTGAACCGCCCGCACAACCGAAAATAGCCGTTAAAACACCGGAAAACAATAAACCGGCTGAAATCGTTCCACAGCCTGTTCCACCCCGCCCAACGGTTATCATCCCGGTCACTCCTCCTCCGCAACAAACCGCTGCGGTACCACCACGCACGCTCCCGGCGGAACCGAAGCAACCATCGCAGCCGCAACAACAACCCCCAGTAACACCGCAAACCAAAGCTCCCGCAGCGGCGAAAGAGAAAATTTTCCTGCAGGCCGGATCATTCAGAAAAAATGACGAAGCGGAAAATATGAAAGCGCGACTCGCGATGCTGGGTGTATTCGCATCGGTACAACCGATCGATCTGGCGGAAAAAGGAACTTGGTACCGTGTGCGGATCGGACCGTTCAACAACAAAACGGATAGCGACCAAACCAGCGCATCACTCAGAGAAAATGGCATAGAAACACAGTTTGTCAAATTACAATAACAGTGCATCGCCACGTTTTAGTTACATTTTCCCCAAGGTTATATCACCCGCCGCACCCCGTTAAATACTTTATTTAAGGAGTAATAGCATGAATCGATATCAAGCCGTTGCAGTTTTCTTCTTAGTATTAAGTTTTGGTTTAATCAATCTGCCCGCAGCCTACGCCGACATCGTCGAAGGTAAGGACTATACCGTTCTGGCAAAGCCGCAACCGACCGAAGATAGCAGCAAGATCGAAGTTCTGGAATTCTTCTGGTATGGCTGCCCGCACTGCTACAGCCTGCACCCGCATCTCAAAACATGGCTCGCGAATATTCCCGGTGATGTCAGTTTTCAATATGTGCCCGCGATTCTTCGCCCCACTTGGGTTCCGGCCGCAAAAATATTTTATGCCATCGAGGCGATGGGAATAGCCGGTACGCTGCACGATAAAGTGTACGATGCCATCCATCGCGACAAAATTGACTTGAATAACGAATCCGTTTTATTCGATTGGATTGAAAAACAAGGCATTGACAGAAAGAAATTTGAAAATACCTACCAATCCTTTGCGGTGCAAAATCAAGTATCGAGATCGACACAAATGTCACGCCAGTATCAGCTCAATGGTGTTCCCACACTGATTATCAATGGCAAGTATCTTACCAGCGGAAGAATGGGCGGTTCACCGCAGGATACCATCAAAACTTTGGAAGCATTGCTTGAGAAAGTACGCAAGGAAAAATAGCGGCACGCTGGTTTTATCTTTCCGGGTTTAATTCCTCATCCCCTGAAATCTAACTTGCAACTTATAAAACCTACTCAACACCTCGCCGCTTGCGGCGGGGTGCTTTATTTTCCCCTTCCCAAAACCGGCCACAATCCAGAAAATACTAATCCAATACCGCATTAAAATACATATCACCAGAAAACTCGCTGTATATGACGGCAAAATCTCAGCAAAACTATTTCAAGAAAAACGGCATTCTTTAACCCTGTTATCAACTAACCTTTATTTGTGCCGCTAATAAAAAACAATATATATATTGATATTAGATTTTGATTTTCAGCGGAAAAAATCTAAAACCAATAGCAAAAATTTTTACGCCAATCCAATGGCAATTTTTCTTGAAAGAAATTTAAAATGGGATTTATTCAATTACCCTATACTTCGGAAGATACGTCCAGCTTCCCGGAAGCTGCTACAGAAAAAAATACGCGTACCAAAACCATCAAAGATCGCCTGCTCGAAGCAGCCACGCATGATCCCGATCTTCCAGCGCTGGGCAATTCCATCGCACGCATCATCCAGTTGTCCTCATCCGATGATCAATCCCTTCAGCAATTAGCCTACTTCATGTTAGCGGATGTTTCATTAACACAAAAAATTCTGCGCTTATCCAATTCCGTCGCCTACAGAACCGGACCCAACAAAGTCAACACCAATATCACTAAGGCCATATTTCTGCTGGGTTTTAACTCAGTCAAGACATGCGCACTGGCCATGCTTTTGGTGGACGGTATGTCCGGCAAACGCGCAGAGCTGGTTCGCACTGAATTAATACATGCGCTGGCAGCCAGTATGATTAGCCGCGAGCTCGTCAAGGCCAGTCATTTTATCGATGCGGAAGAGACAGCGATCACCACTTTGTTCAAGAACC
The DNA here is from genome assembly GCF_040240425.1 of Nitrosomonas sp. Lineage (GTDB taxonomy): Bacteria > Pseudomonadota > Gammaproteobacteria > Burkholderiales > Nitrosomonadaceae > Nitrosomonas. The sequence goes on along the minus strand of NZ_QPHG01000052.1, from coordinate 7,719 downwards.
TTGGCCGTTTATTGCTTGCTGCTTATGATCATGACTTGTATCAAGAAATGATGGCGCTCATAACGCAAGGCACGCATACGCCGGTGCAAGCATCCATGCAGATTTTGGGGTTCAATCTTGATACCCTGACAGAAACTATCCTGGAAAAATGGTGTATTCCTAGCACGATTATTCAAGGGCTTAGAAGCAGGCCTTTCGGCAATCTCGGTGTTGCCAGAAGCAAACAAGAGTGGATGCAACAAGTTGCTGAATTGAGTGAAAAGGTCGCGCCACTGGTCGTAGAAACGGGTAACCCGGAAGATCCGGAACTGAAAAACAAACTGCTGACACGCTTCGGAAAAGCGCTTAATCTCGATAAATCCAAATTGGATCAGCTGATACTGGATGCGAAAATAGAAACACGCGCCTTGCTGATCAATGCAAACTTGCTCGATGCGGATCGAAACAAAACAATATGCACAGAAATAGCACGTGCCGAATTCAACATGCCTGTCGATGAAGACTTATTGAGCGAGTTGATCATTGGCCATGATGAAACGGAAAATACGCAAATTATCCAACGTTATCCCAGCGGCAAGCCCTATAATGCATCGGCATTATTATTGATCGGTGTACAGGATGTCAGTGAAATTATGGCGCCCGGCAATTATAAATTGGACAGTTTGATCATGCTGGTTCTGGAAACTTATTATAATAGCCTGGGCTTTCGTTTCATCACACTCTGCCTTAGGGATCCTAAAATGAATCAATATCGCGCCCGGAGTTCTCTCGGGGAAAACAACATGGACTTCCAGAAAGCGTTTAGCTTTCCGATGTCATTCTCCCCCGATGTGTTTCATTTGGCGCTGAAAAGAAATGCCGATCTATTGATTTCAGATGCCTGCACAGCCAAAATCCATACTCTGATTCCGCAATGGCATAGAGATCTATTTCCCGATACGCGCGGCTTCATGGTGCTTCCACTGGTAGCAAACAATAAACCCATCGGCTTATTCTATGCAAACCGTGAAGCGGAAGCCCCAGAAGGAATTACCGCAGACGAAATCCGTCTGATCAAGACATTAAAAGGTCAAGCATTGACAGCCTTTAATTCAAGATAAAATAATGATTGCATACATGACAGGCAAAAAATGACGCAATTGACAGGTTACTTGTTTATCATCAGCGCGCCGTCCGGAGCCGGTAAAACCAGCTTGGTCAAATCGTTGCTGCGCTCGGACTTAAATCTCAGTCTATCGATTTCGCACACGACACGTCCGCCACGTAACGGGGAAGTCGATGGTTGTGATTACCATTTTGTAAATAAAGAGACATTCCAGCACATGCTGCTAAATGGCGAATTTGTGGAAAGCGCCGAAGTTTATGGCAATCTTTACGGTACCTCGCAGCAATGGATCAATCAGGCGACCGCATCAGGACAGGACATTCTGTTAGAAATCGACTGCCAGGGCGCAAAACAAATACAGCAAATTTTTCCTCAAGCTATCAGCATTTTTATTCTCCCGCCTTCCGCTGATGCGCTGGCATCGCGCTTAAAAACACGTGCGCAGGATGATCCCGAGGTTATCCGGAAGAGACTGTCCGCAGCACGGGAAGAAGTCAGTCATATTGCAGAATTCGATTATATTATTATTAACAATCAGCTTGATGAAGCACTGAATGATCTGATTTGTATTATTAAAGCAGAACACTTAAAAAAGGAACGGCAGATAATAAAACATCGCGCACTCATCACCGAATTGTCATAATTCATTTCCAACCAGATAGTGGCATCATTTTTTGTCTTTTTATTGTAAAATCCATCCATAACTCACAATAGGAACACATACGATGGCACGAATTACCGTTGACGATTGTTTAAAGAGAATACCTAACCGTTTTGACATGACTTTGGCTGCAACGACACGCGCCAGACAGCTGGCGATCGGATCGGCTCCACTGGTGGAACCTGGACGCAATAAAGCGACCGTCATCGCGTTGCGCGAAATCTCGCAAGGCAAAATAGGATTGGATATACTGAATCCCAGAAACATGTAATACAGCCTTTGTACTAAGACTGTCTTAAATCGTCATCTCTTTACCGCGGGATGCATGCCAACAGCCAATGCCTCGATTGCGGATGCTCCTGTAACCGGTTGCCAATCCAAGTTAAAACTCGAATAATGAGTTGCGCATGATTTGGCTGGCATATAGGGGATTTATAAAACGCTATGCCAGAAACAGAACAGCTATTCATAGAAACATCGCAATATCTCAAGCCGGAGGATATTACTCAACTTAGAAATGCTTATTCTTTCGGCCAAGGGGCGCATTCCGGCCAATTCCGCAAATCCGGCGAGCCCTATATCTCTCACCCGGTTGCGGTTGCGAGAATTCTGAGCAAGCTCCATCTTGACGCTCCCACGCTGACAGCCGCTTTATTACATGATGTGGTTGAAGACACGGCTATTTCCAAAGCGGAAATCAGCGAAAGATTTGGCGAACCGGTAGCGGAACTGGTTGACGGTGTTTCCAAACTGACCAAAATCGAATTCCAAACGCAAGAAGAAGCGCAAGCCGAGAATTTCCGCAAGATGCTGTTGGCCATGGCGCGCGATGTGCGGGTCATACTCATCAAACTGGCGGATCGATTGCATAATATGCAAACACTCGACGTCATGCTGCCGGCAAAACAACGTCGCATTGCCCGCGAAACCCTGGAAATTTACGCCCCGATCGCGCATCGGCTGGGGCTCAATAATATTTACCAGGAACTGCAAGAATTGGGTTTCCGCTATTCTTATCCATTGCGTTACCGTGTTCTGCAAAAAGCCACCAAGGCCGCGCGGGGCAACCGGCGTGAAGTCGTGGGTAAGATTCTCGATGCCATCAACCTGAAATTAAAAGAAGCAGGACTCGATGCGGACGTGACCGGGCGGGAAAAGCATTTGTTCAGTATTTATATGAAGATGGTGGAGAAACGTTTATCATTTTCCGAAGTGCTGGATATATACGGATTCCGTGTGATTGTTAAAGACATTCCGTCCTGTTATGTCGCGCTAGGCATGCTGCACAGCTTATACAAACCCATTCCCGGTAAGTTCAAGGACTATATTGCCATTCCCAAAACCAATGGCTATCAATCGCTGCACAGTACATTATTGGGCCCGTTCGGTATACCGATTGAAATACAAATCCGCACCGCCAGTATGCACCGGATCGCCGAAAACGGCGTCGCTTCGCATTGGCTCTATAAAAGCTCGGATGGCGATTTCAATGATCTGCGCTTAAAAACCAGCCAGTGGTTGCAAAGTCTGCTGGAAACACTCAGCGACTCAACAGATTCCATGGAATTCCTGGAGCATCTCAAGATTGATCTATTCCCAGGCGACGTTTTCGTTTTCACCCCGCAAGGAAAAATTCTTTCCCTGCCAAGGGGTTCAACTGCTGTCGATTTCGCTTATGCTGTGCATTCCGATATAGGCAATTGCTGTGTTGCGGTAAAAATTAACAGTGAAAACGCGCCATTGCGTACCAAACTGAAAAGCGGTGATCGGGTTGAAATCGTCACCGCCCCATACGCCAAACCCAATCCCGCCTGGCTCAGTTATGTCGCAACCGGCAGAGCACGCTCGCATATTCGTCATTTCCTCAAAACCATCCAGTATGACGAATCGGTCAAATTAGGTGAACGCATGCTCAATCAAGCGTTGCTATCCTTTAACATGAATCCGGATACGATTACCGAAGCGCAGTGGGAAAAATTAGTACGCGACAGTGGCGTCAAATCGAAAGAGGAATTGCTGGCCGACATGGCGCTGGGTAAACAACTCCCAGCCGTTGTAGCGAAACGCCTGGCTTCTCCCATGGAATCCATTTCTCCCGCGCAAAAAGCAGGCCCGATCACGATCTTGGGAACCGAGGGAATCACCGTTCAGTTCGCCAAATGTTGCCGCCCTATTCCCGGAGACGCCATTATCGGTGTGATCAAAAAGGATTCCGGATTGATCATCCATACGCATGATTGCGGTAATGTCACCAGCAATCGGAAGAATCCGGAAAATTATTTGGATGTAACCTGGGGTAAAGATATCACTCGAACCTTTGAAGCCGCCATCAAGGTCACAACGGCGAATAAACAAGGGGTACTGGCGAGGGTTGCCGCTGAAATTGCCAAAGCCGAATCCAATATTGACGATATCGCCATGGAAAGCGAAGACGACTTCATGCATATGCGCTTTATTCTGCAAGTCAACAACAGACATCACCTTGCCCGAGTTATGCGCAGTTTGAGACACCTGCGGGAAGTCGCAAAAATCAGCCGCACGAAGGGCTGATATTGCTTACACAGCGGCAATAAAACTACCCGCTAGAATCTATGCCGTGGGCGTCAATCCTGCTAATAACGGCTTAGTATAATCTCCAGCACGAACTTGCTGCCAATATAGGCAAGTAATAAGGTGACAAATCCCGCCAACGTCCAGCGAATTGCAATTCGCCCCCGCCAGCCGTAAAACTGCCTCCCGGTCAGTAAAGCCGCAAACACTCCCCAGGAAATAAAACCGAACAATGTCTTATGTGAAAAAGTCAAAGGCTGGCCAAACACTTCTTTTGAAAACATCACACCGCTTAAAAGCGTCAGCGTCAATAAAATAAAACCAACCCAAATAATGTGAAACAATAATTTTTCCATTGCCAGCAGCGGCGGCAAATTCGTCAGCACCGAACGCGCGGCCGGATGATGCAATTGGCGCTCCACCACGGTCATCAGTAAAGCATGCAATGCCGCGATGGTCAGCAAGCTGTAGGCCATCATGGCAACCAGCAAATGCGCTTTAAATGCCGGCAGCTCGGTATTCTCGAGTGTTCGCAGCGATGGAAAAAACAGCGGCAATAAAACCGCAATAGCGGAAGCTGCGGCAACGGGCGCAACCAGCGTTTGCAGTCCTTGCAACCGTTGAAAAAATCCAGAGAACCAGTAAATAAAGGCAGTCAACCAAACAATCACTGAAATTGCATTGCTTAACCCGAAACTCAATCCCGCACCAGCAAACATCGACTGATAAAGTGTGATGGCATGCAATGACAAAGGAATAAGCATGGCATAATGCATCCAAGTGACCGATGCGGGTGCACGATCATTTGCGGGCAATGAAGATTGCCCCCACGTAGTGCGCCAAAAATACCAACCGATCAGTATATAAAGCAAAAAAGCCGCAGGATAAGTTAAAATGCTGGTCATTGAGGGTATCAGTTTTAAGAGGCAGAAATAACTGTTAAGTCTACATGGCACGTTAACAAATTCAAAGTACTCACCCGGAATTTGTTAATCCCGGATACGCCCATTGTTCTAAATTCATCTTATTTTATGAGGTTTACAGTATGTTTGATAACCTGACAAGCCGTCTCAGTGGCGTCATTAAAACATTACGCGGAGAAACGAGGCTTACGGAAAGCAATATCCAGGATGCTTTGCGCGAGATTCGCCTGGCGTTGCTGGAAGCCGATGTCGCTTTACCGGTCGTCAAAGATTTCATTGCCAGCATTAAAGAAAAAGCCATCGGCCATGAAGTCATGAGCAGCCTCACCCCTGGGCAAGCCTTAGTTGGCGTAGTGTACCAGGAATTAATCACCATTATGGGGGGAGAAAAAACCGACATTAATCTTGCGACAGTCCCCCCTGCCGTCATCCTCATGGCGGGTTTGCAGGGCGCCGGTAAAACCACGAGCAGCGGCAAGCTGGCCAAGTGGATCATGGAACACAAGAAAAAGAAAGTATTGTTAGTGTCTTGTGACATCTACCGCCCGGCCGCGATTCATCAGCTGGAACTGTTGGCCCAGCAAACCGGCGCTGATTTCTTCCCGGTTAAAGATGGGCAGAAACCCGGCGAAATCGGCGCAGCGGCATTGGATTTTGCACGTAGGCATCACCATGAAGTCATGATCGTCGACACTGCCGGCCGGTTAGGTATTGACGAAGCCATGATGCAGGAAATCAGCGAGCTGGAAGCATTGCTGAAACCGATCGAAACCTTGTTTGTCGTGGATGCAATGCAGGGGCAGGATGCCGTCAATACGGCCAAGGCATTTTCCGATGCATTACCGCTAACCGGCGTCATTCTCACCAAGCTCGATGGTGATGCACGTGGCGGTGCTGCGTTATCGGTCAAGCACATTACAGGCAAACCGATTAAATTCGCCGGTGTCGCGGAAAAACTAACCGGACTCGAAATCTTCCATCCGGATCGGATGGCATCGCGTATTCTGGGCATGGGTGACGTGCTGGGATTGATTGAAGAAGCACAACGCAATGCCGACCAAGAAGAAGCAGAAAAACTGATGAAGAAAATGAAATCAGGCAAGTCGTTCGACTTGAATGATTTCAAAGCGCAATTTCAACAAATGCACAAGATGGGTGGCATGAGCGCGTTGATGGATAAACTGCCGGCGCAATTCAGCCAGGCGGCGCAGAATGTCAAAGTGGATGACAAAATAATTCACCGCACAGTAGGCATTATCAATTCCATGACTCAGCAGGAACGCACCAAACCGGAAATTCTCAAAGCTTCACGCAAGCGCCGCATCGCGGCGGGTGCGGGTGTTACCGTACAAGAAGTCAATCGCCTGCTGGCGCAATTCGAGCAAGCTCAGAAAATGATGAAGATGATGAATAAAGGCGGGATCTCTAAAATGATGCGTGGACTCAAAGGTATGATACCTCGCATGCATTAACTCATCAATCGGCGGCAGGCGCCCGTTCCAACCCGGTGACTTGGGTGCCTGCGGTTATCTTTCTTGCCGCGAACCATCCCTTATTCATTTCCAGCGCATATTTCGCCATTCCCGCCGCATCGTGCGACGTCAATGTTTCTGGCTGCATCTCGGCAATATTCAGAATGACGCCGCGCACATCGATAAAAGCAACACTCAGCGGAATATAGGTGTTTTTCATCCACATGCTGTAATAACCGCTGCCCGGAAAAACAAACAGCATGCCGGTATTCTCTTCCAGCGATTCCCGGTACATCAGCCCCTGCGAGCGTGATAGCTGGGTATGTGCCACTTCCGCGGCAATTTCATAGCCAGATATTGTCAATGGAATAACGTTAACTTCAGAGGAATAAGCACCGGCAGGCAGCAATCCCAAGACAATCAGTTGTATTGCAAACCAGCGCATCAATGCTTGCCGGTGCTGCCAAACCCATCTTCGCCCCGGTGACTTTGATCGAAACTGTCCACCTGGTTGAATTCAACCTGAATCACGGGAACGATCACTAGCTGCGCAATGCGTTCCAGCGGATTCAAATGGAATGACGTCTGTCCCCGGTTCCAACAGGAGACCAGAATTTGTCCTTGATAATCCGAATCAATCAGTCCGACCAGATTTCCCAGGACAATGCCATGTTTATGACCGAGTCCTGAGCGTGGCAATACCAATGCCGCCAACCCGGTATCGGCCAGATGAATCGCAATGCCGGTTGGAATCAAGCTGGTCTCCCCCGGATTAATCGTCATCGGTTGCTCAATACATGCGCGTAAATCCAATCCGGCTGAGCCTGGCGTGGCATAGGCCGGCAACTGTTCATGCAAACGCTCATCCAGAATTTTAATATCGATTTTTTTCATTCTTTTTTAGGGTCTTAGGAAGTTAAAGCGGGTTTAAACGTAACAATTTAAGAATTTCATGATAGAGATTATCACGGCGATGATTAAAACGAAATTCGGTTTCTTTCAAGTGCA
>NZ_QPHG01000051.1:0-16127 GCF_040240425.1 Nitrosomonas sp. | reverse complement strand
ATAAAATCTCCTCTCTTCCTCAAGGGATTTAATCTTCCACTCCTCTCATTTCCCCTTTATCTACAAGGATTAATTAAAAGTGACCCACTCACTAAAGATTTTAGAAAAATTTCTTAGCTTTCGACCGAGGTCATGCCAAATTATTGTCAATTTTCACCACTCACGCCAACCGCATATGATAGGAAAATATATTCCCAATTTTATGGGACGTGAATCGATTTGATGTATGAGTTTGGCATATTGATTGAGCTGATGCTGGTAGCGCATTTGTTCGCGGTCAAGGAAATCCGCCAATGCCGAGCCTTCATGACTGCTTGTTTTGTAATCTATAATCCAGCGAATGCCGTTGACATCACAGAATGTTCTATCAATTATCCAGCTCATCACTTTATCGTTGACGATACCGCTGATTCTCAATTCATTCTGTGCGAATGGCTGAGACCCCAAAATCCATTGTCCACGCTCATCTTGAATTGCATTCGTTAAGGCCAGGATAATCCGCTCAACCGCGTAAACCATTGTCTGATCATCTCCGCTTATCCCGCCCGCAATTAAATTCCATGTGAATTGTTCTCGCATTCCCTGAATACGCGCCGCATTCCAGTTATTCATTTCATCTTCGGCAATTTTCTGTAACCAACGATGCACCACATTACCCACATGCCTGGCCATTTCGCTAGCCCAAGAAAATTCTATTTCTTCCTGAATTTGTTTTTTATCGCGAGATTCTTGCCATGTAACCAACTCCGGCGCATCCGGCAATACCCAGCCTGTCTTCAATCGAAAAATACTCTGACTGACTACAGCTGCGCTAATCGTATTATCTGTTCTATTTTCTGAATGACGATTCAGCGACATGACGTCATCGGCCGCTGCAGCGCTATAGGTCGGTTGCACAATCGGCCACAACCGCTGCAACAATGAGCCTTGCAGTGGTTTTAATGGCGCCGCATTGCCATGATCATCCGAAGCCCCGTTGACATGACCGAGCAGGTGTAAAAACTTTTTAGCACGCGTGGCAGCCACATACAGTAAGCGATCGGTTTCAAATTGCGCCTTGTCCCGATCCAGTTTTTCCACCCACGTATAGATCGGATCAACGCCTAAGCCCGTTTCCTGAATCGGCGCAAGCAATAAATCTGGTATCGCCGCGCTCTTTTCTCCTGCGATTTGACTATGCGGCTGTTCGATCCACCTCAACAACTGTTTATCATGATTACGCGAGGTTCGCCCCAAACCAGGCACGATCACCGTATCAAACTCAAGCCCCTTGGCTTTATGAATTGTCATAATCTGCAAAGACTCATCAGCCTCCAGATCCGGCGATGCATACAATGCAACCAATCCCTTCTCGAAACTTGCCAGATCCTGAATATCGCCGGCTACCTCCTGACTCTCAAGGTAATCCAGATAAATCATCGCATCATCCAGAGTATTGGCAGCACCGGCGCTGCCGATTGATGCCGCGTTGATGTACCCCGGTCCTCCTAAGACATGCCAAACTGCTTCGACTGTCACACGCAATGTCTGACGTCGCCGATTGATCATGCAAGGACTCAATATTTCCTTGATGCGGCGTAAGCGCACGCTTGCATCGGCCGAAATACCCTGCCAGCGGTTCTCATCGCAAATCAATCCCCACAGGGTGACTTCTTTGTGCATGCCATTGAGATTGTTCTCAGTCAATGCCGAAATATCCCTAAGCAACAATCCACACCAAGGTGCACGTAACAGTGCGAACCATGCCACATAATCGGCCGGATTTATTAAAGCACGGGTTAACGCCAGTAAGTCCTGCACCACAGGCTTGTGACGCAACAATTCGATATCGATGGCACGAAAGCGCAGACCGGCGGCTTTGATTTGCTCGACTATTTCAGTTAAATGGCTACGATTGCGCACTAATATTGCAATGGTTCCGTCCGGATGATCATGTCGTGTGCGCAGGATAATCTCGATAACCTGCCGGGCTTCTGCTACTTCATTTTTTTCCAGAAAAGGATAAATATTTACCGCATCACCGGCCAGCGTGCCATGTGTTGCAACGGAAGGCGTATACACCACCGCGCCCGTCGCAATATCCTCGCATTCCGGCATGATGTGGGCAAAAGTCGCATTGACCCAATCCATGATGCCTTGCTGTGAGCGGAAATTGGCGTTGAGTGTAAGGGGTTGCAAAATCAGCGTACCGATCCCTGCACTTCGCGCCTGCAAAAAGAGCCCTACTTCCGCTTCACGGAAACGGTAAATGGATTGCATCGGGTCGCCGACGGCAAAAAAACTGCGCCCATCCCCTGTTTCCCAGCCAGCAACAAGTTTCTCGATCAATGCAAACTGACTGATGGAAATATCCTGAAATTCATCGATCATCAGATGCTTGATGCGGTAATCCAATGCCAGTGCAAGATCGGTGGGCAATTCGGCATCGCCCAGCGCAAGCAATGCGCGTTGCGCCACTTCGGCAAAATCGACTTTGCCATTGATTTGAAAAATAACTTTAAGTTGCGCCACGGCAAAGGGTAACAATCGCGTGATCGCACCCAGTATTTCCCACTGCTTATCGGAATAATGCGGCGGCGGTAGTTGACGTATATCGTGCAATACTTCACGCAGAGCGTCATATGGTGACAGTAAATTGATCAAATTCTCCAGACGGTTTTTCCATGCCTTGGCTGCATCTTTCTCAGCTTTGGTATTACCGGACGGAAAACCTTCTTTCTCGGAAATTCTTTTGCGCCAATCACCCTTTTGCGTCAGCAATAACTCAGCAATACTATGCCAATGTTCAGCATCCGCTATTGATAATGCTTCCAATTGATCACAAAGTGCGATTTCCGGCGATTTGCCGGATGCGTTAAGATTCGTGGCGGCGTAGCGCAATAATGCCAGCAACTCATCGTGCAGCGCCTCTGGGAATAGCCGGAAAACAAATTGCAATGCATGATTACGGGAATTTGTCAGCGACAATTCCAGTTCTTCGCGCGGTTTTCCATGCAAATGGCGCAACCAATGATCGCGCCGCGCCAGCATATCAGCCAGCAATGCTTCAAACCGCGCCATATCGTTGTCCAGATGTTCGAGCAATCGCTCAACATCGTGCGCAATCGTATGGTTTTGTTCAACCGAAGCCAGCGTAGCGCGCGCCGCTTCCAGATAGTAATCCGCAGCATCTTCGATGGTCTCGGGTTGCGCGCCGAATTCCGACAATATCGGCATTTGCCGTGTCAATGCCGCGCACAGCGAATCAATGGTCTGTATCCGCAACCGCTCCGGATTCTCGGCGATATGCCAACCGGCTTGGCGATTCCGCTGCAGCACCGCTGCCGACAATTCACGATTCAGTTGCTCATGCGCGGTTCCGCCATCAACAGGTTTATCGCCAGTTTCCAGCGCGGCCAAAACACGCGCGCGCATTTCCGCCGCCGCTTTCCGTGTGAACGTAATCGCTACAATCTCTTCCGGCGCATCGGCACAAGCCAGCAACTTGAGATAGCGTTGAATCAGCAGCGCGGTTTTGCCCGAACCCGCCGGTGCTTGCACGATAAATGATTGTGCGGGATTCAGTGCGCGGAGGCGTTCATTAGCATCGGGGATAGGTACGGAATCAGCCATTTTCACTTTCTTGTGCAATCGCACGCTCGCCAATCCGTTCATGAATGCGGCAAAACAATTGCATATCGCAATATTCGCATGTGACCGGATACTGTTTGGGATCCACTTTGGCATCGCCGCTGCAGAAACCCGCCGCCAGATTCGTCAAATGCTGACGCCATGCTGCGACCAGATCTTCCCATGTGGCAAATTGCTTGCATCCATTCACTTGCGAGAAGACTTTCACACCGGGCAACAGATCGGGATCGCGCACAATCGCGGCGAAACCCATTTCACCTCGCTTCACCGCGGCAAATGCAACACCCACGGCATCCTGCTGCGCTTTTGTCATCACCAGATACAAAGGCAGTTGCGGTTCGTCCGGGCGTTCGCCAATCATGCTTTGAGCCGTCTGTTTTCTGGTCTTGTAATCGATAATGATATGTTGTCCGCTCGTCAATTCGTCAACCCGGTCCAGGCGGGCATTCAAGACCAGATCGCCGACCTGGATGGAAAGTTTTTCCTCGGTTGCGATTACGGTGAAATGATCCCGTTTTTTTTCTTCGTTCAACCATTCGCGTACCAAACGCACCAAGCGCCGTTGTTCGATCTGCGCAAAACGTTTTGAAAGCGCCATCGGTCTTGCTTGCTGCATCACGGTAACAGCTTCTTTGGCAATGCGCTCCAGCAGGCCATCAAGATCATTATCGGCCATGCCCTCCAGCATTTCCTTCGTTTTCAATTGCCGCCAAAGGTGCGCCAATACCTGATGCACCAGCACCCCTCGTTCCATGGCGTTTAGTCCGGTATGCGGCGCTTCCAGATCTGCAATACGTAACCGGTGTCTGGCCCAGGCGCGAAATGGACAAGCGGCGTAATCCTTGAGCACCGATGTACCGCCTTTGATGCCCTGTCCGGCCACTTCTGTGTCCAGCGGCGGCGCCTGATCGTCTTCGATCCGCTCCAACTCACATGACTGGATAATCCGTTCACGATGCTGTTCCATCGCAAGAAAAACCGGTTTATTTTCCGTTATCGATTGAATCAACGGGCTAGGTTTTAATTCGTGTCCGTCGCGATCGCTACTGAATTTGGGATAACTCAGAATTACTTCTCGAGCGGCGGATAGCCATCCCTGCGTCAATCGCCGGCAATAGGCCAATGACTCCTGCACGGAGCCCAGCGGCAATTGTGCGCTGCGCTGCAATTCCAGCGGCAGAAACGGATTGGGACGAGCACGTAACGGCCATTGCTCATCCGACAATCCCATAATCCATAGATGATCAAATTCCATCCCCGCCGCCTCCAGCACACCCAGAATTTGGATCGGCACATCCGGTGTTTCAGGCTGAAACAAGGTATCACCCGCGATTCGTTTTAACCGGCCAATCGCTTCAGGATAGCTCGTTTTAGCAACGACATGATCCAGTGTGGCAAAATCTGCGACGAGCGCGTGCCATTTCTCGAATGTCTGATACTCAATGGAATCCAGGCTACGCTCTCCGGGAAACCCCACAATTTCTAGAACTTCCAGGATAACTCGAGCAAAAGTGGAGTGGCTTCCGGATTGGGGCAGCTGGGTTTGGCGGAACTCTATCAATGCGGATAAACACCGGAGTAAAGCCGGACAGCTCGTTTGTCCACCTGCCTGTGTCGCAAGTGCGAACAGACGTTCCAACGTGATCATCGGCTCGGCATTGCGGCGAATGCGCGCATCCAACAGTGCACGCTGCTCCATCTCGGCTTTTCCGCCTGCCAGAAAAGGGGATCGCAACCAGTGACTCACCCGATGAAACGCTAGCGATTGATCCAACAAAGCCAGACTCACCAAAGCCGCGTCGATCAATGGATAAGACGTTAGCGCCAACCCCAAAGACACATTGAATGGCGCCACTGGCCGGGTAGCACCTGGCAAAGCAAAGCGGATATCCGGATGCATCACCGTAGCGAAAATACGCATCAGCACGTTGCGATAACTGGATAATGCTGGTACTACGATACCGACTCGGACAGCATGATCCGCCCCGGCTATTTTGGATCGCGCCCATAGTGCCGCCTGATGAATCTCGTCACGGCTGCTGGGATATACTATACGGCGCATTACGCCCGAAGAATGCGGGGATTGCGCCGGTAAAGCTGCAACTGTTATCTCACAACCGGCTGCTGCCAGTTTTCTTAAAAAAGCATTTTGTTGCGGCGTAAAAATATCAAAGCCATAACAAATGAGTAACGATGTTTTTTTTATATCGAAGGATTCATATTGCTCAACAATCAGATTCGTAATGCGCGCGCGATCCGTCTGCCAATTACTCCTCGTTATTTCCTGATACGCCGAGGCCCAATCGAGAAATGCTCTGCCATCTTCATTGGGATAACCATCACTCAGATGATCCGTGATTTTCCAGGCATGCGCCAGTTGCCACGCCTCCCGAGCCAATTGCGCTGTTTGCGCAATCCTCAGTAATGCTTTTCCGGTTGCTGAGAATCGAATGATCGATTCCCATAGTACCTGTTCCTGCGAGGCCGACAGCAACAAAGGCAATCTCAACGATTGAGCGGCATAGAGCGCATCAAGGTAAATACGCTCAATCAAAGCAGTCAAAGGCAAGACATCAACCGAATACCAAACCGCCCTGTTGCAGCCGATTTGGTGTTGATCGAATTTCTCTTTAAGCGCTAATGCAAGTCTCCGGTTCGGTGTGACAACCGTAGTACCAGCATTAATGCGCTTAAAAACCTCAGAAAGGGGGACTTGCGGAAATTGCGAGGAATCAGACATGCGGTATCAAATTACCGCCATTTCTGTTTAGCGCTTCAGATGATCCAGCTTATCTTTAACACTGGCCCAATCATCCGCGTCAGGCAATGGATCTTTTTTCTCGATAATCGGACGCCACTTTTTAGACAAATCTGCATTCAGATCGATGAAATGTACTTGTTCATCAGGCACGTCATCTTCCGCATAAATTGCTTCCACCGGACATTCCGCGACACATAATGTGCAATCGATACATTCGTCGGGATCGATAACTAAAAAATTGGGGCCTTCACGGAAACAATCCACCGGACATACATCCACACAATCTGTATATTTGCATTTAATGCAATTCTCAGTTACTACATAAGCCATGACAACTCTTCCTTGCTTGACACTTTTATAGAATTTCGCATTTTAACAGAATTCTGATAAACAACGCCATCCTCGAAAACTATGTCTATTAGCGTCACCTATATTAATTTCATCGATTCATTCAAAAAATTCGCATTTCTTGGCGAAACAACGCTATCGAGCGGTTGCCGCAATTTATTTCTGGACTAAATCCGATTAACTCGGTTAAGGTGCTAAAAGGTGCCACACTTCATTAACAAACCAAATCAGTAATCTAAAAGTCCGGTCATCAGCATGTGTTTTTCAGCAGAAGCCAGTTTAATTGTCAGCGGGACACTTTTTGTTGTCGGTATAACAACCATCCGGAAAACCGTTTATCCCAAAGATTTCCCAGTAGCTCTGATTCCGCTCATTTTCGCTACTCAGCAACTGGTGGAAGGATTGCTCTGGCTCTCTATATCCCATAACGACACTGCACAGTCACAATTCTGGTTGAGTAATATTTATGGCGTGTTCATCGGCATTATCTGGCCGCTGTACGCGCCTTTCGCCATTTACCAAGCGGAAACCGCCCCCATACGCAAAAAAATTATCGCTTTCACCGGTATAGCGGGTCTTGGACTTGCAGTCTATACTGCCGCCGGCCTGGTTAACGAACCGATCGTCGCGGAAATTATCCGTCACAGCATCCACTACAAACACCACGTCAGTAGTCACCAACTGGTTATTGCTTTATATTTGCTGGCCACTTGCGTACCGTTCATTTTTTCCAGCTATAAACATTTATATTCTGCCGGCATCATCATTACCCTTGGGTTCTTCGTCGCTTATTTCACTTACCTTGAAACTTTTGCCTCGGTTTGGTGTTTCTTTGCAGCAATTGCCAGTGCGCTTATTTATTTTTACTTTGTACATCGCATTAAGAAACCGCTAATCCCCATATCCTAATATGATTCTATGCACAGAACATTGACTTTTCCATAAAAAACAATTGCTTCACATTCCAATCTATCAGTAAAATCCAGATTTAAACCCAATAATTCTTATCACCATGCGCATTTCTCAAATTTATTATAAAACTGCGTTCATCTGCCTGCTATTCTTATCACCTACGGCACAAGCGAATTCCGTGGCTTGTTTTACTAGCAGCATGGGGCAATTTTGCATCGAGCTTTTTGAAACACAAACGCCAATTACTACCGCCAACTTTCTCAAATACATCGATAGCAATGCCTACACAAGCGGAATTTTTCATCGCAGCATTCCCGGCTTTGTTATCCAAGGCGGCGGTTTCAAGGTTGTCGATGGCACCAGCGGAGATTCGCTTGTGCCCGTTAATACATTTTCTCCGATCGTCAACGAATTCAAAATTTCCAATACGCGCGGAACTGTCGCCATGGCAAAACTGGGTGGTAATCCCAACAGTGCCACCAGCCAATGGTTCGTCAATCTGGCTGACAATTCCGCCAATTTGGACAATCAAAACGGCGGCTTTACGGTATTTGGGCGAGTTATTTTCGATGGCATGACCGTTTTCGATGCGATTGCAAAGCTGCCCGTAAGAAACTTGGGGGGGAGTCTTACCAACGCACCGCTCAAAGATTTTGACGGTGTTCACGCCGCACTGAGCAACCTGGTAAAGATCAATCGCGTCGAAGTAACGGATCCGACCGGTATATTCAGTGACAGTATTTTAAGTTTCGCCGTTGATATCGGAACCGGTCAGATGTATCACGTCAGTCTGCGGTTGATTAGCGACAACCCCTCCTACGAGTTTCAACTCGATCCGGCTAGTGTTGTGCCTTTGTCCGCCACTCCCAGCAATATCGCAACGCTCTCAAACAGCACTAACCAGTTACAGATCCCATCGGTTATGATCGGCGCTTCTTCTACGGTTAAAAATGTTGTGATGCAATTGACGGATGCTGAATTATACAAATTCACTTTGTTAAGCTTTGAATAAAAAAATCCGGTTGCCGCGCCACCATTCCAATCCAGCCTGCTCAATCCGGTAGGCCGCATTTCATGAAAAAACCAGTCAGCCGGATCCTGCTCATCAACGATGAGAAATTGATTCTGAAAGAATTCACCAAAGGGCTGAACGCGGCTGCGAAATCGATGGAAAATCCCCTGGGCATCGTTTTCTCCGGCGTCACCACGGCACAAGAAGCACTCCAGTCGATTGAACAAGATGGCGATATTCAGGGGTTGGTCGTCGATGACCGGCTCTATACCTTAAAACATCAAGGAAAACACTCACGCGATCTGCAAATGACCGCACTTGAACTGGTGCAGAAAATCACGCATTTTCGTCCTGAGTTGAATATATACATCCTGATCGCGCAAGAACAAGAGGATGAAGTTGTCGACGCACTTTTTTCCGAAACGGTCGATGGGTATTTTTACCGCGAAGAACGCGATTACCGCGGCATGTACCGCATTCTCAATGCTCAGCTGCAAGAAAAAGCGCGCACACCTTTCTATGATCAACTCAAGCATTATGTGCTGATGGCCAAGGATGCCTGGCATACACCGGGCCACTCTTCCGGTGATTCCTTGCGCGATAGTCCGTGGGTCAGCGATTTTTATGAATTCATCGGCGAGCATATCTTCCGCGCCGATCTATCAGTCTCAGTACCGATGCTGGATTCCTTGATGGAACCGGCCGGCGTAATCGCGGAAGCACAGAAAATTGCTGCCCAAGCTTTTGGCGCGCGCCGGACATTTTTTGCCACGAATGGTACTTCGACGGCCAATAAGGTCATTTTCCAAACGTTGCTGGCGCCCGGTAACAAGTTGTTGCTGGATCGCAATTGCCATAAGTCCGTGCATCATGGCGTGGTGCTGTCCGGCGCTCACCCGGTTTATCTGGATTCATCCGTCAATAAGAAATTCAATATTTACGGACCGGTATCCAAGCAAACTCTGTTCAAAGCGATTGAAGAACACAGCGATGCACAGGCGCTGATCTTAACCAACTGCACCTACGATGGCTTACGTTATGACTTGCCGCCTATTATTGCAGTGGCGCACACCAAAGGAATTAAGGTGATCATTGATGAAGCCTGGTATGGCTTTGCCCGATTCCACCCGGCTTTCCGTCCTACCGCGTTGGAAGCCGGTGCGGATTATGCCACCCAAAGCACGCACAAGGTGCTGTCGGCGTTCTCACAATCCAGCATGATTCATGTCAATGATCCCGATTTCAACGAACATCTGTTCCGCGAAAACTTCAATATGCATACTTCCACGAGTCCGCAGTACAGCATGATCGCGAGTCTCGATGTAGCGCGAAAGCAGGCTATGCTGGAGGGATATAAACTCTTGTCACGCACATTGGAACTGGCACAAGAAATACGCGCGCAAATCAATTCCACCGGTGTATTTCAGGTTCTGGAACTGCCCGATCTGCTACCGGATGAAATCAAACACGATAGCATTCAACTCGATCCGACCAAAGTAACAGTGGATATTTCACGCTGTGGTTTTACCGTGGAAGAATTAATCCGGGAATTATTTGAGCGCTTCAATATCCAGGTGGAAAAATCCACTTTCAATACACTCACTTTGTTGCTCACGATCGGTACCACCCGCAGCAAAGTATCGCGGCTATACGATGCCTTAATGCGCATTTCCCGTGAAAACCGCGCACCGCAACGTCTTTATCAAACGGCAGAGATTCCACGGTTCACCGAGTTGAAGTATCTCCCGCGTGACGCATTTTATTGCGGCGGTGAACTGATGCCGCTGTTGGATGAACAAGATAAGGTCAACTCAAGTCTTAATGGCCGGATATGTGCGGATCAGATCACGCCTTACCCGCCCGGTATTCCTGTGCTGGTTCCCGGGCAAGTGATTACTCAGGCTATCACACAATATTTGATCAGCATGTTACGTTCGCAAAAGCACATTGAAGTGCATGGAATTGTCTTCGATGGCTATTTGCCGTGCTTGAGACTATTGACTAATTCTGAAGAAAAAACGCTAAAACAATTGGATAAATAACTTACCGACGCATATAAGAACAAGCTCGATTAATGCTCTTTCCGGCCATAAATATCTTCAAACCGGACGATATCGTCTTCCCCCAAATACGAGCCGGATTGAATTTCAATCATCTCCAGCGGCACGCAACCGGGATTTTCTAAGCGATGACTCGTACCCAGTGGAATATAAGTCGACTCATTTTCAGAGACCAAATATACATCTTTGTTTCGCGTGACCCGAGCCGTACCGCGCACGACAACCCAGTGTTCGGCGCGATGATGATGCATTTGCAGGGATAAGGCCGCACCAGGTTTAACCACAATACGTTTCACTTGAAAACGTTCACCGACATCGATTCCGTCATACCAGCCCCATGGACGGAACACTTTACGGTGCAATTTTCCTTCCGAACGACCTTGCTGTTTCAGCATATCGACAACCAATTTCACGTCTTGTGTTTTGTCTTTATGCACAACCAATACGGCATCCGGAGTTTCAACAACGATCACATTTTCGATACCGACACAGGTAACTAAACGGCTTCCGGAAATGGCCAGCGTATTTTTGCAATCATTTAATAATACGTCCCCCTTCGCTACGTTGCCCGCATCATCTTTGGGAAGCACTTGCCACAATGAGCTCCACGCACCGATGTCAGACCATCCGGCTGTCAGCGGAATGACCACACCGCCTGGCAAGTCACTTTCCTGCCGAGCAATTCTCTCCATCACAGCATAATCGATCGAATCGCTTGGACATTGCTCAAAAGCTTTCTTATCGACACGGAGAAAATCACCATCCGCTGATCCCTGATCCCAAGCAGCTTGGCAGGCTGTTAAAATATCTGGCCGGCACTTGCCAATGGCGGACAACCATATCGAGGCCCGCATCATGAACAGTCCGCTGTTCCAGAGATAGTTACCCGCATCCAGATAAGTTTGCGCGGTTGATAGATCCGGTTTCTCGACAAAACGTGCAATTTGATAAGCAGTTTTGCCCTGCTCGATTAACTCGCCCGATTGGATATAACCATACCCGGTTTCAGGAGCGTCAGGCGTTATCCCGAAAGTGACAATCCTACCATCCATTGCTTGTGACATACCTGCTAAAACAGCGGCCTGGAAT
Source organism: Nitrosomonas sp. (assembly GCF_040240425.1). Lineage (GTDB taxonomy): Bacteria > Pseudomonadota > Gammaproteobacteria > Burkholderiales > Nitrosomonadaceae > Nitrosomonas. Next base: position 4,315 of record NZ_QPHG01000051.1, on the reverse strand, counting down.
GATTCCACATCCATAATTACATGATCGGACGGCATGACCAATAAAATGGAATCATCCCCTTCCCGTAGTGCTACAAGCGCGGCTAACGTTAAAGCAGGAGCAGTATTGCGTCCGAAGGGTTCAAGCAAAATACTTCCTTTTCTATCCATAATTCGCAATTGCTCAGCAATGACGAAACGGTATTCTTCATTGCAAACAATCATCGGCGCACTTAATTGCACACCTTTCAAGCCATCCATACGCCGGATCGTAGCCTGCAATAAAGAATCTTCATTGATCAAAGGCAACAGCTGCTTAGGATATTTTTCTCGCGACAATGGCCACAGGCGCGTGCCTGAGCCTCCGGATAAGATGATGGGTATTAATGTGTTCATTTAACTCTTCAATTGGAAAAATTGCCCTAAGCCGTGCAATCTAAGGTCAAAAAGGCCTTGCATAATAGCTAGCAGGCAAAAACCTGAAAAAAAGCTTATAAAGCATTTGGCCGTTGTATGACTGATCCAGCTCGGAATATCTAAAAACGATGGAGTGTCTGGCAAAAGACAAAACCTCCATACCGTCCCTCTATGATTATCCCGCCGGAAACTATCAGCATATCAGAACAACTAGGTATTTAGTTCCACTTTGTAATGGATCGGGTTGATCTTAAATCGTTTAGTTGAATCACCCCGGTTTTTCTGGAGGCTATTTGCCTTGAGTCAAACCTCATTGGCTGACTCCCTTAATTGGCGATTATTGAACCAGTCCACCCATTCAAGGGTGGCGAATTCCACTTCCTCGATAGTGCGCCACGGGCCCCGATGCCGAATAACTTCTGCTTTATATAATCCGTTAATCGTTTCAGCCAGTGCATTGTCATAAGAATCTCCAACGCTGCCAACCGAAGCTTCGATATTGGCTTCCGCCAGACGTTCCTTATAGCGAATTGATAAATATTGGCAACCGTGGTCACTATGATGAATTAATCCCTCGATTTTCCGCCGCGCCCACAGTGCCTGTTCCAATGCATCCAGTACTAAATCGGTGTGCAATGACCGGCTGACCCGCCAGCCGACAATGTATCTGGCAAAAACATCGGTTATAAAAGCCACACAAACAAATCCCGTCCATGTCGCCACAAATGTAATGTCTGCCACCCACAATTGATTTGGCCGGGTTGCCGTAAATTGCCGGTTGACCTTGTGGGTTGGCCGATAGAGCGAATCGTCCGCAACCGTCGTCCAACACTTCCTGCCGCGCCTGGCGCCCTGTATCTCAAGCTTCTTCAGCAGCCGTCCAATCGTACAAGCGAGCAACATCAATGCCTTCTCGCAGTAATTGCCGCCACACCTTGCGTGCGCCATAAACCTGGAAATTGTCTTGCCATACCCGTTGTATATCGAGCTCCAATTTCATGTCACGCTTCATGCGTTCAGGCAATCGATCAGAGTTTCTTTCGCGTGCTTTATGTTCGTAATAGCTCGATGGGGCAATCCGGATTTGTTCGCAGATTGGCTCGACCCCATACTGTTTCCTATGTTGATCGACAAATATCACCATCACTTCGACCGGCGGTCGAGCGTCCTTTCGCAAAATATGCCGATGCCTTTCGTAATATCTCATTAGCTCGTTTGAGCTCACGATTTTCTCGTTCCAGTTGCTTGAGCCGCTCACGATCCGATGTCGACATGCCTCCTCGAATTCCATGATCCACCTCCGCTCTTCTTACCCATGTCCGCAACGTTTCCGCTGTGCAGCCAATCCTCGATGCAATCGATTTTATCGCCGACCATTGCGATTCATGCTCTTTCTGCTGTTCAAATACCAATCTAACCGCTCGTTCCCGTACTTCCGGTGAATAATTGATTGATTCTTCATCTTCTCCCCCTTTCAAATCATTTTATCTCCGGAAAACCCGGGGCGACTCATTCGCCATGATGGATAATCCCTTGGTTTCCCGTCTCGCCCACAATGCCTGTTCTAAAATATCGAGTACCAAATCGGTATGCAGGGATCGACTAACTTTCCAGCCGACAATATACTGGGCAAAAACATCCGTGACAAAAGCTACGTAGTCGCCCCTGAAAAAGTAGCAGACAACAGTTGTTGTTCTGGAAAAGCCACCCGAGAAAACAGTTGTCTATCAAAATGCATATCCTAGTAGTTTAAATTTCCATCGAGGAATCCGATAAATTTGCAATTTTCGCCACGGGAAAAAGAGCCAAAAAATAACCAGCAGCCATTGTTTCAGATTCCAGGCGCAAGCAGCCATCAGCAGGTTGATGCGATCACCGATAGCACCTTTTAGATAGTTCCTCGCCATTCGATAATCCGACTTCAGGTGGCCGATAATGGGTTCAATCGCGACACGCCTCCCGCACTGTTTTCGCTTCTTGTCTTTCTGGTACCGGGTATCCTTCTTGAGCGCCTTTCCAGGCAAAATGATCTGAGTTTCATTTTGACACTTGATTACCGACCATTGCGATTCATGTTCTTTTTGCTTCTCGAATACCAATCTTACTGCTCGCTCTCGTACTTCCAGTGAATAATTGATTTGATTCTTCTCCTTCTCCTTCTCCTTCTCCTTCTCCTTCTCCTTCTCTCAAATCATTTTATCTCCGAAAAATCCGGGCGATTCATAGTGCAGCTGGCGGAACATTTCCATGCCAGCCAGCCAACGATTTACGACGTACTAAAACGTGCCAGGCTTCAGGAATTTACTCCGCATGACAGTTCCAACCAGCGATTCAAGGTGCTGCAGCGCGGTCTCAAGCCCCTGGCCAAGGTCGAGCAAACGATCCAGGAACGCCTTAAGCGTGAAGCGAAGCACTATAAAAAGTCTTAACCGGGCGAACTCGACCACTTCGATACCAAGCAGCCTCCCTTCCTGAAAGGACAGTCTGTCGGTAAACCTCGCGAGTATCTGATTGTGGTCATCGACGACTTTCTCAGGGAGTTGTATGGCCGGGATTTTCCCCGATAAAACCCAGCACAGCATGCCTCTTTTCTCATCGGCACTGTCATCGTCCAATGTCCTTATCTATCAGATCGGCTGCGCTTATTCCAATAACGGCACGGAATTTAAAGGAACTGACTTCCAACGACAACCCCAAAAATCGCATCATATGCAGACTGAGTTCACCATGTCTTTCACCTATTCATCGCTTAAACCGCCATTTCAGATTCCTGCCAGCAGCAAGCCGGAATAAGCCGAGCGGCATGCTGCACCCGATAACGACGCATAATGAACTGCGATGGCTTACTCGATTGCGTGCAAGTCTATCAATTGATCAATCTACTTCAGAAAATTCCCTTTCTGGGTACTGTAGGTTACATCGTATTCCGAAAAACTCTTGTCTATCGCTTCAATGATGTTGTTTTAAAACACAGTGCTATCACCCAACCCTTTATTTTGATGATGTTACCGCGCAAAGGTCTCGTTAGGATTATTAGCGCACAAAGGTCTTTCTAAATTTGGCACGATTTATGCTTATCAAGTACTGCAACTAGAAAAAGGCAAACCCTGCGAAAGCAGGGGACGCAAAGTCACTGGTCTAAAGGAGCCATTTCCGATGATAGCAGGACTGCAGGTACGCCATAACTATGCGCTTTAGTCACGCAGGTCATGTGATGACTATTTAACAGAGTAACTGCTGATACATACCAAGGCAGTTCCGTACTTTAATTCTTAGTAGGAGAAAAATATGAACACTCTCAATTACGATGCACTACTAACAGCTAGTTCACTGGCAAGAATCGACAAAGCTTGTGCGATAAAGAAAGCTAATATAAGTTTTGAAGCAAAATTGTATCTTTGTATGATGACTATAATTTTACTGCTGATGAGTGGGGAAGGATTGTCTGCTGTAATAGACGATATTAAATCAGACATGCAGTTAAATGAAGCTACATTACTTAATGCACCGCCTACTTGGGGATGGGCAGTAGGAGCGGCAATAGGTATGGGATCTGCGCCGAGAGGTGATGCAACACCACCTTCGTGGATGCCAACTAATACGGATCTTAAATCGTCATCACCTTGGAACGCAGTTGTACCATGGTTCACAATTTTTCCTGGCACAACCAATGCGGCTAAAAATGTTCGCATTAAAGTATACGGAGCAACCATTTATTTTCTTTTAAAATCTACTAACAAATGGAAAAAAATAAATACCGGTTCAGGCAATCCCGCATGGGCAAGTGTTTCTACTCCTAATTATAGCTCAATAATAGGCAAATCTTATCCAAGGATTGAAGCAGATGGGTATTTATCATACAAATTCGATGCCGATTCAAATCCGATACACGGAGGCGCCCCAAGATATCAGCTTTCAAG
>NZ_QPHG01000050.1:0-17672 GCF_040240425.1 Nitrosomonas sp. | reverse complement strand
TCACCGAACTCACCTTTCAGGGTCTTGCGGCTTTTACCATTTCTGGTATTGCCAGTGGCATTGATTACCGTTTCGTGCTTATCGTGACCAAGATGCTCGGCCATTTCTGCTTGCAGGGCACGTTCAACCAACGCTTTGGTGAGTTGCTTGAGAAGGCCATGCTCACCGATTAAATCTTCCGGCTTTTTGTAATCGGCCAGCAGGCTATCAATTAGGCCGGTCGGCAGGGGTTTGGGTGTGGTCATTTTTACTCCAAAAATATATAAGCAGTTTCCTGCCAAATGACCATTTACACAAAATTATTTACACCCCCCTTAAAACTGCCGTTCAACGCTGCGCTTACCGGTAAATTAGGAGCGCAGCGAGTAATTTATCCGTGTGCAGTGCTTTGTTAGAGCTATTCATTTGGGATTGGATTAATCAACCCTCTACTTCGCCATCTATTGCTGTTAACAAGCGTTTCAAACTCCGTTTCATCTGAGAGTTTTAGATCATCAGCATGGTCAGTTACGATTATTTGAGGGGAAAAACCGTCTTCTTTTCCTGTTTCAGTGCAATAAATAGACAGTTGACTAAAAAGGTTCTCTACCGCTTTCATGTCATCATCAATCTGTCTTTCACCTTCGGCACGTTGTTCCATCTCCTTTATTGATTCCTTATTAAAGGTATCTGACTTATCGAATTTAAAGCTCGGGAAATAAACTTGCGTTGGCTGATCAAGGAACAGAATTGAAGGAATAGCGCACTGCTCGCCGAGGGATGCAAAGTATTTATGCAATGCAAGAAACAGAGCAACATGACTATAAAGCCAGTTCGCACCGCTCCCCATCGAACGCAGGAAGATCTTTTCGTCTTTTGGAGTTAAGTGGTAAAGATCAAAGGTTTCGAAGGAAAAGTGCAAGTTAATCGGTTTATAGCTGTCTTCAAACTCAAAATGCTGACCAATTTTATTCATAATGGCATTTACAACATCATTAGCTTTATTTAAACCGTCTTTGTAGTCGTATTCTTTTAGTTGTTGGTCTAACTTGCGAAGCGCGTCTTTGGCTGCCTTCATCCGCTCTTCGACCTCTGCATCGTTAGCAAGATTGAGTGAATCTAGTAGCATATCAAGTTTGGCTTTATAGAGTAGAATGGACTCATATAGGTTTTTCTTCTCACTCAAAACCTTCTCAGACCTCTCGATTTCTATAATTTGCGAAGAGATATTCGTAACTTCCTTTGACAAACCTTCAGTCTGCCTTTGCACATCAACGAGTGAAGACTCAAATTTTGCACGCATCGGTTTGGCTTGCTTGAGGTTGCTAGAAAGTTTGGAAATGGCTTGCTGCAATTGCTCGGCGCTTCGCAGTAACTGCTCGTGTTCGGTATGGCAGAATGGGCACACAGATTTTGCGATATGTACTGTTTCACCAAGCTGATGGATTACGCCACTTGCCACAAACTTTTCTTCCTCTGCTATATGGTGCTTTATCGAACCTGCTTGCCGCTGTAGGCGACGCAATTCACTAGTTTTATCAGCTAAATCTTCTTTTAACCTTAAATACAGTTGGGTAATAGCGTCTGACAAAGGCACAATCTTTTCGGGGCGTAGAATTTTTTCTAGCCTTTCTTTAGAATCTTGAGGATGTCGCAGGATATCCTGTAACGAAATAGGATCTTCACTAAATCCCATAGCCGCATAAAGTTGTCGAAGCACAGGCTCTATTTTTTGCTTTTGATTTTCAGCAAGACGTTTATTACTTTCCTGTTCACGCTTTATTCGATTGACTTCGGTTGCTAGTCGTTCTTTTTCCTGTGATAAATGAAAGAACTTCTGATCGACCAATCCCAAAAATATTTTCGTATGTTCAATAACTTGCTCTCTTTTCTCTTTTTCATCGAAGCGATAGAACAAAGCGTGTTTATTTGCGACCAGATTTTGGTGCTGTAACATAAAAGAAGTAAAACTACGAATAGACGGTGTGGGAGCTTTTGCGTTGAAACGCCTATTTTCTCTAGCCGCCAATGAATCATCGACATCATCGATATCTAAAAACAGCGCCCTAACATGCTTTTTGAAATCACTTAACGTCATAAAGTGACTATCTAGAAAATAATCACGATTGATCTTCTCTGGATAATAATTCTCTTCACGCCTAAAGAAAGCCTTTTTGTCACCATCGGGCAAGCGACCAAGCACAACATCTTGTCCATTCACGTTTAAATATACATAGTAGAGCGCTGCACTGTCAGTGATCACTCCTTTGGGAACGGTATACTCACCACTACCAAAGCAATAATCAAATATCTCTATTAGCGCACTTTTACCAGTCGACGATTTCCCAGTAACAACGTTAAGGCCTTGTTTAAACCTAACTGGGTGAGTTTTACCTGTTTTATCTAGCACCCCCAGTTCATGAATATAGGCTTTCATCGCGGCGTCACTCCTAACAACGCATATATCTCCACCACAGAAAGGTGACTAAACAACTTTCCTAAATTGACCGCACTTTTTTGTTTTACAAACGATAACTCGCTTGTCGGAATTGGATTCACTCCCAGATTTTCTGAATCGATCTCTACCCAATCATTCACCAGACAATATTGTAACCCTTGGTCAGTCAACGATTTGAAACCATCAAGACGTTCTTGCAAATCATACAATTGGCTTCTATCATTAAAGACCGTCCAGATGGTACTTTTGCTTTTAGAACCAAACTTGGCATTTGAAAGCTTATGAAAGTACAGTGGGTGGCTACACAAAGGGATTATCAACTGCGACAAAAGTAGGTTATTGTCTACACTAATTAACTCTGAATAGAATGAAGCCAAAAACTCGCCATATTTAAATGGGTTGTATTTTGCATGATACAGCGCGTCGGTCAAACTGGTCATGGCTCAACCCTCCATTTTAAATTTTGCTCTTCATCGTCCATTGCGTCATGTATAAGACCATTTTTATATTCAATGGGAGGAATTTCAGAATCCATATTCAGTGGAGATTCACTAATTGTTTGGTTATAAAATATTTTTGAATCCCGAGTTGGAGATGTGCTATTTAGCTTTGCTGAGGAATAATTCAGCTTTAGTCTTTTAATAAGCTTGTGTTGATACTCAACAGTTTTATTCCTAAAGTAGGGAAATTCATCTAATTCCCCATTCAAGGAATTCTGAAGCTCTATCCAATTGCCTACTGCATCAGGTATGACTTCGTAATGTTCGATATCATTTATTTTCTTAACAAAGGGCTTTTCATCATGTTGCTCTAATTCTTCGTTTGTTGCCTCATGGCCTTTAAATAAAGGGAATGTAAACTTCTTGCGGCAATAAGTAGAAGTGAGCTCTTCACACTTGGTATCGAATGCAGATTTAGTAATTACCCATTCTATCGAATCTGCACTTTCGTAGACAAATCCAACAATACCGTGCAGGTAACTTAGCTGATTATTCTTGGGAATACCTGTCAGGTAACCAAGTATTTTACCCCTTACCAATTCTTCATCATCCGCTTCTGTAAACAATACAACCTTAGCCAACACGGCTTTAAGTTTTTCAGTTTCAGCGGTCATTACTGTTTTTTGCAGTTGGACGATAGGTTTAGGTTTTTCTGCTATCAGCTCTTCATTAGTCCTTGTATGAAAAATATCGTGTAGGGTTTGCAATCGCTTATCAGTAGCTTGTTGATTCCAATCCTTCAAAGACGATTTGACACCAAAAGCTTGAGTAGTGTGTAGTACCAATGAGCTATATATCTCGTGATTAAACTCAGGTGCCAGCCAGTTTTTTAGGGTTTTCCAAAAATTCTCGTGGTGGTCAGTCAACGCATCAGCATAATTTTTAACTTCAGCCTGTGTTGATTCATCAGCCGAATTGCCAATGAAGCTAACATCACCGTCCCTTTCAAACCAGACTGATTGACCTTCCTGCATCGCAAAACATTGTTTCAGACCAATCAATACTTGATAGTGGAAAGCAAGCGACGTCGTTAATGCTGCATTCTTAGTTTGACCGCCTCCCATAAGCACTCCATAGAATTTATAAATCTTACTTTATGGTCTTCAATTTACGTTTGTCTAGTTACGACAGCACTAGCAAGTTATTATCCAAGTCAAGCTAACTTAAGCCTTTTCTTACTTAGCCGTCAAGAATCATCTAAGACACTAGATTTTCTAAACGGTATAGCCTTCTTTTATTCGTGAAAAACGGATCTGGATAAGTCAGAATGGTCGATGAAATAACTGTGGACATTAACAGAACCTACAGTATAATTTTCCCCAGGGAATTGTTATACCTTGATGATTCCCTGGTACTTCCAATCAAAACTTACCTGATCATATTATTTCTTTTTTTCAGTCTGTTTAGACCCTGCTGATTTAGCTGCATTGGTTTTCTGTGCAGCGGCCACCGCATCAGATAAGGTTTTACCTGGCTTGAATCTAACAACCTTTTTGGCAGGAATTGTCATGGTTTCCCCAGTCGCTGGATTGCGGCCTTCACGACCTGCACGTTCTGTCACTGAAAAAGTACCAAACCCCACTAACTGAACATCGTTGCCGTTTGCCATGGTTTCTTGAATAACTTCAAGCAATTCGTTCAGCATGGCGGTTGTTTGGGCTTTGGTGGTTTTAGAACGGGTAGCAACGGCTTCAATCAGTTCAGTCTTGTTCATGGGGACGCCCTTTTGGTGATTTAAGAAGTGGTTGGTAATCTAGCATTGCTTAGAAGACATGTATGTTGCAAGCTTCAGGTAGGCAATATAACCACAGGTTACAGTAATTTGATCCTGCTAATTAACTCAAATGACGACTATTCTATGATCTTTCCAATATTAGGATCATATCTATAATTCACAATTGACCCGTCTCTGATCTTTTCAATCGTTTCATCAATCACGAATAAAGGAACTAAGAACCATTCGCGAGGCACTACAGGATTCCCAAACCTATCCATAATTTCAATATCAAGTTTTGCTGGTTCAAAAAACCTGTGAATCAGGTTCTCCAGCTTCGTGCGATTAATGTTCGAAAGTTCATAAGTAGCCACAATCTCAACGTCAGCCATGAGGAAAGTAGGATCTAGCTTGGCATTGCTGATTCGTCTTTCAATATTGCCGTTGGTTACGCCGATTTTATGAATAACATCGCGGTGTTCCTTAATTAAAGGATGATCAGATTTGCTGCGGAGGACATAAATTGTGCCAGCTTCCATATCTCTCTCTTCAATTTCATCGGAAAATAGCGGGCCTGGGGAAGGATCGGTAATCCTGCGACTGGCTTCATCTTTGTTTAGTGCCCGTTGCAGTGATCTCATTAAAATATCGCTTTCGGTACCATTGTCGTATATCACACGCAACCTACGGTCTGGTCGTCCATACTCTGCAATGAATTCAACACCTATTTCTGCAACATAGATTTTTTGGCCCCCGAGGATAAAGAAATCCCCTTGCCTGATCTGCGCATCATCTTGGAATTTACGGGTTAGGCGAATACCGGATGCCAATTCTTCTTGTACTTTGGCAAACAGCGGTTTGAATGTATCAAAATCCAGGCATGGAGTACGCTTAGCGACCTCTTCAGCGGCTTTGATTTCAGCGCGGGATTTTACATACGTTAACTTAGTGATGTCATTTTCACCCGTATCCAAAACACCTAACTCAGACAGCAACGCATCATCGTCCAGATTATCCAAATTATCCACAACAGCGGTCGGTTCACCGCTAAGGAGACCATGTTTATCTTTATCCGCTAGAACGGCGCGGCATTCTTCAGAAGCACGGATTTTATCGAGCCTTACCGCATAAAGCCGCTCAAAAATATCGCGATCCTCGCCGTGGGCAGGGGCACGTCCTTTCTGTTCATAGAACCGCTCAATATCTTCAAAACCGGCGATGATGCGTTCTTCGCGTGGCGTGTGGCTCCCCGTATTTTTAACCCCCACCTCAACACCAAGCTCAGCGAGAAGCGCATCATCTTCATCAGTAAAACTTGTTTTAGCCATTTGCAGCCTCAGCTTTCATTCGCACCAGAAAAGCCACACCCTCGGCCATTCGTTTTTCCCATGGATCTTGTGATGTCAGCGATGGAAGCCTTCCGCGTTCTTGCTTGAATTTCAGCGCACGTTTTGCCAGTTCTCGCGCCTCCTCAATGGTGAGATTCACTTTCTTACCGGCAATTACCAATGCCACCCGCTTCAAGCTGTCCTCATTCATGGCCTTGGCCAGAATTGCATAGGCTTCACCAAAAGGGTTGATACGATCAATCAAATCAATATCAAGATCACGCACATCCATCGCAAATTTGCGAACCCCGTCGATCAGAGCGGTATTGCCAGCTTTCCATGCATCATCAGCGGAATTGAGGATTTTCTTTGCCTGCTGAGTCAGGTTCAAGGCAGCAATCGCGTGCTGACGCACAGCTTCCTGATCATTTTCATCCAGTTCCGGGTATTTATCTTTGACGATTTTACCCATACGCACTTGCGTGAGTTCCTCTGGCACCATCTCGGTATCGAATAAGCCCCGTTCCAACGATGTTTTATCCTGCACAAATGCCGCAATGACCTCATTCAAATCTTCTTGGCAAATGCGCGCAGCCTCTTTGCTTTTTGGCTCAACCAAGCCTTTAATCTCAATCTGGAACTGCCCGGTTTGCTGGTTAAAGCCAACGTTCTCTTTCTTGGGATCGTAACCGCCTTCGCCATAATCGAAGCCATCAACTGGAACGCTTTGGCTATTCTTGGGAGTGAAATTGAACTTGGGTGCTAGCACCTGTTCCATCAGCAAGCTGGCTGCAATCGCTTTGAGTGTATCGTTCACTGCATCCGTTACAGCATCTTCGGCGGCATCCGGTTCGGCAATCAGGTTAGTAAAGCGTGCCTTGGTTTTGCCTTTAGCATCACGGGTAGCACGGCCAATGATTTGAATGATTTCCGTTAAGCTAGAACGGTAGCCTACAGTCAGCGCATGTTCGCACCAAATCCAGTCGAAACCTTCCTTGGCCATGCCAAGGGCGATAATGATGTCCACATACTCACGGTTATCTTTGGCGGCAGGATCACGCAAGGCACTGAGTACGATGTCCCGCTTGGCATCGTCATCCACCAGATCGGCAATCTTCAGTACGCCTTTTGGTGTCTTCACCAGGTGAAAGCCAGTTTTGCCGTCAATACCTTGCCAATCACCCAGCTCATGGATGATATGTTCCACTTCTTTGATTTTATCTTTGGTACTTTCCCTGGAATTGACGTTGGGAATGTGAATGATCGTTTTTTCTTTGGGATTCAGTACGCTGAGGATTTCATCAGTATACGAACCGGTGTAAAAGTAATATCCGATATCCAATTGCTTCAAGTACTGATAGCCGTTTAGCTGCTCATAATAGGTATAAGTTACTACCTCGAACTTAGCTTCATCGTGCGGCGCAAGCACAGCCTCGGCATCGCCACGGAAATAGGAGCCGGTCATGGCGACGATATGTACTTTATCTCGCGCAATGAACCGACCGAGCTGAATTCCCAGTTTATTATCTGAATTTGCACTGACATGGTGAAATTCATCAACAGCAATCAGACATCCATCAAACGCTTCCACTCCGAACCTATCAACTGCAAACCGGAAAGTAGCGTGCGTACAAATCAGCACGCGATCTGTGCTATCGAGGAAGGTTTTTACCGCTCCCACCTTGCCGCCATTATCATCCCCCGGTGCATTGCAAAGATTCCATTGCGGAGCAACCTCCCAATCCACCAAGAATCCGTATTTGGTCAGCGGCTCATTGTTGAAGCTAGCGCCGATGGTTTTCTCCGGCACCACGATAAATGCTTTCTTCAGTCCTTGGTTATATAACTTATCCAGTGTGATAAACATCAACGCACGGCTTTTCCCTGATGCCGGTGGAGACTTGATCAGCAGATATTGCTCGCCGCGTTTTTCATACGCACGTTCCTGCATGGCGCGCATACCCATCTCATTCGCCTTTGTAGAGCTGCCATTGCAGGCGTAGTTTACGGATACGGAAGGGATGGATTTGATGTCAGTCATGTGGCTACTACCTTTTTGGATTTGTCCGCCTGGTCTTTACCATAAGCTTTCGCAAACCAATCCGGAACATTTAAAGATTCTTTTTCATGAATATATTCTGGCACATCCTTCCAGAACTCAATAATCGCATCGGAAAATTCGGTTATGTGAGTACCATCAACTTTCAATTTTGTGTGGTCTGCATATTTTAAGTAGAAGGAGTCAGTGTTTCCGAATGTCTCTATAAATTCTGGATGCTGGGTCTTGATGCTCTCTAGAGCGGGACCATTTCCATGTTTGTAAGCATTAACAACGAGCCGACATCTATCGAGGGAAGTATAATAGCTTCTTGATCTTATCGACCAATCAAAGGCTTCCAATAAATCAATGATGTCTCCAAAATTAGCTTTGCATATAGCCTTTTTGATTTCATCCCCATAATTCCAATGATTGATTTCTGTAAGAATCCAGCCTCGCAACTGTTTGTCCCACTCATGGAATATACCGGCAACTACGCTTAAGCGAGTTCTGTTTAGCATATCATCAAGCATTTGATAAAATGCAATGCTTTCGTCATATGCTTGTTCATAGAAATTGGCAGGATCATGCCTATCTGGATCAAAATTATGGCTGTGACTATTTAACCATTCTTCTCCATACTTATCTGCTTCAGCTTCCATATTTTGAAACTGGGATAACAACCTTTTTTGCGTCTGTTCGACATAAAAATTATGGCTCGCAATGACCTGCTTTCTAAATGGCTCCCACATATGAAAGAGAACGTATGCCATATCAGTCTACCTTCTTTGAAGGTTTGGCATCTGTCATTTTGGCGTAAAGATCGAACAGCTTTTCTAATCGTTCGGTATCATTCTTGAAGCGGCGGCCAATATAAATGCGTTCCAGCACCTCATCGTTGCGCTCATGGGCATGGCGCAAGTTTTCCGGCATATTATCTGGATCGTAAAGATCTGCGATGGTGGCAGGAAAATATGATTCACGGGCCAGCAGAATATCCTCTGCACAGCGGGTGAGATCGGTTTTGTTTTTTTCTGTCAGTGACGGAATAGGAAAAGTGTTCCAGCCGAGAATATTGGAATAGCGCAAACGTGTTTCTAATTGACCACAAACCGTTTTGATCCAGACCAAGTGAAGAGTCGATGAGATAAGTGCCATGTTCCACAGCGGAGCATCATAAAGGGCAAAAGCTAGATTACTAACAATAGTCTCGTGTTCACAGATATCTACAGGTAAGTAAGAACGTTTCTCAGATGAAACACTTGCTACTACGATTGTATGATTTTTTGCAGAGTGCATTTCTCGGAATTGATGCGATTTTGCTGCTAGTGCTCTCCCACTTTTATCAGAACTTGCCGCTCTAATTTTCTTAACATTTTCTATGCGTTGAAATATTTCTGGAATCATCAGAGCTTCATTTAATTTATTATCTTCAATCCATAAACAATAACGCCTAATTCCTTTAATCATCTCAGCAGAGCCGATAATCCTTTTTATAAAGTGCTTGGCTTTGGGGTTATTATTAGCTAGAAGCTCTGCCTCAGTATAATCCAGCAATAGATACCCATTGTCGTATGGCATATTTCCTTTTGGCATTTCCGTAAGTTCATTCAATGGTTTTGAAGCTCTCTGAATGATAACATTCTGCCCAGACACAAGATAAGTGTTTATATTTTCTATGTCTTTTGCCAAGTTTTTGCCGTCATCAGCTATGGAAAACAAACGACGTGTTTTTCCAGCATGATTTGAGATACCTACAATCACAACAGTTACACCTGCATTATGGCTAGCCAGATTCGCCCATTTGAAACTAGTATGAGCAAACGCTATTTCATGTTCTGTCTTAAAGATAAGCGGCCACAGGATGGACACTTGTTGTCCTTGACAGATAGAGTTGGTGGATACGAAAGCTGCAATCGAGTTGGCTTTTGTTCCATAATCAGCCGCTTTCATGAACCAACCGGCTACATAATCAAGCGATTTCCAAGTTTTTGTTCGGTGATCAAATATCGCTTCCAGGTCTGATTTTTGATCATTCGATTGCCATGTAGAACCAAGATAGGGTGGATTCCCGCAAATATAGGTTTCGCCGCCTTCATTCTCGAAATCAATTTGCGCCTGTTCTAATGGTGAATTGAACAAGTCATCACTGTACAGTTTTACACCCGTTCCGGTTGGTGGGCAGATACTCAACCAATCCAATCGCAGAGCATTACCGCAGGTAATCCAGTTATGGGCATCCAACGGTAGAAATTCCATCAAAGCCAGTTTTTGCCCTCGATAAAGTACATCACACTGATACTCAGCAATGATCAAGGCAAGCCGGGCAATTTCTGCTGGAAAATCACGCAGCTCAATGCCTCGAAAGTTTGTGAGCGGTATTTCGGAGGGTAAGCCCGTTTCACCACGCCGCTTGTTAATTTCCGCTTCAATGGCACGCATCTCTTTATAGGCAATCACTAGGAAATTTCCTGATCCACAGGCAGGATCAAAAACCCGAATCCTTGCCATGCGTTTGCGGAGATTCAACAGCATACGCGGATTGTTATCTGCTTCTTCCAGTTTTGTATGGAGATCATCCAGAAACAGCGGATTCAGCACCTTCAGGATATTGGGTACGCTGGTGTAATGCATTCCCAATGCGCCGCGCTCATCATCTTCCGCCACAGCTTGGATCATCGAGCCAAAAATATCGGGATTAATTTTCTTCCAATCCAGATTACCCACATGCAGCAGGTAGCTACGCGCAATCTTGCTAAAGCGCGGCGTTTCAGTGCTGCCGGAGAATAAACCGCCATTCACATAGGGAAATGTATCTGCCCAGCGGGGCAATTCTGCTGCTGCCCGATCCTCTACTTTCGTATTCATGGCACGGAAGATTTCGCTGATGACCTCGTGCGTGTTTGAGGAATCCTTCGCGCTCATTTGTTCTATAGTGCTGGTAAACAGGCCGGTACCGTTAAAAATATCCGTATCTTCGGCAAAGAAGCAGAACACAAGCCGCGCCATGAAATGATTCATGTCATGACGGCGGTGTGCGCTTCCCCATTCCGGATTGTCTTTCAGTAGTTCCACATAAAGACGATTAAGGCGGCTGGTTGCTCTGATGTCAAAAGCATTTTCACTAATTTGCTTAACGGTGGAAATTCCAGCGAGTGGCAGAAAGAAGCCAAAATGATCCGGAAAATCTTTGTATGCGCAGACAACGGTTTCACCGCTGGTGATGTCTTCTGCTTGAAACTCCTCACCATCGGTAGCGAGGATGAACTTGGCTTTCTGGCGGCTGGTTGCTGGGCTGTTTTTGAGCTTCCCCAGCGTTTTCAGCACTTCACCAGTTGAGCAGACTGAAATGTGTATGTTGTTGAACTGAAGGACTGCGCCTTCTATATCGGTTTTATTCGTGTTGCCACTTTTCAGGCGGTTAATTGTGGTTGCTTTATTTCCAAATGCCTCCAAAAAAGCATAGGGAAATTCCGCCGGATCAGATGGCTGCTCAGCCAGCCTGGATATTGCTTCTTCGATCTCTACAGCGTTCAAGGTATTACTTTGTCAAGTATTGATAGAATGAAAAGTAAAACATTCGCGGCAAATGAGCCATTGATGAAGTGTTTCATGCCTTATACAGAGCAAAACCAGAAGAGAGATCCGAATAGATCCCCGCGAGTGTTTGTTCATCGCTTTTATAGGATGCTGCTCTTTTGAAACCCATTTCACGCAGATAATCTCTTATTTTCATTACATCACCCTCATCTTCATAATCATAGGTGTAAACACAAATGACATATACCTTGCCTTTACTGCGCCAAGCAGTGGATACTTTAGCCTGTTTCCATAGTTTTCCGTCTTCAACAGCTTTCTTTACATTGCGCCATGTATCGTCAATATATTTCTCGGCAACAAAGAACAACCATTTGCCTACCTGCTTTGATTCTGGTTGGGGGATGTTTCCTTTGTAGATCGCTACGATAAATGCTGCGTGAGTGACTTCGCTGGGATTTCCTTCTTCTGTAAACCGCACAACATCGGCTTCAAGGTCTTTCTTTGTGTCAACCAGTTTCTTATTTGTCATCTTTGCATGCACCAGTTTATTGGTGGTGATTCATTTGTAGGTTGAACGATGGACGCTGTAAGTGGCAACTTTTGTACGCATAATTTATGCCAGACAAATCAAATTTTCAACGTTCTTTTATTCTTAAGCGCATCTATTAGGGTTAGTGTAGATTTCTCCCCATCATATTGAATTGCCACATCTTTCCCAGCAACTGGTTTACCATAAGTAGCCTTTAGTTGATGCACAATAAAATCCTTCTTGACCTGCTGATAAAAAATAGCGTTCTCTTTGTCAATATGAATAATTTGCCCTTCATACTGATTTTTATCACTCGGAGTTTTAGCTAAATAAATGTTGTAGACACCTGGCTTGATACCTTCATCAACCTTCTTGATGGTGCCAATCGTTTCCCATTCATTATTATTCTGAGTTTGTAGAATCTTTTGTCCATTCATTACAATCATTCGTAGCTTTGCGGGTGTCGTCATTTCAAATTAGTTGTTAGTAGGATTTCTAGCAAGTCTAAATTATCCTGCTTCCTGTTGTCCGGCAATTTCTTCCAGTATTTTCATGAGATCGAAAGACTCTGATCTTTCCATGCCATGCAAAAAAGCAACCAATTGCAGTGCACCACTGCCCTTGGCTGAGAAACTGCCATCTTGCAAAGCTTTTATGGTGAACTGAACGATATTTGGGCAATTTCTGCCTTGCTCAAAATAATCACTAATCTTGGTTTTTAGTAACTCTTTGTTATCGGTAGACAGATCACGCATTAAATCCTGTGGCTTGCATTTGTCTTTTTTAATCAGATTGTAAATAGAGTCCAGCAATGAATTCGGCGTGGTTTGTTTTTGACCGTTGTTATTAGCTGAAGTTGTATTCGATTTGCCTTCAGCATTGGGTGCTTGATCATCCGCAGAATCTGATGGAGGCGTTTTTTTCAGCTTTAAGAATTTACTGAATTGGTATACATCCAATCGTGATATTTCTTCTTGTGTACTGAGTGCCAGCCAGGTGATTACTTCCTCTTTATTGGCTTTATACAGCCTTGTTAAATCATAGAGTGCAGTGACATCAGTGCAACGGCCTGTCCGGTATACATCTGCGAGTGGATCAGGTAGATCAAGGAGTGTGGCATGCATGGTGATATAAGGATTGGTTTTACCAATGAGTCTGGCAATTTCAGATTTGGTTTTACCGCCTGCCAGTTGCCGCCCAATGAAGTCAGCAATCTCTCTGGAAGTTAAGTCATCTCTTTGCAGATTCTCGATTACCTGATCCGCTTCGCTGTAATCGGTATCAATGAATGCAGGAATCTTGGTTAATCCGGCATTAATGCTGGCGCGATAGCGTCGCGCCCCATGATTAATGATATAAGTTCCTGGTTTATCCGGATTGGGGCGAACCGATATCGGTGATTTGACTCCGCGTAATTTAATCGTCTCCGTTAATTCTCGTAACGTTTCCTGATTAAACTCCTTCCTGGGTTGATGGGCATCTTCGCTGATCAGCGTAATATCAATTTCTGTTGCACCGATAGGCGCAACAAGCCCTTTTATATTTTCCTTTTTTTTCTCTGTCATTTTTATCGTGGACCTAACTTGCGCTCGTTATGCTGGGCAGAAATATTTATTGGGATTAAATGATTCTGCCAATTTATGATTAGAAAGATAGAAACGATGGATGCAGTCATCAACAAATAAAACAGCGCAAAAGTTGTTTTTGCGCTTTTATATTTTTGTTCTTCTTGTTCAGTTTATTATTGAATGCTTAATCTCTCGTATCTGAAAACAGCATGTATTTTCAGATTCATCAGATTTTCCATCAGTCACTCATCTACCCTCTATTCATAGCATTCTAAGGTAACTATTAATATTAATTATATTGATATAAATCAATGATATGATAAATCTTTAGTTTAAATTTCTATTCTAAACCTACTATTAATAATTATCCATAAAATATGCATATAACGAAACTATTATTTAGCCCTCCATAGAATTAATAAATTTGCGTATTTATTTTGGATTAAAATAGCAGCAATACTACTGCAAAACAATGGTGTTGATTAGTTAAGCTGCTTAAACCCTAAAAATGGCAGGGCTATTATATGTACAATTTAATCTTAATCACAAATATTTTGCGTATCCTTGATGAAAAGGATATGACCAAGTCAGAATTAGCAGAGAAGGCGGGTGTTTCCATCTCTTTTTTTACTGATCTGACCAATGATAAAGCCAATCCATCACTTAGAATTATAGAGGCAATTGCAGAAGCACTCGAGACCCCACTGCCAATGCTATTGGATAGTTCGGATATGAGCACGGCTGATCTTGAAGCATTAACCAATCGAAAACTAAAGCATTTGCCTAAAGGCTTTGTCTGGAAAGGGGGCGTGCTGAGTGAATTTGAGGCTTATCAAGTCGAGCAATGGGATAAAAAGAACAGAGCGTTCTTGTTAAAAAACAAAAGTAAGAAATAAATAAAGTAATAAAAAGCAGTAAAGAAACAGTAAAAAAAGTATTGCGCAAAATATAATTACGTTATATTGTAATGTCATGTGTAAGTTGTTGGAGTATTCGCATGACGCTGCAAGATCAATTATCTCACATCACAACAGTTAAAGATCGCGCTAAGAGCAAGCTGGAGCGCGATGCAAGAGAAATACTATCTGCATTGCAAGATCCTGAGACGGTTGAAATCATGGTCAATGCCGATGGTCGTATCTGGCAGGAGAAGCTGGGTCAAAAGATCCAATATATCGGAAATATCCAAGCTACCCAGGTTGAAGCGGTCATCAAAACGGTTGCAGGTTTCCACGGCAAGGAAGTCAATCGATTCAACCCGATGATCGAAGGTGAATTCCCACTCGATAATTCGCGCTTTGCCGGTCAACTACCTCCCATTGTTTCATCCCCCACATTTGCCATCCGTAAAAAAGCCATCAAGATTTTTACCCTTGAGCAGTATGTAGAAACTGGTGTGTTATCGCCAAGACACTCTGATGTCATCAAAGATGCCGTGCGCCAGCACCGCAACATTTTGGTCATAGGTGGCACTGGATCAGGCAAGACCACTTTGATTAACGCTATCATCCATGAAATGGTTCGCAGTGACCCGGATGAGCGCATCTTTATATTAGAAGATACCGGCGAGATTCAATGCGCTGCGCAGAATTTTGTTCAGTATCACACCACACTCGATGTCGACATGACGCAATTGTTAAAAACAACCTTGCGTATGCGTCCGGATCGCATTCTGGTAGGTGAAGTTAGAGGAGCGGAAGCGCTGGACTTGCTCGATGCCTGGAACACCGGCCATGAGGGTGGGGCTGCAACTTTGCACGCCAATGATGCGCTATCAGGACTAGCCCGCCTGGAATCCCTGATTTCACGCAATCCTTCAGCACCTAAAGAAATCATGCCATTGATCGCGGAGGCGGTTGATATGGTCGTGCATATCACGCGCACACCCAACGGCAGAAAGATCCAACAGATTATCGAAGTACAAGGTTTTAAAATAGGAAGTTATCAAATCAAGAAGCTGTAAATCATCCATAGGAGCCAGTCTATGAAATTGATTCATATCAAGGATATCCCTCCATTCATTTGTTTCTTCTTAATTGCTTTGTTGTTTGCGCTGTTGTTTTCAACCGATAACGCACAGGCCGCTGTTGGTGCAGGTGGTGCGCTTCCCTATGAAACCTGGCTGGTTAATCTCAGAAATTCCGTCACCGGCCCCGTTGCTTTTACGCTATCCATTGTCGGCATTGTCGTTGCAGGCGGCATTCTGATCTTCGGTGGCGAACTCAATGCCTTTTTCCGTACCTTGATTTTTATCGTGCTGGTTATGGCATTACTCGTGGGGGCCAACAATATCATGACCAATTTGTTCCAGGGTGCGGTTATTCCGGCTGAAGCACTCCATACAATCTTTGAGTCAGAAGAAACTATCCCTCAAAGTTAGCCAAACAGGAGGCAAACTCATGGCGCTTCGAACCATACCTATCCGTCAATCGGGTAACCGTCCTAACCTGTTTATGGGTGGCGACCGGGAGCTGGTCATGTTTTCTATCCTGATTGCAGCCACTTCGATTTTTGTGGCTATGGAAATTAAGGCCACACTTTTCGGCATAGCACTGTGGATTTTTGCACTGTTTGCACTACGACTGATGGCTAAAAATGATCCGCAACTGCGCCATGTGTACCTGCGCCAAACGCAATACAAAAAATACTATCCGGCGCGAAGCACACCCTTCTATGACAATACTCGTCAACAGGAAAAACAGCATCTATGATTGCCGCAATTTCTATCCTTATCGCAATATGCGGTGCTGTGCTGCTCTTGATACTGTTTGTGCGTATCCGTGATACGGATAAAGAATTAAAACTGGATCAACATCGATCCAAAGAAATGGGTTTTGCCGATCTGCTGGTGTATGCGGCAGTGGTGGAAGACGGCGTGATTGTGGGCAAGAACGGCGCATTGATGGCCGCCTGGGTATTCTGCGGCGATGATACGGCGAGCAGTACCGATATTGAGCGTGAACGGGTGTCATTCCGTATTAACCAGGCTTTATCCCGCTTAGGCAATGGTTGGATGATCCATGTCGATGCTATCCGCAAACCCGCACAAGGTTATTCAGAGAAAGCACACTCCAATTATCCCGATCCCGTTACCGCTGCCATTGACCAGGAGCGGCGCAATCTGTTCGAGCGTATCGGCACCCTATACGAGAGTTGCTTTATCGTATCACTCACCTACTTGCCGCCGATGCTGGCACAGCGCAAATTCGTAGAACTCATGTTTGACGATGAAGCCCAAGCACCGGATCAAAAAGCCAGAACACAAGGATTGCTGGAATATTTCCAGCGCGAATGTGCCAACTTTGAATCCCGATTATCCGGCGTATTTCATCTGTCGCGTTTAAAAAGCCGCAAGCTGGTGAATGAAGACAATACCACCATCACCCAGGATGATTTCTTACAGTGGCTGCAATTATGTGTGACCGGCCTCGATCATCCGATGGTGTTACCGGTCAATCCGATGTATCTGGATACCTTGCTCGGTGGCCAAGAAATGTGGGGCGGGGTTGTGCCCAAGATTGGACGCAATTTTGTTCAGGTGGTCTCGATTGAAGGTTTCCCGCTCGAATCCTCACCCGGCATGTTGAATCTATTGTCAGAGTTGCCAGGAGTATACCGCTGGTCATCGCGATTTATCTTTATGGATACGCATGAAGCAGTCAATCATCTGGAGAAATTCCGCAGACGCTGGAAACAAAAAATCCGTGGCTTCTTTGACCAGGTGTTTAATCTGCAAAGTAGCAACATCGATGAAGACGCGCTGAATATGACTGAAGATGCGCAGTCTGCGATTGCAGAGACCAATAGCGGTTTTGTCGGTCAAGGTTACTATACCAGCGTGGTGGTGCTGATGATGGAAGACCGCGCGGCACTGGAAGAAGCCGGGCGCAAAGTTGAGAAAGCCATCAATCATCTGGGATTTGCCGCACGGGTGGAGACGATTAACACCATGGATGCTTATCTGGGAAGTCTGCCCGGTCACGGTGTCGAGAATGTGCGCAGGCCCCTCATCAATACC
>NZ_QPHG01000004.1:0-138519 GCF_040240425.1 Nitrosomonas sp. | reverse complement strand
GAACATACTTTCTACCTGCACTTGAAAGAAACCGAATTTCGTTTTAATCATCGCCGTGATAATCTCTATCATGAAATTCTTAAATTGTTACGTTTAAACCCGCTTTAACTTCCTAAGACCCTAAGAAAATTTAAGATTGGAGTGTGGTGGCGATGCATTTTAGCGTTGCATTTGTGTCAATAATTAAGATGAAATTTTCTGCTTTATGCAGCGTTTCTTGGCAGTGTTCTTAGGGCAATACCATTTTATAAGCATGGGAATATTGCTATAAAAATCATGATTTTTCCTTGTTTGAGCAGCGGTGACATGCTAGAATTTCCATTCGATTAATTAGCATGTAGAAGATATCTATAACTAAGAAAATCTAAGTTGCGGATAATTAGGAAATTCGACCAAGGAAATGTAATTAGCGTCAATCATGGTGTGGTTTTAACAAAGTAAGATTCGGGCGTATGACTTTCGTTAGCTGGCTGAACAAAAAAGCGTACAGGTAGGTAGCGTTCTAAGTTGTATCTGAATCTGTAAAATTAGTAATCATGTGGGGGGAAAATATGAGAAGTAAATCAGTAGTAACGCTGTCGGGGATATCCGCTCTAGCTTTGTACTCAAGCATGGCGGTAGGATCTAAATATAATTTTCCAGAACCGCAGAGTGTCATAGCAAGAGATATCTACGATCAACACATTTTGCTTATGTGGATCTGTTTGGCTATATTCATAGGTGTGTTTGGGGTTATGTTCTATTCGATACTCAAACATAGAAAATCGCTAGGTTATAAAGCAGCGAATTTTCATCACAGTACTGCTGTTGAGTTTATTTGGACCATCATACCTTGTATTATTTTGGTTGCGATGGCTTATCCTGCAACAAAAACAGTAATTGCAATGAAAGATACATCGAGTCCTGATATGACCATTAAAGCAACTGGCTATCAATGGATGTGGGGTTATGATTATCTCCAAGGTGAGGGTGAGGGTATTAGTTTCTATAGCAAGCTTTCGACACCACTCGCTCAAGTTGAGAATAAAGCGCCTAAAGGCGAGAACTATCTCCTGGAAGTGGATAATCGTGTAGTGGTGCCAGTTGGAAAAAAAGTGCGCATTATACTGACGGCAAACGATGTGATTCATGCATGGTGGGTACCAGCATTGGGTATCAAGCAGGATGCTGTGCCGGGTTTTATTCGTGACACATGGTTCACGGCGGATAAACCAGGGATTTATCGTGGTCAGTGTGCCGAATTGTGTGGTAAAGATCATGGATTTATGCCGATTGTGGTAGAAGTCATGGAAGCGGGTGAGTATTCGAAATGGGCGGCCGCTCAGTTGAATGCATCTGCAGTTAAAACATCAATGCATGTAGAAAATAAGTAAAAGGAGATAATTATGGCAGCAGTACATGGTGACGCACACGGTCACGGACATGATGATCATCATCCCAGCGGGATAATGCGTTGGGTTAGAACGACCAATCATAAAGATATTGGTTCGATGTATCTATGGTTCAGTTTTACCATGTTTCTTGTGGGTGGTTTTTTGGCAATGGGTATTCGAGCAGAGCTATACCAGCCAGGGATTCAAATCTTAGAACCTGAATTATTTAATCAATTTACGACTCTCCATGGTTTAATTATGGTGTTTGGCGCCATTATGCCGGCTTTCGTGGGTTTTGCGAACTGGCAAGTGCCGCTAATGATTGGCGCGCCGGATATGGCATTTGCGCGCATGAATAACTGGAGTTTTTGGTTATTGCCTGTAGCGGGAACTTTGCTTGTAAGCTCGTTCTTTGTGCCGGGTGGCGCGGCAGCGGGTGGTTGGACTTTTTATCCACCACTATCAGTACAAGGTGGTTTGGGTGTTGATCTGATGATTTTCTCAGTGCATATTTTGGGCGCATCCTCAATCATGGGTTCGATCAATATCATAACGACCATTTTGAATATGCGCGCGCCTGGTATGACGCTGATGAAGATGCCGATGTTTGTGTGGACATGGTTAATTACCGCTTATTTGCTGGTATTGGTAATGCCAGTGTTGGCAGGTGTGGTAACCATGTTATTGACCGATCGTCATTTCGGCACAAGCTTCTTTAATGCAGCTGGCGGTGGTGATCCAGTAATGTTCCAGCATATTTTCTGGTTTTTTGGCCATCCAGAAGTTTACATCATGATTTTGCCAGCGTTCGGGATTGTCTCTGAAATTATTCCAACGTTCTCACGTAAACCGTTATTTGGTTATTCATCAATGGTTTATGCTACTGCGTCGATTGCTATTTTGTCATGCGTAGTTTGGGCACATCATATGTTTACAGCCGGTATGCCAACTGTTGGTCAGTTGTTCTTTATGTATGCAACGATGTTGATTGCAGTGCCAACAGGGGTGAAAGTATTTAACTGGACTGCAACAATGTGGCGCGGATCAATGTCTTTCGAGACACCAATGTTATTTGCAATAGGTTTTATTTTCTTGTTTGTGATCGGTGGATTCAGCGGCGTTATTTGCGCAATCGTACCGATTGATATTCAAGTGCAAGATACCTATTATGTAATTGCGCATTTCCATTATGTGCTGGTTTCAGGTGCATTATTCTCATTGTTCGCAGGTGTATATTATTGGCTGCCAAAATGGACCGGTCATATGTACAACGAAACATTGGGTAAAGCGCATTTCTGGTTGTCAATGTTCTTCTTCAATCTGACATTCTTTGTTCAGCATTTCTTAGGTTTAGCTGGAATGCCACGTAGAATTCCGGATTACAACATCCAATTTGCCGATTTCAATATGATTTCAAGTATCGGTGCGTTTGGATTTGGATTGACACAATTGCTTTTCTTGTACATTGTGATTAATTGCATTCGTGGTGGAGAAAAAGCACCACAAATGCCGTGGGATGGTGCAACGACTTTGGAATGGACGCACTTGCCTTCACCGGCTCCATATCATAGCTTTGAAACACCACCTATTGTTAAGTAAATAGAGCAACTAGGAAATCGTATGTCGCAAGAGACGGATTTGAAGCGTAAAAAAATTAGAACAGCAATGTTTCTATTAATGACAGTAATAGCGCTTTATATAACGGTAATCATAAAACAATGGGATTGATGAATAGCAATTCTAGAGCGAACGTTTTGATGTTTAAAAAACTAATGGTTTTCTCATTAGTGATGTTTGTATTTGGCTATGCATTAGTTCCATTTTATGAGAAGTTTTGTGAGGTAACTGGAATTAATAATCTGTTACAACCAGATGTGCTAACTAAAGATAACTGGGTGGATGAAACGCGCTGGGTCACAATTGAGTTTGATGCCAATACAAGAGGATTACCTTGGCAATTTAAACCTCTTCAATCTAGCGCCCGCATTCATCCAGGAGAGCCGATTACTGTGATGTACGAAATTACAAACAGCTCAAATCGTGAGATAGCAGGACAAGCAATACCTAGTTATAGTCCACGGTTTTTGGAAAAGCATTTAAAGAAATTTGAGTGCTTTTGCTTTACAAAACAAGTGTTGAAAGCAAATGAAACAAGGCAAATGCCGGTTCAGTTTGTAATTGAACCGGGATTGCCGACCGATGTAGATACTGTGACAATTTCATACACTTTTTTTGAATTGCCAGATGGCGGCAGTACAGCCAAAAAATAGGGGATAGAGAAGTTGAACAATGTTACTGATAAACAAACCAGCGGAACAATTTGGCAGGTTGCAAAAGCAGTAATGTTCGCCTTTATGGGGATACGCAAAAAGAGTGATCTTGAAAAAGATGCGGCAACGCTGAAGCCAGTTCAATTAATCATCGGCGGAATTATAGGTGGTGCACTTTTTGTAATAGGCGTAATGCTTTTAGTCAGATTAGTTGTTAGTTAGAATTTGAGAAAAACATAAAAGTAGGAGGAGAGAAGAATGAGTCAAGAATCAGGACATTATTACGTCCCAGCACCATCGTCATATCCAATCATTGGATCAACGGCGATTTTGTTTATGGGATCAGGCGCAGCCCTGACTATGAATAAAATGGAGTTAGGCTACGGTCTGTTAGCGATAGGTTTTGCAATTCTAATTTATATGTTGTTCGGTTGGTTCGGAACAGTAGCCAGAGAAAGTGAAAGCGGGAAATATGGGGAGCAAGTAGATCGCTCTTTTCGTTGGGGGATGAGCTGGTTCATTTTCACTGAAGTTATGTTTTTCTGTGCATTCTTTGGTGCATTGTGGTACATGCGCAACCTTTCGATACCATGGTTACAAGAAGAAAGTACGGTGTTAGGTAATTCTTTCTGGTCAGCCTATGATGGCACATGGCCGACAGCTGGTCCAGGTGTGCATGAGAAATTTACATCGATGGGTGCTTGGGGATTGCCAGCATTTAATACGCTGTTACTTTTAACATCAGGTGTTACAGTTACATTCGCGCATTGGAGATTGAAAGAAAACAGACGTGACGGACTGAAATTATGGTTGTTGGCAACTATATTTTTAGGCGCATTATTTATTGGATGTCAAGCATACGAATATATCCATGCATATAATGATCTGAATCTGAAGATGACGACAGGTGCATACGGTTCTACATTTTTCATGTTGACCGGATTCCATGGCTTCCATGTGACAGTCGGTACGATCATGCTGATTGTGATTTATTTCCGGAGCGTAGCTGGTCACTTTACACCAGAACATCATTTTGGTTTTGAAGGTGTGGCATGGTACTGGCACTTTGTAGACGTGGTATGGCTTGGATTGTTTGTATTTGTATATTTGATGTAAGTTATTTAGTGTCATAGCAAGTTAAGATTCCAGCCTTTGCACCGGAAAAGTTGTGGATTTCAAGTTAAAGTGAAAGCGCAGCAATAAAGTGTGTAAATGGCTGGAATCTTTGTTTAAAAGATTAAATAACCAATCTGGATTGTATCTTTCAATAAAAAACCTCGGATTTCGGGTAGTTCAATCAGAAGCAATTCACCATTTTTATAGCAATATTCAAATAAAATGAATCTATTAGGGTATCGCTTTGAGCCAAGATTGTGGGCAATTGCAATCACGATTGTTTCTGTAATAATTTTTATTGAATTGGGTAAATGGCAATTATCGCGTGCAGAAGAAAAGAGCGCGCAATTTGAACAATTGGAGCAATACGCAAAACAACCTGCAGTTTTATTGCCGGGTACCTTGGTAAAGTTAAAAGATTTTCAATATCGCGATGTCGAAGTAAGTGGAGAATACCTACCGGAGCATACAATTTATCTGGATAACAAAACATACCATGGTCGAGCAGGCTACCACGTTATTACACCGCTTAAAATTTTGAACAGCGCGTTACATGTGGCAGTAAATAGAGGTTGGGTTGCAACGGGATCGGACCGGTCAGTATTACCAGCCGTCGTGGAAGTAAGTGGTGAAGTAAAAATTACGGGAATTGCGGCTTCGCCCGAAATCAGAACGCTCGAACTTTCGGATAGAGCTATTGAAGGACAGGTTTGGGATAACTTCGACTTACAGCGCTATCAGGAAGTTACTGGTTTAACATTGCAGCCGCTAATGTTACTTCAGAAAAGTGAAGAAAAAGACGGATTAATAAGGGATTGGAGTAAACCTGATTCGGGTGCTTCTAAAAATATTGGTTATGCGGTTCAATGGTTTTCATTAGCTGCGACAGCAGTAATTATTTTCATAGTGTTGAATGTCAAACGAAAAAATTCAAAAAACGAACAGACGTAAGTTTTTATTATTGTTAGTACTGATGTGTTCCCCGGTATTAATTTCTTACGCGCTTTATTTCTTCGGATATAAACCTGAAAGTACACATTACGGTGATTTGCTACCGATTGTGAAGGTTGGGGGAAAAGGCACTAATCTGACGGATAATACAATTCTGCGCATGAAGGATCTGCATGGTAAATGGGTATTAGTGACAGTAGATTCAGGTCATTGCGATGAAGCGTGCAAGGAAAAACTATATTTCATGCGCCAAGTAAGACTTGTTCAGGGAAAACAAAAGCATCGGATTGAACGGTTATGGCTTATTAATGACGATAGCGCGCCTGATGCTGAGCTAATTAAAGAATATGAAGGTATGTTTTTTGTGAATGCGAAAGATAGTGAGATTTTAAGTTTTATAGAGAATGCAGAAACGCAAACAAAGCATATTTATCTTATCGATCCGATAGGCAATCTAATGATGCGATTCCCGGAAGAAATTAATGGAACAAAAATGGGGCAGGATCTAAAAAGACTGCTGCACGTATCACAGATAGAGCATTAAGAATGGCAGTTTTCTTTTCGTAGAAAACTATATGTGTTAATAAATAAAAAGTATTCGATTTGCAAGGAGGTTAATAATATGGCTATTAGTATGGCATTGCATGAGACAGCAACACGAATTAATCAGTTTTACCGGTTGACAAAACCGCGTGTTGTATCTCTCATCGTATTTACCGCAGTTATAGGAATGTTTATGGCTGTACCTGGTGCTGTACCTTTAGATATTTTGCTATTGAGCACTATCGGTATTGCATTGGTCGCAGGGGCTGCGGCTGCATTGAATTGTTTGGTTGAACAAAAAATGGATGCTGTCATGGCCCGGACAAAAGGCCGTCCATTACCGCAAGGTAAAGTAAGTGTGCCCGAGACACTGTTCTTTTTGATGATTGTTGGCGGAGCAGGGCTCTTCATATTATATGAATGGGTAAATGAATTGACGATGTGGCTGACATTAGGCACTTTTGTAGGTTATGCCATCATTTATACCGTAATTCTAAAACCACTGACACCGCAAAATATCGTAATTGGCGGTGCATCAGGAGCTATGCCCCCGGTGCTTGGATGGGCAGCGGTGACCGGAGAGGTTACAAGTGACGCGTTATTACTTTTTCTGATTATTTTTGCATGGACTCCACCCCATTTTTGGGCACTTGCGTTATATAGAAAGAATGAGTATGCCTCAATCGGTATGCCGATGTTGCCGGTGACGCATGGCGATCAATTCACAAAACTGCAGGTATTGTTGTATACCGTCATTCTGTGTGTGGTCACCTTTCTGCCATATGTAACCCAAATGAGCGGGATGATCTATTTGGTGAGTTCAACGATATTAAATGGCATCTTTATGTACTACGCCATAGAGATCTATCGTAATTACAGCGATCAGCTGGCTCGTGAAGCATTCCGCTACTCGATACTTTATTTAGCGCTGTTGTTTGTTGCGCTGCTTGTGGATCACTATTTCTTTTTTTAGATAAACAATTAAGCTGTGCCTGTGATATTTGATCATAAGCTGGTCATGATCAAATATCACAAGTGCAGTTTTGCGATTAAAATTTCAAGCTTATTTTACCGCGGGAAATAATTTTCCCGGATTAAGAATATTGTTGGGGTCAAACAGTTTTTTGATATCCCGCATTAAATCCAAAGTCACACAATCAATTTCTTTGCTCACAAAAGCTCTTTTTTCGCTACCCACGCCATGCTCTCCTGAAAGCGTACCGCGAAGCTTGATCACTAAGTCGAATATTTCATCCAAGCAGTGCTCCGCTCGTGTTACTTCATCCGCGTCATCAGGATTTATCAGCAGATTAACATGGATATTGCCGTTACCGGCATGGCCAAAATTTACATTTTGTAGATGATAGCGCGTACTTAACTGCGTTAATCCATGTAAAAATTGCGGCAATGTGTTAACAGGTACCACCACATCTTCATTGATTTTCTTTGGGGCAATTTCACGCAGCAGTGGTGAGAGTGCCTTGCGTGCTTGCCAAAGTGTGGCAGTATTTTCGACCTTGCTTGCATGAATTAAGCCGTCAGATTGGCATGCGGATAGAATGACCGATATCGCATCGGAAATATCATTGTGAAAACCATCAACTTCAATCATCAGCATGGCATTAGTATCTACCGGGAGCATATCAGGGTAGCGGCCACGTATCAGATTCAGTGAACCGGAATCCAAGAATTCAAGTGCACTCGGCAGTTGCGGCTGTGCCATAATCTTGACGATGGCAGCCGTACAGCTCGTTAAATCACGGAAATGCGCTGTGATACCAGCAACAGCACCAGGTAATGCAGTCAGTTTAAGCGTTGCTTCCGTAATCACAGCCAGTGTGCCTTCGGAACCAATCAGCAGGCGCGTAAGATCATAGCCAACAACACCTTTGGTGGTATAGCAACCCGTGGTAATAAAATTGCCCGCGGCGGTAACGGCTTTCAAACCTAAAACATGTTCCCGGGTTGTGCCGTATTTGACAGCGTGTGGCCCGCCAGCGCCGGTTGCGATATTTCCGCCGACCGTTGAGAACATTGCACTTGAAGGATCAGGCGGCCAGAAGAAACCATGCGGTTTCGTTGCATCCTGCACAGCTTGATTCAATACGCCGGGTTCTACAACGATTACGCGATTGGCAGAATCAACCGAAATAATGTTCAGCATGCGTTCCATCGATAAAGCTATGCCGCCTAGTTCCGGCAAGCTACCGCCCGCTGTTCCGGTGCCGCGTCCACGTGGAATGAGCGGCACTCGATAGCGATTGCAGAGGGTTATGATGTGCTTTACTTCTGCACTGGTGAGTGGAAACAGCACGGCATCGGGAGGATAAATCTTGCGGCTGTTATCATATGCGTAAGCATAACAGTCTACCGGATCGGTATAGAAACGATCCGGCGGGAATGCAGCATGTAATTCAACAACCAGATTTTCCGGCAGCATATCTGCTGATGACCTGAAATTGCCTAATTCAAATATTCAAATACTTTTACGACCTTCTTAACGCCTGAAGTTGAACTGGCGATTTGCGCGGCATTATCCGCTTCCTGCCGTGTCACAACGCCGAGCAAATAAACGACTTCGTTTTCAGTCACAATCTTGACGTGATTGATTTGAAATTTCCGTTCAGCAAGAAAGCGTGCTTTCACTTTGGAGGTCAACAGCGTGTCATTGCTGCGGGAGGCTAGCGAAGTGTGCCCAGCAACCGCAATTTCATTAAAGATTCTGCGCACATTATCAACGCCCATAACAAGCTTTCC
The DNA here is from genome assembly GCF_040240425.1 of Nitrosomonas sp. GTDB lineage: Bacteria > Pseudomonadota > Gammaproteobacteria > Burkholderiales > Nitrosomonadaceae > Nitrosomonas. Next base: position 129,509 of record NZ_QPHG01000004.1, on the reverse strand, counting down.
GATATCCGTTTTGATATCCTCTGAGGGCGCTTCACCGGTCAACAGGACCATGCGGTTATAGCTGGTGATATTGATGTGCACCTTATCGCCAAATTGCTGGTGAATGCGCCGGCCACTCTTCAGTTCAATACCCTCATCCTCGATGAACATACCGCTGGTTCTGCGATCTTCAGAGATGTACGCTCCAGTTCCTGCTGCGGTTCCGATGGCAAACATAGGGACACACCCTGTCAGAAATGGCAGGAATATCAGAAGAGACAACCAACAGCGAACGTAATATTTCATTTCTCGACTCCGTAGAATTCAAATTTTAATGACCGATAATACAGTAAAATAACCGCGCAACGAATAATCAATTGCCTTGTAGTGAGGCTGCAAAAGTTGTAATTTTACGCAGATGATGGACTCAGAAGAAACTCTACAGTTACAGACCGCACAAATGCCAGGCATAGATAACAGTGAAACATCACTAGCAGTGCTGGGTGTTGCAGTGGGCGAGGATCGTTATCTGATACCGATGGCGGAAGTCAGTGAAGTGATCGCGATACCCAAGTTAGCGCATGTCCCGCTTACACAGCCATGGTTTCTCGGGTTAGCCAATGTGCGCGGGAATCTTTACGGTATTACGGATCTTGGTGTTTATCTGGGCGGCGATCCGGTGCCGTTCAATTTAAAGTCACGCATTCTGCTGGTCATGCCGGGAAATAAGCTATATGGCGGTTTCATTGTCAATAGCATGCTGGGGATCAGGGACTTGTCCGAATTCACACCGGTAAAACTTGCAAAGAAAAAGTTACCCAAGTGCATTACTGCGCGATATAAAGATGTGGAGGGGCGGCAATGGCAGGAATTGAGTTTATTTAAATTAATCGGCGATGAAAAATTTTTGCAAGTCGCCCGCGAATGAAAAATTTTTGCGCCATCTGTGGTTTATTCTTGGAATTATTTGAAAAGAGATTGAGAAAAATATGCTGACTTCCCCAATCGTTGCGAAAGACAAAGCTAAGATTCTGGCTGAAGCGCTGCCGTACATTCAACGTTTTCATGGCAAGACCATCGTCATTAAATATGGTGGTAATGCGATGGTTGAAGAAAATCTGAAACATGGATTTGCACGTGATGTTGTGCTGTTGAAACTGGTTGGTATGAATCCGGTGGTTGTGCACGGCGGCGGTCCGCAGATCGACGAAATGCTTAAACGAGTCGGCAAACAAGGTGAATTTATCCAAGGCATGCGCGTAACTGATGCTGAAACCATGAATGTGGTTGAAATGGTATTGGGTGGGTCGGTGAATAAAGATATCGTGAATCTGATCAATCGTCATGGCGGTAAAGCAGTCGGTTTGACGGGTAAGGACGGTGCTTTTATCCGTGCCAAGAAAATGCTCATGGCAGATCGGGAAACCGCCGGAAAATGGATTAATATCGGTCAAGTCGGCGAGATCGAATCGATTGATCCCGCACTGATCGCGCTGCTCGATACGCAGGATTTTATTCCAGTTATCGCACCAATCGGCGTAGGTGTTGATGGCGAGTCCTACAACATCAATGCGGATTTGGTGGCTGGTAAGCTGGCGGAAATCCTTAAAGCGGAAAAACTGATTTTGTTATCCAATATTCCGGGAGTTTTGGACAAAGACGGCAACTTGCTGACTGGACTGACTGCGCAAAGAGTGGATGAGTTATTTGCCGATGGCACCATTTCCGGCGGTATGTTGCCCAAGATCGGCTCGGCACTCGATGCTGTCAAGAAAGGAGTTAAATCCTGCCATATCATTGATGGACGAGTAGAGCACGCATTGCTGCTGGAGATTTTAACCGATCAAGGGGTCGGTACATTGATCAAGGAAAATTAGCGGATAATCAGCTAAGAACCGCTACCAGCGCTTGCCCAGAGCTGTCAGAATACCACGTAAAATCTGTACTTCTTCTTTTTCCAAACGCGCGCGGGCAAACAAGCGGCGGATGCGCTGCATTAGCAACTTGGGCTTCTGCGGATCGAGAAAACCACTGGCGATCATCAGCTGTTCAAGATGTGTGTACAATAATTCCAATTCATTGAAGTTTGCTGTTACTCCACTGACGGCCGGGCGTGTTGGATTTCCGGTGAGTGCCATGCGTAATTCATAAGCCATCACTTGCACGGCACTCGCCAGATTGAGCGACGGATATTGCGGATTTGCAGGGATATGAATAATGATTTGGCATTTGTTCACTTCCGTAGTGGTCAGGCCGGAATGCTCGCGGCCAAACAGCAACGCCACTGGTTGCCGCTGTGCTTGCTGCACTAATTCCATTGCGCCCTGCCGTGCATCGAAAATGGTGTGCGATAGCTCGCGTGTTCGCGCGGTAACTGCGGCGGTTAGAATGGTATTTTCTAGTGCCTTGTCAATTTCTATGCAAACCTTAGCTTGTTGCAGTATATCAATGGCATTGGCTGCCCGGGCGTCAGCTTCCGCATCGGGAAAGCATTTCGGATTGACCAGATACAATGATTGAAGCCCCATTGTTTTCATGGCGCGCGCAACCGCGCCGATATTGCCGGGGTGGCTTGTATGGCTTAGCACAATACGGATGTTATCTAGCGGACAGGGTGTATTCATGTAAGTGGGTTGATCTCAAGCGGCGTGGGCGATGAATGACTCTGCCAATTTACATCAATCGATCCGATTCTAGCAAAATAAAACAGCCGGTAAAGCGCATCTGAAGGCGCGTCAAGATTTTTTCAGAGAATAGTTCTATTCAATGGCATAAACTACGGCACAACATTGCTGCCATGGTTTGTATAATTCTGCTTACGAAAGAGTTGCTGTGGGGAATAATTAAGGTCTTTATTTGCAAATGAATTTAGAAAGATATTGACATAAAACCCCATAACAAGTTCTAATACACGGTTCTATTGACCAAATAAATTAGAGAGAAAAATGAAACGTACTTATCAACCTTCAGTGACAAGAAGAAAACGTACACATGGATTTCTAGTGCGCATGAGAACGCGCGGTGGTGCGGCTGTAATTCGTGCTCGCCGGGCAAAAGGCCGTGCTCGATTAAGCGTTTAAATCTGATCGGATAATTTTTTATTTTTAGATTTGTTGAAACCTATTCTTTGCCGAAAAGCTACAGGTTACATAAGGCAACGGAATTCGCTGCAGTAATCAATTTACGATGTCAGACCAACGGTGATTTAATTCAAATTTATATGAAGCCGAATGAGTTTGAATATGCACGGCTGGGTCTAATTGTTTCAAAGAGAATTGAACGATCCGCAGTGAAGCGCAATAAGATTAAACGCATTTTGCGGGAGACATTTCGCAAGAACCGGTTTTACGATCAAACAATAAAAATGGACTGGGTGATGCGATTGCGACGGCCTGTTCCGAGGAATGAGCTGAAGAAACTGGCGGCTGAGACACAATTACTAATGCTTCAACTACAGCAATGTCACGGTTAATTATAGCTTTAATAAAATTCTACCAATATTGTATCAGCCCCCTGTTTGCGCCATCGTGCCGTTTTAGTCCAACTTGCTCGCAATATGCTCGTGAAGCATATGAAAAATATGGCTTATTCCATGGAACGCGGTTGAGTGTTTGGCGCATCCTGCGATGCAATCCTTGGAGTAAAGGTGGTTATGAACCTGTTCCTTGATGCCAGATCAATTCGACTGTAGCTACGCATATAATTTTTGCTGTATACGTACAAAATTTTCGACAAAATAGCGCTGCTATAAATGAAAATAAAATCCAATAACTGAATGGTTTTGTCGAAAAATTAACTTGATTAGATAAATAATGGAAACAAAAAAACTCGTACTTATCATCATTTTCTCCACATCACTGTTATTTTTGTGGGATGCATGGCAAAAAGAATTATATCCGCCCGCTTCACAAGTCATGTCCGGAGCGGCTTCAGGTTCCGCGAATCAGCGCCATGACCCATCATTGCCGGTACCTAGTGACGAATTGACCGCTTCCGCAGCCGGAGGATCCGGAGCCATTCCGGAAATTGATGGTGTTAATTCATCCGTGACACCGAATCTATTCACAATCGGTGAGAAAATCCATGTCAAAACAGACTTGGTTATTGCGGAAATCGATACTGCAGGCGGTGATATCCGGCAGCTTGGCTTGATTGCGCACCCATCCAGAGAGGATGTGAACAAACCCTACGAGTTGTTGTTGGATAAAGCTGCAAGGTTTCAAGTCGCTCAGTCTGGATTGATTGGCGATGGATTGCCCAATCATAAAACAAAATATACTGTAGATTCGAATAATTATGAACTTGAATCAGGGCAAAACAAGATTGTGGTGCGTCTTCTCGCACCGGAAGTAGATGGTATACAGGTCGCCAAGATTTATACTTTCCATCGCGGCAGTTATGTCATTGATGTTGAGTTTGAGATCGTCAATCATAGTGACGCTACGATCATTCCGTTCTCGTACTTTCAAATGTTGCGGGATGCCAACGATCCTACCGGTGCCAGCACCATGGTGCACTCGTATACTGGCGCTGCAATGTATACGGATGCAGAAAAATTCCTGAAGATAAAATTCTCCGATCTCGATAAAAATAAGGCGGAATATCCGACCAATGCGGATAATGGCTGGATCGCCATGCTTGAACATTACTTCCTGACAGCGTGGTTGCCTCCGCAAAACACTCCGCGTGAATATTTTGCCAAGCGTTTGGCACCCAATCAATATACTGCGGGCGTTATTGCACCGGTTGGCGCTGTTGAGCCAGGGCAAGTGAAAAATATTACGATGCCGCTTTATGCAGGCCCGCAGGAGCAGAATAAGCTTGCTGAGCTGGCGCCCGGTCTCGAATTAACCGTGGATTATGGCTGGTTAACAGTCTTGGCTGTACCACTTTTCTGGTTGCTTTCCTTTTATCATTCATGGACCGATAACTGGGGCGCGGCGATCATTTTGCTGACATTGACGGTCAAGCTGCTGTTTTTTCCACTGTCGGCTGCGGGCTACCGGTCTATGGCAAAAATGCGGCTAGTAACGCCCAAATTGCAGCGGATACGTGAGCAATATGCCAGTGACCGTCAGCGTATGCACCAAGTGATGATGGAATTCTACAAGGAAGAGAAGATTAACCCGATGGGGGGGTGTTTGCCAATTCTGGTGCAAATTCCGGTATTCATTGCACTGTTTTGGACGTTGATGGCCGCCGTTGAGCTCCGTTATGCGCCGCTGGCGCTATGGATAACTGACATGTCGGTACCCGATCCCTATTATGTACTGCCATTGATTATGGGTGTGTCGATGTGGGTTCAATCGAAACTCAGTCCAACACCCACTGATCCCATTCAGGCAAAAGTCATGCAGATTATGCCAGTTGCTTTCAGCGTGTTCTTTTTCTTCTTTCCAGCTGGGCTTGTACTTTACTCACTCTGCAATAATATTCTTTCCATCGCGCAACAATGGCAAATAACACGCATGTTTGAGAATAAAGCGGAAGAGGAAGCCAACAAGGATAAAAACAGGAAGAAAGGCAAGAACAAACCTGAGTCAGCTAAGGAGAATTCTCAACCAGCCGTGTTGACTGACGAAGGAGAGGAGGCAGCTAAAGCAGAAACTGTTGCCGCTGCTAGCAGTCAAGAAAATGAAAAACAACAGCAACAACCTAGCCAAGGAGCTGCTTCTTCCGCTAAAGGTAAAGCACCGGTAAAAGCGAAGAGTGTTCCTGCTGGCAAGAAATCGAAGAAAAAATAAAAAATATTGGCGGGTTATTGCGCATCACCAATAACCCGCCATGATCAGTTACAGCAAAGCAGTCATGGAGATGATCTATAGCAGGCTCTGATATCATTGCAGCGATTGCAACCCCGCCCGGCCGGGGCGGAATTGGAGTCATTCGGATTTCCGGCAAGTATCTGGCAGAACTGGCGGAAGCGATCCTTGGAAGACTCCCGAAACCGCGTTATGCGTGTCTTAGTCAGTTTCTGAATGCCGACGGACAAGTCATCGACCAAGGTATCGCGCTTTACTTTCCTGCCCCCCATTCCTACACGGGTGAGGATGTCCTCGAGTTACAAGGGCATGGCGGCCCAGCCGTCATGGATTTATTGCTTGATCGCTGTCTTGCGGCCGGTGCCCGTTTGGCGCAACCCGGTGAATTTACGTTACGCGCTTATCTCAATAATAAGATTGATTTGATTCAAGCGGAAAGCGTCGCTGCGATTATCGAAGCCAGCACCCATGAAGCCGCACGCTGTGCAATCAACTCATTGCAAGGACATTTCTCATCCCGGATTGAAGAACTCGTCAGCTTATTGATTAAGCTGCGCATGCTCATAGAAGCTACGCTGGATTTTCCTGAAGATGAAATCGATAACCTGCAAACATTGCATATCGACGAAAAATTAGCGCAAATCTATGCGCTACTTGAGCAGATATTCCTGGCCGCACGGCAGGGTAATTTGTTGCAAGAGGGTATTCGCATTGTTCTGACCGGAGCACCTAATGTCGGTAAATCCAGCTTACTGAATCAATTGGTGCAAGAAGAAGCTGCGATCGTCACAGAAATTCCCGGAACCACGCGCGATACAATTCAACGCACTATTTCCCTTGCCGGTATGCCGATTCATATCATCGATACTGCCGGACTGAGAGAAACTCAGGATGTGGTCGAACAAAAAGGTATTGAGCGTACTTATGCTGCGATCAGGGATGCCGACATGGTGCTTCGGCTCATTGATAGCAGTCAACCCCAGCCCGATGAGCACAATCCGGTACAGCATGCTATTCCGGCCGGTAAACCGCAAATCACGGTATTCAACAAAATCGATTTAGTCAGCGAGAATCCAAGAACAGAAGATCAGGAAGGAAACAGTGCCATTTATCTTTCGGCCAAAACCGGTGCGGGCATTGAACTACTGCGCAGCAAAATATTGCAGATTGCGGGCTGGCAATTCAATCAGGCCGGGGAAGGTGTGTTTATGGCCAGGCAGCGTCACCTGGAAGCACTGAGCCAAGCCAAGAGGCATCTGGAGAATGCGCAGAGATTCACTGAAGGCAAATATCAATTGGAGTTGCTGGCGGAAGAATTGAGATTGGCGCAAAACGTTTTGTCGTCGATTACAGGGCAATTTACCGCCGATGATTTGCTCGGGGAAATTTTTTCGCATTTTTGCATTGGCAAGTAATACCGTCAGCGCCTAATAATCTGCTCGGGTTGTTATAGTTTAAAACTACAGAAAATGATCCAGCAATTTGCGGCTATGCCGATCCAGTGCCGTGCGATCACGAAGCAGAAAATGAATACCATGACTATCCGTGATCATTAACGACGATGCGGTTAAACGGCGGATATCCTCTTCTCCCTTCAGAATAAGTACCGCTGGACCACGATCTGTTTCGACATGCCAGGTGCTTGGCGTAATGAAACCGGAGACTTCCGAAATGCGTTTTATCTCCGGCATAAATTCACGGCCTGCCAGTTCTGATTCAATCAACACCCGGTACGTTTCCGGTAGATCATCGAATCGTTCTATCCATGCCAGCTCATGACCATGCGAATCGATCAGCGCGATACCTTGTTCCGGATCAGTAATCGGAAATGATCGTACAGGAATCACACCCTCATGCATTACACCGGATTGATCGGTCAAAACCAAACGGCCATAAGAATTCCGGGTTAATTGATAAGTAACGGTAGCACTCATTTGTGTTCTCCCGCAATGCTGTGTTCCGCAGCGGAAATCAGTGCCCGTTCTTCTTCATCGACATTACGTGCTTGCGCCAAATATAGCCGATGATAGAAACCCTCGCGCGCCATTAATTCAGCGTGATTGCCGATTTCCACAATTTTGCCGCGATCCAGCACAATCAACCGGTTGGCTTCTCGTAAAGTCGATAAACGATGCGCAATTGCGATCGTGGTACGGCCGCGTACCAGATTGTCCAGTGCTTTTTGAATATCTTTTTCCGTGGTGGTATCCACTGAAGAAGTGGCTTCGTCCAGAATCAGGATGCGTGGATTAATCAATAGTGCGCGTGCGATCGAAATACGTTGACGCTCACCGCCCGACAACGCTTGTCCGCGTTCGCCAGCCAGCGAATCATAACCGTGCGACAGGCGCAGAATGAACTCGTGCGCATGCGCCGCACGCGCTGCCGCTACAATTTCCGCTCGGGTTGCATCCGGTTTGCCGTAGGCGATATTCTCAGCGATAGTACCGAAAAATAAAAAAGGCTCTTGCAGCACCAAGCCAATATGTTTGCGATACTCAGCAAGCGGTAAGGTACGGATGTCATGCCCGTCGACCAGAATGGCTCCTTCGGTGACATCGTAGAAACGGCAGATCAAGTTGACCAGCGTGCTTTTTCCCGAACCGCTGTGCCCAACCAGGCCAATCATTTCACCGGGCTGAATAACCAGATTAATGTCGCGCGTAATGCTGCGGGTTCCGTAGCGGAAGCCGACATGACGCAATTCAATTTGACCTTGAATCGTTGGTAAATGCACGGGATTTGCGGATTCCGGAACGCTGGAGACATGATCCAGAATATCAAAAATGCGTTTGGTGCCAGCCGCAGCTTTCTGGGTGATCGATACAATCCGGCTCATCGAGTCGAGCCGGATGTAGAAACGGCCAATATAGGCAAGAAATGCCGTCAGCACTCCGACGGTAATTTCATCCTGCGATATCTGCCATATGCCGAATACCCATACGACGAGTAACCCGACTTCGGTTAGCAGAGTGACCGTCGGCGTGAACAGTGACCAGATTCTATTGACGCGATCATTGATTTGCAGATTGCGCTGGTTTGCTGCGTGAAAACGTGCCGCTTCTCTTTTTTCCTGAGCAAAGGCCTTAACCACCCGGATACCTGGAATTGTGTCCGCGAGCACATTGTTAACTTCGGCCCAAATGCGATCCACTTTTTCAAAGCCAATCCGCAAGCGGTCGCGAACCAAATGAATCAGCCATGCGATAATCGGCAGCGGTAACAGCGTTACCAAAGCTAACCAAGGATTGATCGACACTAAAATGATAGCCGTCATGCAAATCATGATGACATCCGTAGCGAAGTCGAGTAAATGCAGTGAAATAAAAAGATTAATGCGGTCAGTTTCAGCACCGATACGCGCCATCAAATCACCGGTCCGCTTACCGCCGAAATATTCCTGCGAAAGATTCAGCAAATGCTCGTAGGTGGTGGTGCGCAAATCAGCGCCGATACGCTCTGAAACCAGCGCCAGCATGTAGGTTCGAGCCCAGCCCAGCATCCAGGCAAGGATCGCCGCTCCCAGTAAACCGGAGAGATAGAACTGTACTAAATCAGTATCGATCGGCTGGCCATTCTGATATGGAATCAATACATTGTCCATGAGTGGCATGGTTAAGTAGGGCGGCACCAAAGTTGCGGCAGTGCTGCATAAGGTCAGCAGAAAACCGATGAGCAGTCGTCCTTTGTAGGGCTTTGCGAAGCGCCACAAGCGTAGCAAGACCCAGGTGGAAGGCGGTATATGATTTTGTTTCTCACAAACAGGGCATTCATCCTGTTCAGCAGATAGAAAAGCGCCGCAATGGGGGCATTGAGTCGATCCCTGCGAGGATTCAGGCACTTTGCCGTCGACATGATAATCCAATTGCTGCGTAAAGCACTCGATCAGCCGGTTTGCTGCCATGATATTACTTAGACGGTAACGCCAGAAGGCAAGCCGTGCCTGCGGATCGAGTAATTCCAAACAGCCAACACCGGCATGATCACGCTGTGTCAGCTGCAATCCTTGCCGATAATTCCATATTTGCCAAGTTCCATCGTCAGCCATTTTTGCCAGTACACGCTTATTTGTTGCGATGACGATACCTGTGGCAAAATGCAACTGATGATCGAGATCGATTTCAAGCCAGGCGAGAATGCTTTCTTCGTTGATCAATTGTGAAGAAAGCGCATTGAGCCATGCTGATGGTAAGTTGCTTAATGATGAATGAGGGAGTTGTTGCATGAATTAAACTGCAAAAAACATAAAATGAGATTTTCTTTAGAAAGTGAAGTAAGACACGCAATCAACCCCTTAATGGATTGATTATAGAATTTTCCAGCATGTGTTTTTTATAGCTTCAGCATCCGGCCGGACAACGTGATTTCTTCTGGTTTATGTTCGCCAGTTGCAAGCTGCTGGAATTTTTTCCTAGCCTTGTCGATTATTGCAGCTTTAGTTCTTTTCTTAAAGAATCGGTGGATTCAGGCAAGGCATTAAAGAAAGAAGTAGATCCATTAGGGATCTAATTTTTCATCTAGTTCACTATCAGCGCGGGCTTCTGTGGGTAAATCCTCGATCAATTCTGGTTCACTCTCAATTTGAACATTTGCCGGAGAGTCATCAATTTCCTCAGAGATAGGCTCATTAGCGATAAGAACCTCTGCGGATATGTCCTCAACCAATTGGAGCACATTGTCAATATAGGTATCGATTGATAGCTCATCAATCAGTTTCGGTTCATTATCACTAAGACCGTCTGCCGATAAGCCATCAACCAGTATCGTAGTGTCTGTGGTTAGCCTGTTTCTTTCCAGAAATTGCCAATAAGTTGCCGACACCAAAGCAAAAGTGACCAACACGGCTACTAATAACAACAACTTTCCAGCATTGAAATGTTCGTTGTGTCCACCGAAAACGGATGTGCCATTACCTGAATTCATCATTTCCAATGTGGGCTGGCAATTTTCCAGAGCAGCACGGCGCGCCGCTTGCAGCCGATACAGGGTACTCTGCTTAATAGTTTCATTAGCACCGGCGTCTAATAATCTGGCAATTTCTTTTCCCAGTTCCTGCTCGTTCATAATTTCACTCCTTTTTCTCTGAGAATTGTAGCTAATGTATGAACTGCCCGTGAGCAATGCGTTTTTACACTACCTTCCGAGCATTTCATAATAGCGGCTGTTTCCGCCAAACTCATTTCTTCCCAGTAACGCAGTATGAAGGCTTCGCGTTGACGTGATGGCAGAATTTTTATTGCTTCCTCTATTAAATTAATGAGTTGTAATCTTTCAAGCTGAGCATGGGGATCATTGGATTCCTGCTTTACCTGTAAAGTTTCGAGTATATCGAAGTCTTCTTGATTCTTATCTTGATCAGTGGGGGTGAATGCTGAAAACAGTGTCGTCCATAGTGAACGGATCTTCTGCCGCCGGTAATAATCGCGAATGGTATTTTGCAGGATGCGCTGAAACAATAACGGTAGCTCTTCAGCCGGTTTTGAAGCATAGCTCGCCGTCAGTTTCATCATGGAATCCTGAACGATATCCAATGCCATATGCTCGTCATGAACCGCGAACAAGGCTTGTTTATAGGCGCGCTTCTCGGTTTCAATCAGAAAATCTGAAAGTTCTTGTCGCGTGGCCAGGATTTGTAACCTTAAAGTAAGTGACTAAAAATAATTTAGAAAGTTAAAACTAACGGGTGCGAAATTTTTGTAGAATACTAAAATCTCGCAAGCAGCTGGAATAGTGTTAAATTTCATCAGAGATCAGAAAAAAGGATTTTATTTTTTATGATCAGTTTAAAACTAAAACGAATAATTCCTTATCAGATTCATGCGCAATGATTTTATTACTATTCTACTTATTTTTCGGTAATACAGAACCCTTATCTTAAAACAATCTAACAATGTCTGCTTTTATGCAACAGCGCACAGTCAATTGCCCGCAATGCGGTAAAGAAGTAATCTGGGAACCGGCCAGCCGTTTTCGTCCGTTTTGTTCCGAACGGTGTAAAACGAACGATCTGTCGCAATGGGCTCAAGAATCTTATCGTATTTCTGAAGCAGAAAAAGATCCGGAGAATACTATAACCACTGAGCCGATATAATGGATGAATCGATCTACGAGAAGAACCGCGAGTTACAGCGTAAGCTCGATCATCTGCTCAAGCAAGCCAGAGCCAATGAGAAAAAGCAGGAGTTATATGAGACCTTTGGCTTTGAAATTATTGGCGCCAGCACACCCAAACAGCTGCGAGATTTGCTGTTATCGCAAACCGTTGAACGTTTTCAATTGCTCGATGTTGTTTTGTGCCTGGTTGACTACCATAAGGACACTGAGCGTCTATTTTTTGAACGCGATGAAGAAGCGCAGTTGAGCTATGAGAACAAACTTTTGATTCTCGATACCTTAAAAGATGCGGAAATTATCCATTCACTGGCCGGTCATCCGGTGCTGGGTGTGGAGGCGTTGAAGAATTACCGCTGGATGATCGCCAATTTGAAAAACCGCAATCAGGTCAAAAGCGCTGCATTCCTGCCGCTGCTGCGCGGTGAGCAGATAATCGGCGCGCTATTGTTACTCAGCCAAGATCCGCATCGGTATCAGGTGGGCATTGGGACGCTTTTCTTGCAAAAAATATCCGCGATGGCTGCCGTTGCGATCGAAAACTGCCTCAATCAGCAACGGCTCAAGGAAATCAGCTACCAGGACGTGCTCACGCAGGCGTATAACCGCCGTTATTTCGATTTACGTTTCAAGGATGAAATCGCCCGCTGTATGCGCTGGGATGATGACCTGATCTGCATGTTTCTCGATGTGGATCATTTCAAGAAAATCAATGACACCTACGGCCATCAAACCGGTGATCTGGTGCTCCGCTACATGGTCGGTTTAATCAAGGAGCAAGTCCGGTCGTGCGATATTGTGGCGCGTTACGGTGGAGAGGAATTCGTCGTCGCTTTACCGTCGACGACGTTGCAAGCAGCGCATGAAATTGCCGAACGGCTGCGTCAGGCGATTTGCTCCACTGCGCTGAATTTTCATGACAAACAGTTCACAGTATCGATTTCGATCGGTATCGCCAGCTTGCGAAGTTTGTTGACCGCGCAGCAACACGACGCGGATTTCATTTGCAACACCTTACTCGATCGAGCCGACCAGGCTTTATACGCCGCCAAATCAGGCGGCCGCAATCAGGTTGCGGTATACGCTGACGCCGATCTGGTTACGCATTGAAAACGAGGCGGTGCTTTCCGCTTGCATTTATTCGATTCCGCGCATCATCGAAATGCCATGCGCGCCCATTTCTTGGGCGATAGGCAAATCTTCCCGGTGTAACCCGCCCAACGCATAAATCGGTAGCGGATAACCGCGAATCAGCGAAGCAAATCTTCTCCAGCCCAATGGTGATAAACCCGGATGACTCAGTGTCGGCTGCACCGGCCCCAGCACGGCAAAATCAATCCCCAGCTGCTCGGCGGCAAAAAGCTCTTCGGCATTATGGCAGGATGCGCCGCATAATCCGTAACCTGGATCGGGGCGGGATGATAGAGTCATCAACTGTGCCGACGTCAAATGCACGCCATCCGCGCCAATCTTACGCGCCAATTCAAGATCGCCGTTGATCAGCACTTTTGCTTGATGGGGTTGGGCAAGTTTCAGAACCGTTTTGGTAAAGTCATGCAACACATCCGGCGGCATGTGCTTTTCGCGAATCTGCAGCAAGCGTAGACCGTTTTGTAATGCCCCCTCGATCTGCTGCAATGCTACTTCGACGCCGATTTCAGCAGCGCGGGTAATAGCGTAAACCGGCGGCAGCAATAACGATTGCAAAATGGGCCCGTTGGCGGGCAAAACCGGGGCTACTGCAACCTGATGCGGCCATTGCCAGGACAATCCCTGTTCCTCACGCGGCAAAACTTCGCCTTGCCATTCCACCACCCGAAAGAAATGCAGCCGCACGGCGGCGTGCACATAGGTAAAAATGCGTGTGATCCAAGGCTGGGCATGGACGACGTGAATACCCAGCTCTTCCCATAATTCCCGTTCCAGCGAGTGCAGCAGCGATTCGTCCGGTTCAACCTTGCCGCCGGGAAATTCCCAGTAACCGGCATAGACCTTGCCGCTGGGCCGTTGTGTCAGCAAAAACTGGCCGTCCGGCCGTAATATCACAGCCGCGACGACTTCAACGATAGGGATTGATACAGCGCTGGGAGCGGCTACGTCACTCATTGATCGGGTTTGCCGTTAACCGGCGGTTGCCGTCCGGCTAGATCGCGTGCGAATTGCCACGCCACCCGTCCGCTGCGCGAGCCACGCTCGATTGACCATTGCAGCGCTTCGGTACGCGCCAGCGCCGTCATTTCCGGAATACCGAAATAAGCCAGCCAATAGCGCACGATGTCCAGATACTCATCCTGATCGAACGGATAAAACGATACCCACAGCCCAAAACGTTCCGACAACGAGATTTTTTCCTCGATCGCCTCGCTCGGATGCACTTCGTCGCCAATATGCTTCGTGTCGAGATTGTCGCGCATGAATTCCGGCACCATGTGACGCCGGTTCGACGTGGCATAAATCAGCACATTGTCGGAAACCGTGGCAATTGAACCATCCAGTACCACTTTAAGCGCTTTGTAGCCCGGCTCATCGGTTTCAAACGACAAATCGTCGCAAAACAGAATGAAACGCTCCGGGCGCTGATAAATCTTTTCCACGATGTCATGCAGATCGACCAAATGATGTTTCTCCACTTCGATCAAGCGCAAGCCATCCTGCGCATATTTGTTCAGCAGCGCTTTGATCAGCGAGGACTTGCCGGTGCCGCGCGCGCCGGTCAGCAACACGTTGTTGGCGGAAAATCCCTGCACGAATTGCCGCGTGTTCTGATCGATGCGTTGTTTTTGCTCGTCGATGCCGCACAATGCATCAAGTGTAATGCGGTGCGGTTGCGTCACCGGCTGAATAAAACTGCTGTTTCCCTGCCTGCGCCAGCGGAAAGCAATCGCCGTTTGCCAATCCGGTTCCGGCTGCGCAGCTGGTAGTATCTTTTCCAGATGATCGAGCAGCTTATCCGCTCGTTTATAGAATTTGTCCCAATCGCTCACGTTGTGTTTGCCTTTCGATTAACTACGGTAACTGGCATTGATCTTGACGTAATCGTACGAAAAATCGCAAGTCCACACGGTAGTAGCAGCCGTGCCGCGGTTTAACACCACGCGGATGGTGATTTCAGCCTGATTCATCACGCGCTGCCCGTCCGCTTCGCGATAATCGGCAGCCCGTCCGCCTTTTTCCGCCACCAGCACATCGTCGAGATACAGTTGAATGCCATCGACATTTAAATCATCGATTCCGGCATAACCGATGGCCGCGAGAATCCGCCCCAAATTCGGGTCGGACGCGAAAAAAGCGGTTTTGACTAGCGGCGAATGTGCAATCGCGTAAGCTACCTTGGCGCATTCATCGGCATCCTTGCCCGCTTCGATCTGCACCGTGATGAATTTGGTTGCACCTTCGCCGTCGCGCACGATCATTTTCGCCAGCTCGGCGGCAACGGCGGTCACGGCTTGCTGCAATTGCGCGAATTCACTGCTGTCTTGCCGGGTGATTTCAGCGTGCCCGGCTTTGCCCGTCGCCAGCAAGATGAACGCGTCGTTGGTCGAGGTGTCGCCGTCCACCGTGATGCGGTTGAACGAATGATCCGCCGCATAGCGCGTCATCTCTTGCAGCAAAGGCTGGCTGATGACCGCATCGGTCGCGACATACCCCAGCATCGTCGCCATGTTCGGGCGGATCATGCCGGAGCCCTTGGCGATGCCGGTCACCGTGACCGTTTTGCCGCCGATCTGCACCTGCCGCGATGCTGCTTTCGGCACGATGTCCGTGGTCATGATCGCGTGCGCGGCGTTGAACCAGTTATCCGCCTTGCAATTCGCCACCGCGGCGGGCAATCCCTGGATGATCTTGTCGACCGGTAACGGCTCCATGATCACCCCGGTCGAGAACGGCAGCACCTGCTGCGTGGCGCAACCCAACAACCGGCCCGCTTCGGTGCAGGTTGCCAGGGCATGCTGAATGCCTGCCTCACCGGTTCCGGCGTTGGCATTGCCGGTGTTGACCACCAAGGCACGGATGGCGGCGTGCGCCAGATGCTGCTTCGCCACGGTCACCGGTGCAGCGCAAAAACGGTTCTGCGTAAACACCCCGGCCGCTTGCGTGCCTTCGTCCAGCACCATCACCAGCAAATCCTTGCGGTTGGCCTTTTTGATCCCGGCCTCGGCAATGCCGAGCGCGACGCCCGCAACGGGCAGCAATTGTTCAGGCATTAACGGCGGAATATTGACGGGCATGGCCATTCCTCATGATGATTGAAAAGCCGCTATGCTACCGTATCTGTAATGGGATTTTCCAGAAAATCTGATGATGATCTTAACGATTTTAAGGTTGCTAGTTTTAGATAATTTTTCAACAGCTAAATTATCTGAGAAAATAGTTTCTGGTTGCTTTAATTTACTACTTACTTAATATGATTACATATTATAGAAAAAGATTTTGATAATGAGATGGTGGGATAATGAGTTAGTATGTCACTACACTAGTCAAAACATAGCTCTCGAGCACATACTTCCATCGGCAACGATTCGTCTGAATTCGATTGCTAAAACAAATGATCCTCGTGAAACATCTCCGTGGATGTTTACAGCTGGTGGTGTTAGAGAACTTACTCCGCAGGAATTCTTCGAACGACATGATCTGTTTGCAAGAACGTTGCATTCATATTCTTTTATCCTATCGACATCAATGGATCGCAAGAAATCTTCTTATGACGACATTGGTTTACCTGAAAAAGATTTTTTGCATAAAGGTTTTGGACGACCATATATGTGGGCTCATTACGGTCAATCTCATGAGGGTATTTGCTTAGCCTTCGATCGTCAGCGATTGGAATGCTCCATTAAACAGATAATGTCACCTGACGGAATACTTCTCTCTGATGAAGTTATCTACGATGATCGCCCCTTAGCTATATTTGACGCAACTGATTTTGATAGTGACTCTATGAGTGAAAATGCATCTGGTGACATTCTTTCCCATATTCTCAAATATCAGAAAATTTTATTTTTTACGAAAACGACTGACTGGGAGGCTGAGTCAGAATGGCGTTGGATCTATATTGGCCAGGATGAGCATCCGGTCTATGCTTCAATTAATAGTTGTTTGCGAGCCATTATCGTTGGTTCCTTTTTCCAGATGTATATAAGCCGATCCTGCGGGAATTTGCACGGAAATTCGATACGAATGTTGCAAAGATCAGATGGGAATTTGGTCTTCCATATTTAGACAATAATTGGATAGATAGATAGATAGGTTTGTCTATTTGTTAGGCTCTATGCCTTCTGCATTTTGAATTCAGGCGCAAGCGAAATAGCAATTAAAAGAAATAAGTAGAAGTAATGGTACTCATGAATATCTGATCTCACCAAACAAAAAACCCCGGATTACCGGGGTTTTTTGTTTAAGCTTTACGCTCGACTTACTGCGGCACGATATTCGATGCTTGCTTGCCTTTAGGGCCTGTCGTTACATCGAAGGTAACGCGTTGTGCTTCACGCAGTGATTTGAAACCGTTACTGTTGATTGCAGAGAAGTGTGCAAATAAATCTTCTCCACCGTTATCTGGGGTAATAAAGCCAAAACCTTTAGCGTCATTGAACCATTTAACTATACCTGTTGCCATGTTTATTTCCTTAATTATTAATGAATTTACTTCTTCTACAGTGACCCGTAGTGGCCATCGAATATCAAGGAAAAAGCTCAACCATAAGCATCACATTTCACAACTTGAATCCAAAAGACTCTCCTAAGATACACGTTTCCTGACAAAGTTCAAGCATTTATTGATAATTCTGGAGTGATAACTCAAGAATTAAAAACTAAACGTGGCTCTAGTGGATTGATTCGATAGTTTAAAAAGAAGCAATAACGCAGATTGAAAATATTCCCGTTGATATGCTTTGGATTGCAATCATTTCGTTTTTTGCTCGAATCTTGCGCTCGTAAAAATGCTACTGCTGCCTGTCTGTTCATGCTTAGAAGGGGCATGCCATGACTGATGAAAGGAAACTGAACGTGGCGCGGCCGGTACCGGACATGATATCCGCAGCGGACCCAGATAGCTCGGCAACTTTTGTAATTGAGTGCATTTTGCCCTTCATACTCGATTCAAGAAATGCCTTGAATTCCCGATTACCAATCCAGCCGGTTGCTGCGTATGGAAGGGTGTGCGCCACCCGGGTTGAAAGAAACCGGATATCCAATAAATCAATCTTGTGTAAATTCATCAGTCTATGCGTTTAGGAATACTTGAAGACGAACCCACTCAAGTAGCTATCTATGAGCTACTGCTTTCGCCCGATCGCTACCAATGTGAATTTTTTGGAACCATTGCATCCTTTCTCGATGCACTCCGGGATAAAAGATTTGATCTGCTCGTGATCGATTGGATATTGCCGGATGGTACTGCCGGGGAAGCGCTTAAATGGATCCGGGGAAATATGGATTGGCATATTCCGATCATTTGCGTGACTTCGCGTAACAGTGAATCAGATGTTGTTAATGTTTTACATATGGGCGCTGATGATTATTTCGTGAAATCTTCCCGGCATTTTGAGTTACTTGCCAGAATAGAGACGCTAGCGCGCCGCAGCCGCGAAAAGCCGCCCGCAATGCTGCAATTCGGCCCCTACAAAATTGATTCAGAAAATCAGGCAATCTGTGTCGACGGCAAAAATGCCGGACTTACTCAGAAAGAATTCGTGCTGGCCTGCTATCTGTTTCAGAATATGAATAAACTACTGTCGAGAATTCACCTGTTGGAAAAAATATGGGGATTGTCGGCGGAAATCGATACCCGTACCGTGGACACGCACATCAGCCGGATCCGGAATAAGCTCAATCTCGCCACGCGAAGTGAATGGGATATTCTGACAATCTACGGTTATGGTTACCGTTTGCAACATGCCAAAACTGTTGAGCCGGTTAGATGATCGGCTTTGTTTTGGTTGATTTATCCATATCCAATAAAAACGGGAGCCTCGGCTCCCGTTTTCAATCCAAAATGAAGCGGAATTAAACAGCCACTGCTTTTCTACGGCGAATGGCAAAACCAACTAAACCTAAACCGGCCAGTAACATCGCATAAGTTTCGGGTTCTGGAACCGGTGTGACATTAAACTCGACTTCGCTCAGGAAAACCCATGCATTACTTCTATGGATTGTCACGGCGAGATCGTTACCCGTGAACGATAAGCCATTTGCCACAAATGCGAATGGCGCAGAACCGGCAGGATCCGAAATGAGGAAATTGATTCCGTTCACATCCACGCTTGCTGGCGCGCTGACGCCACCGGAGCCATTTGAGTCATCAAAATGAAAAGTGACTGAACTGATATTGACAGGCGCATTCCAGTGAAAGGTAATGGTCGGATCCAGAGTCCAGCCGACATAGGGGCCATTGCCAGCAGGTGCTTCAGTGACAAACCAGTTGTCGGTGGCAATGATTCCATCGGTCAGATCGCCACGGCCGCCAGACAGTGCAGCGTTATCACATGTTACACAACCCGCCCCGCTGTAGGTTTCATCCCAATAGTTATAACTGCCGGTATTGCCGTTCAGCATGTTGTAACTGTCCGGAGTGAGGGCGGCATATGCGCTGCTTGCCGCACCGAGAATCACCAGTGTGGTGATATTAGCCAATATTTTCTTGTTCATTTCACAATCTCCATCGTGTATAAAAAATTGTATCGTTTTGTTTTATTGATTCGTTCAGTTTTTACTTCTGCAATTTAAAACAGCAGATCCTCTGAGTACATAGGTATCACCTCCTCTTTTTCTAGTACATCTGTACTAGAAATAAAGAGATGCTACGCTGATATTATTATCCGCAGTTTTTGCTATTATGCGAGTGAGCACAAGTATCTGTAGGAGCTTTTTTATGATTGATGCAATTGCGGTTTCAAATAATAGAAAACAGGATCGCCGTCAGGATATGCCGTTTTTCTGCGCTTACCATGTGGGGATCAGAATGGGCAGGCGGATCGGAGAGCGCAGAGTGTCGGAGAAAGGGAAACCGGTGTACGTCGATCGTTACACGGGAAATGTGCTGTTTAGTGTCATTGCTATTTTATTACTGAGCGCGTTGGATGCCTACCTGACGCTCAACATCCTTAACAAGGGCGGGGAAGAGATTAACTGGTTCATGGCGGTGCTGATCGAAGAAAGTACGGAAAAGTTTGTTGCTGTAAAACTGGCGCTTACCGCGATGGCGCTCATTTTATTGGTTATTCATCATAATGTCCGGTTGATTGAGTGCCTGCGTGTCAGGCATCTCAAATACGCAATCCTTGCTGGGTATAGCACATTGATCGGATACGAATGCTATCTGCTGAAATTGGCGGCTGCGTTTTAAGTCGAGAGCGGAGCAAGTGGAAAAGAATGTCATGATCTGATTGCCAGCAGGACGATCACAGAAAATGCGCTTTCTAGCGCAAGCTGGTTTTGAAATAGCTGGCGATATTTCTTAAATCATCCAGTACCAGCGTGCCTGCTGCTAACTGCAAGCGCAGATAAGCCAGCAGATAATCAAACCGTGCCCGTGAAAGATCGCGTTGTGCGGTATACAGTTGTTGTTGCGCATCCAAAAGATTTAAATTGATACGGATACCGCCACGGATGCTTTTTTCTGTTGCATCGACGAGCAGTTCAGCCGATTTAACTGCCAGCTCCAATGATTCAATCTTTTTGATGCCGCTTTTTAACAGATTGTATTGTTTTTTCAATTCGACCAGTACTTTGTCGGTTACCGCGTCGAGATCGGCTTCCGCGCGTGCGTGATTCGCTTTAGCCTGAGCCGTAAGGGCGTT
This sequence comes from Nitrosomonas sp., assembly GCF_040240425.1. Lineage (GTDB taxonomy): Bacteria > Pseudomonadota > Gammaproteobacteria > Burkholderiales > Nitrosomonadaceae > Nitrosomonas. The sequence continues at coordinate 108,856 of NZ_QPHG01000004.1, read as the reverse complement.
TACACGGCCACCGGCATATAGAGGGAAATTAACTTCAACACCGATTGTGCCAAGCTCGGCATCTTGATTGCGTGTGATAAATGATCCTCTATTGTTCTTGGATAAACTGGCGACTAAATCGACGCGCGGGGTATGTCCGGCAAAACTCTTTCTGATTTCCTCTTTACCGGATGTTACCGCATGGCGTTGTGTCACCAGCTCAGCATTGCGTTCCAGCGCCAAAGCATACCAATTGTCATAATCTTGCAACTGAATGGCGCGCGTATTAAACGCATCGGACAATCGATCTAACTGGTTTATTTTTTGTCCTATAATGGCTTCAAGTTTAAGTTGAGCTCCTTCCAGCTCATCATTGGCTTCAATAACACGTGCTTGTGCAATGGCGTGTTTCGATTGCGTTTCCAAAACATCGGTCGTTGTTCCCTCACCCTTGATTAACATGCGCTCATTGACGCGCTTGAGTTCCTCAAGGGAAACCAGCTGTGCTTCTGCAAGCTTGACATGATCTTGTGCCAGCAATGTTTCCACATAAGCCTCTACTAACCTAACAATGAGCTGCTGACTGCGCCCGGTAAATTTTGCCCGGCTGGAATCGGCTTGTGCTTTTCCGATGCGATAACTGGCTACCGCTTCCAAATTGATCAAAGGTTGACGCAAAGTCAATGAGCTTATCTGGCTATCAAAAGTAACAACGTCAGAAACACTCTGGCCGGTTTGTGTTTTACCCGTAATGGTTCCTGAGCTTTTGTTTTGTGTATGTGTGATTGAAAGGTTGGGCAGCAAGCTAGCTAGACTGATGGCCTCGGCTTGTTGTCCGGCCTCATTTTCATGATAAGCGGAACGATAAGTCGGGTCATGCTGTAATGCAGCTTCATAAGCATCTAAAAGGCTCATTGCATGACCAAGATTGATCGGGCTCAAGATAAACCCGGCTAAAATTAAAATTTTACGGATATCTATCATTACCGTTATTCTTCACTCAAGGCCGAATGAACGCGATCCAGGATCGGTTTGAATAGATAGCTCATCAACGAGCGTTCACCGGTTTTAATGAATATTTCTACCGGCATGCCGGCGCGTATTTGTTGGTCGGTCAGCTTTTTCATGCCTTCCGGTGTAACCTTGGCCTTGATATTATAAAACGGAAGCCCGCTGCGCTCATCCATAAGACGATCCGCTGATACCTGAGTGACGGTGCCCGGTATGTTAGGGGTTTTCTTTTGATTCAGCGCGGAAAAAATAAGATCGACTGGAAGATCCACGTGTACCCGGTCAATCAGATGAACCGGCACTTGCCCGGTAATGATCAGCATATCATCGCTCGGAACGATATCCATCAACTTAAATCCCGGGCTGATCACACCGCCTTCGGTAAATACGTTCATTCCCACTACTATGCCATCGACGGGTGCTTTAACTTCCACATTGGCCAGTTCAAAATCCTGTCCGCTCAAGCGGCTGCTTAAAGAATCAATTTCCCGTTTGATATCGGATAGCTGTTGCCGCACTTCTTTCTGGTATTCCTGCTGGCGATGAATGCGCCGTTGTTCCAGTTCGGCTATTTGGCGCTGAATGCGGCCGATATTGCCGGTTTCCGCAGAAATCTCCCCGGTCAACTGGGTATATGTGCGTTCGAGTTCCAATACGCGATTGCGAGGAACGAAACCATCCTGTGACAAGTCGCGCAGATTGACAAGCTGTTCTTCCAGGAACTTCAATTGCGCATTTTTACTGCTCCGCGATGCTTCCAATCCGCGCAATTGCATTTTTGAGCCTGCAATATTTTCTTCCAGTGCCGCGATTTCATGATGCAAGGCTAACTGGCGCGATGTGAATAATTGGTTCTGAGTGATGATGTTATTGGCGATACGCGGATCATGCTGGAGTGTGAGCAAGTCCTGCGGAAAAGTGATTTCCTTGATGCCATCGCGTTCCGCCAATAGACGCGCTTCCACTGCGCGCGCGGTATACAGCTGACTGCGGGTGATTTCAGCTTGTGCTTTGAGCTGAACATCATTCATCCGAACTAACACTTGGCCGACTGCGACATGATCGCCTTCCTTCACCAGAATGCTGTCGATAATGCCACCGATTTGATGCTGGACTGCTTGCAGATGACTGGCGACAGTTACCGTGCCAGGAACTGGCACGCCTTTATCCAGCGGTGCAAAAGTGGCCCACAGAATAAATCCGCCAAAGCCTGCCAGAACGATCCACCAGCCCAATTTGGTATGGAGCGTCTCATCAGTATCAACCTGATGGGATAAATCGGCGGGAACATTTTCAATAACGTTCTTCTTTTCTTCAGCTGCAAGCTTCATTATTCTTCCTGTCCGGTAATCAGTATGTTCTCAAGGTAAGATTGAAAGGCGCGGTAAAAATCACCCGGTTTGAGAGTCGGCCGCATGAACGGTTGGGGGTGCTGGGTTTTGCGCAGCTTGCTGCTCGGCTTTCTTTTGTGCCAGCTGTGCCTGATGCGCTTGCTGTTGCTTTGCGAGCGCCTCCACCACTTGATTGGTCGGCCCGAATATTTTTGCTGTGCCGTCCTGCAATAATAGCAATTTCGTGGTTACACTGAGGATACTGGTGCGGTGTGTGATCAAGACAATGGTTTTGCCGCGTTTGCGCAGATCGGTGATGGCGGTCAGAAGTGCCTGTTCTCCCACATCGTCCAGGTTCGAATTGGGTTCATCGAGAACGATCAAGGATGGATCATCATACATGGCGCGCGCCAAACCAATGCGTTGTTTTTGTCCGCCGGAAAGACCGGCGCCGCCGTCACCCAGATGTGTGTCGTAACCTTCCGGCATATTCAAAATCATGTCATGAACCCCGGCACGTCTGGCTGCTAGAATAACTTTTTCCGCATTGATTTCGCCAAAACGGGCGATATTTTCCGAAACCGTGCCAGCGAAGAGTTCGATATCTTGCGGTAGATAACCGATATGCGGACCTAATTCATCCTTGTTCCACAGATAAACATCGGCACCATCCAATCTGACTTTCCCTGCCGCTGCCGGCCACACGCCGACCAATAAGCGCGCCAGAGTTGATTTTCCCGATCCGCTCGGACCGATAATACCGAGCACATCACCAGCAGCGAGGGAAAAATTTAATCCCTTGATGACCGGAAATTTACTGCCGGGCGGAGCTGCCGTGACATTTTCCACCGCAATCACGCCGAGCGGTTTGGGCAGGGCCATGCCAGCCGTTCGTTCCGGATTCTGTTCAAGCAACCGCGTCAGACGCTCATAAGCGCTGCGGGTGCCGCCAATCTGCTTCCACACACTGATGAGTAATTGTACAGGTGCAATAGCTCTGCCCAACAGGATTGAACCGGCGATCATCATACCCGGGGTGATGCTGTTATCCAGCACTAATAAGGCGCCTAATCCTAGCATCAGCGACTGTAGTGCGACGGTACAAGATTTTGACAGTGCGGTGACGATACCGGATTTCTCACTGGCTTCGGCTTGCAGATTGAGAAAACGGCGATGCAGCTTATACCAGCGTGCTTGGAGATTGGGCAGCATGCCCATCGCTTCGATGACTTCGGCATTGCGCAAATTGTTGGAGGCGATATTGCTGGACGCAATCGACATCGAATTGGCTTCTGCTAGAGGTTTATGCGAGATTTTCTCATTGATGTACGCTAATGCAATCAATAGGGTTGTGCCGCATAAAGCGAAAACCCCCAGAATGGGATGAAACATGAAGATCACGAACAAATAAATCGGAAACCATGGTGCGTCAAAAAAAGCGAACAAAGCATTGCCGGTCAGGAATTGCCGTAAATTGGTCAAGTCTTTTAAAGCTTGCCCGGCATTGCTATCGCCTTTTTTGAGACTTTCCTCAAAGGCAGCGGTATAAACGCGTTTATTCAATTTCATATCGAGTTGCGCACCGACACGAATCAATACAAAGCTGCGGACGAATTCCAACGCGCCCATGAAAATATAGGCGCCTAGCATGATCAGTGTCAGCATCAATAAAGTCATTTCATTGCGGCTGGTCAATACGCTGTCATAGAGTTGCAGCATATAAATGGCCGGCATGAGCATCAGTATGTTGATGACCGCGCTAAAAACACCAATGTTTCTAAAGGTTCTTTTAAAGCTGGTCAGTACTTGCGCGATTTCATTCTGAGGCGCTTTAAATTTGAACTTCATTTGAATATAAATGCCATGGAGTTGAATAATTCATCAGTGAATACGTGATCCATTGAATTGATTATAGTTGTCGATTGTTAGTGTTGACCTGGTAAATCTTCTGCCGTCAGTTTGAATGACCGTGGGGAAAAATCTAAATCCCGTTTGGCTTCGGACCAGTCAAATTTCAAATCCTGATTCATTCTTTCCGCCATCGCCGTGGTCCAATTGCGGTATTTCGGCAGCCATCGTAGTCCCCATGTTCCGATCTCAAAAAGCCACAGCGGCACTATCAGCATGCGTGGAGAACGGTTCATCGCCGTAAATATACGTTCAACCATTGCGCGATAGGTCAAAGTTTCCTCGCCGCTGAGGTTATAAGTCCGGTTGGTCAAATTTTCCCTGCTCAGTGCGGCATAACACGCAGCGGCTACATCTTCCACGTGGATAGGCTGCCGCAAACCGCTTGCTGATCCGAATAAGGGAAAGAACCCAAACCGGCGGATAAATTTCGCAATTTCAGTAATATTTTTGTCACGTCCGTATCCGTAAATCAGTGTCGGACGCAAAATGACGCATTCTACCTCATGTGCGGCGGCCCATGTTTGCAGTAACTCTTCGCTTTTAATTAATTGTTGTGCAATCTTCCTTTCGTTGGGATCGGATGAAGTATTTTTGGTGAAACGGCTGGTGGAGGATAATGCGACGATCCGTCGAGCGCCATAGGCCGATAAAAGATCAAAATGCTCGGATAACGCCCAAATTGGGGCCACACATAACCAAGCGCGAATTTTGCGGCCTTCATTGCAAACCTTTGTGCTATCCATTGTAGCAAATTGTTTCCACGTGATTTGCGGATGCAATGTTTTGTTTGTGATGGAATGGCGAGAGAATGCGGTGACATGCCAGCCATACTCAATCAGTTTCCTGATTAAACATTCTCCTGCAAGGCTCGTTGCACCCAGCAATCCGATGCGTTGCTCATTCATATTTGAATTTGAGCGTCCGGTAACCATTTTGCGCTGCATAAACTAGCACTGTGGCGCTAAAGCGCAGCCACACCGCGATAGTGATCAACCCCATCAAAATGCCCGGATATTGCCGACGGAAAAATTTCCGGTAGAAACGTAGCATGCCTTTATGTTTATGCCAAGAAACAAAGTATGGCCGGGCGCGGCTGCAGGTTCCCTGGAAATGAACAACCGGAGCATCCGGCACAAAAACAATTTTCCAGTTCTTTTGTTTGAATCGCATGCACCAATCCAAGTCCTCGCAATGCAGGAAATACTGTTCATCCCAAGAGCCGACATCGTCGATGGCCTGGCGCTTTACCAGCATCAGCGCGCCGGATATTGCTTCAACTTCGATTGGGGTTTGGGGTAAAGGTTGTTTATCCAGATGAAAATCAAAAAACAACCGTGGCGAGTATTTTCCCAGATGATGCAAACCGAAGGCGCGTACCAAAGCTCGCCATGGCGTAGGGATAGCGCGCCGCCCGCCACCTTGTTCGGAACCATCCGGGTTAACGAGATAGCCGCCAATCATGCCGATGCGAGGATCCGATTCCATGGCTTGCATCATACGCTGCAGTGAATTTTCTTGCAGGATGCAATCCGGATTTAAGAAAAGAATATAAGGCTGCGTTGATGCAGCAAGTCCAATATTGCAACCGGTGGCGAAGCCAGTATTACTATTCAGGCGAACTATTTGGAGGTGATTGTCTGCGAAAAAACTGGATTCAAGTTCTGACAGGCTGGAATCAGATGAGGCGTTGTCAATGACTAAGACTTGCTGCGCTTGTTGCATAGCTGCCTGAACACACTGGGTTAATATTCGGCCGGCGTTATAGTTGACAATTATTACAGATATGGGTTGTATGCATCGTCGTTCTTCTATGTCGTGACAGATTTGTTGTGGAGCGTGCATTGTCTATTTTTAAATAAGGTCACTATGAGGTGAAATAACTGCTGCTCAGTATTATCGGTAATTATCTCACAGTGTCAATGGGTTGTATTCTCTGGTTTGGCAGGTGCTTTAATAAAAGCCCTGCGTGGCAACCAAGCCATCACTTGCAGTAAGCTTAAACAAGAACAGATTCGCTTGCTCTGAATTTTTTTTCTTTGTTCCAATAGTGATCCGATATGCTTAAAGGCATCGATTTTGGCTTGCGAATAAAGCCTAAGACGGCCAGAAGCAGCATAAAAAAATCCCACGTAAAGAATCATGGCGAGATGGATCGGCAAGAGAATAAAAATTAGCGGACTGGGCATATTCTTGATAAATGTCCAGGTTAAGTTACGATGCCCATGATAAACCGAGAAGTTGCTCGAACTTCCTGTGATGCCTGAACCGACGTGATGCACTTTCGCACTGGGTAGTAACAGGCTTTTACCACCGTTGAGCCGCAGACGAAAACCAAGATCGACATCTTCAGAGTAAGCAAAATAAGTTTCATCGAAGCCGCCTAAGCGGCGATATGTTTCGGTGCGGTATATCGCTGCGGCTGCACATGCTGAAAAAATCTCTACCGGCTGTTTGGGAGTGATATCGCGAGGGTATCCATGGGCGGTGCGCCAATGTAGTCCGGATAGGTGGTAACTGTCGCCCAGCCCATCCAAGTGCGATGGATTATTTGCGTCAATCAGTGCACAGGCAAAGCAATCGACGTCCGGAATCCGATGAATGTTTTTTACAATTTCTTCCAGGCATTCCGGCTCAGGATAAGCATCAGGGTTCAGAAAAAAAATCCATTCACTTTGAATATAATCCGCGACGGCGAGGTTATTTGCAGCTGCGAAACCGGTATTTTCGTTTAGGCGAACAAGGTGGCATGGGAAGTTTGTTTTCTCGGCCGCCTGCCAAGAATTATCCACGCTGTGGTTATCTATTACGATGACCTCAAAATTTGAGTATGTTTGCTCTGCTAATGCCGACAAAGCTTTGGGCAGCATCTCTCCGGAATTGTAGTTGACAACGATAACAGAAATAAAAGGGTTCAAAGGGGGCTGTGCGCGAGTCATTCGTTTGGCAGTTCATGATCAGGTTTCATGATTAAGTATGATTTACTCACGCATTGATTGCTTGATTGACCGTATTTTTGGAATTCTGGCCATCTTGCAAAATATTACGCAGTTGGCGTTCGGCAACAGCAAATGAGAAATGCTCCTCGATATTAACTTTTCCTGAATTGGATAAAATTGTCCATAATTGTTCATCATCGTAGGCGCGGACAATTTGCCTGGCGAAGTCTTCCGGAGTGTCTGCAACCAGGATGTCTTTGCCGTGCGTGAGATTCATTCCTTCGGCTGCGATTGTGGTGGCAACTACCGGCACACCGTAAGTCATGCTGGTGTTGATTTTGCCTTTAACGCCAGCGCCATAGCGAATGGGGGCGATAGATAGTCTGATGCGATCAAAAATTGGTTTTATGTCTGATACAAAGCCTTTAATAATGATATGCGAGGAAGCATGAGCAGCAATTTTTGGGGGAATATTGGAGCCAATTATCAAAAGTTTTAAATCCGTTTTTAATGAATGGAGGATCGGGAAAATTTCGTTAATAAAAAATTCCATTGCATCAACATTAGGCCGGTGTTCAAAGCCGCCGATAAACAGAATATCTTTTCTTTCTTGATATCCGTAAACCGTTTCCTGGTTTTGATGAATATTCGATAATAGTGCTACCGGCACATCGGGGGCTTCTTGTTTAAATAATTCAATTTCTACCGGGCTGACTAATAAAGTTTTATCCGCTTTACGTGCAGTGCTCAATTCCTGCAATTTTAGCCTTTCGGCTGCAGCCAATTGCTGTTTATCCTGATTGATCAAAGCTTGCCGCTGTTCACGCAAAAAATGTAGATCCACCGTATCGAACAGTATCATTGCATTCGTGCAGTATTTTTTTGCGGTATCTATAAATTGCTCAGCGACATTGACCCGGCTAAGTAATACAACATCGTATAGATGCCCATGTGCTATCAAATGCGAATGAATCGATTCCAGATAAGGCAAATAAAAGCATTCGATACCGAGAGACTGCATTCTTCGTGTATAAACCGGATGGTATGCCAGCGTTTTTGCGATAAAACTGACTTTGTATCCTAATTTTTTGAAAATTTGCAGCAAATTAAACATGCGTAATGAGCCGGAATCATTATCGGGCATTAGAACCAGGTCATCGAGGACAAGCACACGCTTACGGACGTCGCGTTCCTTCTCAAGATGGGGCATGTCTCCGTTGGGCCGGTGAGATTGCAGTGTTTCGTGCCAGCGTCGATAAAACTTTTCATGATTAACCGTCTGATATCGTTTGGTGCCTTGTGTAACATCTGTTCCAGAAGACACGCCTTCAAAATGAATGACCGTAACGGCGGACTGATAGTACACTTTCTTTCCAGTCTTCCTGACACGAAAAGCGAGATCGGTGTCTTCATAATAAGCGGGGGTATAGTAGTCATCCAATAGTCCGAGATCGACAAGATCTTGCCGTTTAATCATTAAGCAAGCTCCCGAACAATAATCAACGGCTCTACAATAAGAATATTCCGGCTTTTCCGGATCATCAGTGCGCCCATAATTCCAGGCTGAAGCATCCTGCCACACGATACCCCCGGCTTCTTGCAGCTTGCCATCAGGATAAACCAGTTTGACTCCCACCAATCCGGCATCTGGAAAATCTGAGAATGTTTTTGTTAACGCATTCAACCAGTCACGAGTGACGATCGTATCGTTGTTTAACAGTACGATAAAACGTCCTTTCGCGACATTCACTCCGGCATTGCAAGAATAGATGAATCCCTTGTTTTCTATGTTGTGGATGATTGTAATTCCTTTGATGGTACTGAGCATCTTGGAAGTGTCATCGGTTGATGCATCATCCACGACAATCACTTCATAGACACTTTCTCCACTGTTTTCATGAATCGATTTCAAGCAGGTGAAAGTGTACAAATATTTGTTGTGAACCGGGATGACAATAGAAATATCGGGATTAGGAGTCTCTGGAAAACTCAGTGTGTGATAGCGGGTTGCAATTGAATAATCATTTTTATGTGGCTGGGCTTTCTGAGGGGCAGAAAAGCACTTTCTGTGGATTCGTGTGAGTAACGCACGAAATCCTTGTGTTTTTAGAATGTTTAATGCGGCTGGAACGTATTTAAATAGTTTGGTCATTTGTAGGCTTGCTTTTGTTGGTTTTAACGTATTTCGGAAACCCATTGAAATGCAACGGTTTCTTATTGATATTTTGTGGGGCAGCAATTAAAGGGCATTTTATAGTATGCGGTGATCGTTTGTTAAGGAAGCGCTGATTAATTCAACGAACGTGATGAAAGGCGAGGCGCACGGAACGCAACAACCGAGACCTATCAATCTGATAGGCGAGGGAGTGAGTGCCGCGCAACGAAGCAATTCGCTCGTGTAGTCAATTAATCAGCGCTTCCTTAACGTACCAGACCGTGGCCGTAATAATAATCATCTAATACTAATGTGCGCAGCAAATCAGTTTCGGATCCGGAAGGGTTTTTAATAAACTGCAAGAAAAGATCCTCTGCAATTTCTCCGGGTACTTCAAAATCAGTTAATAAGTTATCTCTTAGATTAATTGATTGGTTAACAAAATCCAGCATGCCTCGCCGGATTTCCGCGCGTGCCACAGCCGTTTGACGTTCTTCATTCGATTGCTCGCGGAATTCAGGTGTTATATCAGTTGAATTGGTTGTTCTGTAGCACACTATTTGCGCGTCGTCGGCACTTAAAAATTTTTCAAGTGTAAAGCTTTTTCTATATATGATTGGTTCGGTCGCAGTCGGTTTAGCATAATGACAATAGTAACCCTGTGCAATGACCTGATGTTTCAAAGCAACCTGCTCTGCAGAGTCTAGCGTCATTAAATAATAACCATGTATTTTTTGCCCCAGAAGTTGATTGAGGCGTTTTTGTGTTGTCGCTGCGTAACCAATATCGACAATGGCAACAGTCGAATCTTTGTTTAATCCAAGATTATCTAAATAGGCCATTAATCCGGGGCGTTCTTGTTCAGCCTGCTTCAGGATCCGCTCTTCTAGTGCTTGCAAAAGCGGTTTTAGATGATCGATATTTTCTTCTTCAACCGCAACCATTTTTTTCGTTGACCATATTTTGCGACGTGCCAATTCTTCACATTCTTCGTCCGACAGGTTTAATCCATACCGTTCAAAAATAAAATCCGGCATTGGGTTGGGCGCATAGTGAGTACATGCAATTTTGAAAATATCATCCAGATTTGAAATCATCGGGACAGTGATTGCGCGCCGTGAGAGCACCAGATATTCAGATGCAACTGCATCAGTTTTACCGGATACCCACAAATCGTAAACGATTTTGAGTATTTGACCTTCTCGTGCGAGAAAATATAAACGTTTCATGCCATCGCTTGCAGCTTTTTTAACTAACCATTGCACAAAAGAGAGTACTAGGGGCCCAGCGATAGTGAATCCAATCGCCCAAGGTGAAGCGGGAACAAAATCGGCTGGATCGAAGCGGGGATAGAACAAGGGGTGGAAGTTGCCTTGTGTGATGATGCCGAGCGTAAGCTGCTTATTCAGGTCATTCCGGGCATCCCGGTTGAGCGCTCGTTCGATAACCGGTTCAAAACGCGGCGTTGCCCGGGCAAGTTCGACAGGGCGCATAATATGCATGGTTCTAAATCCCATATCGACTGGGATTTGCACATCAGAATGTTCGTTATCACCGATGACCAGGATTTCATGGGGTGATACATTTTCATCGGCCAGGAGTTGGCGATAAAAATCACCGGTATCTTTTCTCAACCGATTGTCGGAAGATAAGTAAAATTTGTGCCATCCCTCGATTCCACAACGTGTCAGCATGGTTTCAATGACGGACCGGGGTAGATACATGTCGCTGGCAAGAACGACGTGTTTACCGAGATTGATCGCAAGTTTAAATAAGGCAATTGTTTCGGGGCGGGGTGACACGATGGCCAGCTCGATGGATTTCTCAAGCTCGCAGATTTCTTCGGCAATATCGGCTGATAGGCCGGACATGGCCGCGAATTGTTTGAAAATGGCATCCAAACCAACGTCGTGTCCTGCGATCCGGCGTGCTTCGTTTTCTGCCGTGGCGCGGAATTCAAGATAAAGCTGACCTGCTTGGCCACCGATACGCCGGGCGATGATTCGCTTGATACTCTCAGGATCCAGCAGCGGGCGCGTGATCAGTGTATCGAATATATCGAATACCACCAGGCGTATGGCGGGGTTTCTGAGTTGAGTATGGACGTCTTCCGGTTTGTGCGACAGGTATTGGTCAATGCGCCAGCGAGACCAGTGATTGGATTGCTTATCCCAGAGGATAACGGCATTATGGCCGGATTTCCGGGTAACCAAGACGAATAATCGTTCAATGCAGTGTGCCAGTGTTGCATCGGTTTGTCCCGTTTCTTCTGGAAAATCTTCGATACTAAGATGAGCGTTGAATAAGGGTTGTAATGCTTTGGATTGCGCCCAGAACATCGATCCGGCCGGGAAGTCAAAATAGCCCATTGGAAAATCGGTGATGCCCAGTTTCTTACACAGAATATATCCGTTGGTTTTATTGGAGAGCCAGGTATTTGCCCAATAAGGTAGAACGGTTGAATTATGCGGATAAATAAAGCCGATATTTTTGTCACCACTTAACAGTGAAAAGATTTTCTGGATTTGTAATGGACTGCCCAATAAATGGGTCAACAAATATTCGCGCCAACCATCGGCCGCGCCATTGGTATATAGCGATTTTTTACTATGAATATGCGCTATATAATCATACTCTTGTAATGTTGTGCCAAAAGTACAGAGTATAGGTGCAATATCACGTCCGCGGTTGGGCACGATAGAGATGATTAATTGCCCTAGATGCGGTAAATGAGAAAAAGCATGCTTGCATGCTTGGCTTGCTGCCTCATCGGGTGTTGAGATAAACAAGTCATATGGAAAAGGCATATTACTCAGATAGTTTGCAAATTCTGTTGCGAGATCCGCATAAAAAATATGCGCGTGGATCGCAATACGTCCGGCTGGTGGTGTTGCTAGCGGAGCAATCGTGGAAAGATCCACCATTCCTGCCAGAGAACCATAGGAATCTACAGTCCCTGGAGTCGAATCACCGGCCTTGCTTGCGCGCCATGTCTCATAGTGCCCCATCCCGGAAAACAGTGGACCGGCGACGCGATAGGCGATATTCAATGCCTGTTTGCGCCATCGCACCGGAAATTGCCAGTAGATGGCTTTGAGTAAAGGGAAAATTCTACGGCGCACCCCATCCCACGCGGCGTGATGCTGTCCGCGGATTATTCGAACAAGGAACCGCAAAGGGGCTGTGATTTTCCATGAAGTTGAGTGAAATATGTCATGAATTGTTTTTTGCAGCGATCGCTCGCGCTGAGTACTTGCAAGTGTATTTTGTGTCAGTTGATTGTGTAGCGAAGCAAGCAAATGTTCACTGTTCGCTAATTGGTTGCGAAGACTGGGTATCAAATGTTCACTCTCAGTCAACTGATTGCGAAGACTGGATGCCAAATGTTCACTCTCCGCTAATTGATTGCGAAGATTGGATCCCAAATGTTCACTATGCGCTAATTGGCTGCGAAAGCTGGATATCAGATCTTCACGGTATTCAATTAAATCTTCCAGTTGCTTGCCGGTTAGCAGCATTTTCCATTTATCGTAAACTTTGCTTCTCGATTCCTTTAGAAAAGCCTTATCTTGCTGGAGCCCTAAGCCGGAGTGTCCATAATTGTGGTAAATAGCGGTAATGTTGTCGATATGCAATATTTCGCTGTGCTGTGCGACTTGGATCCAGAAATCCCAATCTTCAAAAACCTGTAGGTTTTCATCAAAACCGCAATGATCTTGCGTGACTAAAGATTGTTCAAACAGCATGGCATGAATCGGGATGAAGTTTCTGCCCAAAAGTCGGCGCTGATCGTAAGGTTCGTTAAATGCAGTGACTTCCTGAAGTTGATGATCCACGTAGTGTTCAACACGGACCCCAGAGTATACGCATCGAGCGCTGGGGTGATTTTTTAGCGCAGTCACAAGATGGGTGATGTGTTCCGGATAAAATAAATCATCGTCATCAAGGAAAATCAGATAGTTTCCTTTTGCCGCGTGCAGCCCAATGTTGGCTGCCCGGCTTCGATCCAATGGTTCACCATTTTCAATGGTTCTGAGTGGAAAGCGTCCGCACCATTCGCCTAGTTTCCGATGGTCTCCTCCCTTTGCGTCTACCACCACCACTTCGATATGCTGATAAGTCTGCAAAGCCACGGAGTCCAGTGCATCGGATAACGTGGGCCGATCCATGCTGCGGATAATGACACTGACCAATGGCAGATCGCCGCTATCCAGCGGAAGTCCAAGTGATTTTTGGCGGGTATGTTCGGATTGGTAGAGTTTGAGTGGATCGTTCGCTAACGCTTCCGCAGAAAGGAGAATGTAGGCTTCCGCTGCTGTGACATCGGCTGGCAGCGTATAGGTGCGGTAGTGATTCAATGATGCAATATGCTGATCGTAACGCTGCTTTGTATTTTGTGAAATAAAGCAGGCCATCGCGGCTGCCTTGCGTGCAGCCAAATCGCTGATATCGAGTAACCGATTGGGGGGCAATGGAATGCCCACTTCGTACAACGCAATGTTGACCGTAGCGCCAATACGTCTGACAGCTTCAACGGCTGCCATGCTCAGCGCGCGATGGTCCGGGTGCATTTCAAAAACCGATGGGACATAAACCAGATCAGCGCCAGTTTCACGAATGGCGGTTAAAATTTCCTCAATCAGTTTCTCACCATAACAGACTTGCCGATCCTGGTATTGCCAGAAAACGGGTGTGCCATAGCCAAGGATGCCGGCCGCAGCCACACTTTCTTGTTGACGCTGCAGAATGTATTCAGCTTTTGTTTCTTCGCTTGCGCCATAGGCGCCATCGGATACTACGATGACGTGAACAGGAATGCCTTGTTCAAGGTGCCGCATAATGGCTCCACCGCAACCGAATACTTCATCATCGGGATGAGGGGCAAATACAAGTGCGCAATTACCAGGGATTTTTCTAATAGCTTGGTAGGGAATGAGTGTGTTTTCCAATGTTTCTCGCTAAAAATTCTTACCGTACATTACAGATCCGGCTCTCAAGTGGTGCGGATATTCTTGTCTTGAGAGTCTGTGGCGGCAATGTTCGCATTTATTGTTTTAACTTGCAATTTTCCATCACGGACATGCGGACTGCGCTTTGGCATCGATAAAGCGCGCCTTTTCTAGTTTTCTGTTTCTATTCTCGCAAATGCTGTCAGGAAGCGTGCAATGAATGTATTGACTGATGTGGTTCGTGCTTCTTGGCTGCAGCTCCTTAAGCTTTGTATCGTAAAAAGATCTTACTTATATTCTAAAAGAATATAAGAATATATTTATATATTATTTCTCTTATATAAGATCTCAATCTTATAATGCGCGCAAGTGATCGGATTGGATTGATCACGAGAGTCAAGTATCACTATGAATAGGGTATTTGCAATGCGCATTAATGCTCTGCGGGGCTGGTTATAAAGCCGCTGAGCTTGAAGCCCTTATTCTCCTCTTATTGTTACAGTAAGGATTACACCATGAAAATAAACAAACTAAAAAGTCTTGCGGCAGCGTTGTCTCTGCTCGCTGGGTCGAATATGGCGCATGCGCTGACGCCATGGAATGACGGTCCGCCTGATATCGTAATCTACACGTCCGGTGGCGCTGCACAGGACAGAGCAATTGATTTGGCGGTCGTAAGCTCCCTGGTTGAGCCGGGAACCGATGACTGGTTTAGTGATAAAACTTCAACCGGTTCTATCGGAGGCCGTTGGCGCGCTTATTACTTTGTTGGCAAATCTACGTTGGGTGAGGGTCTGGCAGGGCGGAAAATTCTCTTTGAGAAGCGATCCTACGGTGCTGCCGGTTACGGGGTTATTCCTCTGGTGGCCAATGATGGACGGGGTATTCCTATTGAGCACTTGAATATCCAGGGCTTGCCGCAAACCGCCTGGACAGCGGACGGAGCCAAACGTTGGGTTGCAACCATCACCGGCGCCAATGCCAGCACCTACCTAGCCAAGGTACCTTCGGATGCTGGTTTTCTTGGCGTCGACCCCGATATTTTGTTAAAACCGGGTACCGAGAATTATCCTGAACAAGTTAAAGAATTGATTTCTGGTCAGTTTGAAGCTGATTGGCCGACCAATATCGATCGTTTCCCCGATACCTTTGCAGCACTATCAACCGGCGGTTTGGTGTACGGCATTAGTGTCACCGAAGATCTGTATCGTGTGTTACAGGCTGCGCAAATCCGATCCGGAGAATTACCGAGCGACACGGTCGTCGGCCGTTATGACGATAAAAGCTTGCCATCGCTGAACCGTACTTTCCTGGCTTCGTTATTTGCAGGAAAAATATCGGCGTGGGATCACGTGAAGATTGTGGATAAGCTCAATGGTAATCAAGTCAGAAGCTTGACCGATTCAGAGATTCTTTCCGATGCGGGTGTCGATGCGCCAACCAAAGAGTCGGTAACGGGTGGTCAATTAACGCCGGTTGCCATCAGCCGTCGTAACAGAGGTGCGGCAATTGGGGCCGTAGGTCATGCCAAGTTGCTCAATTATCCTTTTGTCAAGGGATCGAATCCACCCGCACCGGTCACCCCCGATGGAGAATTTGAAGAAGAATCGACTTTGCCGATTGTTAAGGCTCCAGGCGGTGCAAGGCCGACCGATGATTTGCTGAAAGACTGGCAGAATGGCACAAACAGCACCGGATGGAATAATGTGTCGGATGGCGCCGGTTTTGCCAAACGCTGGGGAATCGCATTCCAGTCCGGTGACCGCAACGCAGGAGCAACGGTTGAAGGTACCGGCGGTCAAGGTTGGCGTTATATCAAAATCGATGGCTATGCACCGACCATCGCTAACGTAGCAGCCGGCACCTATCCCTATTGGGCGGAAGGTGTGGTTCTGGGGAAAATCGAAAAACCATGGGATCCTGATTGGGCGATTAAAGCGCGTGCACTGATCGCTTTTGCGCAAGATCTGGGTAGCCCGACTGTGGCTGCTGCAGCGAATGCAAATTCCAATCTGACCTTCGGCCGCTCCGGAATTTTTGCTACCACAAAAGATCCTCGCGGTTTCAGAGGAGCAGTTCCTTTCAACGAAAACAATCCAGTGGTTCCTTATACACATTTGAGTGCGGGTGGCGTGCCTAAAGCTTTCCCGTATCCAAGTCTGGAGGTTGCACCGGTTGCGGATCCCGGTGTGGCGGAATTCGAGTTGAAATAAATTCCAGGGTATTTGATAAGTTGACTCGCTATGCCCTTTGGGACATGGCGAGCGCTTCTGAAGAATCTGGCTATTTTCTCTTACTAATCAATCAATAAATAAGAGTTTGTAAGGATTGTGCATTGAGTGCACGCACTTTCTTTGTCTAAATAATGCTTGGTTATTTTGTTTTATTGTTTCATTACCTTTAATTAATTGCTGATTGAATGCTCCGGATGATACTGCCCCTATTAATTTCACTGCTTGCGTTTTGTCTATCCATGCCTGCGTGGGGAGATCAAAAATCATCGGAACAGGTATATGCCGAGCAATCACAGCCAAAATTCGATTTGCTGGTGCTACAAGTAGATGGGAACACCATCTTGGAGCAACCATTAATTGAGAAAACGGTATATCCATTTCTGGGTTACGACAAATCCATCGACGATGTTGAAAGTGCCCGCCAAGCCCTGGAAGCGGTTTATAAGGAGCAAGGTTATCCTACCGTGCTGGTGGAAATCCCCGAGCAGGATGTGGTGGAAGGGCAGGTCCGTCTGCAAGTCATGGAAGGTACCATCGAACGTCTGAAGATTACCGGGTCGCGCTATTTTTCTTTGGGAAAAATCCGTGAACAAGTCCCCGCATTGGCTGCGGGACAAGTGCCGCATATGCCGGATGTTCAGGAACAGGTGGTCGCATTGGGTAAGCAATCGGGTGATCGTCAAGTCACGCCGATATTCCGGGCTGGTTCCACACCCGGTAAAACCGAAGTCGAACTGCGGGTTGCTGACACGTTTCCATTGCACGGCAGTTTGGAAATTCATGGCAATAATCCGGAAGGGACAACGCGTCCGCGCCTTGTAGGCACATTACGTTACGACAATTTATGGCAGCGTTTCCATAGTGCGTCTTTTCAATATCAAGTAACACCGGAAAATCCCAGCGAGATTCAGGTGTGGTCGGGCACTTATGTCATGCCGACCGGTTTTTCCGATACCCGCCTGGCGATGTATGGCATCGGCATTGATTCGAATACCAAGCTGGGAACACCCATCGGCGGATTGACCGTCGTCGGCGCCGGTACGATTTATGGCGCACGTTTGACCAAGCCTTTGGCTACCCGGGAAACCTACAACCACAATCTGGTTCTTGGTTTTGACTACAAAAACTTTAACCAGGCCATTACCGTTCAGGGGCAAGACGAGAATTCCACCCCCATTTCTTACACGGCATTCCAATTGGGCTACGACGGAAATTGGCGTTACAACAAGGCGGTGACATCTTTTAATGCGGCTGCCAATTTTGCGATACGTGGCTTGGGAAATGAAACGCAGGAGTTTGAAGACCGGCGCTTTAAGGCGCAAGCGAATTATGCTTATCTGACTTTAGGGGTCAGACATTTGCAGGAGCTGCCAGGCGATTTCAGAGTGGCCGTACGAACGAGAGGCCAAGTCACGAATACCCCGCTCATCAGTAATGAGCAATTCTCCGTCGGCGGTCATCAAAGCGTGCGCGGATACCACATGACGCAGCAATTGGGTGATCACGGCGTTAATTTTTCGGTTGAGTTGCAGAGCCCGATGCCTCAGCCGACCAACTGGGAAATCATCCGCAGTTTCCGTCCGCACATATTTTTCGATTACGCGGCTTTATGGATTAAAGAGCCGCTCCCCCGGAATCCTGATTTCTACAAACTGGCAGGTGCTGGCGCAGGCTTCAGAATGCAATTGCACAAATTCTTAAGTGGCGAGTTTGACTGGGCTTACCCGCTGTACCGGCAAGGCAAAGTGGATGTGGGCGATCAGCGCTTTGATTTCCGGCTGAATTACGAATTTTAGATTTTGCTTAGCGCCTATCAAATAGAGGTTGGGTATGAACAAAAACAAAAAAACCACACATACGGATGAGCATTTCCCGCTAAAACCATTGTTTCTGGCGATACGCACACTCTTGGCCGGTAGCATCACCCTGATGAGCAACAGTTACGATGTTCGCGCCGAATTGCCGGTACCGGTTGATCCTGCCGCGCTAGCATCGCATGGGCAAGCTGCCGCCAGTATTGCGGGTGACAGCATGATTATTAAACAGATCTCGGATCGGGCGACGCTGGAGTGGCAAAGCTTCAATATCGGTGAACATAATAGTATCAAATTTGAACAACCATCTGCAACGGCCATTTCATTAAACAATATTCACCAGGCTGATCCCAGCCGTATTCTCGGCTCCCTGACGGCTAATGGCCAAGTCTATCTGGTCAATCAAAACGGATTTCTTTTCGGTAAGGACTCGCAAGTCAATGTGAATGCTTTGGTAGCCACTGCCCTGGGTATCAGCGAAGAGACATTCCAGCGAGGTATCACCAAGGTTTTCGACATCAACAATGCCGCAGCCTTGCAAGGTAATAATGAAATTTATCTGAAAAATGAGCAAGGTCAGTTCATCCTGGATCCGAATGGCGAAAAAATAAAAATTCAGATTTTTGTCGAACCCGGCGCGCAGATTAAAACCAGTGGCGACAGCGGCCGCGTGATACTGGCGGCGCCAGTAGTCACCAATGCAGGCACGATTCAAACACCGGGCGGCCAGACCATTCTCGCCGGTGCGCAAGATAAAGTGTATTTGCAAGAAGCCGGTACCAAATCCGATATTCGCGGGCTTTTGGTCGAAGTCGGAACCGGCGGTGAAGTCAAAAATATCGGTAAGATTCTGGCGGAACGCGGCAATGCGAGTCTGATCGGCTTTGCCGTAAATCAGGAAGGCATTGCATCGGCGACTACTTCGGTGCAATTGGACGGATCGGTCCGGCTGCTGGCGCGTGAAGGCATTCAAGATCCAAGCGGCACGGGCGGTAAATTAACGGGCAGCGTTACAACACGCAGAACTGAAAAGGATGATGGGTTAGGTAAAAGCGCGACCGTCACGCTGGCCGAAGGCAGCCGCACCAGCGTTGATCTGGATGCCGACAAAACGGCGAAGGCCATCGATGCGCAACCGCAGGAATCCTCCAAGATTGAAATCAGCGGCCATGAAGTTCATTTGAAAGATCGTTCCGTGCTCGAAGCAAAATCCGGGATTATCGATGTCAAGGCGTTGGATAACCTGGCCGACGCATCGATTAAAGGAAGTGCCCGCATCTATCTTGAAACCGGCAGCACAATCGATGCATCCGGGGTCAAGAACGTCGTGTTACCGATGGAACGTAATGTTGTGCAAGTGGAGTTGCGCAAGAACGAATTGCGCGATGCCCCTTTACAACGCGATGGCGTTTTATTTGCCGAGAAAGTATCGGTTGATTTGCGTGACGCGACGCTGGTCTATGACCCGAATACCGGTGTACTGACCAGCGCCACCATTCCAATCGCCGATATCAAGGGCGCGGTTGATCGCATTGAACGGAATATTGATGAGCGCAGCACAGCGGGCGGTTCCATCAATTTGACTTCCAGCGGTGATGTGATTACGCAAGCGGGCAGCAAGATAGATTTCTCCGGTGGTACGGTTGCCTACCGGGATGGTTATATCGAAACCACTAAAGTCGTTTCCGGTGGCTTTATTTCCGATATTGCGCATGCCGACCCCAACCGTCCTTATGACGCCATACTGAATCAATTCACAAAAGTTCATCCGAAATGGGGCATCATCGAAAGCTGGGCGATTTCCGGCATGGCGCTCAAGCACTTTGAACGCGGCTATATCGAAGGTAAAGCAGGCGGCAATCTGACGATTAATACCTATGAGGCGATGCTGAATGGTGTTCTGGATGGCACGACTGTGGATGGTTCCTTGCAGAGACAACATGCCCAGCGCGCCGATGGCAGCAATTTCTCGATCGATTTGAGTCAGAACAACCTGTTCGGTAAACAAAACGTAATATTCAGCCAGAACATGGATCCGCCGGTACCGGCACTGAAACCGAATGCGCCCATACCGAGAGAGGCTAATAAGAAAGAACCCATCGCGCTGAATATCGATGCGGAAAATCTCAAAAAATCCGGAGTACGGAACGTCAGTGTCACGACCAACGGTTCAGTAACCATCGGTCCGGATGTGCAACTTGAGTTGCCGATAGGCGGCAAGTTGACTGTGGCGGCGAGCGGTAGCGAAATTCAAGGATCGCTGACAGCACCGTCTGGCGATATCACTTTCAAGCCGGTGGTAGTCAATAGTGATCAGTTGCTGCCGAACCCGATCACCTTGGGTGCGCATTCACAAATCGATGTCAGCGGGCGCTGGGTTAATGATCTGCAAAGCATCCGTTCGAGCCTGCCATTTGATCCTGTATCGGTCGACGGCGGCTCGGTCACGCTGATCAGCGAACAAGGGGATTTGCGGTTAAATGATGGCAGCCGGATCAACGCCAATGGCGGTGCTTGGTTGCAAATCATCGGCGGCACACGGGGGGGACGCGGCGGATCGATTCATCTTGAAGCCGCTACTGTCGAGCCGGGCGGTAAATCATCCAGCTTGATACTCGATGGCGAATTATCGGCTTTCGCGCTCAATCAAGGCGGTCAGCTGCATCTGGCTTCCAATGAAGTGGTTATTGGCAGCGCCGCGGATGTACCCGCACGTTCCGCTTCGACTGTTCAGCCTTTGGTGCTGGCGCCGGAGTTTTTCCAGCAAGGCGGTTTCTCCGATTTCAGTTTGAGTGCGAATCTGTACGGATTGAAAGTGGCCGATAACGTCAGCGTCCACCCACTTCAGCAGAATTTTTATTTATCGGCTAATGCCGCCACCCAGCACACCGGTGCTGATTTGCAAGCATTCAGTTCGATCGTGACGTTAACGGAAGCAATCCGTCAGCCCGCTAATCTGCATCTTTCCGTCGCACCGTCGATCGCGCAGAATCGCCAAGAGCAATTGACAATCGGTGCAAGCGCATCGATTAAAACCGATATCGGCGGCCGGGTTGATATGAATTCGGCAACTTCTATCCTGATCGAAGGCAGCATCAATGCACCCGCAGGGACAATCAGCGCGACCATCGATCCGCCAGTGCGTGGCGACACAGGTTTTTATAACGCGCAAGGCATCTGGCTGGGCGCAAATAGCAGCCTGAATGCACGGGGTGTTTTCAAAGAACAGTTGAATCCTTATGGCTTGCACATGGGCGACGTTTTGCCGGGCGGACATATCGATCTCATCGCCAATAGGGGCTATATTGTCAGTTATGCAGGCTCTTTAATCGATGTGAGCGGTACGCGTGAACGCGTTGATTTTCGTGAGCCGGATCAAGGCGGCAATGCATTTGTACCGGTCTCGCGCGATATTCCTTCGTTTGGCGGTCAAGTCACCTTGAAAGCGGGTGAAGGGATGCTAATCGACGGCACCTTCAAAGCGGATGGCGGTACGGCTTCCGGCGGCGGCACACTGTCTGCCGAAATCAACAAAGGGTTGCGCGATAAACCCGAGTTTCCCGTGGGCGGTGGCTTTTTTCCGGACGATGTAGCTGCGCTGACCAATAGACCACGCAGTATTGTGATTTCAGCCGCATCAGATCCTGTGATCGCGGGCGATTTGCCGCTGGGCGGTAACATCAATACGGAACGCTACAGTGGTCTGGCTTTTTTCAACAATGATCAATTAAGTCACTCCGGATTCAACGCATTACAGCTTAAAACCGATGTGCTTGGCGGCGATGGCCAATATCGCGGAAGCATTCGTTTTAATGGCGATATGCAGCTGGCAGCGCATAAGGAAATCATTCTGGATACGCCCAGTATCGAGACTGCTGGTAACCAGGTCAGTCTGAACACAACCTATGCGGCGCTGGGATCGACGCAAAGCCGTATCGATACCCAATTATCGCAAGGTTTATTCGATACCCGGCTGGCGCCAAATGCAGTGGGCGGTACAGGGCGGTTCTCGGTAGCGGCGAAAGGGATTGATTTGGTTGGCGGCCTGAGTTTTAACGGTTTTGGCCAGGCCGATTTGTTCAGCGCAGGCGATGTGCGCGCCGTGGGCATTCAGATAAGACCGGACACGAAGAATTTTCTGGGCACATTCAAATTTGCGGGCGATTTGGTGATGACCGCTTCGCAATTGTATACCGCGACATTGACCGATTATACGTTTGCACTCGGCGGTACCGGGCAGGAAACGCTGACTATTCTGCAAGGCGCCGGCGCACAAACACCGGTGCTCTCCGCGGGCGGTAGTCTGACGATTAACGCGCCGAACATTAAGCAACATGGCACCATCGAGGTTCCATTCGGCAGCATCAATCTGAACGCCGGTAATCATTTGGTATTGGCGCACGGTAGTTATACTTCGGTATCGGGTAATCACTTAACCGTACCGTTTGGCCGCGGCGCGGCGGGTATTAATTGGCTATATCCAATGACAGCCGATGGCGCAATTAACCGGTTGATTTCATCGCCGCCGGAAAAACGGCTGGCGCTGACGGGTACCAACGTTGAATTGCAAGAAGGCGCCAAGCTTGATCTGTCGGGCGGTGGCGATTTGTACGCCTACGAATTCATTCCGGGCCCGGGCGGGTCGCGCGATATTCTGGATCCGCGTGCTGCCGGTTATGTTCCTAAATTCGCAGTGATGCCAGATTTCAATCCGGCACTGACGCCGATTGATCCGCTGGAATTTTCATCCGCGAATTTGCATGTTGGCGATAGCGTTTATCTGAGTGCCGGTTCCGCCTTGAAGGAAGGCTGGTATACCTTACTGCCCGCACACTACGCTTTGCTGCCCGGCGCGTATCTGATTACACCAAGACCGGACGTTCCGGACATTACACCGAGTCAGCGCTTTACCGATTTTACCGGTGCAACGATTGTTTCCGGGCACTATGGCACGGCAGCCGCGGATATTCAAAATCCTCGCACGCAAGGTTTCTCCGTGGCGCCGGGAACGCAAGCGAGACTTTTCTCCGAATATACCAATTATTCCGCCAATCAGTTTTTTGCCAAAGCGGCAGAGCAAAGAGGCATCGCTCGTCCACAGTTGCCTGAGGATGCGGGCAGTTTGGCAATTACCACGCGTGAGCATCTGACGTTGGCAGCGGATCTGGTGGCGTCTCCCGCCAAAAACGGCAGGGGCGGGCAAGTGGATATCAGTGCCGACCGCTTAGCTATTGTAGGCCGCCAGGAAGATTTGCAGGCGCCGGTTCCCGGCACAGTCAAATTACTGGCTGACGATCTGAACCGCTTAAATGCCCCCAGCTTGCTGCTCGGCGGGGTGCGTGGAAAAGATACGAGGGGTCAACGGGTAACGGTAACCGCACAAAACCTGAATATCGACGGAAATAGTCATTTGCAGGGTCAGGAAGTCATTTTGGCGGCACGTGATGAAGTGAGGGTTTCCTCCGGTGCGCTGATCGAAAGCAAAAATAATGGCAGCGGCACGGCAGTGGATCTGTTTATCGAAAACAGCGGTGCAACCAATAGTGATGGCGCTTTGCTACGGGTTTCTTCCTTCAATCAAGTAGGATTGAACCGCGACCGCAGTGTCACTGGCAGCACCGGTGTTTTGACCATTGAGGAAGGCGCGCGGCTGAAAGCGAACGCTTCAATGGCGCTCGATTCCACCAGAAATACGGTATTTGACGGTCTTATCGATATGAATGGCGGTTCGCTGGCGTTGAAATCCAGCCGCATCAGCGCGGGTGCCGCACCGCTTGGCACGGAAGGGCTGGTACTGAAGAATATTCCCTTGAATCTCAATGAGCTGAAGCTGATCAGTACCTCCGATTTCAATTTGTACGGTGATGTCGTTTTGCAATCCAAGCTGCTCGATATCAATGCGGCGCGAATCAATGGTTTTAATAATGCTGGTCTTGGCGCGCAGATCAATGCGGATAGCATTACGTTAAGAAATCCGGGTTTCAATTCCGATCGGACCGGCACAGGTACAGGCGCGTTAGCGCTGAATGCGAAAAATATCCTGCTGGCGGAAGGCGACTATGCCATTTCTGGTTTCAGTAACACCGCCTTTAATGCATCCAATGCGATTACCGGATTGGGGTTAATGCAGGATGCGCAGACCGGTAATAGCACTGTGGCCAAGCCAGGTTCATTAAGCGTAGCCGGAGACCTGAATTTAAATGCCGCTTATTTTGCCGGTAATTCCGGTTCCACTACGCGCATTGATGCCAGCGGTCATCAAATCAACTTTAACCGGCTAGGCAGCACTGCGCCGGTAAGCTCCGCGGGCTTGGGATCGGCATGGTCGGTAACAGCCAATGCAATTGCCGGTAATGGTTTTTTTGATTTGCCGGGGGGTATTCTGGAGTTGCATGCGCTTGCCGGTGATATCAATCTGAATAACGGTGCGCAGATTGATGTTTCAGGCCGTGCTGTGCCATTCGGAGAGCTGACTCGATATGCACCGGCGGGGCGCGTTGTATTGTCGGCCGATGCCGGGAATATTAATTTTGAAAGCGATGCAAACATTCGGCTTGCCGGTGCGGCGGGCAGCGAAGCCAATCAAATTCAGTATGCCAGCAAAGCTGGCACGCTGCACGTTCAAGTGCCCAAAGGTCAGTTCAATTGGCACGGTGACATAGACGCATCGGCTCCGGCAAACACCCCAGGCGGGAGCATCCGCTTGGATGCGAATGATTTTGGCGCGGATGGTTTGTCTGCGTTGAATGCCAAATTAGCAGAGGCGGGATTTAATCAGGAATTGAGCCTGCGGCAGCGTCATGGCGATATCGCAATCGCTGCAACCGATACGATCAAAGCCGATCAATTCAATCTGACTGCCGATCAAGGTAAAGTGACTATCGCAGGCCGGATCGATGCAGGGGGCGATGCTGCCGGTTCAGTTAATATCTACGGCGCTAATGGTATTGCGCTGGGTTCCACTGGCGCAATTACGGCTAAATCTACTGCGAATGGCGCAAAAGGCGGCAGTGTAACCTTGGATACCGTGTACCGGCAGGATGCTGGCAGCGGCTTGCTGGATTTGTCGGCTTCCGGCGCAGTGATCGATGTTTCCGGCGGCAGTAGCGGCGCTGGAGGGGATGTCCATTTACGTACCGGCAGGGATTCGAATCATGCCGTTGCCGTTTCAGCAATCAATACGCGCATTACAGGCGCTGATCCGAATCACGCTGTGCTCGAAGCAGCCCGGGTCTATTCCGGTGAATCGGTCATTACGAATGATGCCATCCAGGCGTGGAAAGCCGACACCGCTGCATTCATGGCGAACAAGCCGTCGCTGGCGAATCTTTCCGGATCGGCGCTGCAATTCTTACCGGGCATAGAAATACAAAGCAAAGGTGATTTGACGCTGCAAGATCGCTGGGATTTCATGGAAGGTGCATGGAATGAAAAAACGCTGAGCTGGGATTCCAATTGGCGCTACTCGGCTGTGGACGGACAAAAAATCTTGCCGGGCTTTCTTACTCTGAGAGCCAATAACAATCTCAATATCAATGCCTCTTTAACCGACGCCTTTGCGAGAACCCCCATCGCCGGGCAGAAACCGGAAAACCGTTTCCCTGACATGATACAGCCGGGCTTATCCTGGAGTTATGGTTTATATGCAGGTGGCGATATCAATCTGGCAGCAACCGATAATCAATCGAGCCCGGCCCAGGTGGTAGTCCGGACGGGTACCGGCAGTATTGATGTGGAAGCCGGAAATGATTTGCGCTACCTGAGTAATCCCGGCGATACAAAAGCCGCGGCAGCGATTTATACCATGGGCACACCGGCACAGTACACGCGCGGTCAGTTATTGGCTGGCAGTATTCCTGGCGCGCCTGCGCGTTTTCCCGGCGAATCTGACGCCAATTATTTGAACCGGCTGGATCCAGCGTGGTTAAACAGCGTGTTGCGTTATGGCTTTGCCAATGAAGTTTTGCTCGGCACACAGTTTGTCGTGGCGGATTATCCGACGCAAGGCGGCGATATCTCGATCCATGCGGGGGGAGACATACAAGGCATTGCAACCGGCCAGAAAATCAGTGACTGGCTGGTACGCGGCGGCGTTTGGGACGTGAATCAACGGCCCACGGCTTGGGGTATCAATATCAGCGGCGATACTTTCAGTAATCGCGGTGTTAGAACGTTTAACCAGAATGTCGGAGCGCTGGGCGGCGGTGAAGTTACGATTGAAGCCGGCGGGGATATCCGTAATTTATCCGCAATGCTGCCTACCACGGGTAAGCCGCTCGGTACGATTAATGCTATTTCCGGTTTTTCCACCACCTGGAGCGCTAACGGTACGGAGATTAATGGCGGTGGCGCATTGTCGGTTACGGCGGGTAATAACATCGCCGGTGGCGAATATTATGTCGGCAAGGGACAGGCCAATATAACCGCAGGGGGCAGTTATTCCGCATCGGCGGAAGCAGGCACCGCGCTGCATCTGGGTGATGCGCAGGTCAATGTCAGTGCGCGCAATGATCTGGTTCTGGCATCCGTGGGCAATCCCACGATACGCGGTCAGGATTCTTTACCGGTTGGTTCCGGCGGTACCGATTCGCGCTTTTTTACGTACAGTGATCGAAGTGCCATTTCACTTGCAACAACCGGCGGCAGCGTAGTTCTGAATAATAGCCCCGAACCGGGGTTCGGTTTCAGCGTGTACCCGGGTACTTTGAAAACGGTTGCGTACTCTGGCGACATTCGTGTCAATAATTCGATGACATTGTTTCCGTCATCCCAAGGTCAATTTGAGTTACTGGCGCAGAGAAATGTATCCGCAGATAGAAATGCCGCTCAGTTCTTTAATATCGGCATGTCCAATACGGATATTTCATTGTTGCCGGGTGTTGTTTCACCCGCGCAGCAAGTCGAAGGCAATTTGGTCAGCGGTATTATCCGCGCGCGCGAACGTCTAAATCTGACCACGCCTGATCCGCTCCTTATCAATGCCCCGGTCCCGGTACATTTGGGCAATTCCAACAAACCTCAAGTCATTGCGCATTTGGGTGATATCGCATTTGCCACCGATAAGGAAGCAACCTTTTATTTGCCCAAAGCGGCCGAATTTGTTGCTGGCCGGGACATCAAGAATCTGACCCTGAAAGGTCAGAATCTGGCGGCTGATGATATTACTCGCGTACAGGCGGGGCGAAATATCCTGTACGACACGATCATCAATAACGATGGAAATATTCTTTCCAATATCAGAAAGCTGGAGCTTGGCGGACCAGGTCAATTACAAGTGCTGGCTGGGGAAAACATTAACCTCGGCAGCTCCAACGGCATTCAAACCATCGGTAATTTATTCAATCGCACGTTGAGCGACGAAGGTGGCGCGGCGATTACGATTCTGACGGGTTTAGCCGGGAAAATGGATCTGGCCGGTTTTATCAAGCGTTATGAAAATACCGACAAATATCGAAAAATTCTGCAGGGGCTTGCCGATTTGCCGGACGCTGAACAACGCCAGCATCTGGGTACGTTATTGAATGTTTTTTACAATGAAATCAAAGAATCTGCATCGGCTGCGGCTGCTGCGCTCGAATCAAAACGCAAGGATCTTTACGAGCGCGGTTTTGAAGCGATCAAAACCCTTTTCCCGGATGAATCCTATGCCGGAAATCTCGGTTTGGTATTCAGTCAGATTAAAACGTTGGACGGCGGCGACATCAATCTGGCGGTTCCCGGGGGCAATGTCGATGTCGGCCTGGCCGGACAATTGGCGGGGATTCGTAAAACCCCGGAACAACTGGGTCTGGTCGTACAGCAGAAGGGTAATCTCAGTGCTGTAGTCAATGACAATTTCAATGTCAATCAATCGCGTGTCTTTACTTTACTCGGTGGCGACATTCTCGTGTGGTCGTCCGAAGGCAGCATCGATGCCGGTAAAGGCGCTAAGTCAGCGATCTCTGCACCGCCGCCAGTCAGCGTGGTGGACGAGCGCGGCAATATCGTCACCATTTTTCCGCCGATCGTATCTGGCAGCGGCATACAAGCAGTCGGTAAGGGAAATGTGGTTTTGGCTGCGCCCGTAGGGGTGGTGGATGCCGGTGAAGCAGGTATCAGCGGCAGTCAAATTGTGATTGCGGCAACGGCGGTTATTGGCGCTTCCAATATTCAAGCTTCGGGCGGCACGGTGGGTGTGCCAACCAGTGTTGTTGCGCCGACCGGCGTGGCTGGAGCGGATGGCGCCGCTGCCAGCGCGGCGCAATCGGCATCGCAATCCGCGTCGCGTGGAGGTTCCGGGCGCGAACAGGATGACAAAAATAAACAGAAGGGAGTCAGCATGTTGAGCACTGATGTGGTGAGCTATGGCGATTGCAGTGTGAAAGACATCAAGGAAGGAAAGAAAGGTTGCGGTGATTAAACGCACGGTATTTATTTTTGATATGGGAATCGTTGGTTAATGAAGAAATTTTTGTTTATGCATCGTTTTATATTGCTGTTGATACTGACATTAGTATCCGTGGAGGGCCGCGCCTGGTGGAACGATGCATGGCCTTCACGCAAACAATTAACGGTTGATGCCAGCATCACCGGGGCTGATATACAGGGTACCGTGGAGGATTTCCCGGTATTGGTGCGTTTGCACAGCGGTAATTTTGGCTTTTTTCTCGATCTGGCGGAAAACGGTAAAGATCTGCGCTTTATGCAGCAAGATAAAGCCGCGCTTATGCATGATGTCGAGAGGATCGATTCATTGGTAGAGCTTGGATTGGTCTGGGTCAAATTACCCGTGGTTCGTGGCGGTATCAGTAGTGATAATTTCACGATGTATTACGGCAATGCCAATGCAGCAAACGGTTCTGATCCCCAAGGCATTTACGATGTCAATCAAGTGCTGACCTACCATTTCAAGGAGGGCGAAGCGCTGCCGCAGGATGCAACGGCTTATTTACTGCACGCAAACGATTCCAAGGCCATTATCGATCCGAATGGCTATATCGCTGCTGCTGCGCGTTTTGAAGGACAGGGCGGGATTAAAGCAGGGGCGCATCCAGCGCTGGAGATTGATCCGGAAAATGGCTGGACATTCAGCACCTGGATTAAAACGGAGCAGGAGCAGAATGCGACGATTCTGCAGGCCAAAGATGCCACTGCGCAGCTTGAAATCAAGTTACAAGGCGCATTTATACAAGCCAGTTATCAGAACGGTAGCGGCGGCGCCAACCAAACTGGTGCAATCAGCTTGACTCCAGGACAGTGGCAGCATTTGGCGCTGGTGGTTGAGAAAAACAATTTGCTGCTTTATCTCGATGGCGTACAGGTTGCGAATGCGCCGATTGCATTGAAACCATTTTCACCGGCGCTTTTGATCGGCTCATCCGAAGCAGGGGCGCATCTGACCGGTTGGCTGGATGAAGTGCAGATCGCCAAGATTGCGCGTAGTCCGGATTGGATTAAATTGCAATTCCGTAGCCAAAGCCCCGATTTTACCGTGATCAATTTCGGTTCCGACGAATCGGCGGAAGGCGGCGCCAGTGTCAATTATGGCCGGATTATTCTGGAGAACCTGACGGTCGACGGTTGGGTCGTGATCGCTTTGTGCGGTGTGATGCTGGTTATCGGTTTGATGGTGATGATTAGCAAGGGTGTCACTTTGAAACAGGCGAGAAAGGAAAACGCTGCGTTTCTGCATCAATACCGGAATATTAATGTATCCGACTTGGATTCATTGGATCACGACGAAAAAGAAGAGGATCAACCGGCTGAAGATTCCGATTTTCTGGCGATGTTTGGCAAGCACGACCACTTCCAGGGTTCTCCGATCTATCGTGTTTATCATGTCGGCGTACAAGAATTACGTAAGCGGATCAATGGCAACCAGACAACACTGAGTTCCGAAGCACTGAACGTGATTCGCGCCCGGTTGGATGCCGCGGTTGTCCGGGAACATCAAAAGCTCAACAAAAACATGGTGTTGCTGACAATCTCGATTTCCGGTGGCCCATTCCTTGGACTGTTGGGTACGGTCATGGGCGTGATGATTACCTTTGCAGTAATCGCCGCAACCGGCGACGTTAATATCAATTCAATCGCCCCCGGTATTTCCGCGGCATTGGCCGCTACCGTTGCCGGTCTTGCCGTCGCCATTCCAACCTTGTTTGCCTACAACTATTTGCTGGTGCAAATCAAAGATATCACGGCTGATATGCATGTATTCACGGATGAGTTTCTGGCCGTGGTTTCGGAACGTATCGCCGAAAGACAAAAAAGGAGCGAGTCATGAAAGTTGGAGAGGACGACAAAATTTATGACGACATAAACATTACCCCAATGCTGGACGTGGCTTATGTATTAGTGATCGTTTTCATCATCATGACGACCGCGTCAGTGGAAGGGATCGCTGTCAACTTGCCGAAGGCCAGTAGCACACCGTCATTAAGCAAACCCAAAACCAAGGCCATTTCGATTACGCAGGACGGCACGATTTATTTGGATACTTATCCGGTATCGATTGCCGACCTGGAAACTCGGCTGGGTCAATACAAAGCGGCCAATCCGGATTTGCCGGTGATACTCAAGGCGGATGCCACGATTCAATACGAGAAGGTCATTGAAGTGCTCGATGTGGTATCGCGGCTTGAGATTAGCCAGCTTGGCTTGGTTACACAGAAACTGGTGAAGTAAGGTTGGTCCGAAGTGAAAAAAAACGAGCCTTGGCTACGCCGCCTGCCCATCATTATCGGAGTGATACTGGCTGTCAGTATTGTGGCGATCATTTATTACATCCAAAGCCAGTTCGATAAACCGGTACAAACTAAAAAGCCAGTCCAGCAGATTACGGTGATTCAGCCACCTCCGCCTCCGCCACCTCCTCCACCCGAGGAAAAGATTCCGGAGCCGGAGCCCCAACCCATCGAGGAGCCCCAACCTGACAGTGAGCCGGAACCGTCGCCAGACGATACGGATGTGGACGCACCCGCTGGTGATGAGTTGGGATTGGACGCAGAAGGCGCTGCCGGGAGCGATGGTTTCGGTCTACTCGGTAAAAAGGGCGGGCGCGGTTTGCTGGGTGGGGGCGGTGGAAATGCCATTTTGTGGTATGGCAACCAGGTCAAGCAAAGCTTAGAAGAAGAATTACAAACGCTGCTGGCTGACAGCGGCGCCCGGAAGGAAAGATATAGCGTGTTGCTGAATATCTGGATCAATCCCGATGGGCGTATTGGCCGCGCGGAACTGATCGGCTCCAGTGGCAAGAAAGATGTCGACCAGAGCATCCAAGCGGCACTGCCCAAGCTGCGCATCGCGATCGGTAAAGCGCCACCGCAAAATATGCCGCAACCGCTAAAAATAAAACTGATATCAAGGATTTAACGTGACGAAGCAAATGATGACTGTATTTACCGCCAACCTGAAACCTATTATTTTCAAGAGAAACATAATGATTTCGAGAATGATCATCGCCGTTTTACTGGCCAGCATGATACCGGTACCGGTCATGGCCGATGAAAAGAGCGAATTGCTCAAGCTCAAGGAAAAAATCGCTAACGAGCGTGAGGAGCTTCTGGAACTCAAGAATACCACCACCAATTTGATCGAATTGTTTGTTGAACAAGGGTTGTTGGACAAAGAGAAAGCCAAGGTGCTCGTGAATGCGGCGAAAAAGAAAGCAGCGCAAGAAGCCAGAGATCAAATAGCGAAAGAGCGCGTCGAAGAAAAACAGGTGGCGGAGCCGAAAGTTGTGAAAGGTACGGCGCCGGATAAACCAACTGGCGAGAAAGTAAAAGGAAAAGGGCCGGTTTTCGTCGGTTATGTGCCGGAATTCGTCAAGGATGAGATACGCCAGCAGGTCCGCGCGGATCTTAAAGATGAAGTTGTGCAGGAAGTGAAGGCCAATGCAAAGAAAGAGGCATGGGGTGTTCCCGCTGCTTTGCCGGAATGGCTTAACAGAACAAGGTTAACCTTTGATATGCGCTTACGGGGTTCAAATGATTTTTTTGGAAATGATAATGCCCCATTTCTCGATTATATAGCGATTAACCGGGATGGCGGTCATATTCCGGCTTTTCAAAGAAACGAAGAATTTCAAAATACGGAGTTTGATCGTTTGCGTTTCAGCCAGCGTTTTCGTGCCGGTATTGAGATGGATATTACCGATAGCCTCAAAGCGGGCGTCCGCTTGGCGACCAGCAATATGCGCAACCCGGTGTCCAACGATCAAAGCTTAGGAGTTACCGGACAGAGTTATGAATTGGCAATCGATCGAGGATTTTTGCAATACGATTATCGCGACGAAAAAGGCAGAGACCGGTTTAGTGTGTATGGCGGCCGTTTCCGCAATCCATTCTTCTCTACCGACGTCGTCTACGATTCCGATTTAAGTTTTGAGGGATTTGCTGCAACATTCCGGCAACGCTTTAATGAAGATGCCCCCAATGTTAAAAACTATAAACCGCCCGCACTGGTCGATCTCGGCGGCCGCTTCGGTATTAATATGGGGCCGCAAACACCGAATACAATGTTTGCCACAGTCGGCGTTTTTCCGATTCAGGAAGTGAATCTCTCGGAAAAGGATAAATGGCTGTTCGGTGGCCAGGCCGGTGTGGATTGGTTAGTTCATGACCAATCCCGCTTCAAAGCGGCGGTTAGTTTCTATCATTTTCATAATACACGCGCTCGAGCCAATGCTCCTAATAGCTTTGCCAACGATTGGACAGCGCCGCAATTTGTGCAATGGGGCAATACCATGGTGCCGATTAACGTGAATGAGGGTAACGAGCTTGACGGCACACCGATCAATAGCCGTTGCAACAGCACGCAAAGCTTTGTAGGTCAAGGTTGCTTGTATGGTTTGGCATCCGATTTCAATATCTTTAACTTTACCGCGTTGTATGACTACGCCGGATTTGCGCCGATCAATGTCATGTTTACTTTTGATTTTACAAAGAACTTTGGCTATAACGCGAACCGGATACAGCGTGAATTCGCTGGCCGTTTGCTCGATAATCGAGACAAGACCACTGCATACCAATTCCGTATGGATGTGGGCGATCGTGATGCGCTGAAGTTTAAGAATTGGAATGCGTTTATTGCTTACCGGTATATCGAGCGTGATGCTGTTCTGGATGCCTTTACGGATTCGGTATTTCATCTGGGCGGCACCAATGCGCAAGGCTGGTGGATCGGCGGTAATTATGGCATTGCCAATAATACTTGGGTTAATCTCCGCTGGATGAGCGCTTCCGCTATTCATGGACCAACACTCAACGTAGATTCGCTGTTGCTGGATCTGAATGTGCGTTTTTAGATGAGAGGTTTGGATTAATGAGAATAAAAGGAACGGCTGTTTTAACATCCTTGTTGCTATGCGTGTTGGTATTGAACGCGCCAGCCATTCATGCGCAAGCGCCTAAGCAGAGTAACGCCGCGGACCAAGCGTTAAGAAAAGCGCAAGGCATGCTGCGGCAGTTAGGTCAGGAGAAAGCAGCGCTGGAAGCGGAAAAATCCGAGCTTCTACAGCAGGTTAAAAATCTGGAAGCGGAAGTCAAACGATTGCAGCCATTGCAACAAGAGGTTGATCGTTATCGTGCCGACACGGAAACTCTCCAGAGCATTAGAGGCAAGCTGGAATCAAACCTGGAAAAAGCGCAGAAACGAGCACAGACACAATTAAAGAAACAACAGAAAATTATTGATCAGGCCCGGCAAATTCAAAACGATAATCAGCTATTGGTAGCTGCGGTGCAGGAGCGTGAGCAATGGATCAGTGTATGCACTGCTAACAATACCAATCTAGTCGAAATTAATCAGGAATTGTTGAATAAGTATCAGAAGAAAGGTTTCTTTCAAAAGCTGGGCGAACTCGAGTTATTGACGGGTATTTCTAATGTAACGACAGAAAATTTAGTTGAGAGTTACCAATATCGATTGGAAGATTTAACGGTCACCCGGGTTGAAAAAGCTGTTGAGAACAATTGATTGAATCTTTTTTCTGCTCTGCCGGGTTTTTCGGTTCAACGGAAATCTTTATCGCCGCTCATCAGCCACCAACGATCTTTCAGTGTCTCGGGGGAGGGGCCGTCGCTCCAAGTGTTTGCAGGTATATGGATGTTCACGGACTGTTGAGTACCGCCTGTAACGGCAAAGTGGCGAGCGAAATTCTCGGTAATCCGGCAAAACACTCTTGCGGCGCCCTGCAGGCCAGCCAGTCTTCTGGCATGAGTGATCAATAACGGAATTTCAGCTAAGGGCGCAATCAAATCAAGGATTTCGCAACCTTCTGGATCGAAACGCAGTACTAAGATGCCGCGCGCGCGCGGGCTGAAACGGCTTTTTACCAATATCACCTGATAGCGTTGCTGCGGATGATTAAGGTAACGGTGCAGCACATATTCCCAATCGCGCACGCCGACAATCGCGTTCTGCAGATCTTTAGCCATACGCTGCCAGCATTGATTGACCGTGGCTTTTGTGAGGCTAGTCTGATCATGGCTAATGAGGTGCAAACGTGTTCCCCATAATGGGAAACGCGATCGTGTGCTCCAAGAGAATTCAGTCATGCGCCCGACTGCTGCATATAATCCATGCCGCTCCGCAATTTTCATGTGACGGTCGTTCGGGAAGCCAAAACCTACCAGATAAGGTTTACCATAGCCGATGAAACGCTCCAGAAAGGTCGCCGTTGTCAGAAAAAATGGCCCTCTGCGGGTGAGTATGCCGCGTTCACTCGTATCCACCATGACATCGCAGATTTGCACGGCCATTTGCGGCTGGCCGAAGAGCAGAATTTTCCGGCCAACACCGCCATAATGAGCGATCAGTTTATCGCCCAGCCACGCGCCAACCTGATGACTTAAATTGGAGCCGTATTTCCACTGCCAGGTGGCCTGTGTCATGTCATGATGAAAGGTGTCTTTGAACAATCCGAGCATTGCCGGGATATGGTTTTTGCCCAGAAGTTGCAAGCGCCATTTGGGGAGTGACTTTTTTCTGAAATGCAGCAAAGCGTAGCCATGATGGCCGCTTGCATATTGATTGCGATAGTTCCGGTTTGACTCGTCCAGTTGTTGTAGTTGTTCGGTGTTCAGAGCAAGGTCTTGCAGCAGACTTCTCCGGTGGGTTGTGGTCATTCGCAGCAGGTGATCCAATGTGGGGGCAGCCATCATGGATAGATCCAAGTGTTCAAGCAGCTCGAATCCAAATCGCCCGGCCAGCTCTATCATGTCTTGCAGTAAATGGAGTCTGCTAATTCCAACGCTATCATACTTAAGCGCGAATTCATCGATGATAATTAAATCACCCGATAAGGTGAGCAGATGCATCGCTTTCTCGAAAATCAACAGCGGCTCAATGTATTGCGCCGATTCCTGGAATAATACGGCATCAAAGCTGCCTGGCTCGGCTGTATATGTTTCCAGAGAATGGTGGCTTACAGAAGCTTCCGGCCCCAATGATTTTTGAATATATTTTAATTGCTGTATATCGGCAGTGATGCCATGCACATCATAGCCGTGCTGGCGAAGTAAAGAAAAGGTGGTGCCAAGACCAACATCGACCTGCAGAATGCGGCAGGGGGGAAGCGGCAGCCGCGCCATCAGCAGATTGGTGGAAAATTGCTGCGCGGTGCTTAAGCTGGTTTTGTCATTTTCAAATAACCCATAATGCAGATCGGCGGTTTTATCTTCTTGCAATGATAATGCATGGGCATAGACATTCGCCGGGAATGTCAAATCTCTAAAGGGGGAGGATGGCGTAGACATGCCCGCCGCGGCAAAAGTATCGGTCTGCCGGTAGTGCTGGGTGTCTGGCATCAGATGCTGATTGATTGACTTAGTCATTATGGGGAGCCGTGTTATTTTCCCATTGATGAGGAATTGAAAAATATCCTTGTAAGCGCCCAGCTTGTTTGACTTGCAAGTTTGCTACAGCTTCCGCTGCATCATAAAGATGCAAACCGCGCTCACACAGCAAATATACATTAATCAGATATTCACCTTTAAGCAGTGGCAGCTGATCGAATCCGAGACAAACTTGGCCTGCGCCGGATGGCGCACGCTGCAAATCAAATTGGTCTTCCCATGTGGCCGCACTGGTGATCGTGCGTCCATCCTTTGTTTGTATTGTCATAGCAATCGTGGGGCAGGGTAGCGCAGGATCGGAAGTGAACACCACTTCTATCATCATGCGTGACTCGCCGCTTGTAACGATGGCCTGTTGAACAGGCATATCATTGACGTGTAATTTGATTCTTTCCAGGCGTGCGCTACCGGATCCGTGTTGTGTATTGGATGCTGGTTCAGTATGAGCGGCGGTGGGAGTTTCAAGTGTTGCATTCCATGCGCTTTTATCCAGAAATGTTTGATAAGCGGATACCACTTGCGCTGATTCACCATCCAGTACGATCTCGCCTTTATTGATCCAAATGGCGCGCGCGCATAAGGATTCAACTTGAAAGAGCGAATGTGAACAAAACAATATCGTTTTCCCGGCGTCGCGCATTCGCATGATGCGATCAAATGATTTACGGGCAAAAGCACCATCGCCGACGGACAAAGCCTCGTCGATCACCAGAATATCCGGATCTACATTAATCGCAACGGAAAATGCCAGACGAACATACATACCGCTGGAATAAGTTTTGACCGGTTGATCAATGAAATCGCGAACACCGGAGAAATCAATAATGTGTTCAATGCGATCAGCAATTTCAGATTGACTGAGCCCCATGATTGCTGCACTCATGAGAACATTTTCACGTCCGGTGAACTCGGGATTGAATCCGGCGCCGAGTTCCAGCAGGGCGGCTATCCGGCCATTGACTCGAACATCGCCGTGTGTTGGTGTTAAGGTGCCACAAACCAATTGCAGTAGTGTCGATTTTCCGGAACCATTTTGGCCCACGATACCAATGACTTCTCCGGGCATGATCGTTAAATTAATATCGTGTAACGCCCACAGTTCGCGATAGTATTGCCGCGCACCCAACCAGCGGTGCGGCCATAAAAATTGTTTGAGACGATCCGTCGGGTGTTCGTACAGTTGATAGCATTTTGAGAGATTCAGTGCTGCAATGGCGGACTCAGAATTTGCGGTACTAAAGAACATCGGCAAACCCTTTGCGCGTTTTGTTAAACCATAGCAGACCAATCCAGGCAATGAGAAAAGCGAATAGATAGTATAGAATCAAGCCGCTCCAGTCTGGCAATTGCCCGTAAAGAATGACTGCTCTCGCTTGCTCGATGATCAGAGTCAGCGGATTAAGAAACAAGTAATCACGAATAGATTCCGGCAACGCGGAAGCAGGGTAAAAAATAGGGCTAAGAAATAACAGCATGGTTAACACCAGGCCAATAAATTGACCGATATCACGAACAAAAACGCCAATTGAAGCCAGTATCCAGGATAATCCCAGAGTAAGTAAAACAAGTGGCAGCAAAATCACTGGCAGAAAAATGATTGTCCATTCGATAGGATGGCTGGTGATCAACAAAAAGGAAAATAATACTAAAAAACTAATCCCGGCATGAAATAGCGCAGAGCATAAAGAAATCAGAGGCAGGATCTCAAGGGGAAAAATGATTTTCTTGACGTAATTAATATTGGCCAATATCAATCCGGGGGCGCGAGCTAGGCATTCTGAGAATAAGTTGAATAGAATCAGTCCTGTAAATAGCAGCAAGGCAAAAGCAAATTCATCACCATGCATAACAGAGCTGTTGTGCGAATCCAGCCGTACTTTAAAAACCACACTAAAAACAAACGTATAGATAGACAACATCAAAATCGGATTGATAAATGTCCATAGCAAACCCAGAAATGAACCTCGGTATCGGCTAATGACCTCCCGCTTGGTCATCTGCAGGATAAGCGGATAGTGCTGCCGTAAAGTGAGAAAGCTATTAAAAAAAGTAGTATTGAACAAATGCAAGAATTTGGATAGATAGCAGTAAAATTGACGGGCGTATTATCGCAGAAAAACTAACAAAAATATCGGATAGAAATGGGATGAGTTGACCTGGATAATCTTTCCAGGGCATTTTGAAGCAGATACATCCAAATCCGCTGATAATTTAAGCGCTTATTTGCAAAATAAGGTGCTCCGTTCTGCATCGAGCGTTTCAATCGCTGCATGCACCATAATGTATTACGAGACCTTTGCAGAATCATGTAAATTTCTTATTTCAATGTAATATTGGTTTTGCATGTAAGCGATCGGGAGTTTTTTGGCCCTTTTTTACAAATGAACTGGGAATAATCACTCTAAGGAAGCGCTGAACAAATCCTGAAGTCTGAGATGATGGATTTTTCTGGCGGCTTTATAAATACGCCATGTCACACCAAACGAGCTTTGCCGATCTTAATTACAGTAACAAGAAACGAAACGCCGGACAGGGCGGGAGGGTTTCTTAAGCGAGGTGGAAGGGGTAATACCTTGGCAAGTGTTGCTGTAGCGCATTGAGCCGCAATCCCCTAAGCTTGGGAGGCGGAGCCATCAGCCGATGGTCTTGGGGAGTACGTTTCGTATCTCTTGTGCAATTGGTTGCTGACGGTTTGAGGGACAAATCCGTTCAATATGGCGTTTGGCTTCACGCTTGAAACATATCTGGGTTGTTGTGTTCGCTTTGGCCTAAATGTTTGATATCGTATTGCAGCATTCTGAACCGCTGGTTGGTGTTGTTGCATGCGGTGAATTCCTAAAGTCTGGCAGTTTCAGTACGGCATAAACCGTTGGCCGGTTGACATGGAAACGTTCCGTCAGCTTGCGCTACTTCCCGCGACTTTGATAAAGCAGCCAGATTTCTTGGCGATCCAGTAAAGTTAAACGAGTGCATTTACAGTATTCTCTCAAGTACTGTAAATAATGCTAAAAATCCTACTCTCTATATTGTTGCAAATAAACAACATATTCAACGTAAACTTCCGTCGCATACTTGCAAAGCGGTTTTGTTTTCGGCAGAATGTACTTTAACTTGGCTTTTGTGGTATCTTCTGGCAGTTATACTATTAACTGCATAGAGGTTACATAGAGACAAAGTGAAAAGTGAAAAACTTGCAAGTAATTTACTTTCGTAACTATTTTTAATTTCTTATCAAGGGAGCTCCCATGGCTATAAATGATACACAGAAAGCAGACATTTTGAAGGTTGTTGCGGGTTTGTTTAATGGTGCACCCGGAGGAACCTATCTGTCTGAGTTGGCAAATTTTGTTTCAGATGGTGGGACTGTCCAGCAGCTGTCAAACTTACTGAGTTCCAATGCGGTATTCGTCACGAACATTCTGGCTGGTAAAGTTACAGTAGAAGATCAAGTCGGTATTCTGATGGATCACTTCGGTGTGACTGCAGATTCTGATCCAGCTAGTGCGGGTTCCCTGGCGCATGACTATTTTCATGATCGTATCGAAGCCGGTGATAATATTGGTGATATCGTATACGATGCGGTAACCTTTTTGTCAGCAACAACCGACCCTGTATTTGCTGAAGCTAAAACTTTGCTGGAAAATAAAGTCAAGGTTGCGGATGCTTTCTCAAAAGTAAATAATTCAACTGATTTTAGTCTGCTTACGCAAGTTCTGAATGGAGTCACTGGTACAGCGGCTTATTCGGATGCGGAGGTACAGGCAATATTGAATGCAATCTCTTCTGGAGATGCATTTACGCTGACCAATAGTTCAGATGTTGCTACGGCCAATGTTTTTAACGCGCCGATGGTATTCGTTCCAGATGGATCTGACCGTATTCTGTCGTTGCAAGATGAAGATCAGTTGACAGGTTTGGCTGGTCGTTCTGATAACACTCTGAACGCGACAATGGGTAATATCAATGCAGATGAAGGAACTACTGCTACAGTTACGCCTAATTTGTTTAATATACAGAATGTTAATATCGATTGGACTGGCAATACCACAACCCTCGATTTGCGTAATGCCGATGCTACCGAGGCTGTGAATGTCAAGCGTGTGACATCTGACGCGACTGCGGTCACGGTTGATAATATTGGCACCCCGGCCGCTGACTTCCGTGTTGCTAATACCGCATCCGATAATGTGAACGTACTGTTCCGGTTTAAACAGGGTGTGTTAACAGGTGATGATGCGCTGGCACTAGAACTCGATGGTGTTTTGGCTAATAGCGTGGCACAGAATGCGCGAGGAGCTGGTGCAAATACTGAGGGTTTTGAGGTTGTTAATCTTGATGTTTCCAATGGTGTTGATCTCGCTGCGTTATCGGTTAATGAAATGGAGTCGCTGGTTATCACTGGTGACGGTTCGCTGAAAATTGCGGGTTTGACTCCAACAGCAATCGTAACTACTCCTGAGTTTGATGCCTTGGGTGCACCTGGTATCGGTAACCCTGGCGCTGTAGGTCTGCTCAATCTGAATGCTTCTGCTTTTGAAGGCACATTAACTCTTGATATCACTAACTCGCTAGGCGGCTTTGCTGATCCGGCCAATTCAGGACAGACTGTTCATGGTGTTGTGACCGGTGGTTTGGGCAATGATACTTTCTGGAGTTCGCGTGGTGTTGCAGCAACCACGGATACCAACCGCGATGTGATCGACGGAGGAACAGGTGCTAATCGCTTGATTCTAACTGATGGTGATATCGATGGTGATGCAAGTATCAGCAACATTCAAACACTCGAGTTACGTAATCAGCCGATTGTAAATGATGTTCACAATATTGACTTTGATGCATTCGATGCGAATCTTACTTCTGTCATCATGCGCGACGAAGATTCCGATAACAATGCTGCCACGTTTAATTTGGATGATGTAGGTGTTGCGCTGGCCGCCGATGGTCTAGTGTTACGCCACTCAGTCACTGAACCTACCGTGCTTGCGAATAACGCTACCGTGCGGGTTCGTCTGGCCGATGCATCAGGCACGAATGATACCGCTGCTATTCGCGTAGAAAATGACCGGAATACGCAAGATACATTCAACTACACCTTAAACTTTGATGGTCAAGCGACTGGTGTAGGTGCTATTGAGAATGTCACTATCGTAGATGCTGACACCGAAGATAACATTGTGACTTTGACAGCTGCTCAAGAACATACCGGTACCATTACTTTGTCCGGTGGTCGTGCGGGTGATGATTACACTGTGAATTCAACACTTAACGCAAAAACCATTGAAGCCTCAGCTCAGCTCAGTAATCTGCGTTTAAGCGTTGGGGATGCGGTTGCTCCAATTACTACCATTACGCAGGATATACGTTTGGGTAGTGGCGATGATATATTGACTTTTGTTAACATCGATGATTTTGATGCAACTGATAAAATCAGCGATGCGGCTGGCACTGATACTGTTCGTGCTGCATTCAGCAAGGATTCAGCGCTGACATTGACAGGTGTCGAGAACTTGCACGTAATCGCTAATGAAAACGTCACGCTCGGTATGGCAAATGCCGATGTTGATGGCTTGGTGATTCTGGCAGATATCGCGGCCAATGGTGACGCAGATGCTTCGCCGCTGACTGCAGAGCCGTTTAATGTTGCTGGCGTAGCCGTGACTGATGTCATCACCTTGACCGATACTAATCTGACCGTGTTGAACTTCAGTGCCGATTTGGATACAGATGATGACAACACCACTGCGAACCAGACTGCTGCGGATGCAGCTGCACGGCTTGCAGATCCGGATTGGGACGGCATCGGCACCAGTGCTGCAGGTGATGCGGCTTACAAGTTAACGATCAACGATGAAAGTCTGGTTGCCAATTTCAATGGTGTGACGCTGGCTAACAATGCTGCGACCGCGCTTACAGTCAATATCAACGCTGCATTGGATGACGTGATTTACGGTGCGACGGCTTACAATCTTGGGCAGTTGACAGCTCACGGCATTACTTCGATGAACATTGTCGTTTCCGACGAAGATGTCACTGCAGATGCTGCTAATGCTGTAACCACGATCAATAACATCTGGTCGAAAACCATGACTTCACTGACAGTGTCGGCAGAAGATGACGTGGTGCTGGGTACAGTATCTGGCGCTGCGCTCAATAACTCATTGACTACCTTCAATGCTGCTAACGTCGGTGGCGACCTGACAGCGACTGTTATTTCGCTGGGCAACAATGCCATTGTAACGCTGGCTGACGGTGATAATGTGTTCTCTGCGCTGGGTTCGGCAGGTAACAACATCACAATTAATGCAGGTAATGGCTTTAACACCATTACCGGATCGGCTCAGAAAGACAACATCAACACGGGCTCCGGCTGGGATACTGTTGTGGGTGATCGTGGTGATAATGTAATCAGTACCGGTGCGGGCAATGATACTCTGACCGCTAAGGACGGTAACGATACCTTCGACGTAGGTACCGGTATCGACTCAGTAACTGACAATTTATCGACCGGCATCAATGCTATTCTGGCTACCAACACCGTTTCCTTGAGTGGCGGTGTGACAACGTTATTCATTGACGTAGCGGGTAACGGTGCAGGTGCAGGTGATATAGATCAAACGATCGCAGTAGGCAATGGTTCCGATCTGACTCTGAGTTGGACTGGTGACAGACTGCGGGATAATTCTGCAGTGCTGGATGGCCGTTTGGCAGTAGTTGAGAATGCAGCTGGTGCCGCTACCCTTAATGGCGATGCAAACGCCAATCTCAATATCATCGCTGGTGCTGGTGCGACATTATTGAGCACGGGTGTTGCTGGACTTTCTACAGGCGTTAAAACTGTCAATGGCAATGGCGGTAATGACGTCGCCATGTGGACCGGTTCTGCAGCGGCTGATGGTTTGATCTTCAATGGCGGCTCTGGTAATGATGCAGCAGTAGGTACCATTGATAACGATACCTTCAGTGGTGGCATCGGTGCCGATAAGTTTGTACTGCAAGATGTAGCTGCTCTCGATGGTATGGTTGACACGATCGTTATTGCTGATGGTGATTCGACTGCAGCTGGCTGGGATGTGATTGCTGGCTTCCAAGATGCGGGTGTGGCAGGTGCTGCGGGTGTGGTTGCTGGTTCTACCACGGCAGGGGACGATGTTCTCGATCTACCTTCAGCGTTTGCAGCGGTAGCGCTTGGCGCAGTGGATGGCACCAACGTTGCGGATGTATTCTCTCATAGCGTAGCTGCCAATAATCTTGTTACCTTTGATGATAACGATGTTTACGCAGCTCCGGTTTTAGTGGGTACAGGTGCCGATCAGCTATCGATAGCAAATGTTCTTTCTTATCTGGCGACTAATCTGAACGGTACCGGCGCAACAGTTGTATTCAACTACGACGCCAATGGTGACGGTGCAATTACAGCGGCTGATAGTTCCTTCGTATTCCAGGATGGCGCTTCAGACACGGTAGTTGAGTTGACTGGTGTCTTCAATGGTGTCGAAGCTGTGACTGGCGGTGCTGCTGGTCTCATCGAGATTGCCTAGTAAGATCGTATAATGTTTTGGAGCGTGTTTCTTGCGCTCTGCGGTATTAAATAAAAAAACCCCGCCTCGACAAAAGGCGGGGTTTTTTTCGAATAAATCTAAGGATTAACCCATGAATCAAGAATCAAAAAGAACCACCGTAACCATTGACGGTAAGGAATACGTGCTCGATGATCTGAGTGCTAATGCTCGTACCCAAATTGTTAATCTACGTCTCACCGAGCAGGAGATCGCACGCCTGCGGATCCAGCTGGCAATTGCACAGACGGCTCGCGCAGCTTACGCACGAGCACTTGCAGGAGAAATTGCTCCGAACTCTACTCAGGTACAATGATAAGAATCGAAACTCTTCTAATATTTAGAGAAGCATAACATCCTGATTCGATGTGCCAACGAGCTCGGATAATGCAACGGATGCGAACGCAAGAGAGTGAAGATTGCAACTTGATACACAGTCACCGTCTTTCATGGATTTATCACTTTTCAGTATAAAGAAATCCCGAAGCGCGATTTCGTTTTCCAGTAAGAATAATCTCTGCGGAAAATTAGTTAGTAACGCTGGTTAATAAGCAGAGGAAGTAACTGAATGGGATTATCCGGCTGCGTTGCGGTAATGTCCTGACCAAGCCAGCGGTAGGATATTTTGCGATTCCAGTGTTGGAACGGAAATCACTTTGTGTCATGCCGCTGACATACATATCCAGAAATTGCTCATCAAAAGGCTTAAACAAATGTTCGCGAAAATGACTTTCTTGAACAAAGTCCAGTATTAGCGATAGTGCGTGAGTCTATAGATTGGTTGCATAAAGATAATAGTTGTCAGTTTGTTCAATTGAATACGGTTAAACGCATATTCAAGGATCAGTAAGGTCGCTTCGAGTGGGATACCGCGCGCGTGATCGTCAGGAATGGGTAAGCCGATCATAAATTCGGTGCGGCGATGCACAATTGATATCAACGAGATTGGCAATACCTGCCGGTTGACCAGAATTTGTATGAAGGATGATCCAGTCTACGGATTTTGTTTGACAGGGATGTTGCATTTGCGTCTGCCGTAACTTTGCAGCCAATTCGGTGATAGGC
The DNA here is from genome assembly GCF_040240425.1 of Nitrosomonas sp. Taxonomy (GTDB): domain Bacteria; phylum Pseudomonadota; class Gammaproteobacteria; order Burkholderiales; family Nitrosomonadaceae; genus Nitrosomonas. The sequence goes on along the minus strand of NZ_QPHG01000004.1, from coordinate 64,081 downwards.
AAATTATGCCAATATATTGATAGTATTCCGTATGAAGGTATCGTTTTGGTGGCAGTGCTTGATATAAGCAGCATCCTGTTCTTCGTGGCGGCTTGTTAAATTGATGAGATTTCTTTACTGAACTGGCGGCATACAAGAATTGGATCGTCTGCTTGAGTAATTGGTCTGCCAATGACTAAATAATGCGCGCCGTTGAGGATGGCTTGTCTAGGAGTGGCAATTCTCATTTGGTCATCGGATTGACTATCAGCAGACCGGATTCCCGGTGTCACCAAACAAAAATCATCGCCTAGTTGTTGACGCAAGCGTTTGGCCTCAAGCGCAGAACAGACTACGCCATCCAGACCGCAATCTTTAGTTAACTGTGCCAGGCGCTCGACAATTTGCTCTGGAGTTCCTTGTAAGCCAATATCGGCCAAATCGCCTTGATCCATGCTGGTCAGCAATGTAACGGCTATCAACCGTGTGGGGCTATTTGAAATGGCCTCACGTGCCGCCATCATCATCTTGCGGCCACCCAGCGCATGAACATTGATCATCCATACCCCGAGATTAGCCGCCACTGCACAGGCTTTTGCTACAGTATTAGGTATATCGTGAAATTTCAAATCGAGAAAAACATCGAAGCCTTTGGCAATCAGTTTTTCAACAAACTGCGGACCAGCAGTAGTGAAGAGTTCTTTTCCTACTTTTAACCGGCATAGTCGTGGTTCAAGTCTGTTGACTAGTTGCAGCGCATCAACCGCGCTGGAAAAATCCAGTGCCACAATAATGCGAGGATCATGCATGAGGATTATTGGTTATGGCAGCGGCATCGAACAAACAAAGCAGTAATGAGCACACCCAACGCAAAGAAAATCAACAGTGCTACGCTCAAGGGAAGCTCAATGGATTGAGATTGATCCAGATAATATTGAAGTACAACAGACTGGGAGTTTTTTGAAGCAAATACGGCGAGAATAACAAAGACTGCAATACGCAAAAGCCAGGTAATTAGATTGATCATGATGAGTTTGCCTACGAGTTGATAGATGTCTTAATATAAACTGACAAAAAAGCTAATTTACAACTTGCCAGAAGAAATTCTAGCGCTTTTTTCTTAGAGAGCGCTCCAAAAATTCAGCAGCGCTCTCCATGCTATCTTTTATTTCCTTTCTTTGTAATCAACACGTTCGCGCATTTCTTTTCCTGCCTTGAAATGCGGAACATATTTTTCCGGTACCTTAACCTTCTCACCCGACTTGGGGTTCCGTCCAATCCGCGGCGGCCTGTAATTCAGGTCAAAGCTGCCAAAGCCCCGAATCTCAATACGCTGACCTTTTGCCAAGCTTTTTGCCATGGCATCAATAATCATTTTGACTGAGAGCTCGGCATCCTTGGTAACTAATTGCGGAAATCGTGCCGCAAGTCGAGTAATTAATTCAGATTTTGTCATGAATTTTCCTTATTGCTCTGTATTCTTGCTATCCATTTTAGCTTTCAGCAAAGCACCCAAGCTGGTAGTTCCAGCATTGGCTGGTGTTTTGATTTTTTGCATGGCAGTGGATTCATCCGATTTATCTTTCGCTTTGATTGAAAGATTGATGGTGCGATTTTTACGGTCGACATTGATAATCATCGTCTCGACCTTATCGCCCTCTTTCAAGTGCGTACGAATATCTTCAACGCGGTCACGCGACACCTCGGAAGCGCGTAAATAACCTTCCACATCGTCGGTCAGGGCGATGACAGCACCTTTCGCATCAATGGATTTTACAGTGCCTTCGATGATACTGTTTTTATCATGTTCAGCGACAAAACTGGTGAAAGGATCGCCTTCCATTTGTTTGATGCCGAGTGAAATACGTTCGCGTTCGACATCGATAGAGAGAATCATGGCTTCAACTTCATCGCCTTTTTTGTAATTCAGAACCGCTTCTTCACCGGGTTGGTTCCAAGACAGATCAGATAGATGCACAAGTCCATCAATGTTGCCTGGCAAGCCGATAAATACGCCAAAGTCGGTGATGGATTTGATTTGACCGTTAACTTTATCGCCTTTTTCATGGGTCGCGGCGAATTCTTCCCATGGATTGGTTTGGCATTGCTTCATACCGAGTGATATGCGGCGGCGTTCTTCATCGATCTCAAGAATCATGACTTCAACTTCATCACCTAACTGCACAATCTTGGAAGGATAAACATTTTTGTTGGTCCAATCCATTTCCGAGACATGCACCAATCCTTCAATGCCTTGTTCGATTTCAATGAATGCGCCGTAATCGGTTAAGTTGGTGACTTTTCCGAACAGACGGGTACGTGCCGGATAACGCCGTGATAAACCAACCCACGGATCTTCGCTCAGTTGTTTCATACCCAGTGAAACACGATTTTTTTCCTGATCGAATTTGAGAACCTTGGCAGTAACTTCATCACCGATATTGACGACTTCGGAAGGATGTTTGACGCGGCGCCATGCCAGATCGGTAATATGCAGCAGACCATCTATGCCGCCCAGATCGACGAATGCGCCGTAGTCGGTAATATTTTTAACGATACCATGAACAACCGAACCTTCCTGCAGATTGGATAACAAGGTTTCACGATCGGCGCCTTGTGTCGCTTCCAATACCGCGCGGCGTGATACGACCACGTTGTTGCGTTTACGGTCCAGTTTGATGACCTTGAATTCCATTTCCTTATTTTCATAAGGCGTGGTGTCTTTGACGGGACGGATATCCACCAGAGAGCCGGGCAAAAAGGCACGGATACCGTTGATCATGGCCGTCAGACCACCTTTCACTTTGCCATTGACCATACCGGTCACTATCTTACCGCTTTCCATGGCTTCTTCCAGATCATGCCAGGCGGTCAGGCGCTTGGCTTTGTCACGGGAAAGCCGTGTTTCTCCATAACCGTCTTCGAGAGATTCGATGGCAACACTGATAAAATCCCCCGGTTTAACTTCGATTTCGCCGCGATCGTTTTTAAATTCTTCGACCGGGATAAAGCTTTCGGATTTGAGGCCGGCGTTAACAATAACGATGTTATAGTCAACACGGACTACTTCGGCGGTGATTACTTCGCCGATACGCATTTCCTGGCGCGAGAGGCTTTCTTCAAAAAGTGCGGCGAAACTATCGGGAGATTGCTGGTTTGCAGTAGAAGCTGTAGTCATTATAAAAATACCTGATTTATCATTCCGGCGGGACGGGTATCCTGCGGATTGGGTTGGTTAGTAAAAATGTTTGAAACAATCACTCCATTTACTTTTCTGCACGGGAATGTTAGGAAAAGCGGCTTTATTTCGTGTTCAAACGCGGGTTTTTGCAAGAATGTCATTATACCAGGAGAGAACTGCATCTTGCGCCTGGGATATGGTCAATGAAGTCGTATCCAGCAATTTGGCATCAACCTCTTGTTGCAAAGGCGCGATACTGCGACTGCTGTCGCGTTCATCCCGTTTCTGGATATCTTGCAGTAAGTCGGCGATATTAGCATTCATTCCTTTCTCTATCAACTGCTTATATCGTCTTTGCGCACGTACTTCCGCGCTGGCGGTTAAGTAAATTTTGAGAACGGCATCGGGAAAGATAACAGAACCCATGTCACGTCCATCCGTCACTAGCCCGGGTGGTTGACGAAATGCGCGTTGACGTTCGGTAAGCGCGGTGCGAACCTGCGGATAGGCGGCCAGTTGGGAAGCCACAATGCCGCATTGCTCGGTACGAATAGCATTCGTGACAATTGTATCGTCCAAGTAAATGTGTTCATCCTTAAAAAAGACATTCAGATGGATGGCAATTTTCGCGACTGCGCTGGGATTTTGAGTATCCGTATTCAACTGCATCGTTTTTAATGCGACCAGACGGTAAAGAGCGCCACTATCGAGGTAATGGAAACCAAGCTTGCGCGCAACCAGTTGAGCGACAGTGCCTTTACCGGATGCGGATGGACCATCGATAGCGATGACGGGAATCTTATTCGTATTCATGCAGCAGTTTTGTTATGAATTAAATGGGCGGGGTGCAGATTATTTCATTTCAGAGTGAATTATTTGTGAAAATTTCTCAAAATAATCAGGAAATGTTTTGGCGACGCAATTGGGATCGTTAATCCGCACTGGCGCTCCCAAGGACGCCAAAGCAAAGCACATGGCCATGCGGTGATCGTCATAGGTATCGATTGCAGCATGGGGAGTTAAGCCATGTACGGGCGGTGTGATGCGCAGATAATCCGCGCCTTCCTCCACAATCGCGCCTAGTTTGCGCAATTCTGTTGACATGGCGGCGAGACGATCCGTTTCTTTCAAGCGCCAGCTGGCAATATTGCGTAACGTGCTGGTACCTTCAGCGAATAACGCTGTGACAGCCAGTGTCATGGCTGCATCGGGAATATGGTTGCAATCCAGATCGATAGCGCGGAGAGATTTTCCCTTGTTGCTGGCTTCAAGCCAATTTTCCCCCATCGCTATGTCTGCACCCATCAGTTCAAGTGCTGCAGCAAACCGGATATCGCCTTGTGTACTGCCGCGGCCCACGCCTTGGACGCGAACCGGACCATGCCCGATCGCACCGGCTGCCAGGAAATACGAAGCGGACGATGCGTCACCTTCGACAAAAATGTGGCCGGGGCTACGGTATTTTTGTTGCGCCGGTATGATGAATTGCTGCCAGCCGGAATGCTCGACCTGCACGCCAAAATGGTGCATTTGCGCCAGTGTTAATTCAATATAGGGTTGGGAAATGAGCGTGCCGGATACATTGATGATGGATTTTTTCCCGCTTAATGGCAGTGCCATGAGCAATCCGGTAAGAAACTGACTGGAAACATCGCCTTTGACTGTCACGGTTTGAGTGTCAGTCTGGTCAAGCAGTACAGCTGGTCTGATCTCTACAGGAGGAAAGCCGGAATTGCTCAGGTAATTGATGTCTGCGCCCAATTGCCGCAATGCATCGACCAAGTCCGCAATCGGCCGTTCGTGCATGCGTGGTACGCCGGATAAGCGATAATGCCCATGCATCAAAGATAATACCGCCACCAAAGGGCGGAAAGCTGTTCCTGCATTGCCGAGAAATAGGTCGGCATCTTTGACCGGAAACACGCCGTCCCCACCGGTGATCGTGTAATCATTATTGCCTGTGTGCGTGATGGGCACACCCAAACGGGTAAGTGCGTCCAGCATGCGAGCGGTGTCGTCGGAAGCCAATAAATCATGAATTTCCGTGGCGCCTTCCGCCAACGCGGCAAGCAGAAGAATGCGATTCGAGATACTCTTTGATCCGGGTAATTGCACAGTGCCCTGAGCATTCTTGGCAAATGGGAGGTCAAGCCATTTCATGGTGTATGCAAGTGAAAATTGTAAGATGATATCCCATAAAGATATTGAGAGCGTAATTTTATTGATTCTCGGGGAGTGCCAGTGCTATGGAAATTGTTTGGGTAGATTTATTGCATTTGGAAAAATCTTTATTAAACTATCGCGTTTGAGGTAATCTATCTTTTTTACGAAAAAGACACTTTATATAAAAGAGGTTGATGAATGGAAGATGCAGAAATTGTTTTAATGTTTTCTTTGCTAATGATCCCAGTGGCTATCTGGTTGCAGTTGTGGGTGAAGAATCGTAGAGAGAGACGCAGAAATGAAATGGGTGAGGAAGAGTTTGAAAATACGGCACGAGCATTCGGATCGATTATTCTTGAGGGTACGGCGATTGTAGGCGGACTCATCATGATTATCATGGGTTCCAGCGGTGTGCTCAAATACGTTCTTAATTTTTATGGTACATAAAAAACCGTATTGGAAGTATTAATTGTCCGGGGCATTAGCGCATGCTGATGCCCGGAAATTTTTTGTCACCTGCTTTCCGATGTGCTGGCGGACTGATATGAAACCAGCGCTGCGCAATATATATCATGAGGTTGTATTGTCGGCCGCAGGAGTTTCCGCTTGCTTCGTTTTAGATTTTGTTCCGGCTGTTTTCTTGGGCGCTTTCTGCTCAAACTCGAAACCTATTTTTCCATCCGTATTTCTGACCAAGTAGGCTGAGAAAGGCTTGCCTTTCTTGGAAATGAATTTGGTCAGCAGATCAGTTCTTCCGGTTTCCAGCAGTTTGGTGATTTGTTCCTGTTCTATCGGGCGTTCAAGGATGATTTTGCCGGTTTTAAAATCGCAGGTACGGTTAGCGCCGGTAGATTTCTCGCACACATACTGTAAGCCGTGTTCATACACCGCATGACCGCATTTCGGACACTTGCCTAAGGGTGTTTGGCCGCTGAAATCGACTTCTTCATGATTGTCATTATTGTTGCCAAAATCAAATTTCATCTCAAATGTGTCGGTGAGTTTGATCATGGCATTGAACAGCTGTCCCATTTTGCTCCGGAAGCCTTGTAGCGGCCCGACTTCCCGCTGGGTAATAAGCGTTTCCATCTCTTCCACTTCAAACTGACGGCCCGCCAGAATTTTCCATAGCGCGAAATCGCATTTCTGGCATTGAAACTTTTTGTAGGTTTCATGCACGGTTCCGCCACATTTGGGGCATGGGGATTGGAGTGTCGCAAAGTCCCCCGCAATGGTTTCGCCGCGATGCGTTTTGGCTTGTTCCACGATATGCCGTGTCATTTCGGCAATTTTTTCCATGAATGCGGCGCGTTTAAGATTGCCCTGCTCAATTTGGCGCAACTGGGATTCCCAGTTGCCGGTTAACTCAGGTGATATCAATTCAGGGATCTTGAGGCCGCGCAATAGCGTGATCAAGGAAAACGCTTTGGCTGTCGGATGCAGTTCACGGCCCACGCGCTGGATATAGTTTTCAAATACCAGTCCTTCAATAATGGCTGCCCGTGTTGCCGGAGTTCCTAAACCTTTGGCATTCATCGCCGCACGCAATTCTTCATCCTCGACCAGTTTGCCTGCACCTTCCATCGCGGAGAGTAGTGTCGCTTCATTGAATCGTGCTGGCGGACGGGTTTGGTTGGCGATAATTTCGATCGCCTGGGTGGTAACGGATTCACCGGGCGTTATGGCTACGAGCGTTGTATCTTCTTCCTGATCATCCGGTTTGACAGACTTGCCGTAAACCGCTTGCCAGCCCGGATTGACCATGACTTTACCCTCCGTTTTGAACGGTTCATTTTCAACCCGGGTGATGCGGGTAGTGACCAGAAATTCAGCAGCGGGAAAGAAAATGGCCAGGAAACGCTTGGTGACCAAATCGTACAGTTTGGCTTCGATTTCGTTTAATTTGGTCGGACTTAACGAGGTCGGAATGATAGCAAAGTGATCCGAAATCTTGGCGTTGTTGAAAATGCGTTTGTTGGGAACAACCCAGCCGGATGCCAGAACTTGCCGGGCAAATTTGCCATAATCGGTATTTTCGAGACTGAGCAAGGTGTCTTTGACGGTGGCGATATAATCTTCCGGCAGTGCGCGTGAATCCGTACGCGGATAAGTCAGCACCTTGTGTTTCTCATACAAGGCTTGTGCCAGACCCAGCGTTGTCTTGGCGGAAAAACCAAAGCGGCTGTTGGCATCGCGTTGTAAGCTGGTCAAGTCGTAGAGCAACGGACAGATTTCTTTGCTGGGTTTGCTTTCTTCGCTAACGTGCCCCGGTTTTCCCTGGCATTTGTCGTGAATAGCCTCAGCTTGTTTTTGTTCCCATAACCGTTCAGGCTTTGCTTCCTGGGCGGCTTTATCCTTGTTGAATTTGTCATCAAACCATCGGCCGGTGTAAATGCCATTACTGGCTTCAAACGTGCCGTGAATCTCCCAATAATTCTGCGGGCGGAATTTTTTAATTTTTTCTTCGCGTTCTACCAGAATTGCCAATGTGGGTGTTTGTACCCGTCCTACAGTCGTTTTGTGGAACCCGCCTTCCTGCGAGTTAAACGCAGTCATTGCGCGTGTGCCGTTAATGCCGACCAGCCAATCCGATTCCGACCGGCTGACCGCTGCCTCAGCCAATGACTGCACAGCCGAATTATCCAGTAACCGGGTGAATCCATCGCGTATGGCATCAGGGGTCATCGATTGCAGCCAGAGGCGCTTTACCGGTTTACTTGTGCCAACATGGCGCAGAATATAGTAAAAGATCAATTCACCTTCGCGTCCCGCGTCACAGGCATTGATGAGCGTTTCGATATCTTTGCGTTTGATGAGCTTGCTGAGAAGTTTCAGCCGCGCGGAGGTTTTCTCGATCGGATTCAAATCAAAATGTGGCGGAATAACCGGCAAATTGGCAAAACTCCATTTGCCGCGCTTGACTTCATATTCTTCCGGAATGACAAGCTCAAGCAAATGACCTACCGCGGAAGAGACCACGTATTGATCGCTCTCGAAGTAATCCGTGTGTTTGGTAAAGCCACCCAATGCCCGCGCGATATCCGCTGCGACAGAAGGTTTTTCTGCAATAATCAGCGATTTACTCATTAATTCCCCAAAATAAATCATTCGTCGGCACTGTGTTTCCCAGCCTTTGGGTTACTTGATGTATCAGGGTTGCAAACATGGTCAAAATTTAATGAGTGTAGTGGAGGTATTCACTCCGGCAGCCATTGAGTCAGATGCGGCTTAATATGAAATGGATTTTTTTCTTAGTGCCGGTAATGCGAGTCGCTGACGATCAGCAATTTCTCAAGAACAGTATCATCAGTCAGCTGATTTTGAATCCATAGTTCGGTTAAAACAATCAATTTGATTTTTTCCAAACTGGAGGAATTTTCATCCATGGCCAGTACACGGTCGATTAACAATTCCCGTTGTAGCGGGTTAATGATGCGAGCTTGTTCAAGGAAGAAAATAAAACCCCGCCCTTCGGTGTCGATTCTTTCCATTTCATATTCGGTATAGCAGCGGAAAGAGTCGTTTTCGGCGAAGCTGGCAGGATAATTGCCAATATCATGGCGTTCGAGTTCCGAGAGCCAATTCAGGGTCTCATGGATATCCTCGTCGGCGAATCCGGCCATGGTCAGTTTGCGCGTCAATGTCGCAGAATCCGGATAGCTGCCCGAGTCAAAGAAATTTTCAAATAAATAAACGAGTATATCGAACATAATTGTGTCTAAAAAAGCGAGTATGTTTACAGATCAGTGCTTCCGGTTAATGCCATCACATCGATTGAATCCGCTGGTAACATCCTCCCGGCAAACTGCTGATCTGACCGTCAAGCTCGAGCGTTAATAGCATGGCTGATACAACCTCAGCCGTCAAGCCACTACGCGAACAGAGCGTATCAATATCAACGACATCATAACCTAGGTGTTTGAGTAATAACGTGTTTTCGGCTGGCTTTGTGACAGAAAATTCTTTCGCTGCGGCGCTATTCACATGCCGGGTTAAGGGTAAATGATTCAATTCATCCAGAATATCCTGGGTATTTTCAACCAATTTGGCGCCTTGTTTTATCAGCGCATGACAGCCTTTTGACAAGGGCGAATGTATCGAACCCGGGATTGCCATGACTTCGCGCCCTTGTTCCAATGCTTGCCGGGCTGTGATCAATGATCCGCTCTGTAATGCCGCCTCCACTACCAGGCAGCCGTGACTCATACCGCTGATGATACGATTTCTGCGCGGAAAATTCCTGCCGATGGCAGGGGTACCCAGCGGAAATTCGGAGATTAATGCGCCTTCTTTTGCCAGCTTGTGCGCGAGCGGATGATTCTTTGCCGGATAAACGATATCCAAGCCAGTGCCGACAACGGCAATGCTGGAGGCTAAGCCGCGCAAACCGCCCTGGTGCGCGGCGGTATCGATACCCAGCGCCATACCGCTGATGATGCATAATCCGGCGCTACTGGCGGCTTCTGAAAAGGCTTCCGCGTTGGATAAACCCTGCGGCGTGGCGTTGCGGCTGCCGACCACGGCCAGCGCCGGGCGCTGCAGCAGCTCCCGCCGGCCTTTGAAATATAGCAGCGGGGGTGGGGCGTCAATATTGAGTAACTGCGCCGGGTAATCGGAATCGGCTAAAGTGATGATCGCATTGACAGGGTCCTCCAGCCAGCGGAACACGGCGGCGATTTTATGTTGCTCGGCACCTTGCGAAATGCGCTGCGCGACGGGTTTTTTTACGATGCGCTCCAATGTGCTCATATGCGCTGACAGGATGGCCGCGGGGCTGCCAAAAGCGATCAGAAGTCTGCGGATGGATTCGTCACCCAGACCGTCGATCAGATTAAGACTCAGCCATGCTTCAAGATCCGGTGCATGTTTCATGACGATACGAGTTAATTTTAGGGCGTTTTGACGGCATCCAATACTTTGATGGCTTGCGTGCTTTGTACGACCAATGCGTAGGATATTTTCTCAAAAACACGGAAGATGAATACCAATCCGGTTCTTTCATCCGGTAATTGTACCGTTTGCCCTTTGAGCGATTTGGCTTGGCTTCTCCGGTAGATAGCCAGAACATGGCCCATTTCCAGGCCATCCAACCCACCTTTGTTGAGTGTGACGATATCGCCTCGGCCAATCTCGGAGACGCCGCCATAAACTGAGATAATTCTTCCGTTGAGCGAAAAATCCGGTGCATGCGGAGCGTAGTTATTGAAGATAGTATTGGGTGCCGGAACCAAACGATCGCCTTTCAAGATCTCTTCCGAGGCGTGCGTGATGATGACCGTGCTGACATCCGAAAAAGCATTCACCTTGGCATTTCCCAGGTAAGTCGCTTCAAAACCCAGAACAGCGCCTTTTTGATCCGGATCCTTCAGTGCCTTGCCGGGACGGAAAACTTGCCATGCCGAACCCTTATCTTTAGGCAATTCGCTGACATAAGCGGTATTGCCTGTGCTCAAAGCAACCCGGCCCTCGCTTGAGCCTAATATATACGGTGCATTGTCGAGGCCGTCTTTTTCGATGACCAGCGGCTGGCTCAGGAAAGGTTCGATCGCTGCTGCTGGGATGCTGGGAATTGCCGAAGTACCGGACTGCTCCGTACGGATTTTCGGTGATAATTTAACGGTTTTCACACCGTATTCATCGTCCTCCGAAAGGCGTAAGCGGATGCCATGCAGTGATTTTTCCAGTATGACAACATCGCCGGGGTAAATCTTGTGCGGATTCTTTACCTGCGAGCGATTGAGTCCCCAGATTTCCGGCCAGCGCCAAGGATCTTTCAAAAACCGGGAAGCAATTCCCCATAGTGTATCGCCTGGTACGACCACATGATAATCGGGCGTATCACTACGCAATTCGATCTCTTGAGCCTTTATTGACGTGACGGAAAGCAGGCTCAGAAATAAAATCATAGTTATAATAAGCTTTCGCATGGATGATCTCACAGGCAGTGATAAGGCATACAGAATGATTGGTTAATGATACGGTCTAAATGCGAAATTGGGTTTGTTAAACTACACATTTTTTTCATGGCTATTCTAAAAATACTACAATATCCGGATGAAAGGCTACATACTGTAGCGGTTCCCGTAGCACAAGTCACGGATGAAATCCGTTCGCTGATAAGAGATATGACCGAAACGATGTACGCTGCGCCCGGTATAGGGTTGGCTGCAACCCAGGTGGATGTGCACGAGCGCATCATTGTGATCGATACATCGGAAACGCGTGATGAATTGCTCGTATTGATCAATCCGGAAATTATCGCCAGTAACGGCCTATCGGACTATGAGGAAGGCTGCCTGTCAGTACCCGGCATCTATGGGAAAGTGCGGCGCGCCGAATCCGTGACTGTGAAAGCGCTGAATGCGCAAGGCGAATCCTTTGTTCTGGATGCCGATGGATTATTGGCAGTATGTATTCAACACGAGATGGATCACTTGGCGGGAAAAGTGTTTGTGGAATACTGGTCAAAGCTCAAGCAATCGCGCACCTTGGCCAGATTAAAGAAAAAACAGCGCAGTACCATGTAGCGGGCGCATGTTGGCATAAAATAAAGCTGTGCGCTGCATCCGGATCTTCTGAATCAATAATACGATTCGTTGGTACGATTGAATCCCGTCACCCCAATTAACAAGTAATCGATGCACTAGCATGAAAATCATATTTGCTGGAACCCCCGTCTTTGCCGCGACGGCGCTGGATGCGCTGATTCAAGCAGGGCATGAGATTGTTATGGTGTTGACCCAGCCGGACCGCCCTGCGGGCAGAGGAATGAAAGCTGCCGCCAGCGCCGTTAAATTGCTGGCCGAACAACATCATCTGGCATTATTGCAACCCTTGACCCTGAAAACTGACGGCATTCAACAGCAATTGCAGGCACTGCACGCGGATGTGATGGTTGTGGCGGCGTATGGACTGATTTTGCCGCAAGCGGTACTCGATATTCCCCGTCTGGGATGCTTGAATATTCATGCTTCGCTATTGCCGCGCTGGCGGGGTGCAGCACCGATTCAACGCGCCATTCTGGCGGGCGATCGCGAGACCGGTATCACCATCATGCAGATGGATGCCGGATTGGATACGGGTGATATTTTGTTAGCGCACAACGTGGAAATTACGCCGGACGATACCACGCAATCGCTGCACGATAAATTAAGTGTGTGCGGCGCGCGAAGCATCGTTGAGGCGCTGACGCTGCTGCCTCAGGAAAAACTGGCTCCCGTGCTGCAAGACGAGACGCAAGCCTGCTACGCCGCCAAGATAACCAAAGCCGAAGCAGAAATTGATTGGCGGCACAGCGCGCAGCAGCTAGACCGGATGGTGCGGACATTTAATCCCAATCCCGGCGCCTATGCGCATTTCCGGGATATGGCGCTGAAGATCTGGCAAGCTGAAGCGCTAGACGGAAATGCAGGAAAGCCGGGAGAAATTGTTGCAGTGGATCGTGCGGGCATCACGGTCGCCTGCGGTTCGGGTTTGTTACGGATAGCCGTGGTGCAGAAACCTGGCGGCAAGAAAATGAGCGCGGCGGATTTTTTGGCTGGCAATCCGATAGAACCTGGCGAGTGTTTTATGACTGCGCATCATCCTGCTGCTGCATCGCATGATTAAGGCGCAGCTGGCGGCAGCTTCCGCAATCGGTAAAGTGTTGACGGGATCAAGCCTGACCGGCGTGCTGCAGGATGTCTGGCGCGCCGATCCCATGTTATCAAAACAACAAAAGGGCGCCATTCAGGATTTAAGTTATGGCGTCCTGCGTTTTTACGGCCAATTACAGGCGATTCTCGCGTTGTTACTGAAAAAACCGTTACGCGATAAAAGTTTGCAGCAGTTGCTGCTCGTGAGCTTGTATCAATTGCAGTACAGTAAAGCATCTCCGCACACAGTGGTGGATCAAGCCGTATCTGCATCGCGCTCCTTGGCGCATGGTCAAGGAATGCAAGGGCTGGTGAATGCCGTCTTGCGCAATTTTATCCGGCAACGTGAGCGCTTGTTGCAACAAGCGGCCACCCATGAGGATGGACTTTACTCGTATCCACAGTGGTGGATTGACAAGTTGCGGCAGCAATATCCGGAAAAATTCCACACAATACTGCAAGCCGGTAACAAACGCCCTCCAATGACGTTACGGGTGAATCAACGCAAAATTAGCGTGGCCGCTTATCGTGATTTATTGACAGAAAAAGCGATGCAAGCGGAACTACTCTGGTCCGGCGCGTTGCAACTGAGTCAGCCGGTCGCGGTGGAGCATCTGCCCGGTTTCAGCGCCGGGCTGGTGACGGTGCAAGATGCCGGAGCGCAGCTTGCCGCGCCATTTCTGGATGTGCATGATGGCATGCGGGTGTTGGACGCGTGCGCGGCACCGGGAGGAAAAAGCACGCATGTGTTGGAATTGGCCGATGTCGCATTGACGATACTGGATAATGAAGCAGCAAGATTGACTCAGGTGCAACAGAATTTGCAGCGCCTGCATATGACGGCAGAAAAGATGGTGTGCGGCGATGCGTCGGATCCCGATGCCTGGTGGGATGGCCGCTACTATGACCGTATTCTGGCGGATGTGCCTTGTTCGGCATCCGGAGTGGTTTGCCGGCATCCGGATATCAAATGGTTGCGGCGTGAAAGCGATCTGGTCAAATTTGCAGAAATTCAACAAGCAATTTTGCATGCCTTGTGGAAAATTTTGAGCAAGGGTGGTAAGTTGCTGTATGTGACTTGTTCAGTTTTTGCTGAAGAAAATGCCATGCAGATTGCAAAATTCCTTAACCATCACCCTGATGCAAGTTTATTACCGCTTTCCGCAGCGGCAATGGCGGATGGACAACTGTTACCTGATATTCGACATGATGGCTTCTTCTATAACCTACTGCAAAAAGCCTGATCCGCAAGTGCGCCGAATAAAGCTACCCTACCTCAATCTTGTACTGCTGTTACTGATTTTGCTATCGCCAATGTCCGTTGCTCGGGCGGAAGGTATCCAGATAAAGTCTGTCAGTCTGGCGGCGACCGAGCAAGGTTATACCATCAGCATGGATTCCGAGATTACACTGAACGAGACGTTGGAACAGACGCTTGAGAAAGGTATCGTGCTTTATTTCGTCACCAAATTCGGCTTGCTGGACACGCGCTGGTATAAGCTCAATGAAGAGGTGGCGCGCAGTAAGTTTGTGGTTGGTTTGCGCTATTATGCGCTAACACGGCAATATCATCTCAACCATCCGGTGTTTTCACAAAGTTATTCTTCATTAAAAGAAGCATTGCAAGCATTGGGGCGGATACGCGATCTTCCGTTGACGGCTAAAACTGAATTAAAGCCAGACGCCGATTATGTGGCGTCGCTGCGAATCTGGCTCGATCTGACGCGGATGCCAAAACCGTTCCAAGTTGAAACATTGGGTTCCAGTCAGTGGAATTTGAGTTCGGATAAACTGGAATGGCACACGAAGCTGCCCACACCCGGGGAACCGGTACAGATTAAAGGTCACTGATGAAATACGTGCTCATTGTGGGGGCCGGTGTGGGGGCTGTGATGCTCTTTCTGCTGGCTACCGCGGGAGCCAATACCGAGTTTTTTGAACGGAAGTACCGCTTATTGCTAGGCATCAATATCGCCTTTGTGATCTTTCTCATGGCGATTCTGGGATTTCTACTGTGGCGGTTCAGGCGTCGCCTGAAATCGGGTGTTTTTGGATCCCGGCTGGCGTTACGGTTGATGCTGGTTTTTTCCATGATGGCGACACTTCCCGGTGTTTTAGTGTATGCCGTGTCCGTTCAATTTCTTGAGAAGAGTATCGAATCCTGGTTTGACGTTAAAGTGGATCGCGCCCTGGAAGGCGGCTTGAATCTGGGGCATACCATGCTGGATAATCTGCTGGAAGAGTTACAGCGCAAAGCGCAGGCGACGGCGTTAATATTGTCCGATCCCGCTAATCCGCCTTTATTGGTGCTGAATGAATTGCTGCTGCAATCGCAAGTGGAAGAAGCGACCTTGTTTAATCAGGATGGCAAAGTCATCGCTTTTTCCAGCGAGAGTAATCTGACGTTATTTCCTGGGATGCCGAATGCCGTCGTTATGCGCTATATCCGGATGCAGAAAGCGTATGGCGCGATTGAGTCGATTGCCGATAAAGGCTTGTATTTGCGCGTCGTTGCTCCGGTTAATGTGCTGAGTTTGAAAGAGGATATCCGGATGCTGCAAATGCTGCAGCCGGTTCCGCTGCAATTGGCAAAAGACGCCGAACGGGTGCAGGCCGGTTATCAGGATTACCAGGAACTTTCTTTGTCGCGCCATGGATTGACCCGGCTGTATAGTGTTACCTTGACGCTGGCCTTGTTGTTATCGTTGTTTTCAGCATTGGCGACCGCTTCTTTGCTCAGTGAGAAACTGAGCGCGCCGCTGGGCATGCTGGCGGAAGGCACGCGGGCGATTGCGCAGGGTGACTACAGCCGCAGACACCTGGTGCAAAGTCGTGACGAATTGGGGGTGTTGACGGAGTCCTTCAATTTGATGACGCAACAATTGGAAGAAGCGCGCGCAGCAGCACTGCATAATCAGCAGGCGGTCGAGAGTGCGAGAGCGCACTTGGAAAGTATCCTGGCGAATTTGTCATCGGGTGTGCTGGTATTCGACGATCAATTAGTATTATCCAAGGCCAATCGCAGTGCCGAGCAGATCCTGCAAATACCGCTGATCAGCTTGGACGGTTCGATTATCGAAGGCTGTGTGAGCAATGAACCGCAACTGGATACCTTGATTGCCGAGATCAAGGAGGGGTTTAATTCCGGAGAAACCGGCGTTTGGCAGCGCCAATTGACGCGTTCGGAAGATGGCCGTAATCAGGTTCTATTGCTGAGAGGAACGCGTTTACCCAAGGTATCCAGCGGTGGTGGCGTGGTGGTTTTTGATGACATCACCAATCTATTGCAAGTGCAGCGCGCGGTTGCCTGGGGTGAGGTCGCACGCCGGCTGGCGCATGAAATTAAAAATCCGCTGACACCGATTCAACTGTCCGCCGAGCGCGTGCAGCACAAATTAATCAATAAGCTCAATGAAGAAGACGCCAAGATATTGCGGCGTTCTACTGAGACTATTGTCAATCAGGTGGAAGCCCTGAAACGGATGGTCAATGAATTTAATCAGTATGCGCGCGTGCCTGAAATGCAATTGCATCAACTGGATTTTAACCGGCTGGTGCGCGAGGTATTGTCGCTTTACGAAACCGCGAATATGGCGGCTGAGCATAGCAAACATGTGCAAATCCAGCAGCTATTGGGGGATGATTTACCGCTGATCAAAGGCGATTCGGCACAATTGCGCCAAGTGCTGCATAATTTGCTGCAAAATGCGCAAGACGCGCTGATTGATACGCCGCAACCCGTGATCGAGGTAAAAACCGAAAAAGTGCATGGCGGGGTGCAACTCAGTGTGCGTGATAACGGTTGCGGTTTTTCGGATGAGATCAGAGCCAGGGTTTTTGAGCCTTATGTCACCACCAAGGCCAAGGGAACCGGATTGGGATTGCCAATTGTGAAGAAAATTGTTGAAGAACATGAAGGGATTATCCATATCGAAAATATTAAACCGCAGGGCGCGCAAATTTCAATTATCCTGCCGGCGGTGGAGAAAAGCGCATCCACCAACGATAACCGGCTGGCGGCTCATTAGGGAACAACCGGTGATAACAGAAAAGAGGCATGAAATCTTTCCTGGCAAGATATCTGTTAATCAAAAAACTTGGAATTCATAGATGACCGTGAAATTTGACAGTTGTGGTTAAGCTGATTAGATTTCAGAAGTGGAGAAACACTCAATGATAACGAACAATACAATACTGGTTGTTGATGACGAAATTGGCATCCGCGAATTGCTGTCTGAAATTTTGCGGGACGAAGGATATCGCGTGGCGTTGGCCGAGAATGCCGAACAGGCGCGGATCTGGCGCACGCAAACGCGTCCCGATCTGGTGTTGCTGGATATCTGGATGCCCGATACGGATGGTATTACGCTCTTGAAAGAATGGGCCAGCAATGGCTTGCTGACGATGCCGGTGATCATGATGTCCGGACACGGCACGATTGATACGGCGGTGGAGGCTACCCGCATTGGCGCATTCGGTTACTTGGAGAAGCCGATACCGCTGCAAAAGCTGTTGAGCACGGTCAGCAAGGCTTTGCGCGGGGCGCAAAATAAGCAGCAATCAGCGCTGTCATTGGCCAGTCTGGGTAAAGGCGCTTTGATTCTTGATCTGAGAAAAAGGCTGGAGCAAGTGGTGAACTTGAAAACGCCTGTGCTGCTGATGGGGGAACCGGGAGCGGGCGCGGAAATTTGCGCGCGTTTTATGCATCGTCCGGGCACGCCATGGGTGGAACCCGAGACGTTGACGGGGTTGGCCGAGTCGCCGCTGGATTTGCTGGGGCTTGCGCGCGATGGGCTGTTATTTCTTAAGGATGTCGGCGAGATCAGTAAGTTGGCGCAAAAAGGCTTGCTGTTATTGCTAAGTAAGCTGGAGAAGTATAACGTCCGGCTGGTTTGCGCTACATCGCAACCGTTGGCGGAGCTGACCGCGCAGGGTGCTTATCATCCCAAATTGTACGAGATATTGAGCAGCCTCAGCATCGGCATTCCGGCATTGCGCGCACACCGGGAAGATATCCCTGAGCTAGCCGGCCAAATCTTGTCGCGTTTCGTTGAATCGGGAGAGGCTTCGTCCACGTTACAATTCAGTACCGCAGCGTTAAACTGCCTGCGCAATTACGATTGGCCCGGCAACTTGACGCAGTTAACCGGTGTGGTGCATTCGCTGGCACTGACTTGCACGTCTGATGAGATTTCGGTTGAAGCCGTGCAGCAGGCGATGGTTTTCCCGGAATCGGCCTCGTCATCAGTTTCGCCGGAGATTCCACTCGATCTTTCCCTGCGCGAAGCGCGCGATTTGTTTGAAAAAACTTACTTTGAAAGATTGATCGATCAGGAAAATGGCAACATGACGCGAGTCGCGGAACGCGCTGGATTAGAGCGCACGCACCTGTACCGCAAAATAAAATTATTGGGAATTAAACTGCGGGGCAACTGATTTTTTAAAGAAATTCCGCTGCTACTGGATTGGTTTTAGGCGCAAAAAATGAAGATCTCTAGTTGTCGTATCCTCTATCTTAGGGGATAATATCGCATTAATTTATTTGCCGATACGATGTGTTCCTATTCAATTGGCGCACAGTTCGATCTTTTCTATTCGTTTAAAATATTAGGGAGTTAGTGTTAATGGGGACATTCAAGGATTTTGACGCGCCGGTGTTTAAGGATTTAACCAGCGCAATTCGTGCATTGGCGATGGATGCTGTGCAAAAAGCCAATTCCGGTCACCCCGGTATGCCGATGGGGATGGCGGAAATCGCTGAAGTACTGTGGATTCATCATCTGCGTCATAATCCTGGTAATCCGGGGTGGGTTGACCGTGACCGGTTTATTCTTTCCAACGGGCATGGATCGATGCTGATTTATGCGTTACTGCATCTGACCGGCTATGATCTGCCGATGGAAGAAATTAAGAAATTCCGGCAATTCCATTCCAAGACACCCGGGCATCCGGAATATGGCTACACGCCAGGTGTGGAAACCACAACCGGTCCATTGGGTCAGGGTATTACTAATGCCGTGGGCATGGCGCTGGCGGAAAAAATACTGGCCGCTGAATTTAACCGTCCCGGTTATAACATTGTCGATCATCATACCTACGTTTTCTTGGGCGATGGTTGTCTGATGGAAGGTATTTCGCACGAAGCTTGTTCCTTGGCGGGTACCTTGGGTCTAGGAAAACTGATTTGTTTTTACGATGATAATGGCATTTCTATCGATGGTCATGTGGAAGGCTGGTTTACCGATGACACGCCGAAACGGTTTGAATCTTATGGCTGGCATGTAGTGCCAAACGTCAATGGGCATGACCCGGTGGCCATAGAAGCAGCGATTGAAGCTGCTAAAAAAGTCAACGATAAGCCAACAATGATTTGTTGCAAAACGGTCATCGGACTGGGATCACCCAATATGGCCAATACCCACTCGGTACACGGTGCAGCATTAGGTGACGCGGAGATCGCTGCCGCTCGTCCACACATCGGCTGGCATCACCCGCCTTTTGAGATTCCGCAAGAAGTGTATAGCGCCTGGGACGCAAGAGCGAAAGGGCAGGCGCTGGAAACAGAATGGAATCAGAAATTTGCTGAATATGCGGAAAAATATCCGGCTGAAGCGGCCGAATTCAATCGCCGCACGGCTGGTGAGTTGCCAGCGAACTGGCGCAGTCATGTCGACGGTGTTATCAATCAAGTTAACGCAAAAGCGGAAACCATTGCAAGCCGTAAGGCTTCGCAAAATGCGATTGAAGGTCTGGCGCCAGTTTTGCCTGAATTACTCGGCGGCTCTGCTGATCTGGCCGGATCCAATCTGACGCTGTGGTCAGGCTCCAAAGGGATTAGCAAGCAGAATGGCGGTAACTACGTGTACTACGGTGTGCGCGAATTTGGCATGAGTGCCATGATGAATGGTCTGTCATTGCATGGCGGCTTGATTCCTTACGGCGCCACTTTCCTGATGTTCTCCGAATATGCGCGTAATGCATTGCGTATGGCCGCACTGATGAAGATTCGCAATATTTTCGTCTTTACGCATGACTCCATCGGTCTGGGTGAAGATGGTCCAACGCATCAACCGGTAGAACAGACTTCAACCTTGCGTTTAATCCCTAATATGGATGTATGGCGTCCTTGCGATACGGTTGAGTCAACCGTGTCATGGGCGCGTGCCATCGAACGCAAAAATGGTCCTTCGACATTGATATTCAGCCGTCAGAATCTGCCATTCCAAAAACGCGATGCTGCTACCATCAAGCTGATCGATAAAGGCGGTTATGTATTATCCGAAGCCGGTAATGGCAAGCCGCAAGCAATTTTGATTGCGACAGGTTCCGAAGTAGGGCTGGCTATGAATGCGCAAAAATCGCTGGCCGAAGAAGGCGTTCATGTGCGCGTGGTTTCCATGCCGTGCACGAATGTATTCGATCGCCAGGAACCATCCTACAAGGACAGTGTCTTGCTGAAGGGTGTTAAACGCGTAGCGGTGGAAGCGGGCGTAACTGATTTCTGGCGTAAGTATGTTGGGCTGGATGGCGCGGTAGTCGGCATGGACACTTTTGGTGAATCAGCGCCTGCAGATGTGTTATTCAAGCATTTTGGTTTTACTGTCGAGAACGTTGTTAAAACAGTCAAAGGCATTCTCTGATCCAATTTATGATTAAAGCAACCGGATGATGAATTGCATTCATCCGGAAGTAATAGGTTTTTTTATTCAAGGAGTTTTGGCATGACAATTAAGGTTGGTATTAACGGATTTGGTCGTATCGGCCGTATGGTTTTCCGCTCAGCAGTACAGAATTTTCCGGATATCGAAATCGTTGCAATCAATGATTTGCTGGAACCGGATTACCTGGCTTATATGTTGAAGCATGATTCAGTGCATGGCCGTTTCCATGGCGATGTTGCGATCGAAGGCAATACTCTGGTGGTTAATGGCAAGAAAATCCGTTTGACCGCAGTTAAAGATCCGGCTGAATTGAAGTGGAACGAAGTAGGCGCGGATGTCGTCATTGAATCGACCGGCTTGTTTCTGACCAAGGAAACGTGTGAGAAACACTTGGCGGCTGGCGCAAAGAAAGTCATCATGTCGGCGCCATCCAAAGATGATACACCGATGTTTGTTTACGGCGTTAATGATAAGTCTTACAAAGGTGAAAGCATCATTTCCAATGCGTCCTGCACCACCAACTGTTTGGCGCCGATTGCCAAAGTATTGAACGATAAATGGGGTATCAAACGCGGTCTGATGACCACGGTTCATGCCGCAACTGCGACGCAAAAAACGGTGGATGGACCATCCAATAAAGACTGGCGCGGCGGCCGCGGTATTCTGGAAAATATCATTCCTTCTTCAACCGGTGCTGCCAAGGCTGTGGGTGTGGTGATACCGCAATTGAATAAGAAACTGACTGGCATGGCTTTCCGTGTTCCAACATCGGATGTGTCCGTGGTTGACTTGACCTGCGAATTGGAAAAAGAAGCGACCTACGACGAAATTTGCCAAGCAATGAAAGAAGCTTCTCAAGGTTCGATGAAAGGCGTGCTGGGTTATACCGATCAGAAAGTCGTGTCTACCGATTTCCGCGGTGAAAGCTGCACTTCCATTTTCGATGCCGAAGCGGGTATGGCGCTGGACAAAAGCTTTGTCAAAGTCGTTGCATGGTATGACAATGAATGGGGCTATTCCACCAAAGTACTGGAGATGGTTCGTACCGTCGCCAAGTAATTAAGTGCTTTCAGATGGACAGTCAAGCGTTAGGATTCTGATTGCCATCTGATTTAAATAGTTAATTTATTAAGACATAAAGGGTAGCGTTTGCTATCCTTTATACTTTCTTAAAGACAAATCTGGAGCTTACCGTGTCTGTTATTAAACTTGTTGACCTTGATCTTAAAGGTAAACGTGTATTTATACGCGCCGATCTCAACGTGCCCGTGAAAGATGGAAAAGTGACCTCGGATGCGCGCATCACCGCCTCGATGGCGACGATTAATCACTGCATCAAACAAGGCGCCAAAGTGATGGTAACGTCTCACTTGGGCCGCCCCGAAGAAGGTGTGTGGGCTGAAGAAAATTCTCTGAAACCCGTGGCGGATAATATTGCCAGCCAGTTAGGAAAACCGGTGCGCCTGATCAAGGATTGGGTCGATGGTGGATTTGATGTAGCCGATGGAGAATTGGTGGTGCTGGAGAATTGTCGCATCAATAAAGGCGAAAAGAAAAATGTCGAGGAAACGGCGCAAAAGTATGCCAAATTATGCGATGTCTTTGTCATGGATGCATTCGGCACCGCGCATCGCGCGGAAGCCTCGACCCATGGCATCGCCAAATATGCTCCCGTGGCTTGCGCCGGTATCCTGCTGACAGAAGAACTGGATGCGCTGACTAAAGCGTTGTTGAGTCCAGCGCGTCCGATGGTGGCGATTGTCGGCGGCTCGAAAGTTTCCACCAAGCTGACCGTGCTCGAATCATTGTCCGAGAAAGTCGATCAACTGGTGGTCGGCGGCGGTATTGCCAATACCTTCCTGAAAGCAACCGGCAAAAATGTCGGCAAATCGTTGTGTGAAGATGATCTGGTCCCGACAGCCAAAACATTGATGGATAAAATGGCGAAACGCAATGCGTCGATTCCGATCGCGGTCGATGTCGTGACCGGTAAAAAATTTGATGCCAATGAACCTGCGGTATTGAAAGATGCAGGCGCTGTGGCGGATGATGACATGATTTTTGATATCGGTCCCAAAAGCGCGCAGGAACTGGTGGATATCATTATGAAAGCCGGTACGGTGGTGTGGAACGGCCCGGTTGGCGTGTTTGAGTTTGATCAATTTGGTGCCGGAACCGAAAAAATCGCGCGTGCGATTGCAGAAACGAAGGCTTTTACGTTAGCAGGCGGCGGTGATACCATTGCAGCTATTCAAAAGTATGATATTTACGACAAAGTTTCCTATATTTCAACCGCAGGTGGCGCATTCCTGGAATTCTTGGAAGGCAAAAAATTGCCAGCGGTAGAAATATTGGAGATGCGTGCCAAATAATCAACCAGAAAAAACATGATTCGAAGAACAAAAATTGTAGCGACCCTGGGCCCCGCCTGTAAAAATCCAAAAATCTTGGATCGTTTAATCCGGGCCGGCGTTGATGTTGTTCGGATCAATTTTTCGCACGGCACGCGCGAACAGCATATCGAATTCGCCGAAATGACACGGTCGCTGGCGCGAGCTGCTGGTCTTACAGTCGGAGTACTGGCCGATCTGCAAGGGCCGAAAATACGCGTCGGTAGATTTGAGCACGGTAAAATCAGGCTCGAAGTCGGTGATCAGTTCATTCTGGATGCTAATTGTGAATTAGGCAATCAGGAAAGAGTCGGTCTGGATTATAAAGAGCTGCCGAATGATCTGGAAACCGGGGCGACTTTGATGTTGGACGATGGCCGTATTGTGCTGGGTGTATCGCATGTTAAAGGTCATCAGGTGTTCTGCGTGGTCGAACAGGGCGGCATACTATCAAACAATAAAGGCATTAACCGTAAGGGTGGCGGACTCGGTGCGCCAGCGCTGACCAGTAAGGATCTGGAAGATATTAAAACCGCCGCCGAACTGGGCGCGGATTACTTAGCCGTATCGTTTGTCCGCTCAGGCGACGACATCCGCCAAGCGCGTGCATTGTTTCACGAGGCAGGCGGTCGAGGCATGATCATGGCCAAGATCGAGCGCTCCGAAGCTATTCTTGCTTTGGACGATATTCTCGAAGCATCGGATGCCATTATGGTAGCGCGCGGTGATCTGGCGGTTGAAGTCGGCGATGCTGCCGTTCCGGCGCTGCAAAAACGAATGATCCGCTCCGCGCGCGCCAACAATAAAACCGTGGTAACCGCCACACAAATGATGGAATCGATGATTACCAATCCGATTCCAACACGTGCGGAGGTATCGGATGTGGCTAACGCGGTGCTGGACGGTACCGATGCGGTCATGTTGTCGGCGGAATCCGCTGCCGGGGAATATCCGGTGGAAGCGGTTGAAGCGATGGCCAGAGTTTGCTTGGAAGCGGAAAAGGAATATCTGGTCAACACCGACCGGCGGATGCAAAATATCAATCCGGCGACCATCGAAGAAGCCATTGCGCGCGCCACGATGTACACTGCCAGCGGCTTGCAGATTCGTGCTATCGCCGCACTCACGCAAAGCGGTGTAACCGCCTTGCTGATGTCGCGCAGGAGTTCCAAAGTGCCTATTTTTGCGTTGAGTCCCAATGAAGAAACGCGCAGAAGGGTGACGTTGTTCAGAGGTGTTTATCCGGTGGAATTCGGCGCGGGACTCAACGATCCGGAAGAAATTCTGAATCTGGCCGAGCAGGAATTACTCAGCCGCGGCGTGGTGCGCAGTGGTGATATCATGGTGATGACGATCGGAGAGCCGGTGGGCAAAACCGGTGGCACCAATACGATGAAAATCATTAAAGTCGGCGAATGGAAAACAAGGCAAGGCATTGAAGCAATCTGACCGGTCAAATGCAATGCAATCCGGACAAACACGCTGAGACTAGGAAAAAGAACGAGCAGTATTCACACAGAATAATTGCTTATACTAATGGCTATGAATTTTTTAAGATAATCAATAAGGAGATCTAAATGGCACTCGTATCATTAAGACAACTACTCGATCACGCAGCGGAAAACGGCTACGGTTTGCCGGCTTTCAACGTCAACAATCTGGAACAGATCCAGGCGATCATGCAAGCCGCAGATGAATGCAACAGCCCGGTCATCATGCAAGGTTCCGCCGGTGCGAGAAAATATGCCGGTGAAGCATTTTTACGTCATTTGATTGAGGCCGCCGTTGAATCCTATCCGTATATACCGATTGTGATGCATCAGGATCATGGCGCATCGCCCTCCGTTTGTGTCAATGCGATCCGTAGCGGTTTCTCAAGCGTCATGATGGATGGTTCATTACAAGCAGACGCAAAAACACCATCGACCTACGAATACAACGTTAATGTCACTGCCGACGTCGTTAACATCGCGCACTCCGTCGGCGTATCGGTAGAAGGCGAACTGGGTTGTCTGGGATCGCTCGAATCCGGTATGGGGGAAGCCGAAGACGGTCACGGAGCGGAAGGCGTTTTATCGCATGACCAATTGCTGACCGATCCGGAAGAAGCCGCCGACTTTGTGCGTAAAACCGGTGTGGATGCACTGGCAATCGCTATCGGAACCTCACACGGCGCGTACAAATTTACCCGCAAACCCACCGGCGATATTTTGGCGATCGAACGCATCAAACAAATTCATGCGCGCATTCCCAATACTCACCTGGTCATGCACGGCTCCAGCTCAGTACCGCAAGAATGGCTGGAAATCATCCGTCAATTCGGCGGCGACATCAAAGAAACCTACGGTGTACCTGTCGAAGAAATTCAACAAGGGATCAAATACGGTGTACGTAAAGTCAATATTGACACCGATATTCGCCTAGCGATGACGGGTGCGATCCGCCGCAGCCTGGAAAAAGACAAAAGCAATTTCGACCCGCGCAAATTCCTGAAAGAAGCGACTGCCGCTGCTAAAGACATTTGTAAAGCACGCTTCGAAGCCTTCGGCTGCGCCGGACAAGCCGGAAAAATCAAACCGATTTCTCTGGAAAGTATGGCAAATCGCTATGCTAAAGGCGAATTGAACGCAGTTATTAAGTAGTCAAAGTCCAGTAGTATTCAATATTCCCATGATTGATTGCGCGGTTTACATTATCAATCATGGGATTCAAGTCGAAATAGTATTGATAGCATTTTCATAAGTCTTGAATTTTGCTTATTATGAGTCGTACCGCTCTAATTCTTGGTACTGATCATCGTTTTCAGTGGAAAAGTCCAGACTTTACCGATTCACAGCATCAGCAATTTATTGCTTTTGTTGCGACTACAGCGCGAGCTTATAAAGTTGTTGCGTTTGCCGAGGAAAATAATCCTGAAGCACTAGACGAGAAAGATAAAAAGGAATCAGTCATTCAAATAATGGCGCGTGAACTCGCGATACCGCACAGACATTGTGATCCAGACCGTCAGAAACGTGCAGTGCTTCGAATTTCTCAGGAGAACGACATTCGCGCTATGGCTTTTTTAGAAGGAACCACCGAGTCTATTATCCAACAACGAACCGAGAAATCTATGCGGGACCGTGAGCACTATTGGCTTGAACAACTTCAGGAATTCAATATGTGGCCAGTTCTTTTTATATGCGGTGCTGCTCACTCTTTGCCGTTTTTTGATTTATTGCACGCAAATAATATTGATGCAATTCTTCTTGCTAAAGATTGGAATATCTAAAATTTTGATTGAGTTAAGTGTATCGAGGAGTTTTTAAACCATGATTAGTGGCGCTCCATAATTTATCGTCTACCCTTGGAGAAAATGCTACTTATCTCTACATCATGTTTCGAAGTATTTTGAGAAATAACGATAAGTTTTGTAATAATGGTGATACGTAAGTTACTATGATTCGCTTTTAGGAGGCACATATCCCGCCGCCTGTTCCGCACCCTCCCCAAAAAAATGCGCTTCCATTTGTTCCGCCAGGTATTTACGTGCTTTGGCGTCTGAGAGATTTAAACGGTTTTCGTTAACCAGTGTGGTTTGGTGTTTGATCCACTGCCCCCAGGCTTCTTTGGAAACATTCTCAAAAATCCGCTTGCCCAATTCGCCGGGGTAGGTTTGAAAATCCAGGCCTTCGGCTTCGCGGCCTAGTTTGATGCATTTCACCATTCTTGCCATTTCGTATCCTTGCTCCAAGTCAGTAAAAGAGTATTGGAAATTCTCTGAACCACATATCGCGTCTCGTGCTGATCTTGTCGAAAGACAAGGTCAGAGTTTCCTTTTTAGGAAAGACCGGCATTATGAAACGTTCGTTTCACTGAGTAAACAGCGGAAGCGTATTTTCTATGGAAAATTATAAGTGCTTGATTAGCACTTTCGAGCGGCGCTGATAGTTGTATAAATTCTGTTTGGCTTTGGGTAATTCAGCCGGGGTAGCGGGATTAAAGCCATGTTCGATAAACCAATGCGTGGCATGTGTGGTGAGAACGAACAGTTTGTGGATATCCTGCGCGATGGTTTTGTTTTCGATGTGCTTGAGCAGGCGTTCACCGTGTCCTTGGTCGCGATAATCCGGGTGGATCGCCAGACAGGCGAGTTCGCACGCGTGTTCTTCGGGGAAGGGATACAGCGCGGCGCAGCCGAGGATGACGCCGTCGTGCTCGAGTACGGTAAAACGGTCGATTTCGATTTCCAGCAATTCACGGCCACGCCTGACCAGAATGCCTTCGGCTTCGAGTGGCTCGATCAGCTGCAGAATGCCGCCGACATCGTCGATGCGCGCTTTGCGCAGCGCTTGCAGTGTTTCCTGCGAAATCATGCAACCGATGCCGTCGTGCGTAAACAGTTCCTGGATGATGGCGCCGTCGATATGCCGGCTGACCAGATGCGCGCGTGTCACACCCAATTCACAGGCTTTGGTCGCGTATTGCAGCGATGACCGGATCGCATCCGGTATCGGCGCTGCGGTTGCCGGTGTTTTGTTTTCTAGTAGCAATTTGCTTTCCGGCAAGGTGAGTTCACGCGGCAATACTGAGGTATCAGCGCTATCCAACAGAAGAATCAGTTTCTCGGCGTGAAGCGCGATGGCGGTTTCGGTCGCCACATTTTCCATCGTCAAGTTAAAAATCTCGCCGGTGGGCGAGTAACCCAGTGGCGAAATCAGCACCACATCGCCTTGCTCCAGGCGCGAATGAATCGCTGATGCGTTGATCTTGCGTACTTTGCCGGTATGCATCAAGTCGACGCCCTGAATCACGCCCTGCGGACAAGCGGTGACGAAATTTCCGCTGGTCACGCGGATGGCGGCATTGGCCATCGGCGAATTGGGCAACCCCATCGACAACAATGCAGCGATCTCGTGGTGTACGCGCCCGACCGATTCCTTGACGCACTGCAACGCAGCGGGGTCGGTGACGCGCATGCCCATGACGGTTTGCGTTTCCAGTTGCGATTCATCCAGGCGCAGTTGAATCTGCGGACGAGCGCCGTGCACCAATATCAGCCGAACACCCAGGCTGGCGAGCAGATTGACGTCGTGGATAAAATCGACAAAGGTGGCGTTCGTGACCATTTCGCCGCTGAAACCAATGACGAAGGTTTTGCCTCTGAACGCATTGATATACGGAGCAACCGAGCGGAACCAGGCGACGAATTCAGCAGGTGTGTTCATGGTGAGTGAAGATAGCGGATTTTTGTTCATGCGATCGATTAAAAATCGCCCCACAGGGTTTGTAATGCGGCGATAGCCGTCAAAGCCGCACTTTCGGTGCGTAGGATGCGTTTTCCCAGGTGCACCGGAACGAAGTTGGTGTGTAAAACAGCTGCTTCTTCTTCTTCCGGCGTAAACCCGCCTTCCGGTCCGATCACGAGCGCCAGATTGGCATCGGCAGGTGGTTTGGGAATCTCTTTCAAACTTTGCGTGGCTGTCGTGGATAACATAAAGCAAATATCATGAGGCGACCGGCCGGATTTTTTCCGGCTCAGCCATTCCGGCAGCGAAATTAGCGGCAGTACTTGTGGTACATGATTTCTGCCACATTGCTCGCACGCGGAGATGACGATTTTTTGCCAGTGTTGCTGACGTTTGTCAGCACGCTCGCCGGACAGATGAACGATACTGCGCGCCGTGGTCACGGGTTGAATGCGCGTTACGCCCAATTCCACTGCTTTTTGTATGATCCAATCCATTTTTTCATTGACACAGACTGCCTGGGCCAGCTCAATCGACAGCGGCGATTCCCGATCTATCGCATGATAGGCATCGACCCGGACGGTTGTGCCGGATTTGGTGATGCTGGTGATGTGCGCGGAGAATTCACCGCCCTGTCCATTGAACAACGTGACCGCATCACCCTCTTTCAGCCGCAATACCCGTGCGGCATGGTGTTTGTTCTCAGCCGATAATTCGATAACTGTTCCGGCAGTGATTTCTTCGGGATGGTAGAAGCGCGCATGCATGATGGGGGCTGGCTGGGGTAAGTAGCAATTCGATAAATGGACTCATGATAATATAGCACGTTATTTATCCGGCATTCATTGTCTGACCGCTGTTTCAGTGGGTGAACGCGGCGGCGCTGGAGAAGCGGTTTTCAAGATTATTATCGATAGTAGGAGAAAAGAATATGGCAAGTTTGGAAACACCAGTTTGTGATTTTGGCTGGAAAGCGGTTGATTTTGATTTGTTGGGCGTCGACGGCAAGCGCTATAACCTGGCTTCCGCAAAAGGGGAGAACGGTCTGCTGGTGATGTTTATCTGCAATCATTGCCCGTACGTGAAAGCGGTGCAGGATCGTATCATTCGCGATGTGAACGAGCTGAAACCGCACGGCATGAATGCGATTGCCATCATGTCGAACGATCCGGCTGATTATCCGGAGGATTCGTTTGAGAATATGGCGCTGGTGGCGAAACAGTTAAATTATCCTTTCCCGTACGTGTGGGACGAAACGCAGGAAATCGCCAAAAAATATGGCGCGGTGTGCACGCCTGATTTTTTCGGTTTCAACAACAAACTGGAATTGCAATACCGCGGACGGCTGGATGCCTCGCGGAAAGAAGCAGCACCTGCCGATGTGCGGCGCGATTTGTTTGAAGCCATGCTGCAAGTCGCCAAAACCGGCCGCGGTCCGGCGGAACAAATCCCCAGCATCGGCTGTTCGATCAAATGGCGGTCGGAGTAAACGTGTTAGAGGAAGTGATTGGGGCGGTAAGAGAAGTCGCGCAGCAAGTCATCATGCCGCGTTACCTGCAAGTCGACCGTCAGATTAAAGCGGATGGCAGCTTTTTTACCGAAGCGGATGTTGCGGCACAGAATGCACTGCTGGAAAAGTTGCAGAGAATTCATCCAGCCGCCGCGATGGGCGAGGAAATGACAAAGCAGGAGCAGGAAGCGCAGTGGATCAAGGGACAATCCGGTTTGTGGAGCATTGACCCGATCGATGGCACATCCAATTTTCTCAATGGATTACCGTATTTCGCCATTTCGGTGGCGTTCATGGAGCAAGGCAAGAGTGTGCTGGGCGTGATTTACAATCCGGTGACGGATGAGATGTTTTATGCCACCAAAGGCGGCGGCGCTTTTTTGAATGGCATCGCGTTGCCGCTGAAGACTTATATACCGGCATTATCGGGCGCCATGGCCAATGTCGATTTAAAACGGCTGGATCGGAAATTCGCGGCCAGAGTGGCTGCCTTTCCACCGTTTGCTTCGCAGCGTAACTTCGGTGCGTGCGCGCTGGAATGGTGCTATACCGCCGCTGGTTATTTTGATTTGTATCTGCACGGCGGACAGAAGCCGTGGGATTACGGCGCCGGTTCATTGATTTTGGCGGAAGCGGGCGGACATATGTGCGGCTTCGAGCAGGATGATTACTGGGCAGGATCGCCGTGGACGCGATCCGTGATAGCGGCGCTGGATCCTGGGTTATTTGCGCAATGGCGCGACTGGGTGCGCGAGAACCGGAAAGAATAGGTTATTCAAGTGAAAATCATTATTCTGGGTGCGGGTCAAGTCGGTTCATCGGTGGCTGAGAGCTTGGTGAGCGAAGCCAACGACATTACCATGGTCGATGTCGATCCCAAGCGTTTGGCGTTATTGCAGGATCGCTTGGATTTGCGCACCGTCACTGGTAACGCTTCGCATCCGTCGGTACTCGTCAATGCCGGGGCGCATGATGCGGATATGGTACTGGCGGTCACCGAACACGATGAAACCAATTTGGTGGCGTGTAAGCTTGCCGCCACACTGTTTAACACGCCGACTAAAATTGCCCGGATTCGTTCTACGGAGTACTTGGCGCATCCGGAAATTTTTTCGACCGAGAATTTCTGTGTCGATTTTGCGATTTCTCCGGAACAGATTCTGACTGAATATATTGAGAAACTCGTTGAGTTTCCCGAAGCCTTGCAGGTGCTGGATTTCGCATCAAGAAAAGTAAGCTTGGTGGCGGTGCGCGCATTAAAAGGCGGTTCGCTGGTCGGACAGGAATTACAGCAATTGCGCAAGCATGTGCCCAATGTGGATACCCGCGTGGCGGCTATTTTCCGTCAAGACCGGCCGATCATTCCGGAAGGCGACACCATCATCGAAGCGGAAGATGAAGTATTTTTCATTGCCGCAGCCGAAGACATTCGCACCGTCATGCGTGAATTGCGCAAAATGGACAGGCCGGTCAAGCATGTGATGATCGCCGGTGGCGGAAAAATCGGCAGGCGTCTGGCCATGACATTGGAAAAAGATTATCAGGTCAGGATCATAGAACGCAATTACCAAGCTTGTGAGCGCTTGGCTGGTGAATTGAGCAATGCGCTGGTGCTGCACGGCGATGCAACGGATGAAACCTTGCTGGAGAGTGAGAGCGTTGCCGAGATGGATTTGTTTTGCGCGCTGACAAATGACGAAGAGAACAACATTATGGCGGCACTGCTGGCGAAACGGATGGGGGCGCATAAAGTGATTGCGCTGATCAATCGCCGCGCTTACGTGGATTTGGTGCAAGGCAGCCGTATTGATATCGCGATCTCGCCAGCGCAAGTGACGATCGGTTCATTGCTGGCTTATGTCCGGCACGGCGATGTTGTCGCTGTGCACAGCCTGCGGCGCGGTGCGGCGGAGGCACTGGAATTGGTTGCGCATGGCGATGCCAGATCGTCTAGTGTGGTCGGGCGCAAGATTGAAGAAATCAAACTGCCCAAAGGTGCAACGATTGGTGCGATTGTGCGCGGTTTGCCGAGAACCGAAGGATTATTCGGTGAGAGTTTGAGCTCAGCAGAGCTAGAAAAAAATCTAGCTGATTTGAGTCACTCGATACGCGTCATCATTGCGCATCACGATACGGTCATCGAATCGGAAGATCATGTGATTCTATTTGTGGTCAACCGGAAGATGATCCGCGAAGTGGAAAAACTATTTCAGGTTAATGTTGGTTTTCTGTAGTACATCATTCCATGAATCGGTTGCTTATAGTTGTTAATGTGCTGGGCAAGATGGTCCTGGTATTCGGACTGACCATGCTGGTTCCATTTGGTTTGGCGCTATGGACCGATGACGGTGCGCATTTTGTTTTTGGCGAGTCTATTGTGATTACCCTGGGTAGCGGTTTGGTCATGTGGCTCGCGACACGCCGTTATCAACGTGAATTGCAGACACGCGATGGCTTTTTGCTGGTGGTCATGGTGTGGTCCGGGTTGCCGGCTTTTGCTATGCTGCCATTATTGCTCTATTTGCCCGAACTTAATCTCAGTATGGCTTATTTTGAAGCTGTTTCGGGATTAACCGCTACCGGCGGTACGGTATTGTCGGGATTGGATGCGTTGCCGCCGTCCATCAACTTATGGCGCGGCGAAATCGTGTGGCTTGGAGGTATGGGGCTGATTGTGCTGGCGGTGGCGATCTTGCCGCTGCTGGGTGTCGGCGGCCGGCAATTGCTCAATGCCGAAATACCGGGTCCCATGAAAGAAAACAAACTGACGCCGCGCATCGCCGAGACGGCCAAAGGATTGTGGTCGATCTACGCGAGTTTGACCTTGGTGTGCGTTTTTGCTTACAAGTGGGCGGGCATGGATTGGTTTGATGCGGTCATGCACGCTTTTACGACTTTAGGGTTGGGCGGTTTTTCATCGCATGATGCAAGTTATGCTTATTGGGATTCTCCGCTCATCGAATCGGTTGCAATGGTCTTTATGCTAATTGCCGGGATAAATTTTGCGACCCATTTTCTGGTTTGGCGCGCAAAAAGCTTCACTCCTTATCGCTATGATTCTGAAGTTAGCTGGTATGTCATGATCCTTTTTCTCAGTTGCGCCGGATTGACATTTTATCTTTGGTTAACCGGTGTTTATTCCGAACCGCTAATAGCCTTGCGTTACGCCGCATTCAATATCGTGTCCGTCGCAACGACGACCGGCTACAGTAACACCGACTATAATCTGTGGCCGATATTCGTTCCTCTATGGATGTTATTTTTATCCGGATTCTGCACTTCTTCAGGTTCCACTGGCGGTGGCATTAAGATGATACGGGCTCGTATTCTTTATCAGCAGGTTTATCGTGAAATCATTACGATTATGCATCCGAATGCGGTGATACCCGCGAAACTGGGAAGAAGTGTGCTGGCAAGCCGGGTCATTCTTGCAGTTTTGGTATTTCTGTTTGTTTATACGGCGAGTATCGTGTTGATGATGCTAATGCTCACATTAAGCGGATTGGATGTCATTACGGCCTTTTCCGCCGCGGTGGCTTGCATCAATAATTTAGGACCGGGTCTTGGGGAAATTGGACCGGCAACCACTTATGCATCGCTAACGGATTTTCAGACATGGATATGTAGCTTTGCCATGTTGCTGGGTAGATTGGAATTTTTCACAGTGCTTGCTATATTTACACCCGCATTCTGGCGGAAATAGAATTTATGATGATCGACTGGGTTTATGAATATATGTGTCAATTCTCATAAGGAGTCCGGGTGGATAATACCGGTGTGTTGAAAGGTATTAAAGTCATGGTGATCGATGACAGTAACACGATTCGGAAAAGTGCCGAAATTTTTTTAAGACCATTTGGTTGTGAAGTCATATTGGCTGAAGATGGTTTCGATGCGATGTCTAAGATTGTTGAGAATCAGCCTGATATTATTTTTGTGGATATTACGATGCCACGCCTGGATGGTTATCAAGCATGTAAGTTAATAAAAAATAATCCAATTTATCAGTCTACGCCGGTGATTATGTTATCCAGCAAAGATGGATTATTTGATAAAGCACGGGGCAGAATGGCAGGATCGAACGATTATCTGACTAAACCATTTACCGCAGAGGGTTTATTGAGCATAATACGTAACTATACTTTGCAGCAAAATTAAGTAACCTAATTTGGCGAGTGAGAATGTAATTCTAATCTTCCATTGAGTTTAGTAAGTAGGGCAGGATTTATTTTGAATATGCATAAAGAGTGTTTTCTTAGTATTTGTATACGAAGTAGAATCGGGCAAGTTATGAGTAAAAATCCCTGAGATAGAGAAGGAGATTTTATGACAAATGACTTGACTTTGAGGGGTAAGGTCGACTAGCCTGAGAGGCGTGGTTAAATTAAGGGTAAAAATAGGTTAATTTAACTGCCGAGATAAAAGCAGTACTAATTAATTAGTATTAGAAGTAGAAGAGTAAAAGAACGAGAAGTAGTTTTGATTAACAGTTAGGAGGTAGAAACATGGCAACAACTTACGGCACGTCAAGTGCATCAAGCGCAAGCTATGACATGTCACTGTGGTACGACTCTAAGTACTACAAACTGGGCATGTTAACAATGCTGTTGGTAGCGATATTCTGGATCTGGTACCAAAGAACGTTTGCATACTCACACGGTATGGACTCGATGGAACCGGAATTTGACAAAGTATGGATGGGCCTGTGGCGCGTACACATGACCCTGATGCCTTTGTTTGCATTAGTAACCTGGGGTTGGATACTGAAAACCCGTGACACCAAAGAACAACTGGACAACTTAGACACCAAGCTGGAAATCAAACGTTATTTCTACTGGATGATGTGGCTGGGCGTATATCTGTTTGGTGTTTACTGGGGCGGCAGCTTCTTCACCGAACAAGACGCATCATGGCACCAAGTGATTATTCGTGACACCAGCTTCACGCCAAGTCACGTAGTGGTGTTCTACGGTTCATTCCCAATGTACATCGTGTGTGGCGTAGCGTCATACCTGTACGCAATGACCCGTCTGCCACTGTACAGCCGCGGCACATCGTTCCCGCTGGTTATGGCAATTGCCGGCCCGCTGATGATTCTGCCAAACGTAGGCTTGAACGAATGGGGTCATGCATTCTGGTTCATGGAAGAACTGTTCAGCGCACCGCTGCACTGGGGCTTTGTGATTCTGGGCTGGGCAGGTTTATTCTCGGGTGGTATTGCAGCACAAATCATCACCCGTTACTCAAACCTGACCGATGTAATCTGGAATGGTCAAAGTAAAGAAATTCTGAACAACCGGATCGTTCCTTGATCCAACCTGAGTACTAGGTAGTTAGTGCAACCTCTCCCGCGGCTCTGCTTATAGCAGACTGCGGGAATAAAAAACGAGCTGTAGTTCACTGGTGTGGGTCAAAAAGTAGAGGAGGTTTATATGATCAAACAAGTTATAAAAATATGGGCTTCAGCAGCGCTACTATCAGTAGCGTTATATTCCGGCTTAGCCGCTGCGCATGGAAAAGTAAATTTGGAGGCCGATATTTGTATGCGTAATGTGTCCGGTAGTATGGTGCATCTGAGCACTTACCAGCCGCAATACGATCCGGAAGCTGAGTACTGTACTGAGATTCCTAAAGAAGGTGAAACGTTGTGGGTTCTGGATTTGGTCGATCAAGCGCTGCGTGACATGCCGATTGCCGTTAAAATCGTCAGAGGCACCGGGCAAGCTTTAAGCGATACCGTAACAACCCTGTATTCTACCAATCATTCGAATGGCACCATTAAAGGGGAATTCAATCTGGATCCAGGGCAATATACGTTGTTCGTTACGGGTGAAGGCGTGCCGCCGTTGCACTACGAATATCCATTACGGATACAGGTAACCAATTATCAAGATCTGTTCTTGAAATCTATACCTTATATCATCACCTTTTTGTTGCTCGCATTCTTTACCGACAAGTTGTTGAAACGGCGTCAACTGGAGAGCTGATAGCAGCCTTTGTTATTATTCCGTTCGATAAAAAGCTTTACAACCGTAGAAGCACCGATTTTGTACTAAACCGGGAAGTTCGCCTTAGCAGCAATCACAGCACCATAAGGGAGAAAAGATCAGTGGCTTGTCAGGAGGTCGATGACAAGCCACTGATTATAAAAGGTGGCACTAACGTGGAGGCGGTGGCGGCGGATTGCCTGGCGGCGGTGGTGGAGGTATGAACTGATCAGATCGTGTAACCGGTTTCCTGTTCACAATATTTCCCCCCGATGGGTTAGCAGAAATTCTTCCGTCGACGGGAACACGATGCCCCATGGCGTACATGCACTGAACATAACTGTTGTCATAGCGCTGCTGGCTGGAATAGCCGGAAGCTGCCGCCGTGTTTGATCCCATTAAACTACCGAATAGCAGACCGATCCCGGCACCAACGGCTGCACCGTGACCACCTCCCAATGCTGCACCGGCAGCGGCTCCCAGCCCGGCACCCAAAGTTGCGCTCTGCATACCGCTCATCCGCGATGCTTGCCGGGGTGTGTTGCCATC
Source organism: Nitrosomonas sp. (assembly GCF_040240425.1). Taxonomy (GTDB): domain Bacteria; phylum Pseudomonadota; class Gammaproteobacteria; order Burkholderiales; family Nitrosomonadaceae; genus Nitrosomonas. The sequence continues at coordinate 27,799 of NZ_QPHG01000004.1, read as the reverse complement.
GATCTGTTCGTAAGCATACTGTTTACATACCAATTCATCCGAACGAAACTGATCGAAGTTTTTTCCGGAGCCTGGCAATGCCATTACGCTTGGGCCGGTTGGCAGATGAGCGCAAGCGGTCAGCCAGACGGCCAGCGTTGCGATCATTAGATTTCTTAGGATTAACATGTTGTGCCTCTTTACATTAGGGTGCCGGTGATTGCGGGGCGACTGGTATCCAACCGTCCGGACAATTCTTAACAGTGGGATAATAGCCTTCAGGACTCCGGCAGTAGTGCCAATAACCCGCTTGCGGTTGAGCCGCTCTCGATTGTTCGCGCTGAATATAAACAGGCGGCGTTACCGATACTACCGGACTGGGTGAGTACCGGTAACGAGGCGGGGCGAAGTAGGGGCCGGGGAAAGCATAAGAACCGTATGGATAGAAGCCGGGGCCGTAGAAACCGGGATTAAATCCGCCGACATTGATGCCGAAACTAAAATGGCCGTGACCATGATGACCGTGTCCATGCCCATGTCCTCCGCGCGCCAAAACGGCATCGTGTGCCGTCAGTGCCAGCAAACCAATCATCCAATATATCCAGCCGAGATTTTTCATATTCATGTTTCGCAGGTTCTTTTGAGGCATAGTATGGATTGCGAGCTGAATGAATCCTGAATATTCAAGATTCTCGTTGCCACGAGGAAGTCCGGAAAAACCGCACAGCTTATTTTCTCAAGTTGAAGTACCCGCATCCGTAGAAATATCAGTTCTGATTGATAGAACTTCCTTTGAACAAACCGGGTACTGCCGATTTCTCCCGCCTACGGATATGGTTACACGAAAAATTAAATGAGCATCCAGGATCGAGATTATTTCAACCGGAAACGTGATAAAGAAATGACACGGCCTACGGAACAAAAAGCCGCTGCAAGCCATTTTACGCAGTGGCCGTGGAAAACTGTTATCCGGGATATTTTTTGCTGGACTGTTCTGGCGCTGACCTTGCTCATCGTCCTTCAGTATTTCCAATCATTCAATCAGCCTTATGCCCAACCTGCCAGCAATTCCCTGGTTACGATCACCGGACCAACCGGCTGTGGAGCATTGCCGCAACACGGAGCCGCTTATTTGATTGATCCCTCGGTCATGAAACGCACCGATGTGCTTTATGCCGGATTGGAAATCCAAAATGACTACGATCATCCGATGGTGGCGGTACTATCCGATCCCGCAGGTATTCAGCAACTGCTCGCGTTATCCATTCATGCAGGTAATAGCCATCAACTCAGCGTGCCGGTTGGCAAATACGGAATGCAAGTTCTGGTCGGATCGGATTGGTGTAATTTGGCAACGGGGTTTACCGACGGCGCAATCGTTTCCGTTGCTGGCGGTATCTCGGTTGATGCGGGTTCCACGACATCAATGCAATTCAGCGGTTCCGGTCTGCGGCCAATTCAATTGGCGCTCGCTTATAGTCAATCGCAACCGGGCAGTGTGCAGGAGGTTCATCAACCTGCTGAGGTCATCGGCTCCGGAAAAATGGAGCTGAAGCAGACACGGGATGGCCATTATTTCAGTTCCGGAACCATAAATGGCACTCCCGTCGTGTTTATGATCGACACGGGCGCAACCATCGTGTCGATTTCTTCCGGCATCGCGGCTCAGGCAGGTATCCGGAAATGCACGCCGCGCCAGGTTACCACAGCCAACGGTCAAGTCGACGCATGCGCTGCAAAGGTGCCGGAACTCACATTCGGATCATTCCGGTTCACGCAGGTTGATGTGATGGTGATGCCCAATATGCCCGGAGATGCGTTGCTGGGTATGAATGTGCTGCGGAATTTCCGTATCGAGCAAGCTGGCAAAGTCATGCGGATTTCCGCACCGTAGCGTATTTCTCAAAAAGTGCCTTCGCGGCATTCCATCCAACTGGATTACATAAGCCGTTGATTGGCTTCTATCCGAGACTTGCTGTGATACCGCAATGCAGCGCTAGGCTATGCCGTTTTTGTACAGTAAAATACACCGCAACAGCGCTCCCGAGTCTGAATTTCAGAATTATCTGCTAAGCCGGATAACCGGTTGCAACCAACGGCGCAAGTGTTGTCAAAGTAACCATTACATTCCTATCGTAAAACCATGATTGAAATCATTGCTGCATTTGCCCGGTGGTCGCAACTGACCGCCAACTTGATCCTATTTGGAAGCTGTGTTTTCCTCGCCATTATCTGGCAGCAAAAAAGTATTCTGGAGACGCCTTGGATAATGCGGTTGGAGAAGATATTTCCCTGGCTTGCGGGCATTATCGTCGCCGGACTCATCGGCATTTTGGCGACGACTACCAGCGACGCCACCGGGGATGTCACGAATGCATGGAATCCCGTGGTTTGGATGGAGGTCGTGCAACAAACACAGATCGGTCATATCTGGGCGGCGCGGATGTTATTCGCGGTGCTGATGTTTTGCGCGGTGGTAAAAATGCAATCTTCCAGCCGCACGCGTGGTCACTATGCACTATGGGCTGTACTCGCGGCGTTGCCGTTGATCGCGGGCACGTTGATGAGCCATTCCAGCGCCGATGAAATGTCGTTCACCGCCATCGCACCGTACGCCATTCACATCCTGCTGGCGGGAATCTGGTTTGGCGCGCTGCCGGCCTTTTTGCTGATTTTGTTGAATCTGCGCAAGGAAATGGGTTTTACCGCGCTGCAAACAGCCGTTGGCTACCTGAAAAAATTTTCCGCGATCGCGTTACCTGTCATGCTTTTGCTGATGATTACCGGCGTGATTGTCACAGACCGGCTGGTGGACGAAAAATACTATGCCTTGGTTGCTAGCGCTTACGGCTGGCTGCTGAATTTCAAACTGACCATTCTGGCGGTCATTCTGGTGATCGCCTACCAAGCGCGCAATCGCTGGTTGCCGCTGCTGGAACGGAGCCAAAACGAACAAAGCTGTGACAGCACTGCGCATTTGACGCAATGGGTGCGCATCGAATTCGTGCTGGCGTTGCTGCTAGTGTTGTTCGCCACCGTTCTGGCAAATACATTGCCGGCTAAGCACGCGATGGTCGAGAACTGGCCGTACCCGTTCCGTTTTTCGATCGATGCGACCTGGGATCAGCCAGATGTGCAGGATAAAGTGTGGTCGGGCATTGTGCTGTTTGTGATTGCGCTTGGCACGATTTGGCTCGGCATCCGGTTGCACTGGAGCCGCGTGGTGAAGATTCTGGTGCCCGGCGTGCTGGGCATCAGTTCGATGGCGCTGGCGCTGCCGCCGCTGGCCGTCGAAGCGTTTCCGGAAACCTATAAAAAACCGACGGTACCGATTGATGCGATTTCCATCGTCGCCGGTGCGCATCTGTACGCGGAAAATTGTGTCAACTGCCACGGCCCGCAAGGTAAGGGAACCAAACCTTCCCCCGATCCCGACGTGCGCGATCCGACCGATCTGCTCACCCAGGAACATACGGCGAAATACACGGTGGGTAACGTTTTCCACCAACTATCGTCCGGCATCCCAGGCACTGAAATGCCGGGATACGCGGATAAGTTGTCGGAAGAAGAACGCTGGGATCTGATCAATTTTCTGCACGCCATGTCGCGCGGTTTCGATGCGCGCTTGCTCGGCAGCATGATCGTGCCGGAAACCCCCGCGATCGCCTCGCCCGTGTTTAACTACACCGCCAGCGACGGCTCCAGCGGCAATCTGAAGGATTTTCGCCTGCAAAAAAACGTGCTGATGGTATTGTTCGCCTGGCCACAAGCGAAAGAACGTTTTTTCCAGCTGGCGGCATCTTATGACCGGATTCGCGATCTCAACACTGAAATACTGGCAGTGCCAATTCATCCGCTGACCGATGCGCAATTGCAGCAGATCACCGAAATCGCGCCATTCCCGATCGTCACCGAAGGCTGGCAGGAAATCAAGGACACCTACTGGTGGTACCGGCGCGTTCGGGTCGTGCCGGATTTATCGGGCAAAGGCATGTTCCCGCAACATATGGAATTCGTCACCGACCGCTTCGGCTACCTGCGTGCCCGCTGGGTGGCGCAGTTTGAAGGTTTTGGCTGGCAGAATGTCGGTGCCTTGACGCTGCAATTGACACAACTGAACCAGGAAGGTGAAATCATGCCGCCACCGGGGGAGCATGCGCATTGACGATTAACCGGAGGTAAAGATGAACAATCCATGTGTACACAATTCAAGGCCTGCGTATTGGAGAACACGCGCCGGGATCTGGAGTTTTTCGGCGATTCTCCTGATGGCAACACAAGGCCTTGCATTTGCCACAGGCTCGCAAAAACATCCGCTGACGGCGATTGAAATTGCCGGTGTTTCGCTTGCCACGCCTGCGGAAAAGATTTCTGACATTTTACAAGTGCAAGGTTATACCCAAGTCAATTCTTCGCTGTATACCAAAAGCGAACCCGCGTCCAACGGTCGCAGTACTGTCTACCGTGTCGAAATCGACGATACTGCAACTTCGCGCGAACTGGGTTATTTCCGAAGTTTGACCGGCGGCCGCAACAAAAGCCCATCATCGCGCGATGCAACGATTCCCGATAGCGAAATCGCGATGGTTCGGCAACTGTACGACGCCGTCTGCAATGTTTCCGAAGATTTGCAAAGCGAACGAAACTGCCAGCTACCGCAACCCGCCAGCGTCATGATCAACCACGGCATGATGCTGACCGTCGATGCGAATCATTCGGTGCTGCTGAAAGCGTCGGATTCGAGCACGTCAGTGGTGGTTAAGGGAAGTGAAACGGGGTGGGACGGTGAACCGTTCCCGTGATTGCTGTAATTGTTGTAACAGTTTCATTGTGAAAAACTCGTTTCACTTTTGATCAATGGATATTGCTCAAATCATCGAATGGTTGGATCAGCATAAAAACGCCATTGCTTCCATTGGCCTAATAGCCAGTGGAATATGGGCTGTATGGGTTTGGAAGAAAAAACAAGACAGCAATTCATCGGCAGGAATCCAGGATCAGAATTCACCAAATTCCGGTAAGCAAATTATCGCACCCGTTACGGCAAATGGTCATGCGGCGGTTAATCAACAGTTTGGTGATACGCATAATCACTATGGATACAGCGTAGAGGATGCGATGAAACTGGCCGAGAAACTGGCTACCGAGAAAGGTGAGAAAGATGCGCAGGTCATCAAATCATTGCAGGAAACGATCCAAGCACTGACCCAACAAAATGCCCCGAAGTGCAATATTCAGCAAGCATTCGATCGGCTGGCTCAAGGTGATACCACTCAGGCGGAAGCCATTTTTGCCAGTGTGGCCGAGGAAGCAAGGCAGGCAGGTAAAGAAGCAAATATTAAGGAAGCCGAAGCACTGCGACATTTAGGCTCTCTTGCTTATCTGCACGACACGCAAAAAGCCTTTAATGCCTATAAGCGCAGCACCGAACTCGATCCAGACAATTGGGATGGCTGGAATAACCTCGGTCATCTTTATCGAAGAATCGGTGAGCTTGGCAATGCCGAAAACGCTTATGCGACTGTGCAAAAATTGTCCTTGCTGCAACTTAACCGCGCAGGTGAAGCTGTTGCCTACGGCAACCTGGGAAACGTTTACCAGACCCGCGGTGATCTGGATCGAGCCGTCGAATATCATGAAAAAGCACTGGAGATCAACCAGAGACTGGGGTGCAAGGAGGGTATGGCCAGTACTTATGGCAACTTGGGGAACGTCGACCGGATCCATGGCAAGTTGATCCGTGCCGTCGAGTATTATGAAAAAGCACTGGCGATCAACCAGGAACTGGGACGCAAGCAAGGTATGGCCAATCAGTATGGCAACTTGGGAATTGTCTATCGGATCCGCGGTGAACTGGACCGCGCCATCGGTTATTATGAAAAAGCGCTGAGTATCAACCAGGAGCTTGGGAACAAGGAAAGCATGGCTAGCGCCTATGGCAACCTGGGAAACGTCTACCAGATCCGCGGCGATCTGGATCGCGCCATCGAGTATTATGAAAAATCACTGAGGATCAACCAGGAGCTGGGGAACAAGGAAGGTATGGCCGTTGCCTACGGCAACCTAGGGATCGTCTATGAAATCCGCGGCAATTTCGACCGTGCCATCGAATTTTTTGAGAAAACGCTAGCGATCAGCCAAGAACTGGGTTACAAAGAAGGCATGGCCAGCACTTACGGCAACTTGGGGAATGTCTACTGGATCCGTGGCGAGTTGACCCATACCGTCGAATATTATGAGAAAGCGCTGGCGATCAACGAAGAACTGGGGCGCAAGGAAGGTATGGCTACTCAATACTGCAACCTGGGAAACGTCTACCGAACGCGTGGTGATCTGGATCGCGCGCTCAAATACTGGAAACAATCTTTGGCGCTATTTCAGCAGCTAGATGCAAAAGACAAAATAGCTTTGGTTCAATCCTGGATTGATGCAGTCGAGCAAAAAGATTCCAATTAATTGAATCCGGTTCGATGTTTTTCATCCAGTTACCTGACTGGTATTTTTCAGGCAGTTATTTCCATTCCAAGCGTAGTCACAGCCACTGATGTGCGATAACTTGCGATCAGCAAAATTCACTGCAATCGCTTGTATAAACCCTTGTTCGTCAGGTATAGTTCGCACTTTGCCAAATCAATCCAAGCAGAAGAGTGCGCTAGTCATTAGCGCCGCCGAAGGCGTAACCTCCCCGGAATCGCTCAGGCAGGGTCAAACCCCGTTTGTTCCTTGAGAACTGCTTGCGACAGGCGATCTGGAGAGTGCCGGAACTGGTTCCGGCCACCGAAGGGGCATGCGGATTCAATTCTGTCAATCTCTCAGGTAAAAAGGACAGAGGGGCACGAAGTCATTCACTTTGAATGGCTCTATATTTTTGGGAGAAAAACCGTGCTGAAAATGACACCCCTGAATCAAACCCACCGCGATATGAACGCCAAAATGGTGGATTTTGGCGGCTGGGATATGCCGCTGCATTACGGCTCGCAGTTGGATGAACACCATAAAGTGCGCCAGGATGCGGGCATGTTCGATGTTTCTCACATGCTGCCGGTCGATATCAAAGGCGATAATGTGCGTGGCTTTCTGCGTCAATTGGTCGCTAATAACGTCGATAAACTGACCGTTCCGGGTAAAGCGCTGTATTCCTGTATGCTGACCCCACAGGCCGGCATTATCGATGATCTGATCATTTACTTTTTATCTGAAACTTGGTTCCGCATTGTGGTCAACGCGGGCACGGCTGACAAAGATGTAGCTTGGATGCTCAAACAACGTGATGCGCTGGCGCCTCATTTGGAAATTACTCCGCGGCGCGATATGGCCATGGTGGCGGTTCAAGGCCCCAATGCCCGTGCCAAAGTCTGGCAAGTGATCCCCGGTTCGCAAGCGGTGACGGAGGAATTGAAGCAGTTTCAATCCGCCGTCGTGGGACAATATTTCATTGCACGTACCGGCTATACCGGTGAAGATGGTTTTGAGATCATTCTGCCTGCCGCCGATGCGTCGGTGTTCTGGAAAGCATTGCATGCCGCTGGTGTTGCTCCTGCCGGACTGGGCGCGCGCGATACATTGCGGCTTGAAGCGGGGATGAATTTATACGGTCAGGATATGGACGAAACCAAGCATCCGTTGGAATCCGGTCTGGCCTGGACGGTTGATCTGAAAAGCGAGCGCGATTTCATTGGTAAGCAGGCATTGCTGGATACTGCTGTGACGCACCAATTGGTCGGATTGGTACTGATTGATCGTGGCGTATTGCGTAGCCACCAGGAAGTGGTTGGTCAAAAAGACGGTGCCGAATACAAGGGCGAAATCACCAGCGGCGGTTTTTCACCAACGATGAATCAATCGATTGCCTTGGCGCGTGTCCCGGTGCAAATAGCCGTCGGCGACGAAGTCGATGTCATCGTGCGTGATAAGAAACTGCGTGCCAAGGTGGTAAAATACCCGTTCGTGCGTAACGGAAAAGTGCTGATTTAATAAAAACTGTAACAAAAATATTACTTTTATCTGGAGTGAAAAAATGAGTATTCCAACCAATTTGAAATATAGTAAATCCCACGAGTGGGTGAGATCTGAAGCCGACGGCACGGTAACTGTTGGGATTACCCATCATGCGCAGGAATTGCTCGGCGATATGGTGTTTATCGAATTGCCGGATGTCGGACGCAAACTCAAACAAAAAGAAGAATGTGCCGTGGCGGAATCCGTCAAAGCAGCTGCCGATGTGTATTCACCGATTTCCGGTGAAGTGACCGAGGTGAATGCTCCGCTAGTCGATGAGCCGGGAAAAATCAACGAAGATGCATTTTCTTCCTGGCTGTTTAAAATGAAACCCAGCAATCCCGCCGAGATCGATGGACTGCTGGATGCCGCGGCTTACACCGAATTAGTGGAAAACGAAGATCACTAAGATTGGTTGCGTTTCTCGCTTTTTAATTTCCCATTACTTTAAGTTTTTAAGATAAATCATGCCGTTTATTCCACATACCGAAGAAGATATTGCCGAGATGCTTGCCAGCATAGGCGCGAAGTCAATTGAAGATCTGTTTGACGAAATTCCCGATGAACTCGTCAGCGGCGAGCTCACCGGTGTTCCGTCCGGCCTCAGCGAACTGGAAATCACGCGTCTGATGATGGAACGCGCGAACCAGGATGGTTTCTACCAGAATTACATCGGCGCTGGTGCGTATGAGCACCACATTCCGGCTGCTGTATGGCAGATCACCACGCGCGGCGAATTTTATTCTTCGTATACGCCGTATCAAGCGGAAGCCAGTCAAGGCACATTGCAGTTGCTGTATGAATATCAGTCGATGATGGCTTCGCTGACCGGTATGGATGTCTCCAACGCGAGTATGTACGATGGTGCCACGGCGCTGGCGGAAGCGGCTTTGATGGCGGTGCGTTCGCATAAAACATCGCGCCGTATCCTGATTCCGAAAACCGTGCATCCGGTTTACCGTCAGGTTGTACGTGCGATTGTCAGCAATCAAAAGATTGAAGTAGTGGAGCTGCCGTTCGATACCAAAACCGGTCAAGTTGATCCGGCATCACTGGCGAAAACGGATTTTGGCGATTTTGCCGCACTGGTGATTCCACAGCCGAATTTCTTCGGTGTGCTGGAACAAGTCGATGCCCTGACTGATTGGGCGCAGAGCAAAGGTGCATTTGCGATTGGCGTCGTCAATCCGACCGCGCTGGCGTTATTGACGCCACCCGGCGAATGGGGCAGCAAAGGTGCCGATATTGCCGTGGGCGAAGGCCAGCCATTGGGTATCCCGCTCTCTAGCGGCGGTCCTTACTTTGGTTTCATGGCGTGCAAGAATGAGCTGGTTCGCCAAATGCCGGGCCGTATCATCGGCCGCACTACCGATTTGGATGGTAAAGAAGGGTTTGTGCTGACTTTGCAAGCACGTGAACAGCATATCCGCCGCTCCAAAGCGACCTCCAATATTTGTACCAACCAAGGTTTGATGGTGACCGCGGCCACGATTTATATGGCGTTGACCGGTCCTGAAGGATTGCGCCGTATCGCCGCACAGTCGCACGCCAATACACTGGACCTGGTTGAACAATTGGAAAAAACCGGTGGCGTGAAAAGAACATTCAGCGGACCGACATTCCACGAAACCGTACTGACTCTGCCAAAGCCGACTGCTGAAGTGTTAGCCAAGCTGAAACAGAAAGGTATTCTGGGCGGATTTGATTTGCATGCGCATTATCCTGAATTAGGCAACGCTTTGCTGGTTTGTGCGACTGAAACGAAAACGGCAGCCGACTTACAAAATTATGCCGGCGCATTGAAACATGCGCTTGGTTAAAACATTATTTAAATTCATTTGAGAGGAAAAAACTATGGTTACTTTAAAAGGAAAGCCGATCAAACTTGAAGGCACTTTTCCCAAAGTTGGACAAAAAGCGCCTGCTTTTTCTTTAGTCAATCGTGATCTGCAAGATGTCACGCTGGCCAATTATGCCGGTAAAAAGAAAGTATTAAACATCGTGCCAAGCTTGGATACTCCGGTGTGTGCGATTTCCACGCGTAAGTTTAATCAGCAAGCCAGCAATATGGACAATACCGTGGTGTTGATTATCGCCGCTGATTTGCCTTTTGCGATGAGCCGTTTCTGCGATGCCGAAGGATTGGACAAGGTGATTACGTTGTCAACCATGCGTGGCGCGAAGTTCATGACAGATTATGGCGTTTTCATCGCCGACAGCGCGTTTGGCGGCATCACCGCGCGCGCGGTGATCGTGCTGGATGAGTCGGATACCATCATTCACGCCGAACTGGTTCCGGAAATTGCCGATGAACCCAACTACGATGCGGCTCTGGCTGCTTTGAAGAAATAAACTGAGATTGATCTTACATTATGCTGATATTTGAACACTCACGCAAAGGACGGCACAATTATTCGCAGTCACCTGCGACACCGGCTAGCAAATCCGCGATTCCGCAGAATTTGCTGCGTAAATCCAAAGTGCTTTTGCCGGAAGTTTCCGAAATGGATACGGTGCGTCATTACACTCGTTTGTCACAAAAGAATTTCTCGATCGATACCGAGTTTTACCCGTTGGGTTCCTGCACGATGAAATACAATCCGCGTGCGTGTAATTCATTGGCGATGCTGCCGCAATTCATATCCCGGCATCCATCGGCACCGGAAGACACCGGCCAGGGCTTTCTTGCCTGTATGTACGAATTGCAGGAAATTCTGAAATCGGTCACCGGTATGGCGGGTGTCAGCTTGACCCCGATGGCCGGCGCGCAAGGTGAATTGATCGGCGTGATGATGATTCGTGCGTATCACGAGTCGCGCGGCGATTTTGCCCGTACCGAGATTATTGTACCGGATGCGGCGCATGGCACGAATCCGGCGACTGCGGTAATGTGCGGTTTTAAAGTGGTGGAAATCGCCACCGACAAAGACGGTAATGTGGATCTGGATGCACTGAAGGCAGCTGTTGGCCCGCAAACTGCGGGATTGATGCTGACCAACCCTTCTACGCTGGGTGTATTTGAAAAGAATGTGGCGGAAATGAGCCGCGTGGTTCATGCCGCGGGCGGGTTGTTGTATTACGACGGTGCTAACCTGAATGCGGTGCTGGGCAAAGTGAAACCGGGCGATATGGGTTTCGACGTGATTCACATCAATTTGCACAAAACTTTCTCAACCCCGCATGGCGGTGGTGGACCGGGTTCTGCACCGGTCGGTGTGGCTGAGCGGCTGTTGCCTTTCATGCCGATCCCGATCGTAGCCAAGGAAGGTGATACCTATCGTTGGGTTGCCGAAAAAGATAAACCGCAATCGATTGGCCGTTTATCCGCCCACATGGGGAATGCCGGTGTGTTGCTGCGGGCTTATATTTATGTTCGCTTGCTAGGTATGCAAGGTATGCATCGGATTTCCGAGTTTGCTACCCTAAACGCGAATTACTTGATGGCGGAATTGCGCAAAGCCGGTTTTGAAATTGCTTATCCGAATCGCCGCGCCAGTCACGAATTTATTGTTACGATGAAAGACATCAAGGATAAGACCGGTGTAACGGCGATGAATCTAGCTAAGCGTTTGCTTGATAAGGGCTATCATGCGCCGACAACGTATTTCCCGTTACTGGTGCCGGAATGTTTGCTGATTGAACCGGCCGAGACGGAATCCAAGGAAACGCTGGATGCTTTCGTTGTATCGATGAAAGAAATCCTGAGCGAAATTGAGTCGCAACCGGATATGGTCAAAGGCGCACCGCATACCATGTCGGTGCGTAAACTGGATGATGTCAAAGCCGCGCGTGAGCTGGATTTGGCATGGAAACCCAGTGCTTGAGAACGTTAATAGTTGTTTTTCATCATTAATTAATATTGGCAGTTAAACTATGCGCACATTGATTTGTGGTTCTATCGCTTACGATAATATTATGGTCTTCCCGGATCATTTTAAGAATCACATCCTGCCGGAGAAAATTCACGTATTAAATGTCGCCTTTCTGGTTCCGGAAATGCGCCGTGAATTCGGCGGGTGCGCCGGTAATATCGCTTATAACCTCAAGATGTTGGGTGGTGAACCGGTAATGATGGCCACTGTCGGCGATGACTATGCGCCGTATGCGGCACGATTTAAGCAATTGAATCTGACCCAAGAACATGTGCAGCATGTTGCCGATACCTTTACCGCGCAAGCGTTTATCACGACGGATCTGGCAGATAATCAAATCACGGCGTTTCATCCGGGCGCGATGAATTTTTCCCATCTCAATTCAGTGAAAGAGTCGCGCGATATCCGTCTGGGCATTATCGCGCCAGACGGGCGTGACGGCATGCTGCAACACGCGCATGAATTTCATGAAGCGGGTATTCCGTTTGTTTTTGATCCGGGACAAGGATTGCCGATGTATAACGGGGAGGAACTGCTCGGTTTCATTGATAAAGCCGATTACATCGCGGTCAACGACTACGAAGGGGAAATGCTGCAAGACCGCACGGGACGCAAGCTGGAATCGCTGGCGAACAACGCCAAGGCGTTAATCATCACTCTGGGAGCGCAAGGCTCCATCATCTACGCCGATGGTAAAAAATATGAAATTCCCTGTGTAAAACCGAAAGAAATTGTCGATCCGACCGGGTGCGGCGACGCGTATCGCGCCGGATTGTTGTATGGCATCGTGAATAATTTTGATTGGCAAACAACAGGTCAGCTCGGCTCACTGATGGGTTCACTGAAAATTGCCCAGCGTGGCGGACAGAATCATCAATTTTCCCGCGATGAAATTGGTCAGTATTATTTCGAAAGTTTTGGCACGCGTATTTTCTAAGGCAAGCACTCCAGTCTCTCATTTGAATTCAACCCATAACGGTTGATGATCCGAAGCATCCGTCTCAGTATCGATACCAATGCTGCTGAGACGGCTTACCAATCCGTCAGTAATAAAAACAAAATCAAAGCACTCCGGCTGGTCAACAAAATCGGTTGAATGGATTCCGACAGTTGGCGCATGCGGCGTACCGGGGTATATAACCGGCCAAGCATCGTGAAAGCTCGGTGTGCTATTGTCGTCAAAGGGTGCGAGAATTTTTGCGCGTTCTGACGCAGTCGCCGGGAAGTTGAAATCACCACATAATAATGCTTCCGCGGGTCTGGGAAAAACTTCGAAGGTTCCGCCTTGTTCTTCTTTCAGGAATTTTCGCTGCGACATGGAGCAAGCATCGCGGTGCAAGTTCCGGATTGCGTCGATTTGAATTTCGCGCTGCTGTTGCGAATAGTACTCAAGATGTGTGGTCATGATGCGCAGCGATCCGATATCGGTAGCCACAACAGCTTCCACTAGCACTCGCTGCATGCTCGGTACGGCTAACTCCGCTTGCCATGGCAGCAAATGCCGCCAAACTTGACCAACTGGTAAACGAGTAAAAATCGCATTGCCGAATTGATTGCGTCCGCATCGACTGTCCGGTACATCGGTTGCTATGCCATAGATGACAGAATAGTCCGGGAGAAGTGCGGATAACTGGGCAATCTGATTTTCACTACGGCTACCCGGTAAACCGGGAAAATTGATCGCGACTTCCTGCAAGCAAATAACATCAAAATCCCCCAGTTGGTTGATTGTGCGGTTGATGCGCACAAGATCGACATGCCCATCTATTCCTCGCCCCCATTGAATATTCCAGCTTAACAGTCTCATATCGATTGAAGATTTTGTAATGAATGAACTTCAAAGTGTTAGTTTATAAATAGTCGATCAGATATATTTTTGTGTGCGTTTTCCCACATTCGTGTCAAATGGCTTTTGCTATGATCGTACTATTTTTACAATTAAATTAAGCAAGACAGCTGGTTCAAGTATAGCAACCCGTGATCGCTGGATTGCTGAATTTGTCAATTTGCACTTGCAAAAAATACTACAAAGAAAGCAACGTCATAATTGATTAGGCTCTAGACTAGCAGAGACAATCTGTTAGTCTAGAAAGATGTTAAGAAATAGTAAATTAAGTAACTATTGAGTTAAAAAGATAATTCAGTGCTTTAGCATTGATATACCAGCCAGTAAAGCAGCGCTGCTGTTAGGCAAAAATCGTAACACGATCAATCGCTGGTATGGTCTATTCAGGCAAGCAATATATCGTCATCAGACTGCCCTTAAAGATAAGTTGTTAGGTAGAGTGGAAGTTGATGAAAGCTATTTTGGCGCGAAACGGCATCGTGGCTATCACGGCAAACTCAAGCGCGGCCGTGGCACATTAAAGCAACCTGTATTTGGTGTATTTGAGCGGGATGGCAGGGTATACACCGAAATAGTACCGGATTGCAAACGCTTGACTTTACAAGCGGTGATATTGGGTAAGGTATCCATTGAAAGTGTCATTTATAGTGACGGTTGGCGTGGTTATAATGGCTTGGTAGACGTAGGATACTCCAAGCATTTTCGTGTATCTCATGGTGATAATGAGTTTGCTCGTGAAGGGCATTGCCATATTAACGGCATCGAATCGTTTTGGAGCTTTACCAAGCGGCGGCTTGCAAAGTTTAACGGCGTGTCAGTTAATTTTGAGCTGCATTTAAAAGAATCAGAATGGCGCTGGAAAAAGCATCCTGATGAGCTTGCCAGTGAACTATGGCAACTCATCAGATTTTATTAATCTCTCTGCTAGTCTAGAGCCTTGATTAATATTTTACGGTGATAGTTTTAACAGTATGGATGTTTCACAAAATAACGCATCATAGTTACTGCTTCATGCGTGAGATCTCCGTTTATCTGAATTAAATCTTTTAAAGTTTTTCAAATTAAATCCGAAATAAAACTTGGTCGATATTTAAGCAATAAAGAAATCAAACGACCGGCAAATTTTAGACTACGGGATATTCTAATTAGCTAGAAGAAATATTCGTAACAGTTTCTGTGACAGTGTTGCTAAGCATAAATGCTTATAGTTAACCAAGTGGTACATCGATTAAGAATGGTTTTTAATGGAAATGTCTTTTAGTAACCCTTCTTCAGATACTCATAGAGTGAATCAAAGAATGGCAAATTTGAGAATGAATTTAAAAGTAGTACTGTTTAAAGGTAAAGATAAATGACCAACAAAACAGAGCACATACTCGCAAGAATCTCGCACAGAAGAATTGATGAAACTAGAGTGCTGATTGTTGTAGATAAATATATCTCTGGCAAGACATTGAAAAATATACTGAATGATTGGGAATATAATATCATTGGTGTTTGCACTTCAAGTCAAGAAGCTTTAGTTAGAGTTAAAAAAGACAAACCTGATTTGATTCTAACCGACATGGAGTTGAATGATTGTGATGGTATCTACTTGGCGCAGCAATTAAATTTACAAACTGATAGCACGAATCTTTGTATTTATTTCACAGCTTATGCGAGTGATTTGATTGTGCAACGCACCATGACGATCGCTACTTCCATGGGCTGCGATATCAATAAAAACAGTACAAACAGACATCATGCGGATTTTGAATCTTGTTTTTGTCAATACTATGGTATTGATAAATCGAATGATCATATCAAGCAGCTTTCGGCTCAGCCTATCCGGGTCTTATTAGTCGATGATCAACAAATTGTACTTTGGGGATTGGAAAAGCTGATTAATAGCGAAAAGCCCAAAATGGAAGTTGTTGGGACTGCAACGAATATTTCCGATGCTAAACGCCTTATCTTGGAGAAAAAACCGGATATTGTTATTCTAAACACTTGCTTGGATGACATAGACTGCGTAAATTATATTCCTGATTTTGCAAGTGATGGAAATACGCGAGTGGTAATTTTTACTGAATCACATGATAAAGAAATCATTGACAGAGCAGTACTCAGTGGCGCGCGTGGAGTAGTGCACAGAAAAGAATCGATGCAAACGGTACTTCGCGCGATTGAAAAGATTTATGATGGTGAATTATGGCTTGATCGCATAACAACAGGGCGTATTCTTCTGCAAAATTCACGCATACGTGGAAAAATCTCTGCTGATGCAGATTCGGACAAAATCACAATGCTGACACGCAAGGAGTGCATGATCCTTAAAGCATTCTCAGATGGAAGTGGCGGAGAACAAAATAAGCAGATCGCGGCAAAATTGTGCATGAGTGAGCACACGTTGCGTAATCACCTGACCTCTATATTTAGCAAATTAGGTATTAAGAATCGATTCAGTTTATTTGCATATGCTAAGCAGCATTTCCAACACGTGGAATCCTCCGTGAACGAGTCAGCGAGAGGTTATTAACACGAGAATGCATTTTCTCGTTTTGTCAAACTGACAAAATGTATTAGCAAGTTCCGAATTTGAATAGACTGGGAAATTTGCCATTAGTTGTAGAAATTCGAATCAGCGAATTTCTAAATTGTTTCAGATAGTTTCTTCATTCTCCCGGTTTATTCATTTTTCTTTATGTAGTTCAGCGATTAAATCTTAACGGTGTATCCGGACTTAATTGCTTCCAAATAGCTTATAAGCGCGAGATCCAAAGGCAGGTTTATCTCTCTCGAGTCACGCTCTGCCGCTCTAAATGTTCCTCCACATCTTTCTGACTGAACCCAATCGCACTGGCTACTCGATCGGCATGACTGACTTTGGAGATGCCAGCGATCAGGCGGTGTGTCGGGCCTTGTGGCATGAATTCGACTTGCAGATACCGGCCGACACCGTCTTTTTGCAGCAATTCACAGAGTTCATGATTGTGCGTGACCAGCAAAGTACTTGCGCCGAGCTTATGGAACCCCTTCAG
The DNA here is from genome assembly GCF_040240425.1 of Nitrosomonas sp. Classification (GTDB taxonomy): domain Bacteria; phylum Pseudomonadota; class Gammaproteobacteria; order Burkholderiales; family Nitrosomonadaceae; genus Nitrosomonas. The sequence goes on along the minus strand of NZ_QPHG01000004.1, from coordinate 11,084 downwards.
GATATATTCCGAAATCGTCATTTTTTCTTCGAAAGTCGTGCCTTCGGATAATTCATCCAGCACCACCAGGCTGCGTGGTGTGGCATTGAAGAATATTTCGCGCGTGCGCTGGAGCTCATGGCCGAAGCGTCCCATCGCGGCGCTGAGTTGGCCTGGATCGGGCACTTGATAATAGAGATGCTCTGCCGGAACCAGTTGCCCTTGCGTGGCGGGAATGTAGCAACCGATTTGCCCGAGTAACTGGATTTGCACGATGGTTTTGCAATATGCCGTTTTGCCGCCGCTGTTCGGGCCGGTGATGATTAGTACCCGGCCTGCCAGATCGAGATGAACATCGTTCGGCACATAGTCCGGTATTGCCTTGATCAGCAATGGATTCCTGGCCTGACTGACGGTTAAACGGTGCTGTTTCTCATCGATAATTTCCGGCAAGATTTTATCGCCGGTACATGATTGTCCATAACGGTAGAAAGACAGCAATTCATCGAGTAATCCCAATGCTTCGACCGCTTTGGCCAAATCCGGGCTTTCGCGGAATTGCTTGCGCAGCGGGTAAATGATCGAGTCGCGGTCGGAAACACCCATTGCCAGCAGGATAATCGGAAGCACCGGCGCAGTCAGCGCTAGAATGCCGTAACTGATATACGACGTGCCAAATTGCGGCATCAGGGTTTCAAAGAAGAATAAGATGCCATAACCGCCGGCGAGGAAAGTCAGCATCGGTATAATTTTAAATAGCGAAGGCTGGAAGCGCGAATACAGATCAAAACCGGATTTCTCTTTTTTAGTTTTGAATTTCCCGCCCATCGAATAAACCGGGCCTTTCATCAGCGCGTAAGTCCTCGATTGGCCAAAATCATGAATGGCATCGAGCAGCGTGCGTAAATATGCCGACTGCGGGCGTGGTAATGTGACGGCTTTCTCAACCAGATCGACCGCAAATTGAGTACCGTCTTGATACTGCCGGTAGCCGTAGCCGCCGAATTCCAGCTTATCGCTGCGGCTGCTCGGTTCATCGGTTGCAAAACCGCCGGAAAACTCGCCGTACAGCAGATGCTTCAATGACCGTTCACCGGAAACGACTTGCTCGGTAAGGGTCGCTAAAGCGCTATAAAGCTCAGGGTTCGTTTCGATTTCACGCAGCGCGATCTGTTTTTGCTGTATGACCTGCGCATCCTGATTCGGGCGGGCTAGCGACCGGTACAGCGCCATGCGGCCGGTTTCGGTTTTTGTGCGGTCAATGGTATGAAACAGCGCTTCGGTTTCTATCGCCGCAAATGTTTTCGGATCAAGCGCTTCGTAATCCGCCTCAGTGGGTCGTATATCCTCCATGCTCCGGGGTTGGTCGGAATCGGATAAGATGAATTTTTTGCGCCAGATATCAATCATACGAAAATGTCTATGCAAGGTTTTTGATGAATTGCCAGCAAACGGCTTTATGCGTTAACGAACGTGTAAAATACGCATATTTGCAACGAAACACAACACACGATCACCGGATATCGTACTGACCTCATTCACCCAATCATGCCGCCCCTCAAGAAACCGTTCAAATTAATCAGCTTTGCCCTTATGGTTAGTGCAATCGCACTGGCCGGTTGGTATTACACCCGCCCCAAACCACTGGAGGTGGAATTGGCCACGATTGCACCAGGCAGTGTCGAAGCCACTATCGTTAACACGCGCGCTGGCACGGTCAAATCCTGCCAGCGTTCCGATCTGGCACCGATTACCGGCGGGCAGATCGCCAAAATCTGGGTGAAGGAAGGCGATCATGTACAAAAGGGGCAGGTGTTGCTGGAACTCTGGAATCAGGATTTGCAAGCCCAACGCGAACTGGCGCAGCGGCAGCTGACGATGGCGCAGGAACGGCGCCGCGAAACCTGCATTCTGGCGGAAAACGCCCGGCGCGAATCGAACCGCACGCAACAATTAGTAGAACAAGGTTTTGTCAGCTCGCAACGTGCCGACGATGCCAATGCCAATGCGCGCTCGCGTCAGGCCAGTTGTGAAGCGGCCAGCACCGATATCAAACGCGCCGAGGCGCAGATTCGCGTATCGCAAGCCGGAATTGACCGGACTGTGATCGTCGCGCCTTTCTCCGGGGTGATTGGTAAAATTTCCGGTGAGCTGGGCGAATTCACCACGCCGTCGCCTCCGGGCATTCCCACGCCGCCGACGATCGATCTGATCGACGACAGTTGTTTGTACGTCACGGCGCCGATGGACGAAGTCGATGCGCCCAAAATCAAAGTTGGGCAAGAAGCACGTATTACACTGGACGCGATGCCGGGCAAAATTTTCCCAGGTAGAATCCGGCGCATTGCGCCTTATGTGACTGAAATCGAGAAACAGGCGCGTACCGTCGATATCGAAGTGGATTTTCTGCAAGTTTCGGCGGATACGCTGCTGGTGGGTTATAGCGCCGATGTCGAAGTCGTGCTGGAACGCAAGGACGATGTGCTGCGCATTCCAACGCAAGCAATCCGGCAAGATAAAAAAGTCTGGTTAGTGGATACCAATGATCGCCTGGCGGAACAGACGCTGGAAACCGGCCTGAGCAACTGGAGCTTCACCGAAATCCGCACCGGCCTTAAAGCGGGAGACCGCGTGCTGATCTCATTTGATCAAGACAAAATCAAGGCCGGTGTTGCGGTGCAACCCAAGAATCCATGATTCACCTGAGCGCGATTACGCGCACATTTCACATGGGTGATCAGGTGGTGAATGCGTTAAGCGACATTAATCTGCACATCGCCTCCGGCGAGTATGTCTCGATTATGGGGTCTTCCGGCTCGGGAAAATCTACGCTGCTGAATATCATCGGCTTGCTGGACCGGCCCGATAGCGGGCGTTATGAACTCGATGACCGGTTGATCACCGATTTGCCGGAAACGGAGCAAGCGCAAATCCGCCGGGAAAAAATCGGTTTTGTTTTTCAATCGTTCCATCTGATTCCGCGCCTGACCGCGGCGGAAAATATCGAACTGCCGCTGGTCTTGAGCGGCATCCCGCCGGAACAACGGCAAATCCGTGTCAATGAGGCGTTGCAAGCCTTTGAGCTGAAACAGCGTGCCAGTCATCGTCCCGCCGAGCTTTCCGGCGGACAACGCCAGCGTGTAGCGATTGCACGCGCGACGATCATGCGGCCCAGCGTCATTCTGGCCGATGAACCGACGGGAAATCTGGATCATCAGATCGGCGCTGAGGTGATGGCGCTACTGGAAAATCTGCATCATGGCGGAACCACATTGATTGTCGTCACGCACGACCGCGAGCTGGGTGCGCGCGCACACCGCCAGATCGCGATGCGTGATGGGAAAATACTCACGGATCAAGCCAATGACGCTGGTTGATACCTTACAGACGTCGTTTAAAACGGTGGTGAGTTACCGCGTCCGTTCGTTGTTGATTATCCTGGCGATGGCGTTGGGTGTGGCTGCGGTCGTGGTGTTGACGGCGCTAGGCGACGGTGCGCGGCAATATGTCATCAACCAGTTTTCTTCCATCGGTACCAATTTGCTGGTTGTATTACCGGGGCGCGCGGAAACTTCCGGCTCATTTCTCGGCGCCGTGCTCGGCCAAACGCCGCGCGATCTGACGTTGAAAGATGCGCAACTGCTGGGCCGGTTGCCGCAAGTGCGGCGCTATGCGCCGCTCAATGTTGGCGCTGCGGAATTATCCGGTGCCAATCGCCTGCGCGAAGTTACCGTGCTGGGCAGCAATGCCGACTTGATACCGATCCGGCACATGAAACTGGCGCAGGGAGGGTTTCTGGCGCACGGCACAGAGCGTAATGCGCAAATCGTATTGGGCGCAAAAATAGCCAATGAATTCTTTCCTCGCAGCCAGGCCATCGGCCAGCGCGTGCGCTTGGGCGATAGCCGGTTCATGGTGTCCGGCGTCTTGGCGGCGCAAGGGGAATCGATGGGGTTTAATACCGATGAGATCGTCATCATTCCGATTGACTATGCGCAAGCCATGTTCAATACCACATCGCTATTTCGTATCCTGATCGAAGCCAAAAGCCACAGCGACATTGAATCGGCTAAGCAGGCCATATTGGCAACCCTGAAGCAAAGTCACGACGGCGAAGAAGATATTACCGTCATTACGCAGGATGCTATCCTCGCGACCTTTGACCGCATTCTTCACACCATGACGCTGGCAGTTGCCGGAATTGCCGCGATCAGTTTGATTGTTGCCGGTATTCTGGTCATGAACGTGATGCTGGTGGCGGTCAATCAGCGCACGGCGGAAATCGGTTTGCTGAAAGCCATTGGCGCAACATCCCGCGATATCCGCCGGTTATTTTTCGCCGAAGCGGTGTGGTTGTCGTTTGCCGGTGCCATTTTCGGATTTCTGCTGGGGCAATTCGGCAGCTTGATGCTACGCCTGGCTTATCCGCAGCTTCCTGCCTGGGCGCCAGCCTGGGCTTCGATAGCCGGAATCCTGGTGGCGCTGATTACCGGTATCGTGGCCTGTCTTTGGCCCGCCACCCAAGCGGCCCGGCTCGATGCCGTGAAGGCTTTGAGTAAACGCTAGACAAGCGATGAATATTGTCGACACCTTCCAATTTGCTTTCCGGTCGTTAACGGCGCATCGGCTACGTACTATTTTATCGGCATCCGGAATTGCCATCGGTATCGCCGCTGTGGTTTTGCTGACTGCGATCGGTGACGGTGTGCAGCGTTTCGTGCTGGCGGAATTCACGCAGTTCGGCACTAATATCGTTACGATTACGCCGGGAAAAATCAATACGCACGGCGGTTCGCTCGGTGCGATCGGCAGCGCACGGCTGCTGACCATTGACGATGCCATCGCATTGAGACAAAGCCGTTACGCGCAATATACCAACGCCAGTGTGACCGGTAATGCGGAAATCCGCGCGCAAGGTCGCAGCCGCCGCGTCACGGCGTATGGACAGGGACCTGATTTTGCGCGGGCGTTCAACATGCAAGTCGCTATCGGGCAATTTCTGCCCGATGACGATCCGCGCAACCCGCGTGCGTACGCCGTGCTCGGCGCTAAAGTGCGCAATGAATTGTTTGGCGATGCCAATCCGTTGGGTGCGTTACTGCAAGTCGGCGGGACGCGCTTTCGCGTGATCGGTGTGATGGCGTCGAAAGGCAATGTGCTCGGTTTTGATTTTGACGATACGGTTTTTGTGCCTACGGCCCGGGCTTTGGAAGTATTCAACCGGCAAGGCGTGATGGAAATCAATTTTTCCTATCACCCGGATGCGCCAGTGCAAGCCGTGGTCGAGGACATTAATCGTATTCTGGTTACGCGGCATGGGCGCGAGGATTTCACCGTCAAGCCGCAACAGCAGATGCTCAGCACGTTATCCACCGTACTCAGTGTGTTGAAGTTTGCGGTCGCCGCGCTGGGCGGCATTTCGCTGATTGTCGGCGCGGTCGGCATGATCACGCTGATGCACATCGCGGTTTCCGAACGGGTATCGGAAATCGGCCTGCTCACCGCATTAGGTGCTACGCGCGGGCGCATCCGTCTGTTGTTTTTGCTGGAGTCGACCGCGTTGTCGACCATCGGCGGTTTGGCGGGGCTACTCATCGGATCGGGTATCGCCGGGTTGCTCAAACTGTTGATCAGCGGATTACCGGTGAGTATTCCATGGAATTTTGTGTTCGGTGCGCTCGGTTTGTCGCTGGTGATTGGTCTTGCTGCGGGCGTGGTACCGGCGATGCGCGCAGCAAAATTGAACCCGGTGGATGCCTTGCGCACCGATTAGGCATCGATTTATCCGGTTGCAGCGCCAGACCCAATGACAATGGACAATGTCATGCACTCGTTTTGGGTTGAGATATAATCGAACGCACTTCGTTCATACAAGGGTGGGGGCGGTGTGCTGGCATGTAAACAAAGCCTGAAAAGCGCGATCAAGCTCTGTAATATCGTAGTACTGACTCATTTTGGCATTGCGTCATGCCATGCGGTTAACTTCACCTACAAGGGCGGCCCCAGGATCAAGTCCGATGACGGTAATTTCGAAATCGGCCTGAATGGTCGCGGCCATTTCGATGTGCATTCGTTGTATCCGGATCAGGCAAATCCGGATTATCCCGCGTTTGGCAGTCAGCTATTGAGCGGTAATGATCGCGACGGATTCAATTGGCGCAGAACCTACGCGACGATCACCGGAAAAATTTACGGTATTAATTTTAAATTCGAGAATGATTTCGCAGTCAATGCCACTACCGCTTTTCCGCATAGCCTGCGCGAAGCTTGGGTAGCCGCCAAATTAGGGCCGGGCCAGCTCACAGTCGGGCAATTCAAAGCGTACCGGGGCCTGGAAGAAATCACCAGTTCCAACGAAATTACCTTCATGGAACGCCCATCCACGTCATCCACCGGAATCTACAGCGGACGGCAATTTTTAACCGGCATCGGCTACCGCGCGCTAGTCAAGGATAATCTGGGTTTCGGCATTGATGTGATGAGTCTGTCGCATTTCGGCCTGCCTGTGGAAGGCATCAGTTATGGCGGACGTGTGGTTTGGCTGCCGGTCTATCAAGAAGGCCATATTCTGCATCTCGGACTTTCCGCCAGCCGGGATACCGCCAATAAAGATTCGCTGTCCGCCAGAATTGTCGATGTGTACGGCGGACGCCAAGGCATCAGCCAATCGCTAGGAACCGCCGGAGCCAGCTTGGGCGCGCCCAATCACAATAGCCAGTCGACTTTTGCCGCAGAAGCGGCATATTCCGCCGGACCGTTCACACTGCAAGGCGAATACGCCATCGCGCGGCTCGATAACACGCATCAAGTCAGCGGAAGTAACCGGGATTCCACGATTCAGGCTTTCTATGCGCAGGCAAGCTGGTTTGTTACCGGGGAACATGCCGTGTATAGAAAAGACCGCGGTGCTTTCGGCAAACCGCAGCCAAGCGGCAAATGGGGCGCGCTGGAATTAGCCGGGCGCTATGATCTGGCGGAAAATTTCAGTCAAAGTCTCAGCGCCAATCCGTGCCGCAGCGGCACGTCAAAATGCCAGGTTCAAGTCATTACGCTGGGTTTGAATTGGTATCCGTATCCGAATACCCGCTTCATGTTCAACTACTACCTGACCGAAGCCATGCGCGGAAATGCTGGCATAGGTACTGCGGCGCATACCGATCATCTGTCGGTTTTTTCTTTCCGCACTCAAGTCAGTTTCTAATGCGCGAAGTAAGATAGAATAATCTTTGCTATCCGTTTCGATGCAGCCCACAATGATTGAGGAGATCGCCATGCGTATTTTGCTCGTTTTACTCACAACTTTTTTGATGAACCCCGTTTATGCCGCCTGCAACAGTTCACTGTTGGATCAGAATTTCCGCAAGCTTGCCGGAAGTGATACGGTGAATTTATGCGAAGCTTATTCCGGCAAAGTGCTGCTCGTTGTCAACACCGCCAGTAAATGCGGTTATACGCCGCAGTATGAAGGCTTGGAGAAATTGCATGAAACCTATGAGCAGAAAGGGCTGGTTGTATTGGGCTTCCCGTCCAACGACTTCATGGGACAGGAACCCGGAACCGAAACGGAAATTCAGGATTTCTGCCGCCTCACATACGACGTCAAATTTCCGATGTTCGAAAAAACCCCGGTGAAAAAAGGCCATGCCCACCCTTTCTATGTGCAATTGGCGGAATTATCGGGTACTTATCCAACCTGGAATTTCCAGAAATACCTGATCGGGCGCGACGGCAAGCTGATCACACAATTCACCCCGCATACCAAGCCATCCGATCCGGCGGTAGTGTCGGCGATCGAACAGGCTTTGCAGCAATAACGCGATGAACCAGGAACCTGATTCTTCAGGTAATCCAGGCGAACAAAAGCCGGGAATCAGCATCGCCTCGATTCTGGGGTTGTCGGTGTTTTTGGGATTAATCACCGGTGCCGGGGCCGGTGTGTCGCTAATCCTGCCGGTTACGCTGATTTCCGCGATCATTCTCTACGTCAATCGCGATAAAATCGCTGCTTCGGGGGCACCGGAAAAAGGTGCGCGGAAAAGTGCCAAACCAGTACAAGGCACTTATGTCTGGCCGGAGTTCGGCCGATTTGCCTGCACCATCTCAACGCAACCGTATCAGCAGGCGATTGAGCAACTGGCGCAGGAAAACGGTATCGATTTTGAAAATGCTGCGACCGCTCAATCACACGCCCTGAAAGCCCACCTGATACCAGACAATACCAACCCCTACGATAGCGATATTGTCAGTGTCAACATTAACAATCACACCGTCGGCTACTTTGATCACCAGCCCGCGCGCAATTTTCTTGATCAGCTTGAAGAAAAGGGATTGTCCGGACAGGCTACGATATGCAATGCGATGATTACGAAGAGTGCTGACGCGGATGGCAAAAAGCCGGGCTATGGCATCAGGTTGGATATCGAAATATCATCAGATGCCTAGGCAGAAAATCCACTGCCTAGGCTTTTTAAAGTACCGCAAGCGAACTTAAACGTGCGATTTTCTGCGGCGTGCGGCAAAACCCAATAACCCAAGACCTGCCAGCAGCATAGCGTAAGTTTCAGGTTCGGGGACGGCTGTTATTTGAAACGCTAATTCTGTGGTGTGGGCATTCCAACTATTGCCATCACCTAGACGAAAAGCGCTGCTACCTACGGGGTTTGAATTTTCCCACAGCCAATCATCCGTGAAACCGCTGGTGTTGTTGACAACTGATAACCAGTACGTCGTTCCGGCAACCAGTGTAGTTGATGGTATGGCGGCTGAATAATTGTAGATGTCGATACTAAAGGTCGCGTCATCGATACCGCTGTCTACGCGATTGACGGCATTGCCGACACTGAAAGAATAGATTGGGTTGATGTCTGGAACGCCGCCTAAATCACCAAATATTCTGATCAGGAAGTTATCCGTGGCTGCCGGTGAATTGGTCGAATAATACGAACCACTCCAGTTCACACCTGTGAGGGTACTGCTCCCGGCGATTAGAACAAAGTTATCCGCCATCTGTTGATTTACGCCATCAAAATCACTCCACCAGCCCCTGCTTCCATCAGGCCCGCCGTTATCATAATTGATCCCGGCGGCAGCGGCCGGAGCTACCCAGCCGATAGAGGACAACGCCACAACCAGCACCGCTGCCGATTGGAATTTTTTACTCGCTGTTAAGGTTAGAGCATGTATTTCATTCATTTTATTTCTCCTAACTCTAAATTGGAAATGCCATTGTAGTTCAAGAAAAAGATGGTGCCTATAAGTAATTTGCTTATTTTTTCAATAGAGTAAGTGTCATTCGACTTGCACAAAGCTTTGTTTCAAAGGCGCGGTGATGACGGGTGTTTGCTATTTTTCCCATCGCATGTCTCTGGCAGCGGAATCAACATTTACTATGAAATTTTAGCCTGAAAGCTTCTTTGCTCACACTGCGACAGATCGATGAGCAAAGAAGCTTTTTAACCGATGCAACTAAGTGCGCATGGAACTAATTCACGCGGATGCCAATATAAGTGGCGTTATTGGCTTCCCACCAGGCTTGGTTTTCATTGTTGTTGGCGACGACGCCGGGTTCATCAGTCTGTAATAAAAATCACAGCGGCGCGTTACTCAGTGAACTCATCGCAGGCAACGATGGCAGTTCAATGGGTGATAAAGTGGATATGCGCTGCGCTTGCTGCGTTGTTTATTATCAGCATCAACTGCATGAAAAATCAACCTGGTTTTAACCGTTGATGAAAGCGCGTATGCTTAAGGCGATAGCGTAGAGAAAGGAGATAACGCATGCATACCATTGGCAAATTCGTACTCGGTATGATGGGACAATTGTGGCCAAAACCGGCTGTGGGGGATGCCGCAACTGCGATAGTTCTGCCGCCACCGGAAAAACACGGGGGCATTCCAGTGATGGAAGCACTGGCCAAACGTCATTCGTCACGTGAATTTGCCCCCGATGCGTTGCCTTTGCCGTTGTTATCCAACCTGCTGTGGGCGGCGTACGGCATCAACCGGGAAGATGGCGGCCGCACCGCGCCTTCCGCGCTCAATGCGCAGGAAATCGATATTTTTGTGGCACTACCTACGGGTGCATACCGCTACGATGCGGTTACCCATACGCTAATGCTCGTTGCTGCCAACGATGTGCGGCGCATCACCGGTTATCAGGATTTCGTCGACGAAGCGCCGCTGGATTTGGTCTATGCCGCCGATTACACGCGCCTGAGCCGGGTACCATTCAGCCAACGCGAGTCGTATGCCTCGGTAGAAGCCGGCGCCATCGCGCAAAACGTTTATCTGTTCGCGGCGAGCAACAACCTGGCAACCGTGCTACGTGCTTGGATCGACCGTGCGGCGATTGCCGAAGCACTGGGGTTGACGCATGATCAGCAGGTGTTGCTGTCGCAGACGGTGGGGTATACGAAGTGTAAAGTAGTTGCTTAATCAAACGAACAAGGAACTAGGAAATGAAGATTGGGTAATCCACCCATATTTAACAGGAGTTTGCAGTAGAGGGTTTTAGTTTAAAAGCTTCTGCCAACTTCATGGCTGGCGTTATACCTCCAAGCGCCATGCTCGGACGTTCATTATTGTAAATCCACAACCACTGTGTCGCAGTGAGTTGCGCCTCTTCAATGGTTGCAAAGTCATTCATCTCCAGCCATTCATGCCGAACAGTTCTGTTATAGCGTTCTATATAAGCATTCTGTTGTGGTTTTCCTGGCTGAATGTAATCAAGTTGTATTCCTCGAATTTCTGCCCAACAACAAAGAGTGCTACTGATATTTTCGGGCCCGTTATCACAACGAATCTTTTGGGGTTTGCCGCGCCATTCAATAATCCGATCCAGAGCCCGCGTAACGCGTTCTGATGGAAGCGATACATCCACCTCGATTCCCAACCCTTCACGGTTGAAGTCATCCAGCACATTAAAAGTTCGAAAAGATCTGCCATTGGTGAGTTGATCAGCCATGAAATCCATCGACCATGTGTCATTGGGCCGTTCTGGCACAGCCAATGGCTCGGGCTTACCCCGCTTTAACCGCTTGCGCGGCTTAATTCGTAAATTTAATTCCAGTTCACGGTAAATACGATACACCCGTTTGTGGTTCCAT
>NZ_QPHG01000049.1:0-20599 GCF_040240425.1 Nitrosomonas sp. | reverse complement strand
AGCCGGGTTTGATAAAGCTGCCAGATTTCCTGACGATCCAATAATGTTAAGCGAGTGCGTTTGTGTATGTTCATCTGCAGTATTCTCCTGAATACTGTAAACAACGCTAGGAATTCTTACAGCTAAAATATCTCTCAATTCAGTCGCCCTTTAGTCCAATTTGATTTGACGACGTAAAGATTTAACAGGCAGAGAAAGAATGCCTTTGTCTTCTACTCACTCGGATATTTTGTAGCACATGATTTTAAAAAATCAGATGATTTATTAAAATTTGACTCAGCGACAACGGGGCTGCACGATCTTGATAGTTTATTTGGATTAATCACGCATATCGACGATACCCCCGAAGGGGTCGCTGTTCATCTTGTATATGATATTGCCTCAATTACGCTAATTGGGATACATCCATCTGATTTAACAGCAAGCATGACTGAGTTCTCTTGAATTATCATTGATTCTAAGTATTACGATTTTTTGAAATACCGATAACACCGCTTATTCATTATTCTGAATAAGCGGTGGCAATGTGAGAAGTTTAGAAACTTGTACCATATTAAAAAGTCTGTAACAGTAAATTTTATATTTGATACTATCATTTCATACAATTGGGATTTGGAGGTATTCAATGCACCCATTACCACCATTTAACACGGTAACCTTGACCAATCCTCTGGAAATAAAACAACAATCGTTATGTATCACGTACTACTAATATCAAAAAGATCACTTGTTATTATAATATTAGCGCTTGTTGCTGCTTGCACCACCTATCATTCTGCAGAAGAAACTGTTCGAATTTGTAATTCCGGTGGATGTTTTGACCGGCCTAAGGATTATGCCGCTCCAGATTCACCTGCAACTAAAATCACCGAGAAAAATCTGCAAATCGAGGCGCTGGAAAAATTAGCATTAGAAGACTCCGGTGCCGCTTACGATCTTGGATTGCGTTATTTCAGAGCGGATGGCGTTCGACAAGATAGTTATCAAGCCATCAAATGGATGCGAGATGCGGCAGAACGAGGCAATCTAAAAGCGCAAATGGCATTAGGCCGGCTCTATTTGACCGGCTTCGAAGAAATGGGATCCGATCCGGGTGAAGCGGAAAAATGGTTGTCGATTACTAGTAGCAAAGGCGACAAAGAAGCTGCTGATTTGTTGAAAGAAGCGACCAAAGCTCGCAGATCGAAGCAGGCGCGGCACCAATTGGAAAATCGCTGGCGCCCGAATTTTTACAACAACTGGTACCGCAATTATCAATACAATTGGCAATGGGGTGCCAATCAATGGACACCGATGCCACATGTTCCACCAGCAGTTGCACCTTATCCATACAATCCGCCAGGAATGCTCCAGTAATCTATAACGCGCCACCCGCCGCCTTGATGCGTGAGAACAAGTAAGTTCAACCTCAAAATACCTCAGCTCAACCAGTTAACCATACACAGTCAGAAACTTCGCAGCAATTTAATGAAGGGAATAAATCATCAGATACTACAACTACACTGGCAAAGGGCAACGCTGATTTATCTACAGCCCATCAACCAAGCACTCGGCGAATTGCTTTAGTAATTGAAAACGGCGCTTACCAGCACACAGGAAAATTGCCTAATCCTGTGAATGATGCACATGATATTGCGCAAACTTTAAGGAAAAATAATTTCCAAGTAATCCTAAAAACAGATGCGTCGCTTGAAACAATGGTTGACGCCATCTATCAGTTTGGCGAGAAATTGAAGGGTAGCGGCATTGGCTTATTTTACTATTCGGGGCACGGCATACAGGTCAAAGGTGAAAATTATTTGCTCCCCATCGATACTAATCTGACACGAGAAGATGAGGTCAAACGCAAAGCGATTAGCGCAACTGATTTATTAGAAAAAATGGGGGAAGGAAAAAGTCATTTGAATCTGGTCTTCCTAGATGCTTGCCGGAATAATCCTTTCCCAAGCAGTACACGCAGCGTAAACCGGGGGTTAACCAGTATGAATGCTCCTAGCGGCACACTATTAGTATTTTCAACAAGCCCTAATGATGTCGCAGAAGATTGCGTCGGCAGGAATGGCACTTATACAAAAAATCTATTGGAATATATCAATCAACCGGGATTAGAAATTGGCATGATGTTGCGTCAGGTGCGCACTAAAGTTAAGGAAGAAACGGGAGGTAAACAAGTTCCCTGGGAGAATGGATCAATTGAAGGTACGTTTTATTTCAATGAGAATGCCTCCAAATAAAATACACTAAGATGCGTTCATACCATCCAGCTGCACACAACCCGGCTTAATCTGTATTGCTTGGAAAGATATTGGTTTTATGCTATTAGAGTGATTTTTATAAATTTCGCAATAATTATTTTCTTAGAGGGAGAAATAGAAAAATGTTAAACACAATGATTTCAAAATGCAGCTTGGCTGTAGCAGTCAACTTAGTGTTGCTGGCTGGATGTGCAACAGTAACACCCGGCGGTTACACCACTGAAGTTTCAGGAGCTGCGGGTGGTGCTGCAAGTGTCGATGCCAATAAATCATTAGAGCGTTGCGAAAAAACACTCGGCACACTGGCAGTCGATGATGGTAGAGCAGCCGATTGGTATGGAAGATTTGGTAGCGATACTCACATCACAACAATAGAGCCGTTGATCCGCTTGGCTGTACAACAATCAAACTGTTTCGTCATTACTTCGATCGGTAATTTACGGACAGATAGCCGCCTTTCACGCGTCACAGATATTCAACGCAATTCAGGCGAATACCGTGCTGGCTCAAAACAACAAGCCGGGCAACGCGTAGCTGCTGATTACTATTTAGAACCTAGCATCATTATTAACAATGCATCGACCGGACAAGTAGGTGGCGAACTTCTCGGTATTGCAGGCAATCTGCTCCACCCAGGAGTTGGTGGGGCATTGAGAGGATCAATGGAAACGAAAGCCTCAGTGGTAACACTCACACTATTTGATATCCGTTCTGCTGTTCAGATTTCTGCTTCTGAAGGAAGCTCGACCGCAAATAATTTTGGTGCTGCAATGGGTGCATTTGGTGGTGGAGCTGCTGGCGGGTTAAGTGGATTTTCACAAACCCCGGCTGGTAAAGCAACAGTAGCCGCATTCATTGATGCTTATAACGGCATGGTGCGTGCATTAAAAAACTATGAGGCGCAGAATGTGGAAGGCGGGCTTGGTAAAGGCGGCACGCTCAAAGTAAATTGATCACTACAAAATTCTTGCAAAAGAGTCAGGGTAAAACCTAAGTCCGGCAATAACTAATGGCGTATCCTTACGATATACTATGAGGATACGCCATTAATAGCTTAAGTACCGGCTGCAAGCCCTTCTAACAACTGCAGTGTATTTTCAATAGTATCGATGCGCTGCGGACCAGAACCAAACACATCCCCTAGCACAAATACTTCCCCATTCTTAATGCCAATATAAGTTTTGGTTGCGGGATAATAGCGATAGACAAATCCTTCCAATAGTTGATCGTCTACATTGGCAGAAGAGAAATATTCCGGAAATAACTGTTCGGCCAAATTGAATATTTTTTGTTCTTTGCTATCATCGGTAAGAAGAAAAATCCCCCCCCCACCTTCACCCAGAAAACCATTAAATATTATCTCATTGTTCTTACTAACCCATTTGGATCGATACCTTGGAGCGGATATACCATTTGTCACCGAAATAAATTGAAGAAGATGCTCCTCGCCATCTACTGAGATTTTCATCCCGTCTATGGCTGCAAGCCTCAGCCCCCTGCTTTCATCGCTTCGCCAAAATCCTTCGAGCACACTACGATTGAGTGAATTTTTGGCAGCCCCCAAGACGACAAACTGACCAGTCTTACCAAAAGTACCTTGAAAGTCAGTAAAACGCCAATCAGCGTCAAACCCTCGAGGTTGTTCACCGGTTGCAGCTATTTCGGTTAGTTGTGTTTTTCCCGTCTCATTGAGGCTATGATAAGGCTGAGATTCTCGAAACTTTCCGGTCATTAATGAATCTCCATTGATTCCTCTATCCATCTTCAAAATCAGTCTGTTATCATCAAGAAAACTATTCAGTGAAGAATCACCGATACGCAATTTGTCCAAATCGCTTTCCAGTATTTCTTCGTTTAAGAAAAGCAATTTGGGTTCGTTCAGACCATCCGTTACCCATACGCTCATTTTCTGTCTCGTTCCTTCCGTCAACTCAGCAGAGAAAACTACCAAACCTTCATTATTTATCATCGGCGACGCGCTCTTAGATTCAAGATTCACATTCAGAAATCGTGCATCCAACATGCCAGGGACTGGATCGTTATTTTTCATTAACAACTGAGAACTACCATGACTCCATTTAAAAACACCAGCTTTAGGTGAGCAAAAGCTATCATCATCCTTTATCAAAGACGCGGTAAATGCAACCTCTCCAGACTCATTGATACTGGCATAACTGACAGGAAAACCAAAATGACATCCTGCAATCGGAGAGGGAATCGTTTGCAAGCCATCTCTGTTCCACAACCAAACACCACGACGTCGAGAGGTAACGCCAGTGACTTCAGCCGTAACAATCATTCCAGCATCGGTAAATGCAAAGTCAAGAATTTCTTTTACTAATGAGCCTTCCGGAAATCCAACCGCCTGATCGCCTGTTTTCATAATCCCATATGTTGTACCATCAATATGAGCGAGCACACCAACTGAATCCGCACCTTTAAGATTAGCCAGAACCCCTACAGCACCCGACTCAGTCACCACTGGTCGAGTATCGAAAAAACCGGTTAGCTTTACACTTTCTGGGAAGCCCACTGGGGTATCATCTTGCTTCATGATTACATTCAGTTGGCCGGGCAATCCAGTCCACATCGCACCAACAGCAAAACGCAGAGAACCTCCATTAGATACCAAACCTGTAAATGCAATATGTCCTGATCCACCAATAATTGGATTCGTTACATCTGCGAAAACCATTCCATCCGGAAAACCGATTGCAGGCTCCCCAATTCTGGCAATCTTCTGAATCTCAGCCAATACTTGCGTAGCAAAAAACGACAAAACAGAAAATGATATTACTAACGATAATCGCGTTAAATTCATTGCTGCGCTTCCTTAAATTTAGAAATCATGAATGTTCTCGATAAAATGAAAGCGCCATACCCGCATTTAACGAGCATGGCGCGCTTATTAGTTGCTTCTGGAAACTATGAGCCTGCTAGATTTTCCAGGAATTGAAGGGTATTGTCGACGGTATCGATACGCTGTGGACTAGAACCGAACGGCCCCCCTAATACAAATACTTCCCCATTCTTAATGCCAATATAAGTTTTAGTGTTAGGGTAGTAGCGATAGACAAATCCTTCCAGCAATTGATTATCCATGTTCGATGGAGAAAAATGCTCGGGAAATATTTCTTCAGCTAAGCTAAAGATCTTTTGCTCCTTACTGTCATCCGTAATCAACAAAATAGCTAAATTTGAGCTATTGTTTAAAGAAGCGCGGAATACAATCTCGCCATTATCGCTAAACCACGACGACTGTCCTCCTGCGGTTGATGAAGTCACAGCTTTGGCAGGGAAAAGATCAATATCTCTGAGAATATATTCTACGTTGTTTATGGAACACTTCATGCCGTCCTGAGCAATCAATCTGGGCCGCTCTGTACCGGTTCCGCGCCACATGGCAAAAACACTGCGTCTTTCTAGCGCATTAGCAGAGTAACCGGTAAATACATATTGCTCGGCATTGTTGATGGCACGATTTGAAAAAATATTGTAATACCAGCTCGGATCGAAACCAGATGGTTGATCATTCTTAGCCGCAATCGTAGTCAGTTGTGTAGCTCCCGTTCCCTTCGGATCATCGTATGGTTGTATTTCTCTCGGCTTTCCGGCTAACAATACATCCAAACCGTTCGCAATAACGGGAAGCATCGAATAACCAAAACTAGCATGGTTGAAATCGAGAATAGGTATAGAAAAAACGGATGAGAAAATTATTTGATCCGGTTTTTCTTTCAATCCCTCTCCACTCAGGATCAGTAATCTAGGTTCATTCAGACCGCTTTTAACCCAAACACTATTATTTGTAGACCTTGGAGTGGTCATTTGAATCAATTTTGCGTTAAAAATGATCTCATCCAGATCATTAATTTTTGGAGGCGAATCGGCTAAACTCACCCCGAATACGGCTTCAGGCATGCCCGGCACAGGATCGCCATCTTTTATGACTAACTCCGTGTTTCCGTTATTCCATTTAAAAACCCCACCTGAAGAGCAGATCTTTTCATCTCCTCTTGAAAGAACAGCATTAAAAACCACATTACCTGTTTGATTAATACTTACTAAACCAGGAACATAAGCGGCAATAGAAAAATAATAGCAATCGCCAATCGTTGTGGATATGCGTTCAACTTTTTCATAATCCCAAAACCACATTGCACTTGATATAGCAGTTCCACCTACGGTACCTCCTAATACAACCCCCGCGTCCGAAATGGCAAGCGGGGTAACTTCACCAACAACTGTTCCCGGTGGAAAACCAGGCGCCTGATCGGTTGCTTTTAAAATTCCTTGCGTAACACCATTGCGGTAAACCAATGCGGTATTGCGGGGAATCGCTCCTTTCAATTTTGCGGAAAAGGCAACCGCTCCTGAGCGGCTTATTAAAAATGTACTTGGCGGTACCACATCGCTAAAAAATACATTCCCGGGAAAACCGGTAATCGTGTCATTTTCTTTGATGATCGCCTCCAGCTCCCCTGGCAATCCCGCCCAAACTGCTTTTGTATAAGTTCTTCCATCAAAAGCTAATCCTGCAAAGGCGACATGACCCGATGGTCCGATGACTGGTTCCTTCAAATCCTTATAACTAAAATGCGATGGAAAACCCGCTGCGGTCTGATCAACTTTGGCAACCAGTTTGATGTCGGCGCCAACGGGTGCCGCAAGGAAGAAACACACCAATCCCATTATTTTTATAAGATTTCTTAACTTCATAAATTCCCTCAGATTTAGTGATAACAAATAAAATTCATTCTAAAAATACCGCGCACTTAAGCACAATAACTCGCCGGATCGATCTTTCCCGCCGCTGCAAACCCTGCCTTACGAATCCGGCAGGAATCGCAAATACCGCAAGCTCGCCCCATTTCATCCGCTTGATAACATGAAACCGTCAGGCCGTAATCAACACCTAATGCAAGCCCGGCCTGAATGATTTCTTTTTTCGATAAATGCATGAGGGGTGCATGAATGGTTAGTTTTTTGCCCTCAACACCCGCTTTGGTCGCCAGATTCGCCATTTGCTCGAAAGCCTGGATATATTCCGGGCGGCAATCGGGGTAGCCGGAATAATCCACCGCGTTGACGCCCACAAAAATATCCTGGCTTTGCAGCGCTTCCGCCCAAGCCAACGCCAATGACAGCATGATCGTGTTCCTTGCGGGCACATAGGTAACCGGAATTTCTGTTTTTTCCCCGCTTGTTGGGATTTCCATCGTTCGATCGGTTAGCGCTGATCCGCCAAATGCGGTTAAATCCAGTTTAATAATTTGATGCGCATGCGAATGCAAAGACCACGCGACTTTTCGCGCAGCTTCCAGTTCCGACCGGTGGCGCTGCCCGTAATCGACACTCAACGCATAGCACTGAAAACCTTGACCGCGCGCGATCGCCAGCACAGTGGCGGAATCCAATCCGCCGGACAGCAATACCACAGCTTTTTTCATCGCCCCGGCCCTTCGCCCCACAGCAGTTTGTGCAATTGAACCTGCATCCTGACCGGCAACTCATCGCGCAATATCCAAGACGCTAATTGGGCGGGATTGAGGCTCTCATAAACCGGGGAAAAAAGGATCGGGCATATCGGCTGTAACTGTTTGCTCCCGATGAGCTCACAAGCCCATTGATAATCGGCCTCGTCGCACAGCACAAACTTGATTTCGTCCTGCGGTGTCAGGTATTCCAGATTACGCCAGTTGTTTTTGGAGACCTCGCCCGAGCCGGGTGTTTTGATATCCATGATCTTCGATACCCGCGCATCGACTTGGGATAAATCCAGCGCGCCGCTGGTCTCCAGCGACACCGAATAGTGCGCGTCGCATAACGCCGTCAGCAAAACCAGGCATGCCTTCTGCGCCAATGGTTCACCACCAGTGACGGTCACATAGCGCGTTTTATGCCGGGCTACCTGACGCAGTATCTCCGCGATCGATAGGTTTTCACCGCCGCTAAAAGCATACGCGGTGTCGCAGTAGCCGCAGCGTAACGGGCATCCCGTCAGGCGCACGAACACGGTCGGCAAGCCAATTCTGCTGGTTTCTCCTTGTAAGGAAAAGAAAATCTCACTGATACGCAAGACTGTTGTCTCTAACGCTTGCATGATGATGGATCGCTTGAAGAAAAAGACTGATTATATTGCTTTGCGGGTAATGCGGGAAACTGCGATTGAACAGCTATGGGTAAAACTAAGCGTTTATTTGATGTTAGCCAGACGTTGTTTGGCTTTTTTGGCGGCATCGCTCTGCGGGTATTTTGCCAGCAAATTTTCCAGGGTCTGCTTGCTTGCCTTGCTATCGCCCATTTCCAGTTGACTGGAGGCGATATTCAGCAACGCATCCGGCACTTTGTTGCTCGCAGGGTACTTGCTGATCAATTTTCTTTGCGCATCGATCGCCAATTGATAGTCGCGCAGCGCATAACGCGCATTGCCGATCCAATAAGCGGCGCCCGGCGCTAAATTGGATTGTGGGTAATTCTCCAGGAAGCTCTCAAATTGCGCGATTGCATTAGCGTATTCACCGTTCTTGAATAAATCAGATGCTGCTTTATACGCGCCACTTTCTGTAGTCCCTGGTGGCATTAGCTCATTCGCGGCTACTGCACCGGAATCCTGAGTCACGGAAGCATCCGCGACTTCGGATGACGGCGATTCCGGTATTACCGTATCGGCATCTACCGGTGGCACCGCGGCGGCAGCTTGTTCGCTAGGCGAAGGCGCAGCCACGCTGCTGGGTGCGCCTTTGTTAAGTTCCAGGTGAGAAGAAGGGGATCGCTTCTGGGGAGATTGCTGTTCGATCTGGCGTAACCGATTATCCAAATCAATATAGAAATCCCGCTGCCGTTTTTGTAACAGCGCATTATCGTTACCCAGCACTTCTATTTGCCCGTTGAGCTTTCCCAATTCCTGTTCCAGCGTTTCAACTTTTGAATAAAGCTCGAGTAAAGCCTGACTGTTCAGCGCCTCTTCCATCTTGGCAATACGCGCTTCCATTTCTTTCACTTGTTTACGTAATGCGTTAATCTGCTCGCGTGCCTCATCATCGCCAAACAATGCGGCATAACTGACATTACAGCTCAGCAATACCAGCAGAAGGAAAGCGCGTATCAGCATATTTATTCACCTCGGTACAGGATGTCGGTACGGCGGTTCTGACTCCACACCGACTCACCTTGTCCCATTGCGCGCGGTTTTTCTTCGCCCAGACTAACCGATTCAATTTGTGCATCACGGGCACCGGCTAAAGTCATCATGTTTTTGACGCTATCGGCGCGGCGTTGACCTAAAGCCAGATTGTATTCACGGCTGCCACGGTCATCGGTATTCCCTTGCAGGATTACGCTGGCACTGGCGTTGTCGCGCAAGAACCGGGCGTGTGACATCACCAGTTCGCGGTATTCACCTTTGACGCTATAGCTATCATAATCATAATAAACACTGCGTTGCGAAAGGATACTATTCGGATCATTCAGTTGACTGAAATAACCCGGTCTGCCTGAACCGGCTCCACCCAAGTCGCTGCCACCCAAGTCGGCGCCAGCACCCGAGCCTGCGGTAAGATCATCCACTTCGGGTTGCGTTGTTTGACTGGCGCACGCTGATAACAAAACGATCAATGAAATACCTAATAGTTTTCTCATTTATAACTCCTTTAAAATAAAAATATTACTTCCAAGTTGGTAAGGGACCCCAGGCCGGTTCCCGGATATCACCGGTCTGTACTGTCAGATGCTGTCTCGTCTGTCCATCCCTGGAAACAGCGGATAATATACCATGCCCGTTAATCTCGGTTGCATACAAGATCATCTTGCCATTAGGGGCAAAACTGGGCGATTCGTCGAATTTGGAGTTTGTCAGTATTTGTACTTGGCGCGAACCGATATCCTGAACTGCGACATTAAATTGGCCATTGTTACGGTGAATGAAAGTGAAGCTTTTACCGTCCTGGCTATAATCCGGACTGACGTTGTAACTACCCTCGAAAGTGAGCCGTTCGGCATTGCCGGATTCCGAACTCCCTACCGCCATGCGATAAACTTGCGGACTGCCGCCACGGTCGGAAGTAAACAAAATATACCTTCCATCCGGTGAAAAATTGGGTTCCGTATCGATCCCGGAACTTCGGCTCAACCTTTGCAAACCGCTGCCATCGGCATTTACCAGAAAAATCTGCGATCCGCCTTGGCCAGTCAATACCACAGCCAATCGTTTACCATCGGGCGACCATGACGGTGCGCTGTTGCTGCCTTTGAAGCTGGCAACCGCTCTGCGCTCCCGGGTTGCTAATGTTTGCACATAGACAATCGGTTTTTTATTTTCAAAAGAAACGTAGGCCAGTTGTTTACCGTCAGGCGACCATGCCGGTGAAATGATCGGCTCGGTATATTCAATGATCGATTGCGCGTTATAGCCATCCGCATCGGCCACCTGCAAGGCATACTTGTTACCGCGTTTCAATACATAAGCGATTCGCGTGCTGAAAACACCCACATCACCGGTCAATGCTTCATAAATGACATCCGCGATACGATGCGCCGCGGCGCGCAATTGTGACGTGGGCACCGTGATCGCCAATCCGGTCAGTTGCGATTTCTTGGCGACATCCATCAAACGGAATTGTATTTCCACCTGATCGCCGGAAACAGCGATCACGCGGCCGATCACCAATGCATTGGCACCACGGTTGACCCAGTCGGCATACACAACTTCCACCGGCGCATGGGGCGACAAACCGGCCGGATCGATCAATCTGAACAAACCCGTACGCTGCAAATCATCGCCGATCACTCGCGTGATGCTTTGTTGCAGTTTATTTTCATCAGCAAAAGGGACGATCGCAACCGGGATACGTGACGCGCCACCGCCAAAAATTTCGATGTTCAGTTGCGCATGCGAGTGTGCGCTGATCAAGCATAAAAGCAGAATCCATGCGGCACGAATAGATTGGAACCAATTAATTGACATAAGCATTAAATTTTCAAAAAACAAAAAATTACCGGCTGATTATAACAATCATTCACGATAATGCACGGTAATATTCAGGTTGCGAAACTCGTTAAAAAGCGTGGGATCTGGCGGTAACGGCAACGGTTTGGATAAAAAGATCGCCCGCTCCACCGCACTGTCAAAAGCTGCGTGTCCACTGCTTTTACTGAGCTTGACATCGAGGATATCCCCGCCCGGCAGCAGTGTGACACTGAACTCGGCCACCGGATTACCGGGCAGATCCGGCGGCATCACGATTCTGCTCCTGATTTTGGCAAGAATCAGAGCCTTATATTTGCCGATCTCACTCGTCACTTGATTCCTTGCCGCAGCCTGTTGCGCGGCACGTTGCGCTTCCGCTTCGCGCTGCGCTTTGGCTTCTTGCTCACGCTGCCGTTGTGCCGCCAGTTCTTTTTCTTTCTGTTTCTGTAATTCCTTCTGTTTCTCCAGCGCTTTCTGTTTCTCCGCTTCCTTTTGTTTCGCTATTTCTTGTTGTTTTTCCAGCTCTTTCTGCTTCTCAAGTTCTTTTTGCTTCTCTAACTCTTTCTTTTTCTCAAGTTCTTTCTTCTTCTCCAGCTCTTTTTGCTTTTCCTGCTCTTTAATTTTTTCCTGTTCTTTTTTCTTTTGTTCTTCCGGATCCGGTTTGTTTTCTTTAACCGGCTCGGGTTTTTGTTTCATCGCGATATCCGGTTTCTTGACCGGCGCTGCTACCGCCGCTTTTTGCGGCTCAGGCTTGACCGGTTCCGGTTTCGGCGGTTCGGGCTTAGGTGGCTCCGGTTTTGGCGACTCGGGTTTAATGGGTTCAGGCTTGGGTGGTTCCGGTTCGGGTTTCACGGGCTCCGGTACAGGTTTAGGCTGCTTCGGCGGCGCTTGTGTTTTGACCGGTTCCGGTACAGGTTTGGGCAATTCGGTCCAGATATCGACCATCATCCCTTCCGGCGGATGATCTTTCCAGCTCACACCAAAAACCAGTAATGCAATAAATAGCAGATGCACCACCACCGCCAGCACACCTGCCAATAATGATTTTGGTTCTGAATGGGGGGAATTGCGCGGGTCGCTCGAACTCATGAGCAATCGTTATTTCTGTTGAGCCAGCAAACCGACTTTCTGTACCTGGTTCTGCTGCAGAATATCCATCACTTTGATGACTTCTTCGTAGCGTACATTTTTGTCTGCGGCGATGACTACCGGTTGCTCGGCATTTTGCGCTTGTTTTTGCTTGATCGCTTCGATCAACTGATTCCGGTCCACTTTTTGTTCCGTGGTTGTTTTGGCGCGATCCCGCAATGTCAGACTGCCATCCGCTTTGATAATGACTTCCAGCGGAATCGCCGGTGTCGCCAGCGATTTACCGATTTGCGGCAATTCAATCTGCCCGTGGTTGATCATCGGTGCCGTGATCATAAAAATGATCAGCAACACCAGCATCACATCAATGTAAGGCACCACATTGATATCGTTCATTAATCTATGTTTGGCACGACGCGCCATAAAAAACCTCTCAGTCTTGTTTACTCAGCTGCTCGCCGTTGCAACACATTGGACAACTCTTCCATGAAACTTTCAAACCGTGTCGCCAGTTGATCCGTCCGGCTGGCGTAGCGATTGTAGGCAACTACCGCCGGAATGGCAGCGAATAATCCCATCGCTGTGGCGATCAACGCTTCGGCGATTCCCGGTGCGACATGGGCGATGGTCGCTTGTGTAACGCTGGATAAACTGCGGAAGGAATTCATAATGCCCCATACGGTGCCAAACAACCCGATGTAAGGACTGACCGATCCGACGGTCGCCAGAAACGACAGATGCGATTCCAAATAATCCATTTCCCGTTGATAGGTAGCGCGCATAGCCCTACGGGTGCTTTCCATCACCGCGTCGAGATCGGATCCGGCAGGATGCTTGGTGAACTCGCCGAAACCGGCGGCAAAAATGCGTTCCAAGCTGCCCGATTCATAGCGCGAACTGATGATGCGCTGATGCAACGCATTCAAGTCGACACCACGCCAGAAGATATCCTCGAAATCATCGGTTTTCTTGATTTCATAGCGGATGACGAATAATTTCCGGAAAATAAACCACCACGATGAAAGCGAAATCAAGATCAGAATCAGCATCACCAGCTGCACCAGCACACTGGCACTGGTGATCAAATGAAGAAATGACATATCTTGCGTTACTGTTGTACTCATGCGACTTTCCCAATTTTCTCACGTAATGGTGCAGGAATACGCACTGGCTTAAGCGTATCCGCACCGACACACACCACCTGAATCGTGGCACTCACTAATTTGACATGATTGCATATTATTTCCTGAAATAACGCAATCCGGCTTCTACCGACTTCTGTCACCGCAACCGACACATGCAACAAATTATCCAGGATGGCGGGTTTCAAATATTCAACCTCGAGCGAACGCACCATGAACAGCATGTTATGCACTTCAACCATCGAGTGCACATTGAATCCCAACGCCCTGAGCCATTCATAGCGCGCCCGTTCCATGAAGTTCAGGTAGGTTGAGTGATAGACCACGCCGCCCGCATCGGTATCCTGATAATAAACGCGAACGGGCAGTGAAAAATTATCGTTTAACATGACTTATTCAAGACCGAAGACCAAAAACCGGAATGGTAATGATACCGCAACCGGCACCATCACTATGCAGCAAAAACACCGGTTGACAAATAGCGATCGCCCCGGTCGCATACAATAAATACGATCACGGCATTTTCAACCGTGGCGGATACGCGTAACGCCGCGACCAATGCGCCACCGGATGAAATACCGGCAAAAATACCTTCTTCACGCGCCAAACGGCGCGTCATCTCTTCCGCTTCAGGTTGAGAAACGTAAATCATGTCATCCACTTGTTTAGCATCGAAAATCTTCGGTAAATAAGCCGGTGACCATTTGCGAATGCCGGGAATCTGTGCTCCTTCTTCCGGCTGCACACCAATCACTTTAACTGGCGCCGACTGCTCTTTAAAAAATCGCGCGCAGCCCATGATCGTTCCCGTGGTTCCCATGCTGCTGACAAAATGGGTGATTTTTCCTTGCGTATCGCGCCAAATCTCGGGCGCCGTACTTTCATAATGCGCCAGCGGATTATCCGGGTTGGCAAATTGATCGAGAATAATTCCTTTTCTTTCATCGCGCATCTTCTCGGCCAGATCGCGCGCTTGCTCCATGCCGCCGCTCTTTGGCGTCAGAATGATTTCCGCGCCGTAGGCGCTCATCGATTGGCGCCGCTCGATACTGAGATTTTCCGGCATGACCAGCACCATGCGGTAACCCATCATGGCGGCAGCCATTGCCAGTGCGATACCAGTATTGCCGCTGGTTGCTTCGATCAGGGTATCGCCCGGTTTAATTTCACCGCGCTTCTGCGCATGTGAAATCATCGACAACGCCGGCCGGTCTTTTACCGATCCCGCCGGATTATTACCTTCAAGTTTAGCGAGAATGACATTGCGGGTTGTTCCGGGCAGGTGCTTGAGTCTTACTAAAGGCGTATTGCCAACAAAATTCTCAATCGTTTTATACATGAACTCAGACTTTATAACGAATGCTCCAGATTATCGCACAAGCAACCAGTATTGAAACAATGTTATTACGCAAATAAAAACCCTCTCCGAATTTCTCCGGAGAGGGTTTTTTAATCTACCGCCGGAACATTACTCCTGCTTAGCTGGAGCTTCTGCGCTTTTTTCGCCTTCGACGGTAACCGCATCACGCAGTTGTTTGAGTGTTCCCGCACCAATCCCGCTCACTTTCGCCAAATCATCAACGGAAGCAAAGGCGCCGCTTTTTTCGCGATACTCAATGATCGCCTTTGCTTTAGCGGGGCCAATCCCTTGCAGGGATTCAAGCTCAGCTTGCGTTGCTGTATTGATATTGACAGCTGCAAACGTGGTACCGGTAACCAGGAAAAACAAAGTCATTATTAAAAATAATCGCTTCATAAGCTCTCCTCATCAAAAACAAACACTGATGCGCCAGTAACAACGCTTCAGTTTTTGCGGATTAAAAAAACCTGCCGACATAAGATGCTATGCAGGCGGGTTTAGGTGATATCGGATTGGGCTAAAATTAATTTAGCGAGTACCTGAACTTTCAAGCGCTTGCGAGGAAACGCACAATTCCTCAATCAAGCCGATCAAGCATTACGGAAGCGCGAATGTTTGACGATCAGAATCGTAACGAGCGGCAAAACAAAACCGATAATGGTCACCGTAATCAACAAATGTCCCAGCTCGCTGTAATCGGCGGGAATCGTGATCTGGCCGGTTGCCATATCTTTCACTTCGCGTTTCACTTCGTAAATCTGATTGAGATACTTGGTGCCCAGTTGCGAAGCCGACAAAGCCAAATTTGTAAACGATGCCATCACGGCAAAAAAGGTGGCTTTAAGTTTTTCCGGGGCGGAATTGGCGATCCACGCGAGCATCGGAATCATGGCAATTTGCCCCAGCGGAGACTCCAGCGCGGTATCGATCAGCACAATGAAGCGCGCATCGACAACACCACCTGTCATCGCCGCCGTCCACTCGTGCAGACCAAAGTACATACCGACGATCGGCAGCGACAGGAAGCTGCTCACAATGGTGAGAAAACCGATGATATAGGCAATCGAACGCTCGGCCATGAAGCGGCGGAAAATAAACATGCCGAACAGTGTCAGCACGGCACCGATCAAGGATAAAACCGCGAGAAACTGCTGATCGAATCCCAATTCATCGATCATCCACCAGGTGGAACCCGCACCCGGACTGGGAATCGCACGAAAAATGAAAATCATCACGGCGGTTCCGACCAGCACATTGCGGGCATCGGGTTCGAGTTCTCCAGTCAATCGCCACATCAGAAACACGATAATCGCCATGGAAATCGCAAACACGATCTCCTCCCCGCCGGATACACCGCTGACCCCGACCCCCAGCGACATGACCGTAAAAACCAAGCCGCCGCCGAGAATCCACCAGTTAATCGCGGGCGGTTCCGAATGCATGCCGAGCAATTTATCCACTTCCTGCCGGTTATACCCTTGCGCCTGAAAGCGCTTGCGTTCACGCCGTTGCAACCAGGCCGCAAAAACGACCCCGAAAATAGAAACGGCCGGAATGATTAAAGCCAATTCGTAAACCAGCAAATACACTGCGTCCTTTTCTACTTCCGGCAATGATGCTGCGTCGCGCAACAAAACAACGTTGGCAACGGATACCAGCACACCGCCGCCAATGATGGCAACTCGCCCCAAAGTCTGCATGGTAACGTGCATGAGTTTGCGTTTTTCCGCATCCAATTTATTGCCGTTCTCATCGACGCGCGGCACTGCTTCAACGGTCATCGCATCCGCAACCACATCTTGCAACACATAGCCGATGGGCGCCAGCAACGCGGACAATACATACCACGTTTCAACCGGCGCCATCGCGGCCATGGCTTCGGTATGTCCGAGCAGGCCGATCATGATCAGCAAACTCAGCATGATCAAACTGGCACCCAGATACACCAGCAAACCTTTCCAGCGCCACACCAGATCGACCAGATGCCCCAGCGGCATTTTGAGCGCCCACGGCAACATCATCCAGAATCCCAGCATGGCCAGAAACTCGGCGGAGAGACCAAGCTTTTCCTTGACATAAAACGTGCCCACAATGCCCGTCAAGCCGGAAATACCGGCGGCAACGTACACCATCAGCGGCGGCAGGTAAGACAAGCGCATTTCCCGTCCAAGCGCCAGAATATTGGCGCTAAACCACTGCGCGATGACGGATAAGAGTCCGTTTGCGGGTAATAGATTTTTCATAAATTTAATTGGCGTCAGATTGAAATGCTGGCATGCGGTTAATTCTGTTTAGGACGCACGCCTACTTTGATCGGAATCGATTTTTCCTGCTTGTTGCGAATTACCGTAACCGTCGCGGTTTCACCCGGCGCCAGCGCGGCCACCACATTCAGCATTTCGGACGAATTCTTAAGCGTTTTGCCGGAAATCGCAATCATAATATCGCCCGCCTTGATGCCGGCCTTGTCCGCCGGGCCATCTTTCAACACGCTGGCGATCAACGCGCCGTTGGGTTGCTCCAGACCGAACGATTCTGCCAGCTCTTGCGTCATGTCTTGCATACTGACGCCCAGCCAACCGCGAGTCACACCGCCGGTTTGAACAATTTGCTCCATGATCTGCTTGGCGATATGCACCGGAATCGCGAAGCCGATACCCAACGAGCCGCCGCTGCGGGAATAGATCGCTGTATTGATACCAATCAAATTGCCGGATGTATCGGTCAGCGCACCACCGGAATTACCGGGATTGATCGCGGCATCGGTTTGAATGAAATCTTCAAAGGTATTGATACCGACCCGGCTTCTGCTCAAAGCGCTGACAATACCCATGGTAACGCTTTGCCCGACACCGAAAGGATTGCCAACCGCGAGCACGACATCGCCAATCTTGACTTGCTGCGATTGCCCGAATGTGATGACCGGCAAATCCTTCAAATCGGTTTTCAGCACTGCCAGATCGGTTTCCGGATCGGAGCCGATCAATTTGGCCTTGGCTTTTCTGCCGTCGAGCAAGGCGATTTCAACCTCATCCGCGGCTTCGACCACATGATGATTGGTCAGGATATAACCGTTAGCACTCACGATCACGCCGGAGCCCAGGCTTGACGTGCGTTTTGGCCTGGATTCGAATTGCTCGCCAAAAAACCGTCGGAATGCGGGATCATCCAGCAAAGGATGCGACGGTTCCTTGGTTTCTTTGCTGGTAAAAATATTCACCACCGACGGCATGGCAACCTCCGCCGCCCTGGAATAACTGTCCGGCCTATCCGCTTCTACCGCTGGCGCGGCTTCCCGGATGGTCACGATTTCTCCGCGCGGCTTCAACGGCAGCAACTCCGGCCGTAACGTGGAAATCACAAAAAAAATAGCCAGCAAAACTGCCGCCGTTTGTGCAAAAATCAACCAGAGTCTGTACATCAAAGCTCGTTACTCCAAAATTAAAATAGCCGCAGAAATGAATTAATTGCGGTGTAGTATATGCACCAAGGAGAAAAATCAATGCATCGAGATGAATTGGAAAATCACCTGAACCAATTACTGGACATATCCCGTTTTCATGATTATTGCCCAAATGGCTTGCAAGTGGAAGGGCGCGACAGCATTCATATCCTGATCAGCGGCGTTACCGCCTCGCTTGATCTGCTGCAAGCCGCTGCCGCAGCTAAGGCGGATGCCATTCTCGTGCATCACGGTTATTTCTGGCGCGGCGAAGACATGCGCATCACCGGCATGAAAAGCCGCCGCATTGCGCTGCTGATGCAGCAACACATCAATTTATTCGCTTATCATCTGCCGTTGGATGTACATCCGCATTTAGGGAACAATGCCATCCTGGGGAAAAAACTGGGATTGATCGAAACAGGCCGGTTTGGCGAACAGGACATCGCCGCTCAGGGAGAGTTAGCCCAAGTCACGACTTTAAGCGCATTGGCCGAGAAAATATCCCGCACACTGTTACGCAAGCCGATGATCATCGGCGATCCCGATAAACCCATCCGGCAAATCGCGTGGTGTACCGGCGCCGCGCAAGGCTATTTCGACGCAGCCATTCAGTTGGGTGTGGATGCCTATATTACCGGCGAGATCTCGGAACAGAACGTGCATGCCGCGCGTGAATCCGGTGTCGCATTTATCGCGGCGGGGCATCATGCGACGGAGCGGTATGGCGTGCAAGCAGTGGGTGATCACATTGCGCAGAAATTCGGCATCCAGCATCAATTTATCGATATTGAAAATCCGGTGTAGCCCAACCGCAGCCTAGCGGTATTTAATTACAGCAGTTGCGGCAAACCTGAAGGAAGGGTTGTCATCTATTGATCCTTGTTGTCATCATCCTGCTTCTTTCTGCCTGAAAACATGGTCCACCAGATGACAAACAAAAACAAACCCAGCGCCACTGCCGCTTCGACTACAAGCCACCACCAATTCATAATGTAAGATACGCTCAAGTTAAAATCAGACCGTTACTCTAACCAAAATCCGATGAAAAACCAATTAAGTTTTATTATTGCCGCTTCATACCTGCTGCTCACCGCTTGCGCTACCGGAACCATCAGTCCCACGCTGCCACCCAGCGAACCGGCGGAAACTGTCGCGCCGCCACCAGCGGAAAAACCGCTGACAAAATCGGTTCACAAACGCGTTCAGTGGTCTGCATTAACCGGCTGGAAACACGACGATCTACAACCGGCATGGCAAGCGTTCCAAAAAAGCTGCACGGTTTTAAGCAAGCAACCGGCTTGGAAGGAAACTTGCAGGCTGGCCGCAACACTGCAAAAAAACGATAACGCCGCGTTGAGAAACTTCTTTGAAACCAATTTCACGCCGTATCAAGTCATCAATACCGATAACACCGAAGAAGGATTGATCACCGGCTACTATGAACCCCTGCTGAAAGGCAGCCGGAAGCCCTCAAGCCGTTACCGCTACCCGGTGTATGCCGCGCCGAATGATTTACTGACCATCGAGCTAGGCACAGCATATCCGGAACTGAAGGATCTGCGTTTGCGCGGCCGCCTCAATGGACGCAAAATCGTCCCTTATCACAGCCGGGCGGACATCATGAATAACCCGAAATTACTGAATGGCTACGAGCTCTTGTGGGTGGAAGACGAAGTTGAATTGTTCTTCCTGCACATACAAGGCTCCGGCCGGATCGTGCTCGATAGCGGGGAAACGATGAAAATCGGCTTCGCCGATCAAAATGGTCATCCCTATAACTCGATCGGCAAACTTCTGGTCGAACGCGGCGAATTGCCGCTGGAAAGGGCTTCCATGCAAGGCATCAAGCAATGGGGGCAGCAAAATCCCAAGAAACTGCCCGAATTGTTGCAGCAAAACGCTCGCTACGTCTTCTTCCGCGAACTGCCGGCCGATTTATCCGGGCCGATCGGCGCTTTGGGCGTGCCGTTGACCGCCGGACGCAGCATCGCGATCGATCCGCAGTCGATCCCGCAAGGCGCACCGGTATTTCTGGCGACCACCTGGCCCAACAGCAACAAGCCGCTGAACCGTCTGATGGTGGCGCAAGATGTCGGCAGCGCCATCAAGGGCGGCATTCGTGCGGATTTCTTCTGGGGATTTGGCCATGAAGCCGGGAATCAGGCAGGAAAAATGAAACAGCGCGGGAAAATGTGGCTATTGATGCCGCGCGACGCTAAGGAACCGCTGAACAAATCCCGAGGTTTGTTGAGATAATAGATTTATTAACGACCTTCTAAATACGCCATGCCACACCAAACGAGTTTTGCCGATCTTGATTACAGTCACAAGAAACGCCGG
>NZ_QPHG01000048.1:0-21709 GCF_040240425.1 Nitrosomonas sp. | reverse complement strand
GGTTTGATAAAGCCGCCAGATTTCCTGACGATCCAATAATGTTAAGCGAGTGCGTTTGTGTATGTTCATCTACAGTATTCTCCTGAATACTGTAAACAACGCTAGGAATTCTTACACATAAGTTTTAAAGTTAGTTTTTATTTTCCAGAACGTCTTCTTTAAGTGATTCAGCTTCTTTCTGCATGACATTTTGAAATAATTCGGAACCGATCAACCGATCCAGCCATGCGATCAAATGATGATAGCGAGAGGCATAAAACCAATCCCGATTGACATTGGAAAACTGCCGGATGAATGGGAAGACAGCCATATCGGCCAGTGTATAGCGGCCACATATCAGATAACCATCTTTGCTCAGGCGTATGTCCAGTTCCGCTAGAAACGGTTCGGCTTGTTCGCGGTAATAAGCCTCAGAGTGTTGTGGGAAGCGCACGGCATATTTATACAGGTCGAGCGCCGGTTTAAACGTTTCGTCATTTTGCTTGATCAGTGCTGCGATCTCAGCCGCAACTGTCTGATCGTCATCCAACCAGTGTTCGGGATCATTGATCGAAAGCGCCCACCGCATGATATCCAGACTTTGTTCAAGCACGCTGCCATCGGCGAACTTTAGAACCGGCACGGTGCCTTTCGGTGAGCACTCCAGCATTTCTTTGGGTTTGGCGCGCAGACTGACTTCGTGTTGATCGACTTCAACGCCGCTGATTGTGATCGCCAACCGGGCGCGAATAGCAAAAGGACAACGGCGGAATGTATACAGCAGCGGTTTCATTGTGCGTTCAATAATGTGCGCAGCTAAGCGGTAGCGCGATTTTGTTCCCGGTTCTTTTTGATCAGATCATAGGCTGTCTGCACTTCCTTGGCCTGTTCGGTCGCGACGGCGATCATTTCCTCCGGCACGCCCTGCCCCATCAGTTTATCCGGGTGATATTGACTCATCAATTTGCGGTAAGCGTGTTTGACCTCCTGGTCCGTGCTGTCTTTGCTGACGCCCAATGCCTTATAGGCATCTTCCAGCGCATTGGCCGAGGTGCTTTGCCCTCCGGCAAAGTGCGCTTGATTCATGATCATGTCGAGCAACTGATCGAAGGCGGCCTGGTGATAACCCAGACGTCCGGCAATGGCACGCAGTAGCTCTTCCTCAGCGGAATTCAAATGGCCGTCGGATAATCCCATGATAATGAGATAAACCAGCAGCATTTGCCGCAAATTGGGGGAATAACCGCATGTTTTCAGGAATACATCGAGTTGCGGGCTAATATCATAATCGGCCGAAGCGCCTTGTTTGAACAACGTGATGGCTTTCAACCGGTGATCGCGCGTCATGCGTAATTTCTGCATGAATTGCTCGACATGCGACACTTCGGTTTCGGATACCCTTCCGTCCGCTTTGGCCAGCTTGCCCATCAGAATAAAAACGGTTTCCAGGAAAACCGATTGACGCCGCACGGCATTGAATGGATTCATTCCGCCCGAACCAAAAGCTCTGAACCGGTCGATAAAACTCCCGATAAAATAACCCAGGAAAATGCCCCAAAAACCGAGAAGGAAAAAACCCGCTAAAGCGCCTAGTAATCTAAACAATGAAATTCCAGATAAATCGATAGCAAAAGGCAATTATCGTGAATTGCCGGTTGATAAAATGACTTGAAATCTTGAATGCCCGGTCAAAGTCTAATTTCTTGGAACGATCAGGATTTATTCGTCCATTGCTCAGGCGTTAATGTTTTCATCGACAACGCATGAATATCCTGTTTCATTTTTTCGCCCAGCGATTTGTAGACCAGCTGATGCTGCTGAACTATATTTTTGCCTTGAAATTGCGCACTGACGATCAGTGCTTGAAAATGGCGTCCGTCGTCGCCTTCCACTTGCACGTGTTCACAAGGTAATGCCGATTCAATATAGGTTTTTACATTTTCTGCAGTTAGCATTTCTATTCTCCTTCACGCATGATGAACATGCAAAATCAAACAATCGTTATTTTAGTGCCGCAATTTATATCCGGTTTTGAGCATGCGGATGGTCAGCATGGATATGGCCACCAAGCATATTGCCACAATCAGGAGACTAATATAAGGCGAAATATCCGATACGCCGAAGAAGCCGTAGCGGAATCCATCAATCATGTAAAAAAACGGGTTCAAGTGAGAAAAATACTGCCAACCGGCCGGTAGCGAATGAATAGTGTAAAACACGCCGGACAAAAAAGTCAGCGGTAAAATGATGAAATTCTGGAAAGCCGCTAATTGATCGAATTTGTCCGCCCAGATACCCGCTATCAACCCCAACGCACTCAGTATCGCGCTGCCGAGCACGACAAAAAGTATCGACCAGACTGGTTGCGCGAGGGGAATATCGAAGAAAAACAGCGTGACCCAATAAACCCCGAGTCCGACCAGCAATCCGCGCACGATGGAAGCGATAATATAGGCAAAGAATATGGCGTGATAAGACAATGGCGAGAGCAGGATAAAGACGATATTGCCGCTGATTTTAGATTGAATCATGCTGGACGATGCATTGGCAAAAGCATTCTGAATAACCGCCATCATCACCAATCCAGGGATCAGAAATGCGGTGTACGCCACACCCGGATAAGCTTCTACGTGCGCTTCCAGCACATGAAAGAAAATCAGCAAATACAGTAGCGTGGAAACCATCGGTGCGACAATCGTCTGAAAACCAACTTTCCAGAAACGCAGCAATTCTTTATAGAGCAATGTGAAAAATCCGGTCATGTCACTTTATTTCCGCTGTTTCTCATCATGTTGACGAATACATCCTCCAGATCCGGTTGCTGCAAATGCATTTCCAGTATCTCAATGTGCGCGGATCGCAAAGCCGACAATATCAATTCCACTTGCGCATAGGTATCGATCCGCAATTCAACCATTCCGCCGGTATGACTGAGTTGTAATGTGTGAAGCGCGGCTGGCAGGGTATCAGGCAACAATCTGAGCCGCACCGATTTTCCGGCAGGCAGTTTTCCGATCATATTCTGCGTGCTATCCAGCGCGACAATTTTTCCGTCTTTCAGCATCGCCACCCGGTTACACAACGTTTCCGCTTCATCCAGGTAGTGTGTCGTCAACACAATCGTGTGTCCATTCTGATTGAGCTGGCGGATAAAATCCCATAGCGATTGGCGCAGCTCCACGTCCACACCGGCTGTCGGCTCATCCAGAATAATCACCGGCGGTTTGTGCACCAGCGCTTGCGCAACTAAAACCCGGCGTTTCATACCACCGGACAACGCACGCATGTTGGCGTTGGCTTTGCTGGTCAAATTCAGGCGTTCAATAATTTCATCCACCCAATCGCCATTGTGTTTAATACCGTAATAACCGGACTGGATTAACAAAATTTCACGCACCGTGAAAAAAGGGTCAAAAACCAATTCTTGCGGCACCACACCTAAACTCTGCCGCGCTTGCCGGTATTGTGTAATGACATTATGTCCCATCACGCTGACCGTGCCGCTATCGGCCAGTGTCAAACCGGCGATGATGCTGATCAGCGTGGTTTTACCGGCACCATTAGGACCCAGCAGCGCAAAAAACTCTCCCGCGCGAATCTCAAGATCGATACCGGATAGTGCACACACATCGCCAAAGCGTTTGGAGACGTGCTTAACTTCAATAGCAGGTTGCATCGAATAAAGAAATCAAAAGGAGAGCAATTCGGAACTTCAGGATTGGCAAAACAGCATCCGGTCAGGAAGCGTTTTGCACGGGAACTGGATTGACCGCGAGCGGAATTAATTCCGCAACCCCATATAATTGGATCAGGCTTTTAAGGCTCTCGGGCATATTGATAAATTGCAGCACATGGCTGTTTTTACGCGTCGCACGCTGCCATTCCAGCAATATACTGACGATCGTTGAATCCACTTCGGTCACTTGATCGAGATCGATCGTCAGCGGTTGATCGTCGAACAGCGCAATACCGCTTTTCGTCAGCATCACCGCATGATCGATCGTGACAGCACCCTGCACGATCACGGTGTTGCCATCACGAAAAATCATCGGAATCGAAGGACTCAATTGATTTCCCGCCGTTACTATTTTTTACCTTCCAGGGATTTGTTTTTATCCGTTAAGACTTTCAGCAATCCCTCGACACCGCCTTTACGAACCTGGCTGTTAAAACTTCCACGATAATTGGTCACCAGACTGACACCGGCGACCGTCACATCATAGACTTTCCATCCATCCGGTTTTTTCTCCATGCTATAGTCAATCGGCAATGGCTCTTTTCCATTCCCTTGAATGACTACAGTCCGGACTGTGGTTTCTGTTTTATCACTCAGTTGCTTGACCGGATTGACTTTAATCGTTTCGTGACTATGACTGTTCAACGCATTGGAATAGGTACGCACTAACAATGTACGGAATTCATTCACCAGTTTTTGTTGTTGTTCCGGCGCTGCTGTCGACCAGTGTTGTCCCATCGCGAGCTGAGTCATACGGCTAAAATTGAAGTGCGGCAGTATTTTGGTCTCGATCAGATCGAGCATTTTTTCCTTATTGCCATTTTTCAATTCTTCATCTTTCTGAATAATCTCCATCACTTCCTTGACCGTTTTGTCGACCAGACGGTCAGGGGCCAGTTCCGCTGACCATGCCGGGAACGCCAATAAACTCGCGAGTGTTATTATCATTATTCCAAGAAATTTCTTCATCATGCCCTCACCAAAATTTTTAGTCATAGTTACAATACTAAACCAACAACCGCAAAATTAACAAATATCCATCCAGATCACAAAGAGTCGTCTTCCGTCGCTTTATTGAATAAGAAACGTCCGATCAATTCTTCCAGTACCATGGCTGAGTTAGTTTTTATGATTTTATCGCCATCTTTCAGCATGGCCTCGTCCCCGCCCGCAGCCAATCCAATATACTGCTCACCCAGCAAACCCGAAGTCAAAATACTGGCAAATGTATCTTTAGGAAATAGAAACCGGCTGTCCATGCTCATGGTAACCACCGCATCATATGTTTGCGTGCTGAATTGAATATCCGTGACGCGTCCGACCACAACGCCTGCGCTCTTCACCGGCGCACGCACTTTCAGACCGCCGATATTTTCAAAATTTCCACTAATGACATAGCTTTGAGAAGGATTATACACATTGAGATTGCCCACTTTCAGGCTCAGGATCATGAGCGCGATGACGCCCATGACCACAAACAATCCCACCCACAAATCCATCGTTGTCCGCTGCATTAACTCACCCCTCTAAACATGAAAGCGGTCAAAATAAAATCCAATCCCAAAATCACCAATGACGACGTAACCACGGTACGCGTTGTCGCGCCCGATACGCCCTCCGCCGTCGGCGGTGCATCGTAACCTTCAAAAACCGCAATGGCCGTCACTGCCACACCAAAAAAACAACTCTTAATAAAACCGTTCATGATATCAAAGCGGAAATCCACCGCGCTTTGCATTTGCGACCAGTAAGAACCTTCGTCCACGCCAATGAAGACCACAGTCACGAGATAACCGCCAAAAACACCCATGACGGAAAAAATGGCCGCCAGAAACGGCATCGAAATCACGCCTGACCAGAAGCGCGGCGCCACCACACGCGCAATCGGATCAACCGCCATCATGCCCATCGCCGCCAGTTGTTCGGTTGCTTTCATCAAACCGATCTCTGCGGTGATCGCGGAACCTGCGCGGCTTGCAAACAACAATGCAGCGACGACCGGACCCAATTCGCGCACCAACGACAATGCCACCAACGTGCCGACCGCAGATTCCGAACCGTATTTTTGCAACGTTTCGTAACCTTGCAACCCAAGCACCATGCCGACAAAGAGTCCTGACACGACAATAATGATCAGCGATAACACGCCGGTGAAATACAGTTCCCGTATGACGAGATTGAAACGGCGCAGGCTGGTGCCGGATTTTAACAGTACCAGGATGAAAAAGCGGCTGGCGATGCCTAACCGCCAGACACTTTCAATCACGCGATGCCCGATATGTTGAATACCGGATACGATACGTCTAGGCAAGAGCATTCTCCAGATTCAAATCCTTGCGGTAGGATTGCGCCGGATAATGGAACGGCACCGGCCCATCCTCTTCACCATGCACAAACTGATGGACAAAAGGTGCAACAGATTCGCGCACTTCTTTCGGTGTGCCTTCGGCAGCAATCACACCATCCGCAATAAAGTACACATAATCAACAATTTTCAGTGACTCCTGCACATCATGAGTAACCACAATCGAAGTCATACCGAGCGCATCCGTCAAACGGCGGATCAGATTGCCGATCACGCTCAGCGAAATCGGATCCAATCCGGTGAACGGCTCGTCGTACATAATCAGCATCGGATCCAGTGCGATCGAACGCGCCAACGCGACGCGGCGTGCCATACCACCGGACAATGCATTAGGCATCAAATGTTGCGCGCCGCGCAAACCCACGGCGTGCAGTTTCATCAGCACCAAGTCACGGATCATCGATTCCGGCAAATTGGTATGCTCGCGCATCTGAAACGCCACATTGTCAAACACCGACAAATCGGTAAATAACGCGCCGAACTGGAACAACATGCCCATTTTGCGGCGCAATTTGAACAAAGCATCGCGATCCAATTCATGCACCACTTTTCCGGCAAATTTCACATAGCCCGAAGTCGGTTGAATTGTGCCGCCAATCAATCTGAGTAGCGTAGTTTTTCCCGATCCGCTGCCACCCATGATGGCGATCACCTTTCCGCGCTGCATCGTCATGTCGATACCTTTCAGAATCGCGCGCGTATCGTAGGAAAAATTCAATCCGCTGATTTCAATTAAATTTTCAGATGTCATGCTGGACAGTTAAATAAACAAGGGGAAATCCGGAAATGGTCGTTATTGGAATGATTGAATCGATTGTTGGTGCTGAAAAAATCCGACTTGTATTGGTTAAATTTTCACTTAATTTTGTCAGGGGCAATTTTAATCCACTTTCCTCAAGAATATTGCGCTATATTAGATTTTGCCGGGCGATTTTTATGTTTTTTGAAACTCTGCTCGTTAGTAGATTGCGTGGATTACAAAATTCCTGCTACTGCGATAGAGAAAATACAATACAGTTTTTACCTGATGATCCAGATACTTAAATCGTATTCAGCCTAAATCACTCATGTTCCGCAGCAAATCGATCCGACTGCTTTTTCTGCTTTTCAGTCTCGCTGCAACCGTAGCACCGGCAAGCGAAATTTACCGCAGTATCGACGCACAAGGACGTGTCACTTATTCCGACACCCCATCGGCCAATGCCCAACCGGTCAAAATTATCGGTCAGCCCAGCCGCCAATTGTATCAAGTCGCCCGGGTGTACGATGGCGATACGATCATTCTGGAAAACAGGAAACAAGTCCGTCTATTGGGGGTCAACACACCGGAAATCGAAAGCCGTCATCGCAGCGAAGAACCGGGCGGAATTGCCGCAAAAAAATGGCTGCAGAATCAGTTGCGGGAAGGCCAGGTTTATCTGGAATTTGATGAAGTCAGGCGAGATAAGTACAAGCGTCTGTTGGCGCATGTATTTTTGCCAAATGGCAAACACGTGAATCTGGCTTTATTGGAAAACGGCTTGGCTGCGATCAGCATTATCCCGCCTAATGGCCGTTATAGCGACAAACTGATCCAGGCACAGCAGTATGCCGAAAAACAAAAGCTGGGCATATGGTCAATGCCGGATTACCAATCCCGCCCCATCACCGAAATCGCCAATTACACCAAAGGCTGGCAGCGATTTACCGGAACCCCGGTGGCGATCAGAAAAAGCCGTAAATTTACCCGCTTGCTCTTTAACGACAAAGTCGACATCCGCGTCGCCAACAGTAATCTCAAGTTATTTCCCGAGCTTGCAACATACGTGGGAAAACCGCTGGAAATCCGCGGCTGGGTATCACGCAACAAAGATCATTACACCATGCTGATTCAGCATCCGAGCGCGCTAATCGCGCGGTAATGCTGTGCGTTTAAACTCAATATGTTCTGGCTTTCGGCGGAAAAGACTCGACCGTAATCGGCTTCAGCCGCACCGGTTTGTAATCCAACCGATTACCTTCGCTGAAAAACAACGTATGTTTTAACCATTTGACGTCATCGCGTCCGGGAAAATCGTCACGAGCATGCGCGCCGCGGCTTTCGCTCCGGGCTTCGGCGGAAATCATGGTGGCGATCGCGACTTCTTTCAGATTATCTAACTCCAGCGCTTCGATTCGCGCGGTATTAAACACTGCGCTTTTGTCCTTAACTTCCGTTTGCCCCACACGCTGACCGACTTCCAGAATTTTTTCCACGCCCTTTTGCAGCATGTCTTCAAAGCGAAACACGCCGCAGTAGGTTTGCATCGTCTTTGCAAGCGCGGCATGGACTTGCGCGACATTCTCGCCGTCTTTCTGATTTTCCAAGCGCGTCAGGCGATTCAAAGTCCTATCCGCGGCATTCTCCGGCAATGGCTTGTGGTGCGGATGAATTTTCAAGTCTTCAATAATCTGATTGGCTGCGGCACGGCCGAAGACGACAAGGTCAAGCAATGAATTGGTACCCAAGCGGTTGGCGCCGTGCACCGATACGCAAGCACACTCGCCGACGGCGTAAAATCCCGATACGACTTCTTCCGGGCCAGTTTTATACGGTGCCACCACTTGCCCGAAATAATTGGTCGGTATGCCGCCCATCATGTAGTGCGCGGTCGGTACAACCGGAATCGGTTCGTTGATTGGATCGACATGCGCAAATTTCATCGCCAGTTCACGGATGCCGGGCAAGCGGGTTTTGATGATTTCCGCACCCAGATGATCCAATTTCAACAGCAAATGATCGCTTTCTTCGCCACAACCGCGCCCATCCTTCATTTCCGTCGTCATGGCACGCGACACCACATCGCGGCTGGCCAGATCCTTGGCATGGGGGGCATAGCGTTCCATGAAACGTTCGCCTTCCTTGTTCAGCAAATAACCGCCTTCCCCGCGTACGGCCTCGCTGATCAAAACACCCACGCCGTAAACACCGGTCGGGTGGAATTGCCAAAATTCCATGTCCTCCAGCGGAATTCCGGCGCGTGCCGCCATCCCTAAACCATCACCGGTATTGATCAAGGCGTTGGTGCTGGCTTGAAAAATCCGCCCGCCACCGCCGGTGGCAAACAAAGTGGCCCGGGCTTGCAGGATCGAAACCTCACCGGTTTCCATTTCCAGCGCGGTGACGCCCAGCACGTCGCCTTGCTCGTCACGAATCAAATCCAATGCCATCCATTCGACAAAGAACTGGGTATTGGCGCTGACATTGCGTTGATACAGCGTGTGCAATAGCGCATGACCGGTACGATCCGCCGCCGCACAAGAACGCGTTGCTTGCGCGCCGCCGAAATTTTGTGATTGTCCACCGAATGGGCGTTGATAAATCTTGCCGTTTTCCAGCCGGTCGAACGGCATACCGAAATGCTCCAGCTCATACACGACTTCATTGGCCTGACGGCACATGAATTCGATGGCATCCTGATCGCCCAGGTAATCGGAGCCTTTGACGGTATCGTACATGTGCCAATGCCAATGGTCTTCCGTCACATTTCCCAGCGCTGCGGCAATTCCACCTTGCGCCGAAACGGTATGCGAACGAGTGGGGAAAACCTTGGATAGCACCGCCACTTTCAACCCGGCTTCGGATAACTGCAACGCCGCGCGCATTCCGGCACCGCCCGCACCCACGATGACCACATCAAATTTTCTTTTGGTTATTGCCACATCAACTCCACAATATTTCCGTAGCCCATATCAGATAAAACAGCAAAGCGGTGATGACGGCAATTTGCACTGTCAGGCGGATCGCCGTGGCATGCACATAGTCCATCAAAATATTACGCATGCCGACCCAGGCATGCCAGAACAGACAAATGAAAAATACCAAAGTGGCGATGCGCAGCCATTGATGACTGAATACAGCTTTCCAAGCGGCATAATCCTGCGGTGCGGCAATCAGCAAGACTGCGGTCAGCACGATGAGATAAATCACCATCAGCACCGCTGTCACACGTTGCGCCAGCCAATCCTTCAGGCCATAGTGCGCGCCAGTCACGGCCAGTCTCGACGGCCTCACCATAGCTGCCACCCGATCAGTGCCGTCAACAGAAATCCGGCCGCCAGCACCAGCTTGCTGCTGGTACGCGCTTGCGCCAATACTATACCGATTTGCAGATCCAGTAAGACATGGCGGATACCGGCGCACAGATGGTGCAGGAAAAACCACAAGGGGAGCAACAGTGCAAGTTTAATCATCGGATTACGCAGATAATCCTGTAAAACTTCAAAGCTTTGCGATGATTGCAATAGCATCTGCAAACCGCACAGCAATAAGGGAATACCGGGAAAAAACAGCAAAGCACCACTGATGCGATGCAGAATGGAAACCACCGCCGGCAGCGGTTGCTTGATCTTGAGCAGATTCAGATGCTTGGGGCGTTTATGATGTAATTTTGCTTCCATGCGGAGAAATTCTACAGTAGAAAATGCTATCGCCAAAACCCGGCTAAAACGCTAAAAATTGCAACCAAGTGTATTCTGTTACGCTGCCCGATACAAGCCATAACTTGAGGGAATACGCAAAACCCGGCCGCAAGCAACCGGGTTTTCAAGCCCAACAGAATGATTGATAGCTACTTACTGCGCGCGCCGCCCATCCAGGCTGTATCCCCCTGCGCCATGCACAGCCAGCAGTATGAATCCGCCGGTTATCGCGATATTCTTCAGGAACATGATCATCTGCATTTGATCCGATAAATTGCTGTGAAAAATTGCCGCAGCGGCCAACGTAAACGCAGCCAACGCAATCGACACCCATCGGGTTTGCCATCCCGCCACAATCGCCAGGCCGCCGCCTATCTCAAGGGCTATCACCAGCGGTAGCAGCATGCCCGGCACACCCATCGCTTCCATATAACCTTGCGTACCTTCATAACCGCTGATTTTGAAAAAGCCGGATAATAAAAAAATTTGCCCCAGAAAGACACGCGCAACGAATTGACTGATTTTTTCCATGATGATCTCCTTAAAATTGTTTATTGATTACGTTTAATCCATGCACGATCGCGCACAAAATTGTTGGACTGAAAATCTTGCATCGCCTGATCGATTTGTTCCCGGGTATTCATGACAAACGGACCATACCGCGCCACCGGTTCACCAATCGGCCTGCCGCTGACAACCAGCAGGCGCGCGCCCTTTTTTCCGGCAACGAAGTCGAATGAACCCTTATCCGCACCCAATGGCACCCACGAATGTAGCGGCACACGTTGTTCGCCCAATTGCCCATCGCCTTCAAAGACATAGAGAAAGCTATTATTCCCGGCTGGCAGGCGGTGTTGAAAATGCTTGCCGGGCTGCACCTGCACATCGTAATAAGACACCCCGGTCAGCTCATCCGTAATCGGCGCGTTCGTATCGGCAAAGCGGCCGATTAAAACTTTCACCGTATAATCCTGCATTTTCACCACGGGAAAAGCTTCCGCAGGATATTCCTGATATTCCGGGTGATCCATCTTATGCGCTGCGGGCAGGTTGATCCACAGCTGGAATCCGCGCATCAAGCCATTCTTCTGCTTCGGCATTTCTGAATGAATGATGCCACTGGCCGCTTTCATCCATTGCGCGGAACCGGGTCCGAGATCACCGCTATTGCCCATGTTGTCCTGATGCTCCATATGACCGTCGATCATATAGGTAAACGTCGTAAATCCGCGATGCGGATGAGACGGAAAACCTGCCTTATAATCTTCCGGCTTATCGCTGCTGATGTGATCCAACAACAAAAACGGATCGTAATCGCGCAACACCGGGGATCCAATCGTGCGGTATACGGTCACACCGGCGCCTTCCGGTACGGCCACTGCCGGGATTATTCGTACAGAATTCACTGCTGTATCCATGACTTTCTCCTTTATTGTGATTCATCGTTGTAATCGGTTGACAGGGAGCATTATCATCGTTGTTATAATAAGAATAAATAACCATAATAAGAAATGATTGTTCTGTTATTAACAACAATGAGACATTCTGATGGATCGATATGAGAATATGAACGCCTTCGTGCGCGTCGTCGAAGCGGGCGGCATCAGCGCCGCTGCCGATCGCATGGATGTAGCGAAATCGGTGGTTAGCCGCCGCTTGAAAGAATTGGAAGAACACCTCGGCGTGGAATTGTTTCACCGCACCACCCGGCAAATGAATCTGACCGATAGCGGACGTGCTTTTTATCAGCAATCGGTGCGCATTCTGGCCGATATTCTCGAAGCCGAGCACGCCACCTCGCAATTTCATGGTGCATTAAAAGGCAGTCTGAAAGTAGCGGTGCCACTGAGCTTTGGTTTGATGCACCTGGGACCCGCCATCAACGAGTTCTTGCAAACCCATCCGGAAATCGAATTCGATCTGGATTTTAACGACCGGCATGTGGATTTACTGGC
Source organism: Nitrosomonas sp. (assembly GCF_040240425.1). Taxonomy (GTDB): domain Bacteria; phylum Pseudomonadota; class Gammaproteobacteria; order Burkholderiales; family Nitrosomonadaceae; genus Nitrosomonas. The sequence goes on along the minus strand of NZ_QPHG01000048.1, from coordinate 9,234 downwards.
CGATGGTTTTGACCTTGCCATCCGCATCGCCAGCTTGCCCGATTCAAGCCTGATTGCGCGCCGCCTGGCTCCCATTCAAGCCGTCATGTGCGCAAGCCCGGCTTACCTCGAACGCATGGGCGAACCGGAATCGCCGGAAGCACTCATCAAACACCGCTGCCTGGTGTATAACCTGATCAGCAACATCGACAACTGGAACATCTACGATGCCGCAGGCCAATTGATCAAAACCCGCATCACGCCTTACCTGAAAGCCAGCAATGGCGAATTTCTTCGCGATGCCGCCGTCAACGGATTGGGCATCGTGCTGATGCCGTCCTTTATCGTATACCGGGAAATCGAGCGCGGCGCACTGGTGCCGCTATTGACGGAATATCGCCACTCGCAACTTGCCGCATACGCTATTTATCCGCAAACCCGCCATCTCTCGCAACGCGTCAGGGCATTCGTCGATTTTCTGGTTAAGCGGTTTGAAGGAATGCCTTATTGGGACAGGTGCTTGAAAAATTTTAAAAACATTTCTTGACCCATCCCGAGTGGCATTGGGAATATTAGCCCCAGTGCGGTGCGATGATAGCACTTAGAATCGATGCGTAATCAGGCGGTAGAATGGTTTCTCCCAAGTCAGGTAAAGCGAAATCTGCCATCGCGTTGACCATATCATCCACCTGCCAATCTCGTAACGTCAGACCATCGGAGGTTTTAAACCGCTCGATGTGATTAGCGGATCCGAGGTACCAGTCGTCGATCACTACTTTATCCAATGTTCCTATAACACTTGCCTCCAGATTATTACCTGCTCGCTGAAACCATATCTGATCCACACTAATGCCGGGGAGGAATCGCACGGTATCGAAATTACCCGGCGCAGAGTCATGGTCGATCAAAGTATCCATGCCATAATTCCGTCCAAAGATATAGACATCGTTACCGCTTCCACCGATTAGAATATCGGCACCTTCCTTACCATTGAGACGATCACTACCGGATTCACCTTGCAATATATTGCCGGCACTATTGCCGGTTAAAACATTGTCCAATTCATTACCCGTTCCATTAATCGCTGCACTACCGGTCAGGACAAGGTCTTCAATATTCGCACCTAATGTGAAACTGATACTCGATCTGACTTTATCGATTCCCTCAGCACTTAACTCGATGATCGAATCGCCGATGTTATCGACCACATAGAAATCATTGCCGCTGCCGCCGATTAGCACATCATTCCCTTCTTTGCCATCCAGTTTGTCATTGCCCGACAGTCCGGTGAGCGTATTGCTGGCGCTATTACCAGTCAAATCATTATCTAATACATTCCCCGTTCCTCCGGTTACACTGGTACCGATAAGATGGAGATTTTCAACATTGGCGCCCAGTGTGTAAGAAACCAGAGAACGAATGGTGTCGGTGCCTTCATCAAGGCTCTCGATAGCAATGTCCAGCGCACTATTGACTGTATAAACATCATCACCCGTTCCACCCATCATGATATCGTTACCCGCACCGCCATTAAGACGATCATTACCGGCACCGCCAGTCAAACTATCGTTACCGCCCAAACCATTGAGTATGTCATTGCCGTTACTGCCAATCAACATGTCAGCGCCCGATGTGCCGTTGCTCGTCAGCCCCAAGTCACTAATATCGATATCGAAAGTATCCGCAGCGATCAGATTACCGGTATCTTTTGCGCTTACCTGCACGCTCAATAGACCGGTGGAATCAGGCGTACCGCTGAATGTCAGTGACTCCGGGTCAAAATCGAGCCATGACGGCAAGGCGCTGCCATCAGCTAATGCCGCGCTGAAGGTGAGCATGTCGCTATCATCCGGATCGGCAAATGTATCCGGAGCCACGGTGTAACTGAAGATATTTCCCTTGGTTGCTTTTTGATCGGGAAGAGCAATGGATAACTCGGGCGCTCTGTTGCTCTCCAGTTTTGTTTTAATTGTTGCCGGATCCCAGATGACGCCGTCTTCGTTAAACCGGATCTGTTCGACAGAAAATGGATTAACGCCTTCATTTTCCAGGTAATTGCGGATTGTAAGAGTATCCGAGGTGCCTATCAGGGCCAGTATCAAGTCATTGCCGGAACGACTGACGCGCACTTGGTCCGGTGTAATACCATCATCAAACAACACCGAATCGATCTTTCCAGGGGTCGTGTCCTCACTGTCGATCATATCCTGACCGGAATCTTTACCGAACAAATAGGTGTCACTTCCCGTTCCGCCCGTGAGGATATCGTTGCCTGCGCCACCATTTAGAATGTCGTCACCGTCACCACTTGCCAACGTATCGTTGCCGCCTTCACCATAAATCACATCATTTCCGTTGCTGCCGGCGATGTGATTATTCATTTCCTGCGGATTAATTATGAGTGCGGAACCGGCCAGCGCGATCAATTCCGGTATAGTCAGTTCTGAACCGTCACCAAACTGTACACGTTCCAATCCCATGCCGGGCAGATCGGTCGAATTCGGCAGTACGATTTCAACGCCGCCGCCCGTCCATGACAGAACGATCGTAGCGTGTGTGGTTTGGCTGTAAAGTGTCGCAATAGCGCTCGGATCATCACTTTCATAGCGAACGGCACGTACTCCTTCAACTACCCGTTGCCCCGGTGTGACGGCAATATCGCCCGAATGAATACCTGTCAGACGCAATACATCCTGCGCAACCGGTTTCGCTTCCAGCGTGTCATTCAAGTGTGAGCTAACACCGTCCCTGTCTCCGTTGCTTCCGATTTGCCACAGCTGCGTCCCCGTATCCCAAATCGTGTCCAAACCGGATTCTCCTACAAACATGACGTAGGTATCCTGACTGAACTTACCATCGAGAAAATCATCCCCATCACCACCCGCCAAGATATCCCGGGCATAGTTACCATACAACGTATCGTTACCGGTGTTTCCATAAAGAAATCCGCCGATATTCGGCGCGACATCGGTGAAGTAATACATTTCATTATTTAACGCGATTTTTCCCGATGCATAGAGCGTATCGTCACCACCGCCACCGTCGATCAAGGAAATTTCACTGGCCGAGGCAATATCGCTTTGCCCGTATCCATCGTTATATTGATAACCGTTACCGTATTTATAACCTATGATGACATTATCGCTGTCACCGCCTTGAATGCGCTCGACCTGCGTGTTGATGGTTGTTGTGGTTTGCCAATAATTGCGAAGCTCACCGGATGTTGACGATGTTGCGGCTTGACCACCGGTGATGAAACCGACGAGTACGCCGTTATCGTAAACCAGTACCAGTCCCTCGGTGCTGGTACCTGTCGCACCCAATTCTTTTAGTAGCCGTCCCCATTCGGCAATCGGAATAAACTTCCGTTCGGAGGATAGATTCGTCTCCGGAGTATTAGGAAGCGAGGCATTGATCAGATCGGTTGTCGTGCTGGAATCATCGGAACTGTCCGATTGCCGCTGGATGACAGCGGTATCGGCGGCGGTATCCAGTAACGCAAAATGTTGCAGCACAATTTCTGTTTCAGAGACAGCCACCGATTCAGCACGGTAAGTTGCATCGTCTATTCGCGCATAAGTGCCAAAATCCGCTTGAAAGCGGCTGTTCAACAAATCATTGACCCATTGCGCACGCGCGGTATCCAGGAAATCCGCTTGTAATTGCGTAATATCGGTATCGGATTCAGACGCCGTGAGCCAGTCGGTGATATTGATTACTGCTCCGTTTTCTTCACGAATGGTCCAAATATGCGGTGACACAAAATAATCCTGCAACGTTAACGCCGCACCGCCACCGTGCAATGTCAGGACCAAATCATTGCCTATCCGCTCGTGCCGCAGATCGGCCAGCGCCGCGCCCTCCGTCAGAGCTACGATGCTCATGCCATCGGCCACTTCCACTGCCACATCGTTTCCCGCCGACATCCAGCCGAAAAGATAAGTATCGGTACCCTCGCCGCCGATGAGTATGTCGTCTCCCGCGCTACCGTCGAGCGTGTCGTCGCCTGCATTGCCTTCCATGCGGTCATCCGCAATCGTACCCAGCAAATTATCATCGCTCGATGTTCCGCCGAGAATGCTCTCGGCCAGCGCACCGACCTCACTGGCATTCAGCAACGAATGATCGCTGAACCGCAGCGCTGAAATATTTGGTCCTTGGTTAAACCAGCTTTCAAACAGCATGCTGTCTTGCGTATCTCCAATACGCATCAGCAAACTGCCGTCCGCCAATGCAAAAAAACGCAGATCGCTTGCGGCAATACCGGTACCCAGTTGAACTTCATCGCCAACTGCGTCTTCGCTGGCCGTCGCGGTAATCGTATCGGCACCGTCACCGCGATTGAAAGTATAAATATCCATGCCACCACCCCCGGTATAGCGATCGGCACCGGCACCGCCTTGCAATGTATCATTGCCGATTTGACCAAATAGCGCATCATTCCCCGTTCCACCGGTAATCAAATCATCGCCGGTATCGCCTAACAGGAAATCGTCACCGCCATAACCTTTGAGAGTATCGTTGTTGATGCCGCCCTGAATGAAATCCGCGCCTGCACCGCCGTAGGCTTGTACCACCGGTTGTCCGGAGTCAACCGTAATGGACAACAAGTCCAACACGACCGCCTCACGCAAGTTCTCGCTGACCCAAGTCTCCAAGCTGATTGAATTGTTGCCATGATCAAATTGGATTTGTGCAGCCATGCCATAAAGCGCATTGCGCAGATCAAGTGCTCCGCCATTTCCCAAGGAGACGCGCAATACGCCGGGATCACCGAGCCATGTCACAGCCGATGGTGTATTCGACAATTTCGCGCCGGAATTTGCCGCTGCATCGCTCAACTTGGCCAGCGCACCCGCGGGTATTCCGCTGCTACCGGCGTCGGCCAGCATAATGATATTGTTTCCTTCCAGATCGTTGATCAAATCACCTTCTTCAACGCCAAGATAAGTGTCATCACCCGCTCCGCCATATAACTCATCATTTCCGGTTCCACCAACCAGCGTGTCCTTGCCCCCTCCACCAATAAGCCGATCTGCGTCTGCCCCCCCATCCAAAAAATCATCGCCCTGATAGGGCGACGAAACTCCTCTGTCATCGCCGACAAGCACATCCATGCCCGCGCCACCAGCAAGATAATCGGAACCTCCACCGCCCGTCAGCGCATCATTGCCGCTGCCGCCATTTAAAAAATCGTTACCATGTAAGGATGCATCCAATCTCTCTGGAGAATTATCCCCTTGCAATACATCATCGCCATTCTGCCCAAGAATGGTATCGCTACCCGCTTCCCCAAAAATAACATCACTATCGGCACCGCCGTCAATCGAATCGTTACCGCCTCCCGCAAAAATCCAGTCTTTCCCGCTACCGCTCGTGATAACGTCATCACCCCCGGCAGCCATGGCAACCTCCGCGGGTGACGTGCCGAAGTTATATTTCCGAGTGTAGGTGGTAACATTATCCTTGCTGCTGGTTGAACGGTTGATTTTCCAATCCCTGTCGAAGGATTCGATGTTGAGGTCACCCTCAATCATGTCGTCTCCACCCAGCCCGAGTAAAATATCTTTGCCTATACCTCCCATCAAGATGTCATTGCCGTCATTGCCTACGAGCGTATCGTTGCCTGCGCCGCCATCGAGCAAATCGCCTTTTTCACCGCTTCCGGTCTGAGTGTTGCTCAATGCATAGGCGGCATCCAAGGTATACTCGGTTTCCGCGTAAAGCCTATCGTTATTCTTTTGCCCCCGGATGATGTCGCTATCGGTACCGCCCAGCATTACATCATCACCATCGCCACCCGACAGAATGTCCTCGCCCGCTCCGCCTTCGATACGATCTCTGCCATCCTTACCGTCGACCTCGTCATTACCGCCGAGGCTGCGAATATGATCGTTCTCGGCGCTGCCATATAAAAAATCCTCGCGATCCGGCGCTTCTTCAGAACCGACGACAATGTTGTCGAGCTCATCGTAATCAATCGGCTTCTCTGGTTTCAAATCGCCTACGATAATTCGATCCAATACCGGTGCATCGTTGGGCGCATTATCACCAAGGGTAATACCCAGCTTGCCATCGCTCCAATTTTTTATCCGAACCCTAGCACTGCCGGAAGATCCGACAAAACTGACGAACAAGTCATAGGTGCCATTTTCTTGAGCCGCGAGGAGATAGACCAAATCGTTTCTCTGATCCATCCAGGTATCGCCGCTTCTTATCCAATCCTTGCTATCGGTCACACCGCTTCTGCCTTGCACAATCACCGCGCCGAATTGAACGGCACCGATTCCGTCGGTATCCAGCACGGTATCGGTGCCGTCGCCAGGGTTGACGATATAAGTATCCGAGCCCGCGCCACCTTCCAAGTAATCATTGCCTTCCAGCCCCTTCAGCGTGTCATCTCCCCCACCGCCGTATAAATGATCCTCAACAGCGGAAGCGGCCGGATTGTCCGCATCCTCACCGCCGAAGAAATATCGCGGCGTGTTCCCCGACAATTCGCCTTGTGAAATCTTGTAACCCGAGGTTACGTCTTCAAAATAATCATTGATATTTTGATAGCTATGATTACTTGAACTAAATGAGACTGCGGAATCCAGTGGATTCTTATCTTCGATGTTGAACCAATTTTTACGTGTCAACATCGCCATGCGATCGACCAGATAGGATGAAGTCAACGTGCCCGTGCCGCTATCCGGGTTGAAGAGATCCAGTTCACCGTTTGTGTTGAAAACACCGTAATTAATCTTTTCTCCTTCCAGGATAAAAGGATTCAGTGCGAGCAACGCAAAGCGGGTTGCCAGACCACCCTGATCATTGCTTTCGATCTTGCTGATGATCGCGCTGGCGGATAGATCAGATAGCAGCGTCAACTGAACTTTGCCTGCTAATTCCTTAAACTGGTCACTCTTTTGTAATGCATAGAGATTCTCATAAAACTTGTCGCGATTGCCCGTTTCCGTCTTCTGATTTTCACCGAGCGCAATCTTGCCATTCTCGGGATTCAGCAAAATGACGCGCAACGCATCGACGGCGGATTCCAGCGTTTTGCTGTTGGATGCTCCACTGACATCCTTGGTCGAACCGAAAGCATCGATGAGTTTGTTAAGTTGTTCCTGATTCAGGCTGGGAGCCAATTGGGAATAAACCGAATAGGTAGCTAAAGCATCGGTTAATACCTGCTGACTGTGGTTCCGTGCGCCAGGAGGATTGCTTATGTCCGGAGCCATTTGGTCTTCAATGATGATGTCGATCGGGGGAGCGGCGTCGAAACCCAGACCTGAAATTGGACTGATACCGGTTGCCGCTTCGATATTGCTGATTTTGGATTGATCGTATAAGGAAGAAATTCCAAGAAAATTCAGAACCGCATAAGCTGCTGCATGGGAGCCTGTAAAACCACCCACACCCGGAGCGTTGAATAGGTACGCATGCGAAATATGATCGGCAAACACGGGCTCCGCGACCAGCCCTGCCGCCAGAAAACCACCTAAGCTGTGGCCCGTGACGGTAAAACTTTGTGGAAGTATTCCATTCTCGATCCATTCGGCAACTTTAAGCTTGAGGCTGATATATTGCGGTTGCAACGTCGTATCACCCAGCCAGGTGATATTAATCAGATCCGTCAATAGATCCCTTAAATCACCTTCTTCTGTACCACGTATGGCGAGAAATGTTTCTCCAGTTGTATCTGTGGCAAAAATTGTTGCTGAAAGACCGGTGGCATCGAAGTAACGGTCTACTACATGGTAAGTGGAAGCAAATTTAATGGCTTGAGATTCTGACAAACCTTCACCACCATCTTGTAGGGTGCTAATAAATTGACCTAGTTGCATACCTTGATCCAAGTCACTGTATGCAGCCAATGCCAATTCAGCCTGTTTGGAACTGTCACTAATCATCATTTACCTCTCTTACAAAAACTAAAGCCTCCAGTCCTAAAGATGACGATGGACAACTAAACGATGATCCGTGCCAAGGACCGGGCATATCTCCACCTCCTCTTGTATATTGCGTAAATTCTCCCATTACCTTTCCATCTTTGGTACGAACAATTTTGACATTGATTCGCATCAGCCTCGGATTGCCAATAATGATATAATTACTTTTATAATCAACATAGTATTCATCTGTTGATTTCATGTATTCTTTAGTTTGAATTTTTATTCTTCCATACTGATCAAATCTTTCCGCCGGCAACTTCACCGTTTCATACACCTTGATTCCACCATCTGTAGCACACAGCCGTTTGACTTCCCTATCCAGCCGGTCTTTTTCCGTAAAAAAGGTGGCATATACGATCAATGATGCAAACAAAAATAAAACGATTTTTTTCATATAGCAGGCCTCTATTGGCATCGGGTAATAACCTTCACAAAATCCCGCTCTTACAGCAGCAAGTTACAGTCAAAGCAGAATTTAACGGGTATTGTTTATTGATTCTTTATTCCAAGTTTGGAATTTCAACACAGCGACACACAAAAAAATTTTCTTTTGCAAGTTGATTTGGGGTTCACAAAATGACACGGAACGCATCAACATGCGGATTCCAGGGTTTCACTATTGGATGCTCCAATGACATCCTTGGTCGAACCGAAAGCATCCATCAGTTTGTTGAGTTGCGCCTGCTCCAGATTGAACGCCAATTGTGAATAAACGGTATAGACGGCTAAAGCATCGGTTAGTACTTGCTGGCTGTGGTTGCGCGCGCTGGTAGAATCGCTGATATTCGATGCCATTTGATCTTCAATGATGATGTCAATCGGAGGAGCGGCGTCGAAATCCAGACCTAAAATTGGACTGACACCGGTTGCCGCCTCGATATTACTGATTTTAGATTGATCATATGCTTCGGCAAAATTTATCCGACCCAGCACGGTATTTATGGAAGGTCCTAGAAAACCACCCAGTCCTGGTGTGTTGTAGAGATAAGCATGTGAAACATTACTGGCGAAGTCAGGATCGTTAACAAGACCCGTTGCCAGAAAACCACCCATGCTATGCCCGGTAACAGTGAATGTCGGAGAAAGTGTGCCGTTTCCCAGCCACTCAGTAACCTTGGTTTTAAGACTATTATATTGAGGATACAGTTGCGTACTGCCAAACAACATGATGTCAAAAACCCTAGTTGCAAAATCTCTGATATGTAAGAATTCCTAGCGTTGTTTACAGTATTCAGGAGAATACTGTAGATGAACATACACAAACGCACTCGCTTAACATTATTGGATCGTCAGGAAATCTGGCAGCTTTATC
>NZ_QPHG01000047.1:0-22104 GCF_040240425.1 Nitrosomonas sp. | reverse complement strand
CCGGCGCTGAGTCAATCTGATCGTAACTCTTCGCTTCTCCGCCAAATTTCTTCGTCAATATCGTCGTAATTGCCGCCGTTAGCGTCGTCTTACCATGATCCACGTGTCCTATCGTACCAACATTTACGTGTGGCTTCGACCGCTCAAATTTACTCTTTGCCATGCCTTGTTTCCCCTTTGCGTGCTTTAACCATACAATTTCACATACAACCTATGGAGCCCATGGCCAGGATTGAACTGGCGACCTCTCCCTTACCAAGGGAGTGCTCTACCACTGAGCTACATGGGCAAGCATATACAACTCTACTTTACCGTTTTACCTGCTAATTCCCATTTGGAGCGGGTGAAGGGAATCGAACCCTCATCGTAAGCTTGGAAGGCTTCTGCTCTACCATTGAGCTACACCCGCACTAGTTCGCTGCTTGCAAGAAGCACAACTTGAACCTATATCAGCAGGAGCTATCACCCTGCTATTCTTACTGCATTTCCAAAATTGGTGGAGGGGGAAGGATTCGAACCTTCGAAGGCAGAGCCGTCAGATTTACAGTCTGATCCCTTTGACCGCTCGGGAACCCCTCCGAACGAAACGGGCGATTATGAATATATTGCGCTCATAAGTCAATCTAGTTTTAACGGGAAGTTGTAGATAGATAGGGATTAATACCATTCGTAGTTTTTTGACAAGAACACATTATGGTTGATAGCGTATGTTTCGATGCCACAAAACTTCGTAATCTGTAAAAAATAGCGAATCCTGCTCTTAACTTATTATGCCAAGCGAATTCTTGGATCAACCAGTGTGTACGATATATCAGTCAAGACCAGGCCTATGATATATAACAGAGAACCTAAAAAAACCATTGCTCTTACAATCGCAAAATCCTGTGAATTAATCGCATCAATGGTGTAGCTGCCTAACCCAGGGATACCAAAAAACGATTCAACCAGCAGACTGCCGAGAAATAATAAAGGCACCACAACAACTGCACCGGTTAAAATTGGAATCAACGCATTCCCAAGCACATGCCGGAATAGCACAATGCGCTCGGATAGTCCCTTGGCTCTGGCTGTACGCACATATTCCTTGTTCATCTCTTCCAGAAATATAGTGCGATACCAACGTATATTGGATCCCGCGCTACTGATCACACCAATGATTACCGGCAAAAATAAAAATTTTGCGGCATCGAGTCCGTTTTCGTAACCGGATATGGGTACCCAATGCCATAGTTTACTGATCAAGAATTGTCCGACGATGATATAAAATAAGCTGGAAATTGACATCAGTGCCACGCATAAAACCACACCTAGAAAGTCGATATAAGTGGCACGAAAAAAAACCATCAGCAACGCACAAGTAATGTACACAACCAAACCCAACACAAAGACCGGCAAAGCAATCGCCAGACTTGGCAGCATGCGCGACTTGATTTCCTGAGCGATATCCCGGCCATCATCCGCTTTGCCGAAATCAAAAATAAACATGGATACCGATTTCTCAAAAAAAATAGTATTGGTCAATTTATCCAGCTTTTCTGCTTCTTGATTGAATAACAGCGGCTTATCATAACCTCGCTCCACCTTCCATTTTTCAATCGCTTCGGGTGTTACATACTTAATACCTAAGTGCATCCGCGCCATGTCATCCGGTGTATTCACAACAAAAAACAACATGAATGTGATGAGATTGACTCCAATTAGAATCGGAATCGCATAAAAAATGCGCCTGATGATATAACTTAGCATTTAACTTATCCCGTAGTGTCCGAAGAAGCTGCACGCACAGCGGTACTGCTCTCATGACGGCGAAAGGCATTTACAGCGGGAACAAAACTAACTGCCAGCACAGCCAAAATCAACGCCACAGGCCATATGACCGGTTCATTCCATTCAGCGCGCTTCTGCGTCCTCAAATTAGTATCGATTTTGAAATATTTCAGATTATTATTTGATATCCGGTTGGGTTTTACGTTCTGATACCATGCATGGTACAAACCATAATCCTTCGGATGATACCCCCATAACCACGGCGCATCGAAGCGCAGTATCTCAATCATTCGATCAATAATCTGTTGCCGCTGAGGCCCGTCCTCCATATTTTTCATCTGTTCAAACAGGCGGTCATATTCCGCATTGAGATAATTCGCCGCATTCTCGCCGCTATTACCTACTTTGCGTTGTGGTCCGTACAATAAGAATAGAAAATTCTCCGCGTCCGGATAGTCGGCATTCCAACCCCACTCAAAAATCTGCGCATTTCCTTTGCGGATCTTGTCCTGAAAGCGATTGTAATCAGTACTTCTCACGACCAGCTGGATATTTAATTTCTGAAATTGCTTACGCATCCAATCCAGTCTGGATCTATCTTCAGCACTACGCGCAGTCACATCAAAATATAAAATGAGCGGCGCACCCGTTCGTTTATCTATTCCATCCGGATAACCCGCCTCCGCTAACAATGCCTTTGCAGCTTGGATTGACTTACGCTTCGGTTCACCGTTTACCCAATCGTACACCACCGGATTGACGCCCTCCTCACCCTCCCGGTAACCTGCAATACCAGGTGAAATAGGGCTTTGGGCCGGCATTCCACGGCCATTGGCAAAAATCGAAATGAACTCTTCGTAATCCACCGCAATCGAAATCGCTTGGCGCAGTTTTCTGGCCGATTCGCGTTCTCGTTCATTTCTGCCACCGACGACTGGATCGAGCATATTAAATCCCATGTAGTAGGTCGATGCCGCCACCGCCGTCTCCAGCCGTATCCCTTGCTCAGCCATGGCTTCGGTCACCGTCGCTTCTCCTTGCCCTACCAGCTGCACGGCTTGATCAAAGCTATCCGAGCCAATTCCGCTGGCATCGTAATAGCCTTGCAGGAATTTATTCCACCTTGGAATACTCTCCTTTTCCCGGGTGAAAATAATTTTATCAATGAACGGTAATTTCTTACCGGCATCTACGAGAAGACCATTTTCCTCATCTCCCGGCATACCCTCCGCTGGATAGTATTCATCATGGAAGTTCGGATTCTTTTCCAATACCATCCGTGAATTAGGATCGTTCTCGGTCAGCATATAGGGGCCGGTGCCAACTGGGTACCAATCCAATGTGATGTTTTTTTGTTTTAATCCTTGCTGCGAATAAAAACGATCAGCCTCCCACGGAATCGGAGCAAAAAAAGGCATCGCCAGCCAATACATAAATTGCGGATACTTACCTTTTATTGTGATACGGTAAGTATATCGATCGACAACTTGTACGCCTTCCAATTGATAATCTCTCAAATCCAGGAATGTTTCTTCTTCCGGCCGGTTCTGATCGGCTTGCTTCAATACATCGGCATATTCCCTGAGTCCGGCAATATAATCAGCCATTAATCCGTAAATCGGTGAATGCAATTTTGGATGCGCCAACCGTTTGATCTGATAAACATAATCTTCTGCTATCAATTCCCTGGTACCAGTTTGGGAAAAATCCGCAAGCTTCCGCACGGACGCCATTTCCTGCAGGTTTAGATCATGATACAACCAGTGACCTTGCACATCGCGGGCAAATGCCGGGTGTGGTTGAAAATGTATTCCCGCTTTGATAGTAATTTCATACACGCTATAGGCAATATCATCCGGTTGCGCATCACCCGGCAATTGATTGCCATGAACATCCCAATACTTCACCACGGGTATTTCTTCCGCTGTTGCTGGAATCAACACGAATGGCCGCTTTAAATAATGATATTGCAGCGGAGGCTCATAGATTTGTGCGGTAAATTGAATTTCGTTGGAACTATAGGATTGCACCGGATCCAGATGTTTAGGCCGTTCTGTGAATACCGTATAGAGAATGTTTTTTTCCGTATCTTCGGCCACATAGGGATTATTCCATTGATGCCCGCTGCATGCGGTAAGCCAAGCAAAAAGTATCAACAATCCAGGTAAGAGAGTCCGTTTATCCATTGCAATTTCGATTCGATGGAATCCATGTTTTAAGTAAAAATGACACCAGCAACTTATATATCTTCCTTCACACAATTCCATCTTATGCCACCCATCGGCTATAATTTGACAATTAACTCAATTCTACAAGGAAATTATATGGGGTTTCTGGCAAATAAACGCATTCTCATCACCGGGCTGCTCAGCAACCGGTCTATTGCTTACGGTATTGCAAAAGCTATGAAACGAGAAGGCGCCTCGCTGGCTTTCACTTACCAGGGCGAAGAAGTTCGCGGCCGGGTGGAAAAGCTGGCGGCAGAATTTGATAGTAATCTGTTATTTCCTTGCGATGTCGCCAATGACAATGAAATCGCTGCATGTTTCGAGAACTTGCAGAAGCATTGGGATTCACTCGACTGTATTGTTCATTCCATTGCTTTCGCACCGCGCGAAGCATTAACCGGTGATTACCTGGAAAGCGTCAATCGAGAAGCTTTCCGTATCGCGCATGACATCAGCGCCTACAGTTTTTCTGCACTTGCCAAAGCCGCATTACCGTTAATGCAAAACCGCAATGGCGCTTTTCTGACATTAAGTTACTTGGGTGCTGTCCGGGTCATGCCGAACTATAACGTTATGGGTCTAGCTAAAGCCAGTCTCGAAGCAAATGTCCGTTTCATGGCTTCCAGCTTAGGTCCGAAAGGTATCCGGGTGAACGCCATTTCCGCTGGTCCGATCAAAACATTGGCAGCAGCAGGTATTGGAAATTTTGGAAAATTGTTAGGTTATACCGAGAAAGTCTCGCCATTACGCCGCAATGTAACCACGGATGAGGTCGGCAACGTTGCCGCTTTCTTATGCAGCGATCTTGCTAGTGGCATTACCGGGGAAATAACTTATGTCGATGCAGGATTCAACACCGTTGCGTTTAATCTCAACGATTAACGATTAAACGCAGAGTGCAATAACTTCAGGAAACTAGAAGCTGTCTTGTTTGACTTTTACATCATAGCGCTGCCTGAGTGCAGCTAAGTATGACGAGACTTCTTCTTGTGTAATCATTTGCTGGAGTTGTTTGGTAAAACTATCCAACTTAGTCTTATCCACGGATTCGGACTCAACGATCTTGTTGATTCGTATTAGATTAAATCCGCCTTTTGGATTGATAGCTCCCGTATACACTGGCAGAGCATTTGTCTTCGCTCTAAAAACAGCTCTTAATGTTTCATGATCCAGTCCTTGCGGCTGCATATAAGAAATTTGTTTGGCTTCGTCCCAGGTAACATCACTTACCTCTTCTCCAGCCTGTAAGCGCACGAGCTTGGCTTGCCCCTCTTCCACTGCTTTCGCCTCAGCCATTTGCTTTCTAAGCTTTCCCACGATCTGCTCTCTGACGACCTCAAGCGATTGCGTCGTAGCAGGCTTATGCTCAAGAATGCGGGCTGACACAAATGTATCGGGTTTTACTTCAACTGCTTCAGTATTACGGTGGTTTGAAATCGCATCTGCTGAGAAAATTGCTGACAATAGTTTCTCATTTGCAAGAATAGACGGCTCGGCCTTATCTCTCGTAATCCAATCACTTTCTTGTGTAGACAGTTCAAATTTCTCTGCCGCAGCTTGCAGATTATCGCCTTGTTCGTAAACGATATTACTGAAATCTTCAGCAATCTCTCCAAAAATATTGCTGACCATCTCTAATTTAAGTTTATTTGCAATCTGTTCCCGCACTTCTTCCAGATCAGGACGTTTCTCTTCCTTGATTGCGGTCAGCTTGATTACATGGAAACCAAAATTTGTTTCCACGATATCGCTCACTTCGTCCAGCTGCATTGAAAAAATTTTATCTTCAAAGGCTTTAACCATGGCACCGCGACCAAAAAAACCCAGGTCTCCACCACGCATTGACGAACCTGGATCATCCGAATCTTGCTTAGCAATTTCTGCGAATTGCTCCGGATTTTGCTTGATTTTCTCTAGAATGCTTTCGGCTTTTTCTTTCGCTGCGCGTTTCTCGTCATCCGTGGCATCAGCCGCAGTACTGATCAAAACATGGCTGGCTTTGCGCTCTTCGGCTTTACCAAATTCATTCTGATGCTCGGAGAAATAAGTATTAATCGCTTCGTCACTCACTGTTTCATTTTTAGCTACTGCATCCAGCGATAACACTAAATATTCAACTCGCGCACGTTCCGGCAAATCAAAATCAGCTCTATGCTGGTCATAATAACTGGTAATGTCGGATTCTTCCGGTGTCACTTGTGATAGGAATTGCTCGGGAGCGATCTGCGATTGACTGATCTCGCGCTTAACTTCAGTGAGATAGTGCACTTTCTCCGCAACCGCTTTGGGAGCAAACGCATTATCACTATAACCGTCCAATAATTGCTGGAGCAAAAGCTCCTGACGTACGCGCGACTCAAATACTGCTGGAGTTAAACCCTGACTGCGCAACAATTCTTCGTATTGCTGCTTGAAAAATTTACCATCTTTTTGAAATGCAGGAGCTTCCCGGAGAGCTTGGATTACCTGTGAGTCGAGTACGGTAAAACCGTTGCTAACAGCTTCCCGGTGTAATAGTCTCTGCTGAATGAGCCTTTCCAGCACCGAGTTCCTTACCTCAAAAGTATCCAGCATCGCACTATCGAAATTCGCACCCAACATCGCGCGCATTCTTTCATGATGATCACGTAATGCTTGCTCATACTCACGCCGCAGAATTTCTTCACCATCCACTACTGCAACATAACCTTCGCCACCCATTGTACGATACGATTCAACACCCCAAAACAAAAAGGGCAATATTAACAAGCCCATAAAGACTTGCACGACACGTTTTTTACGATTGACGAAATCAAACAAAATTAGAACCTGAAAATGCTAGAAAGTGAAATGACGATCAAAGAACTTTTTGCTTATCGTAAGCTGGCAAACCTAATTTGGCGGAGTGGACGGGACTCGAACCCGCGACCCCCGGCGTGACAGGCCGGTATTCTAACCAACTGAACTACCACTCCTAGAACTAACAAATTTGACTGGTGGGTGCTGACGGGATCGAACCGCCGACATTCGCCTTGTAAGGGCGACGCTCTACCAGCTGAGCTAAGCACCCGGTCAAGAAAGAGCGCTAGTTTACTGCATCTTTAAGCGCTTTACCAGCACTGAATTTAGGAACCTTCGCTGCTTTGATTTTAATTGCAGCACCCGTACGGGGATTTCGGCCTGTACGTGCAGCCCTTGTGCCTACTTTAAAAGTCCCAAATCCGACCAAAGTTACACTTTCATTTTTTTTGAGTGCCCCTTTTATTGCTGCTAACGCGCCATCTAATGCGCTGCCCGCGGAAGCTTTAGAAATTTTAGCCGATTTTGCGATAGCTTCGATGAGTTCGGATTTGTTCATATAATTCCCCTTCTTGGTTAATGGTAATTAAATCACAAGCAAGTACTGCAGACGCTCTTATATCAAGCTGTTAACGGCTGGTCAAGCGAATTAGCGTGTTCTCGCCGTACCATTTATCAAGAAAATCAACTGTTTCAGAGAATACCGGTCAACAGCGTCAGTTAAAAATTTCATAAAAACAAATAACTAGTCACCAGAAGCAGAATTAACTGGAAGTACTCAGGATAAATTCTACGCTAATAAATTTCCGCCTTTTGTTCACGGTTTAACAACACTTCGACCGCTTTCTTGGCGGATACTACGCCATGCAAAATATCGCAAACCGCTTGAGTAATGGGCATCTCAATATTCAATTGCTTGCCTAATTGCAATACCGATTTCGCCGTGTGCACACCTTCGGCGACATGCCCTAATGCATCTAAAATATCTGCCAGCGATTTTCCTTCCGCTAGCATCAATCCGACTTGTCTATTTCTGGATAAATTACCCGTGCTTGTCAGAATCAAATCACCAACTCCAGCCAGTCCCATGAAGGTCTTCATGTCCCCTCCCAAGCCAAGCCCTAATCGCATAGTCTCTGACAATCCTCGTGTAATCAGGGCGGCCCTGGCATTATGTCCAAAACCGATACCATCAGAAATGCCTGCTGCGATGGTGATCACATTTTTTACCGCCCCCCCAGTTTCCACCCCGACAACATCTTCACTGGTATAGATGCGTAGTCTTGCACTATGCAGTTCGGCAGCCATTTTATTGGCGAAATCGATATCTTTAGATGCCAGTGTCAAAGCAGTTGGGAGACCTTGAGCCACTTCTTCCGCGAAACTTGGTCCGGATAACACACCACAAGGCGGCAATAGCCCGGAAAATTCTTCGGCAGCAATTTGATGCGGCAGATAAGTAGTCTCTGATTCAAACCCTTTACATCCCCAGATGACCGGCACCTTGATCTTACAGGCAACAATAGCCCGCAATGTGTTACGCAAACCAGCAACAGGCACAACGATTAGCGCCAGACTGGCACCCTCCAACGCCTTATCCAGCGTTGCGGTAATCTTCAAGGATTCGGGCAATGAATGGCCCGGCAGGAAAGCTTGATTAATTCGTTGACGATCCATCTCAATGGCATGATCCGGATTCTTTGTCCATAGATGAATCTGATGGCGCGTTGATAGGCTAATCGCTAAGGCGGATCCCCATGCACCCGCACCCAGTACCGCAATTTTCATGACCCCCAAACCTGATTGACTTTGACATAGCCGGCTTGACCGCCAGAGTGCCGCACTTTGACCCAGCCTTTACTATCGGAATCCAACCATTCTAAGACAATATTCTCCTCAGCCTGGAACACTAATTCCGAGTTTGCATCGGCTGATTTGTGGATACTTGCCAACGGTACTGTCACCACCACAAAGCGCTGCTGACTCAGCGCTTTCTTTTCAACCCAAGCAAGACTTCCACTACTATCGCGAACTTTTGCCCAGCCATCGACATCCACCACTACTTCGACAGGAAGATGACGATCCGCCACGAACAGCTTGTCGGCTTTCAGTGATGGCGCGTCATACATGACAACAGCGCTATCGGCAATTGAGAAAAATTCCATCTCAGCAACGGCATAACCGGGAGATTGCAGAAAAATACCGGTCAGAAAAATTCCTACTTTATTTTTTAACCAGCATGAATCAATCAGTGAGCTTTTTTTCATGCGATTTTCATCTCCATGCATGCGGTTACTTCTAATTCGGTTTTGTTTCCGCGTTTTTCTGCTGATAAATAGCTTCAAAATTAACCGGATTGAGAATTACCGGAGGAAATCCGGCGCGCGTCACAATATCCGACACCACTTCCCTTAGATAAGGAAAAAGAATATTGGGGCAACCAATTCCCAGCACCGGATCAATCTCTCCAGCCGGTATATTCCGAATACGGAAAATTCCCGCTTGCTGAGCTTCCACCAAAAACATGTTCTTGTCTTTAATCTTAGCTGTCACCGTTGCGGTTAATAATACCTCATACAATCCTTCACCGATCCCTTGACTCTTGGTTCCCAGCTGCAAGTTAATTTCCGGCGTATCTCTTTCCAGAAAGATATTCGGTGCATTGGGAATCTCCAGGGATAAATCCTTCACATAGATTTTTTCTATGGCAAAAACCGGTTGCTGTTGCTCGCTCATATTGATCTTGTCCAATATAATGAATTAATAAAATAAATATAAAATACAAATTGCTATCGCATCAATTAACGCGGCTGCAATCAACTTCCCAGCAGAGCCGCCAGCTCGCCCGTGCGATCCAATTGCGTCAAGTCATCATACCCACCCACATGCTTTTCACCAATGTAGATTTGCGGGACCGTGCGACGCCCTGTTTTGCCCATCATTTCGATGCGTTGCTCTGGCTCCAGATCAACGCGGATTTTCTCAATTTCCTGAACTCCTTTTGCGCGCAACAAGCTTTCCGCCATCTTACAATAAGGGCAAAAGCCAGTGGTATACATGATAACCCGAGGCATTTACTTTTACTTCCTTTATCGTTTAACCATGGGTAAGCCGGCACGCTTCCAGGAATCAATCCCACCCATCAGATTAACTACTTGAGAAAAACCGTTTTTCTTCAAAACCAGACTAGCATTATTGGATCGAATACCACCCCGGTATACCACCACGACGGGCTTTTCCTTGAATTTTTGCAACTCCGTCCAACGTTCTTCAATTTTCTCCGCCGGAATATGCTTGGCATTCGGCAAATGCCCTGCGGCAAATTCGCTATCGTCGCGTACATCCAATACCAACGCATCCTGGTAATTGATGAACTGTACCGCGGTGCGTGTATCGATTTCTTTGATGCCGCCCTGCGTTACCATCGACCATACCAATAATGAGCCGCTGATAACTGCGGTGATAACGAACAATAAATTCTCTAACCTGAGAAGAAAATGATCTTGTAATAATGACAATTCCATATAAGCTTTATTTTATTAGATTTTTTAAACTCTGAATTTTATCAGAAACTGAAAATTTAAGGGATTCTCTGCTGTCAGACATTTGACTTCGCACATCATAGCATCATGCTTACCGACTTATCGCATTCGCATTCAAATCCACGAACACATCATCTATTCCATCTTTAATTAACTTAACAAGAAATACAAAAATCTGTCATCATTTTTCATGAAAAAAAAGCATTCTTATTTTTTTCATGCCAAAGAATCAGTCTAATGCTGTGTTTACAATCAAAAGTATAATAAAATAGCTGCGTTTTTTAATCTGCTTGACGATACGCATTTCCTTTTTATCAAAAGGCCAATATGAAGAAAATTGTTCTCCTGCGGCACGGAGAAAGTACCTGGAATCAAGAAAATCGATTTACTGGCTGGACAGATGTTGATTTAACGCCTCAAGGCATACAGGAAGCTCAAAGTGCCGGCAGGCTATTACGCGAACACGGGTTTGCATTTGATATTGCTTATACATCCGTCCTCAAAAGGGCTATTCGCACTTTATGGATCGTGCTGGATGAAATGGATCAAATGTGGATTCCTATCCAACACACCTGGCGCCTGAATGAACGGCACTACGGTGCACTACAAGGGCTGAACAAAGCGGAAACCGCGGCGCAATATGGTGACGAACAAGTCCTCATTTGGCGGCGCAGCTATGATGTCAGACCACCCGCATTAACCGTTGACGACACCCGCTATGCAGGTGCCGATCCGCGTTATAAAAACCTGTCGGATAATGATATCCCTGTAACTGAATGCCTAAAAGATACGGTTGCTCGATTCCTGCCCTACTGGAACACAACCATCGCACCGCAAGTTCAGGCGGGTAAAAGTGTCATCATCGCAGCGCACGGTAACTCCTTGCGTGCGCTTGTTAAATATCTGGATAACATTTCCGACAAAGATATTCTAAATTGCAATATACCGACCGGCGTTCCATTAGTTTACGAATTAGACGATAATCTGAAACCGATTAAAAATTATTATCTTGGCAACTTAGCTGAAATCCAGGAAGCAATGCAGACCGTCGCTAACCAAGGCAGATCCAGTGGTTAAAATATAATTCATTCATTTATTCAGATGCATGAGTGTAACCGGGCGCGCGATTCGAATAAATCTTATCAATCTGGAAATCATACGTTTAATTCAATTCACATAAAACATTACCGGTCAATCCTAGCGATTTGGGCGCTGATCTTGTTTTGCCCGTCATCCGCGTTCTCAAACAATCAGGAAAATCTCAAACTGCTGCGTGAACGCATTCAATCACTACAAAAAGATTTAGCCAATAAAGAAGCGCTAAAACAAAGCGCAGCAGATGCATTGCAAGGAACTGAACGTGCAATTAATGGCATCACGCAAAAAATGACCAAACTTATTGAGCACGACCGGCAAGCCATAGAAGAATACAAGCAGTTGCAAGCACAGCACAAAATACTCAGCGAAGAAATCAGCATTGTACGAAATCAACTGGAAAAATTGCTTTATCAACAATATATCGGGGGACAACAAGATTATTTGCGATTGACATTGAATCAGCAAAATCCGCATCAGATCGCGCGCGATATTTATTATTACCGGAAACTCTCGCTCGCTCGCTCGGGTAGCATCAAGAATCTCCAGTACAATCAAAACGAAATCGAAAATCTGACACAAGCCAGCCGTCAAAAGAAAGACGAAATCGCCGCTATCCAAGCGGAATATTTCGATCAACGAAAAAAACTCCAACAAGAGAAAACCAAGCAACAAACGCTCCTTACGCAAGTATCCAATCAAATTTCTCAGCAGCAACAGGAAATCAATAAACTCGGGCAGGATGAAAAACGCTTAACAAATTTGGTAAATGAGATTAATCAATTACTTGTACAAGAAAAATCCAATGCCACGGCGATTAACAATAAGCTCCCGGATGCTTCTACTACAGGCGCTGCATTCTCTACATTAAAGGGTAAATTAAATTTGCCTGTGCGCGGGAAACTTGTAAACACTTTTGGTGGTCAACGTTCAGGTAAGCATGTGACATGGAAAGGTTTATTCATACAATCGCCTGATGGCAGTGAAGTCAAAGCAATTTCCGCAGGCCGGGTCGTATTTGCGGATTGGTTAAGAGGTTTTGGTAATTTGATAATTCTGGATCACGGAAACAACTACATGAGCTTATATGGCAATAATGCAACACTTCACAAACAAGTTGGTGAGTCGACTCGCGGCGGCGAAACGATTGCAACCGTTGGAAATAGCGGTGGTAATGCCGATTCAGGTTTATATTTTGAGCTTCGTCACGGAGGAAAGCCGTTTGACCCGTTGACGTGGATAAAAATAGAATGAACGCAACAGCCATTTACATAAATTTGATCAGTGCGGAGATAGCTTAAATGAGTAACGTAATCAAAAAAACAGGTTTAATTCTGATTGGCGCAATTGCTGGAATGATGCTCAGTTTGAATTTCTCCGCTATTGCCAAAAAAGAAAATATCGAGGCAATTCATCCGCTGCCGATTGAAGAATTGCGCACCTTTGCCCAAGTATTCGGCCGGATCAAAAGCGATTATGTTGAATCTGTGGAAGACAAGAAACTAATCACCGAGGCGATCAATGGCATGTTGATCGGACTGGATCCGCACTCGTCATACCTCGATAAAGACGAATACAAAGAACTGCAAATCGGCACACAAGGCGAATTCGGCGGTTTGGGTATTCAGGTGACGATGGAAGATGGTGTCGTAAAAGTTATATCGCCGATCGAAGACACACCGGCGTTCCGCGCGGGTATCAAAACCGGTGATCTGATCGTCAAATTGGATGACACCGTTGTTAAGGGCATGACACTGAATGATGCGATCAAGCTGATGCGTGGCAAGCCCAACACTTCGATCAAGATCACGATTGTGCGGGAAGGAGAAACAGAGCCGCTGGTCTTTAATCTGGTGCGTGACATCATCAAAATCCAAAGCGTTAAATCGAAAATGATCGAACCGGGTTATGCCTATATCCGTATCACGCAATTCCAAGAGCAAACCGGTGAGAATCTGGCACAAGCCATCAAAACGCTTTTTGCCGAAAACAGCGGAGCAATGAAAGGATTAATCCTGGACTTACGCAATGACCCGGGTGGATTGCTCAATGGCGCTGTCGCTGTATCGGCTGCTTTTCTGCCAGAAAATGCTCTGGTCGTTTATACCGAAGGCCGCAGTCCGGATGCAAAAATGAAATTGCACGCCAACCCGGAATACTATCTGCGCGGACCGGATGAAGATTATCTGAAAGGATTACCATCGGCAGTTAAAACGGTACCGATGATCACCTTGGTTAATGGCGGTTCCGCTTCCGCATCGGAAATTGTAGCAGGAGCGCTGCAAGACCATAAACGTTCCATCGTGATGGGATCGCAAACATTCGGTAAAGGATCCGTGCAAACAATTCTGCCGTTAGGTAACAATACCGCGATCAAATTGACGACCGCACGCTATTACACACCGAATGGCCAATCTATTCAGGCACAAGGAATTACGCCCGATGTCCTGGATGAAACCGACAGCGGCGATGAGCAGCGTTTGCGGGAAGCGGACTTAAACCGGCATTTGTCCAATGGCAAAAAAACCGAGAAAAAAGCTGCTTCCGAAACTGAAAAAGCAGCTTTGAAACCCGCCAGCGACAAAAAAGAGAAGAAAGAGAAGAAAAACAAAGACAAGAATAAAGCCCCTATCGAATTCGGCTCTGAGGAAGATCTCTTGTTGAAACAAGCCATGAATTACTTCAAGGGCATTACTGCATCACCCGAGAAAAAAAGCGATGAAACTGAAACCAAAAGCTGATTTCAGGAATCGTGGATGATCAGCAGTTACTTCGCTACAGCCGGCATATCCTGCTTCCGCAAATCGATATTGCGGGACAGGAAAAGCTCAATCAATCGCAGGTATTAATTATCGGTGCAGGCGGTCTGGGTTCTCCCGCCGCCTTGTATCTCGCCGCCAGCGGAATTGGCCATCTGACCATTTGTGATGGCGATCAAGTTGATTTAACCAATTTGCAGCGTCAGATCATCCATGATAGCGGCACCATCGGTTTAGCCAAAACGCAGTCGGCAAAACAAGCGCTGCACAGAATCAATCCCGCAATCCATATCACCACAATTCAAGCGCATGTCGATGCAGAAAAATTGTCGCAGCTGGTCCCGCAAGCCGATGCAGTCATTGACGCCAGCGATAACTTCAGTACCCGCCATCATGTAAATCAGGCTTGTGCCACTCATAAGAAACCGTTGATTTCCGGTGCCGCGGTGCAGTTTTCCGGTCAAATCAGTGTGTTCGATTTACGCTATGACAACAGCCCTTGTTATCATTGTTTATATCCGATTGACGGTGACCAGGAAGATATGCCGTGCGCAATCCTGGGTGTATTCTCGCCCGTGGTCGGTATCATCGGCAGTATGCAGGCTGCGGAAACACTAAAAATTCTATTGAATATCGGTCAAAGTCTGAACGGCCGTCTGCTGCTACTGGATGGCCTCACAATGAACTGGCGCTCGGTCAGATTAAATAAAGACCCGCTCTGTCCGGTATGCCAGCGCAAAAACTAATGCATCAGGAATCACCGGCTATTGCACTTTAAAGCAATTCCTTCGGCAACAAAGTCATTCGTTGCGTTTCCCAATTGGCCAGCGGACCACGCCTGAATCCGCTGTTAACAAATTGATGCCAGCGGCCAATCACGAAGCACATGAACAAATTAGCCTGCGCCGCAATATCCACATTCGCTGTCAGCTGCTGCTCACTGACGGCAAACCGTAATGCCTGTTTTAAAGTCGCTTCCAGCCGGTCATGCAACTGATGAATGCGCAATTGCAAATGATCATTCTCATTAATCAGCGCATCGCCAATCAGAATCCGCGTCATACCCGGATTTTTTTGCGAAAAACCTAGCAATAACAGTAACAGGTTTTCAATCTGTTTAGCATTCGACTGTTCTTCCTGCAGAATTTTATTGATCAGCACAAACAATGTTTTCTCAATAAATTCAATTAAAGCCGCAAACATGTGTGACTTACTGGAAAAGCAGCGATAGACCGCTGATTCCGAGATTCCCGACTGCTTTGCCAACGCGGCCGTAGTGATCCTAACTCGATGCGGATACTCCAGCATCCCGGCCAGCGTCTGCAGGATCCGATCCTCTCTTTCGCTTGATTTGATTGTTTGATTTGAATGCTTCAATTATTTGGCTGCAACATGACAAAAACGATAGCAGGAATATAACTAAATTAATAAATCAACGCGAGTACTAATCTGTCCCGCCGTCAATTTTCCATGCTTCGTTCTTTCCAGTAAGTATCTATAATTATTTGAATTCAATATGCGCGGCAACGCAGTGCAAGCTGGACCTGTCCACCTTAAACACGCTAGAATTGCTAATTTTTTGGGTTCGAGCGCATGCATACATGGCGAAAGGTGCCGTCCCGTGCTAAAACACCGATTGCACTGACCATAGGCAATTTCGACGGAGTTCATTTAGGCCACCAGGCCATACTTTCCCGATTGAAAGATACTGCCAGCCGATTAGGACTTCCGGCTTGTGTCATGACTTTTGAACCGCATCCGCGTGAATTTTTCGCGCCGGATCAAGCGCCTGTCCGACTCTCCAGTTTGCGGGAAAAATTAACCTGCTTGATCCAGACAGAAGTCGATTGTATTCACATTTGCCGCTTCAATTACGACTTTGCCAGAATTGGCGCGGAGCAATTTATCGCAGACATTCTGAATAAAGAGCTTGCGGTGCGTTGGCTGCTCATCGGCGATGATTTCCGTTTTGGCGCTCGGCGTGCCGGTAACTTCGCCATGTTGCAAGCTTTATCAACAGAAAATAACTTTTCCGTCGAAGCCATGCCCAGTGTTACCATCGACGGGCAGCGCGTTTCCAGTACCGCGACCCGACAAGCGCTTGCCAACGGCGATCTCGACACCGCCAGGAAATTGCTCGGCAGACCTTACAGCATCAGCGGACGGGTTGTGGATGGGGATAAATTAGGCAGACAACTTGGATTTCCGACCGCGAACATTCAGTTGCAGCATAACCGCCCGCCGCTTTCAGGTATTTTTGTCGTGTCCGTATACGGTGCCATACCATCCTCGCCCGCCACGCCGCTGCGCGGTGTTGCCAGTTTGGGCGTGCGGCCGACAACCCATGACAATGGCAAGCCTGTGCTGGAAGTCCACTTGTTCGATTTTCATCAGGAAATTTACGGACAGCATTTACAGGTCAACTTTTTGCACAAATTACGCGACGAAGAAAAATATGTGGATATCAACACACTCATCCGGCAAATCGAAAAAGATGTCGCGCAAGCCAAAAGCTTTTTTATAACTGCCCCGATTCATTCTAATAGCATGTGCAACGCCCTTTAACCCATCCATTGAACTTTCATGACTGATTATAAAAAAACGCTCAATTTACTCGACACACCGTTTCCGATGCGCGGCAATTTGGCCAGCCGCGAACCGGGTATGCTGAAAGCCTGGCAAGGCAAAAATCTGTATCAAAAAATCCGTGCCGTCAGCAAAGGTCGGCCAAAATTCATTTTGCATGACGGCCCACCTTATGCCAACGGTGACATCCACATCGGTCATGCCGTCAACAAAATCCTCAAGGACATCATCATCAAGAGCAAAACATTGGCCGGTTTTGATGCGCCGTACGTTCCCGGCTGGGATTGCCATGGTTTGCCGATTGAGCATCAGATCGAAAAGAAACACGGCAAGCATTTGCCTGCCGATAAAGTACGCGAGCTCTGCCGCGCTTTTGCGCAGGAACAGGTGGAACGTCAAAAAGCCGATTTCATTCGTTTGGGTGTGCTGGGTGACTGGGATAATCCTTATCTCACGATGAATTTCAAAACCGAAGCCGGTATTATCCGCGCGCTGGGAAAAATTTATCAAAGCGGCTATCTGTATCAAGGACAAAAACCGGTCAATTGGTGTATCGATTGCGGTTCCGCCTTGGCCGAAGCGGAAGTGGAATACGAAGACAAAACTTCACCGGCGATTGATGTGGGATTTGCCGTTCAGTCCGCGCATGCATCACTGAGCGGTATTTTCGGCATTGCCATTCCTGAAAATGCGCAAGCTTACGCCATCATCTGGACCACCACACCGTGGACATTACCGGCTAACCAAGCGGTCAGCGTGCATCCCGATTTCGACTACGCACTGGTGCAAACTGCACACGGACTGGTAATCCTTGCCAGTGAATTGCAGCAGGCGTGTCTGGCGCGCTATGATTTAACCGGTGAAACACTTGCTACCTGCAAAGGCCAGGCGTTGGAACATCTGGCTCTGCAACATCCATTTGAGCCACGTACGGTAAAAATCATTTGCGGCAAGCATGTCACTCTGGAAGCTGGTACCGGGCTGGTGCACACGGCGCCTGCACATGGCTTGGATGACTATTTTGCCGGCCAGAATTACGGCCTGCCGAGTGACAGCCCGGTGGATGGCGATGGCAAGTTTACGGCCAGTACGCCTTTAGTGGGTGGGCTTTCGGTATGGAAAGCCAACGATATTGTCATCGATACGCTCAAAACCAGCGGGCATCTGTTTTGCCTGAAAAAAATCGACCACAGCTACCCGCACTGCTGGCGGCACAAAACGCCCATCATTTTTCGCGCAACCCCGCAATGGTTCATCGGTATGAATCTGCACAGCTCAACTACTGCAAGTGTTGGGGATAAAACATTACGCGATCTGGCAATGCAAGCCGTCGATTCCACCGCATTTTATCCAGCATGGGGCAGAGCGCGCCTGGAAGCGATGATCAAAAACCGCCCGGACTGGTGCGTATCCCGTCAACGTAATTGGGGCGTGCCAATGACTTTCTTTGTTCATAAAGACACTCATGCATTGCATCCACGTTCACTTGAACTGCTTGAGCAAGTCGCGCAAAAAGTCGAGCAACAAGGTATCGAAGCCTGGTTTGCGCTCGATACCACCGAATTGCTCGGCGACGAAGCACAAACGTATAAGAAACTGACCGACACGCTGGATGTCTGGTTCGACTCCGGTACTACGCATGACACCGTTGTCAAAGCGGATGCGCAACTCAAATTTCCGGTGGATCTGTATTTGGAAGGCTCCGATCAGCATCGCGGCTGGTTTCAATCTTCATTGCTGACCGGTTGCGCCATTGATGGCCGTGCACCGTACGATGCATTGCTCACGCATGGATTTGTGGTCGACGGCAGCGGTCACAAAATGAGTAAATCCAAGGGTAATGTCATTGCCCCGCAAAAAGTGATGGATACTTCCGGCGCCGATATTTTACGGTTGTGGGTCGCTTCCACCGATTACTCAGGCGAACTTTCCATTTCCGAGGAAATTCTGAAACGGGTGGTGGAAAGCTACCGGCGGATCCGCAATACGCTACGCTTCTTACTGGCAAATCTGATGGACTTTAATCCACATACAGACACCGTTGCCGTGGCAGACTGCCTGGAAATCGATCGCTATATGCTGGCATTGACCCAAGCCTTTCAGGAAGATTTAACGCGCAGCTATGAACGCTACGAATTCCATCAGGTCGTGCATAAACTGCACAATTTCTGCTCCGAAGACTTGGGAGGATTTTATCTGGACATCCTCAAGGATCGCCTGTACACGGCAGCAGCTAAAGGCCTTCCGCGCCGTTCGGCACAAACTGCGTTACACCATATCGCACACAGCTTAGTGCGGCTGTTTGCGCCGATTTTGAGCTTTACGTCGGAGGAGGTCTGGGAGCAATTGACGGGCGACGCTCAGGATAGTGTATTGTTTCATACGTGGCACGATCTGCCAGCACATCCGGATACCGAATCACTGCAACAACGATGGGCAAGAATACGCTCGCTGCGTTCACACGTGCTGAAAAAACTGGAAGACTCTCGCACACAAGGAGAAATCGGTTCCTCATTAGCAGCTGCGGTAGAAATCCGCGCCAATAAGGAAGATTTCGCCTTATTGAATGCACTGGGCGACGATTCGCGTTTCGTATTAATCGTCTCCGAAGTACGCCTGATTCAAGTTAATGACCCGCAGCAGGAAGGCATAACCGTGACATCCAGCGCGCATACGAAATGCGAGCGGTGCTGGCACTATCGCCAGGATACCGGCCAGCATGCGGAACATCCCACGTTATGCGCACGCTGCGTTGCCAATCTTCATGGCAGCGGCGAAGAACGGCACTTTGCATGATGTTTTACGGCTAATCACTGAAAAGAAAATCTCTTATTATGAAACTCTACATCAGCTTGAGCATCGCTTTAATTGTTCTGATATTGGATCTCGCCAGTAAATACTGGGTCGAATCGACGCTGGAATTCGGTGAGCGCATTCCACTCAGTGGTTTTTTTAACTTGGTGTTGACCTACAATCCCGGTGCCGCATTCAGTTTCCTCAGTGAGCAACCCGGCTGGCAACGCTGGTTTCTGAGCGGAATCGCAGGCAGCGCGGCCTTAGTGATAATCTTTCTGCTCAATAAATACCGGCAGGAGAAATTATTTTGTTTATCGCTGAGTTTGATTCTGGGCGGTGCGCTGGGAAATTTGCACGACCGTATTACGCTGGGTCATGTCGTCGATTTTCTGGATTTCTATATCGGGAATTACCATTGGCCGGCGTTTAACATCGCCGATTCCGCTATTTTTATCGGCGCCGCATTGATGATTTATGACAGTTTCCGGAAAAAAGAAAATCCAGAAGACGCTGCAAAAGCAGTGAAATAACCCAATCTCATTTGTTGGATCTTTTTTCCTTGGTGATCGGGTTTTGCAGGGTATAACCGTTTTCCTTCATTTTATACCCTCCATAAGCACCCGCCCCGACGGCCACTAACGTCCAGCAGCCGGATAACAGCGGTATGACTGGCAAGAAAGCAATCAGGGTTAATATCTGTTTTTTCTTCATCATTGATTCCGGTAAAAAATAAAATTTCAATCATTCCAGCAGACTGGCGCATTGGCTATAGATTACAGACAATCCGATGCGCTTACAACCAGTCCGCACACGCCGGAAAAACACTTCTCTACATTCGCGGCGGCTGCTAGAGTTTCCCGGACACTTTCTAGTTTCATCAGGCTGCACCGCTGACGCATTACCGCCAGAACCGCAACATTACCCCTATCCACGCCGCAGCGAAGACGATATCCGCCACCCCATGAAGCACTAGCTGCCATCAATATACCGCACGGCTTCTTGAGGTCATGCGATGGCCTTTTCTTTGTGTCTGATAGTTTGCAAAGAGTTTACATTTTCTCAACAATTCAACAAATCTCCCCAGGTATAGTTCATCCCAACGCAGCAATGTGTTTTTATTCAAAGAATCATCCAAATGATTGAGAGTATGAATTAGGTTTTATTACAGCGAGTGGAGGAATCAATGTCATTGCAAGAACTGAAAGCAAATAGCGTAACAGGAGTGCCAGCGGTAGCACTCGATCTGGTTACGAATGAGTTTCTGACGTTTCGTTTGGGAAGCGAAGAATATGGGATTGAGATTCTAAAAGTACAAGAAATCCGAGGTTACGATTCCATCACGCATATTGCGAATTCGCCAGACTATATCAAGGGCGTCATTAATCTGCGCGGCATTATCGTTCCGATTATCGACATGCGAAT
This sequence comes from Nitrosomonas sp., assembly GCF_040240425.1. Classification (GTDB taxonomy): domain Bacteria; phylum Pseudomonadota; class Gammaproteobacteria; order Burkholderiales; family Nitrosomonadaceae; genus Nitrosomonas. The sequence continues at coordinate 1,131 of NZ_QPHG01000047.1, read as the reverse complement.
AAAGTTTAATTTGGGTCACGCAACCTATGATCAATTCACAGTGGTCATCATACTCATGGTAGCAGGCCGGGTGATGGGGATTGTGGTTGATGGGGTATCAGATGTGATCACTCTGGCGGATGAGCAAATGCGCCAAGCACCGGGTTTAGGCTCGGTGATCGACACGGAATATATCATGGGCCTAGGTACGGTGGATGAGCGGATGCTGATATTGATCGACATCGAAAAGCTAATGAGCCGCAGCGACATGGGCCTTATTGCACGCAGCATTAATTAATCAACAAATTTTATAGAATATTCTTACAGGAGAATCGTAATGTTTAAAAACATGACCATTAAATCTCGATTGATCGTTGTCGTTGGATTTCTTTCTGCGCTGCTGGTTAGTATTGGCGGTATGGGAATTTATGGTATGAACCAAATGAATAGCGCATTCAAAGGCGTTTATGATGATCGTGTTTTGCCCTTGGGTGATCTCGGCGTGGTGCTGGATCGCATTCAACGTATCCGTTTTAATACTGTAATTTCAAGTTATTCTGAAAATCCGGCCATTGTGTCTGAAAGAAAATCACTGAGTGATCAGAGACTTGAAGAAGTAAACACACTATGGCCCAAATATATGGCAACGAAGTTAACTACTGAAGAAGCTGCGCTAGCCAAGGATTTTGAGCAGCAATGGAGAAGTCTGTCACAATCTGTCGATCATTCGATGAGCTTGGCGCTGAACAAAGAATTCAAGGCGGCACAACAAAATCTGCATGATGATATGTTTGCCAAATTTGATGCGGCACATACCACCATGTTCAAATTGCTCGATATGCAGCGAGTATTGGGATCCAATGATGAGTACAAGGCAGCGTATCAAGCGTACCAGGAATTATTGGCGGTTAGTAATAGCATGATTGTACTTGGCCTAATTCTGGCCGTGATCGCAGGGTTTTTAATGATACGCGCCATCATCGGACCACTGAACGAAGCTGTTACGGTAGCCAATGCGGTTGCCTCCGGTGATCTGTAAGAATTCCTAGCGTTGTTTACAGTATTCAGGAGAATACTGTAGATGAACATACACAAACGCACTCGCTTAACATTATTGGATCGTCAGGAAATCTGGCGGCTTTATCAAACCCG
>NZ_QPHG01000046.1:0-23111 GCF_040240425.1 Nitrosomonas sp. | reverse complement strand
CAAACAGGGGAAATCCGGCTACAAAACACCACTGAAAAATGAATTGCCGGGAATTCGTGTTCAAAAAAATGGCAGGATTACCGGGAAATCTGGAAATCACTAATTGTTCAGCGCTTCCCTAAATTACCCGTCATTTCGGGAATGGAAGCAGTCCGAACACTTGAAAAACTTGGTTTCTCCGTAGTGCGTCAACGCGGCAGTCACATCATTCTAAGAAAAGGTTCATCTGGCTGTGTTGTTCCCAATCATTCGGAATTGAAAACGGGAACCCTGGCCGGAATACTCAAACAAGCTGGAATATCTGTAGACGAGTTTGTTGCTTTATTGCGCGCTTAGTAAAAAGGAAGATTAGTAAAAGCTTCTCTGCAAAATCATCCCAAATCGGCTTTCAAGAACTAACTGACGTCTGTAAAAATCCGCCTTAACTTCCAGCGTATCAATTTCATTATTACGCCTTTCTAATTCTTCCTTTAGCTGCTTGATTTCAGTTTTAAGGCTAGATATATGCTGAACTTGCCAAAATAGCGATCTAATTTCACCGGGTGCCAAACCACGCCGCCATTCAGGAATGTATAACATCAAAGTCATGAAACCTACATTACCGCTATAGAAATGAATGATTCAGCTTCAGCTGATAGAATCAACATGATCTTGTGGCAGCTTGGTGAGCTTCATGCCTTAAGTTACAAAATGTATGATTTTGCCGCAGGCCAAAAAGAGTTTGATAATAACCCAATAATTTTCGAGGAATATTTAACTTCATATAGGACCTTAGGTATAAATTTTAATGATTTTGAAGGGTTAGAAAATTTAACAAAAAAAGCAATCATGGAAGGGTATTTGAGGAACTTTGAAATCTAAATTATGTTAGCTTTGGGAAAAATTCATTTTATAAAATTTATGAAAAACTTCTTTCCAGAATCATACCGAAGCGGCTTTCAAGCACCACTTGCCGCCTGTAAAAATCAGCCTTGATTTCAAGTGCATCGATTTCTTGATTACGTCTATCAAGTTCAGATTTCAACAAGTTATTTTCACTCTGCAAGCTCGATACCAACTGACACCGCCAGAAAAAAGCTCTGATCTCATGGGGCGCAAATCCATTGCGCCATTCAGGAACAAAAATCAAGCCGTTCGTAAAACGATATCCTTTCCATTCATCGCCTAGTAAAGCGCTGGCATCTCCGGAAAGATACAACTTCAAAAGCCTAAGTGCTGGCTCCGATATCTGCTTAGTGCCTTTTTTCCATTTCTTAATGACTTTCTGATTCTCGCCGGTGATTCTCTCGATTTCTTCTATACTCACACCAAATAATAGATCGTTCATTTTTTTAGCCTAAGCGCAAAGACTCAATCATTGCAAAACTCAAATGATTTCTATTTCGATAAAAGAGACACGACAAGCAACGTATTCAGAAGTTGTTATTGCTTGTCGGATTTGAGGATATTCAAGGGAAATTACTATTTAGAAAGAGTGGTTAATTGATCAAAGCTGATATTTTTCCACCCATTGAGAACTCTATCCAAGAACTCTGCAAACTTGTCGGATTTTCTTCTAAGTTTGTTTCTACGGTTATTATTTAACATAATATAAATTATAAGCAATGCAGAAGAAGAAGAATCAGGAGGAAATCGGATGTTCTGTCAATTTGGATTGATAGATTATTAAATTCCTTTCGGCATGTTCGCAGTGCTGCTTAGCAAGCGTTCGGCAAAATAGCCGCAGCTCTTCCGGATCAACGCCTGACAAAATCAGGCGTTTTTTTTCGTCCGCAGCATAGCGGTAATACTTGCGGCGGAGGTTCTTATTTCGTTGATAGCGAATGCGCCAGTAAATATTCTTGAGTTTGGAAAAATCAGCCACGTTTAACCCCGGGATGTGTGAATCCGGAGTGTAGCGGCAAGCGGCGGAAAATATAAACCCTGTTCGGCAAAGGGAGGAAGTAAGGGCGAAGCGCCCTTGGTGATTGGGTTCGGGACAGCATGCCCGGCTAAAGCCGAGCATGTCCCTTGCGCCGGTCGGCGGCGCAACCCGTGCTACTGAAAGGCAAGCAAAACAACTATTTTTTACTTAGATTCATGAATATCTTTGAAAAACTGACATCTTCCTTTTGAAATTCAGCGGAGTTTTCACCGAAGAGCAAGGAAAGAAAACGCTTTTGCGAAATCAAACGAAAAAGGCGCAAAAAAATAACAACAACGAAGTAAGACCACATATAAACGGACTCGAAAAACTCAAGAATTTTTTGCATTATAAACCACTGTTTAAATTGATTTCTTGACAATCCAACCATAATTTATAGCTGCATTGCATGTGTTCGGATCAATATTAAGCCGCTGTGCTTTGTGACCATAACAAATACAATTTGAAGCACTGGACATACAAGCGGCGACCTGATCCCAATCAACTGATTCTGAAAGCATGGATAATGATTGCTTGACGGGTGTATTGTCGGTGGCCGGTTGAACCACGGGTACCATGCCAGTTTTCGGGGAATCAACCCCCTGCTTCGCGGTTTGTTCGGGTTTTGGTTCTTCCTGCTTGGCCAGGTTCGAGCCGATGGGGTTTTCAAGTTTGCTGCTGATGTTTGAATAAACAGCAAAGGCCATCGTTGGAATAGCGAAAAGCAAAAAGATGGCCGCATAGACCATTTTTGGTAAAGCGCGCTTCGGTTTTTCAACGTGCAAACTTGCAGAGTAGTATAGTTCGAAGGCTTTCTTTTCCAGCTTATACGATTTCTTTACAGCATTGGAACGATTAGTTTTAAGCTTGGGATTAGCGCAGTATTCCGACCACTCATAACTTTTAGAACCTGACCATTCTTGGCTTAAATGAATATGCCGGTCTGCATTTTCCAATACATACGGATGCACGAACTTGGGAGATTGAGTGATGACCAGGAAATCAAGGCCGTGCTTACGGTGTTGGCTTAAGTATTTGATATGTTCCGGAGGGTCTTTCAGATCGATGGCCGGCCACGGATAAGCCGCTTCATCCACAACGATGAGACTTCCTTCCTGGAAGTTATTCAGCTTTTGCTTGCCTTCTGGTTCTTCCGGATCGAGCGGCGTGCGTTCTGCCCAGGTATTGAGCTTTGCAATCGATAATTTGACGTGCATAAGCTTCAAATCCGGAATGCCGCACACATACACGATTCTTTCAGCTTCTACCGCTGGCTTGATGTAACTCCACACCGCGTGATTGGTTTTTCCGCATCCCGGCGTTGCCGTCAGTATGATGATCATTTTGGTATCACTCCAAGGCGAGCCATAAACATGAAGGAAGCGCGAAAAGTGATAGCGCCGATTATGAGACCTATACCCTGACCGAATCCAGACAAGCCAAGAAGCTGAAGGGCGAAAGCTGGAGCGCTGTTGTAGTAACCCTGTGCCATATCAAACAATTGAGCCAAGACAACACCAACAGCGCCATAAGATATAAGGCCAATGCCTAGACCCATCAAAACACGAATTGCCAGAAAACCAACACCTGCAGAAAGAAAAGCACCTAATGGAATCAAAATATTAAACATAGTTTTTTACGTAGCGTTACCGCCACGCACTCCAGCAACGATATAAATTGAAATAATCGAACAAATAAGCAAAACAAAAGGATTTATCATTTCCGCCATATCACATACAGGCTCAGTAGGAATAGTGATAGTCATTTTTGACGTTGGAATATCAATATTCGGTGGACATGATCCGGAGCCCCAGCTGGTAGAACCGAATGTATTAGGCACGTTGTAAGTGGGAAGCGTAGCTTCCGGGACGGTATCGAACGAGATGGTGAAGCCTTGTGGTTGCTGCGGTTCTGGCTGGTTCGTGTAGCTAGTATTAGTCGTGCTGCTTATCTGAGTATTGCTATTGTCATATTTAACAGTTGTTTTGGTTTCCTTGATGATTACACCACCGGGATTTTCAGGCGTACCGGCGTCAACAGCTTCAATTTCGGTTGTCGTATCCTCGCGGCCAGTAACATTACCGGATGAGTCCATAGTGGGCTTAGAATCAAGGCCGAGGCCCTTTTTCTGGTCTGGTGTAAGGGTGGGCACTGGATTAACGGGAACAGGAGCACCAGCATCAATTAAGTGCGGCGTGACTCTGTCATCGTTTAGCTTGTCCTGTTTTGAGCTCCAGTCTGCATCGTTTGGTGTTCTTGGAGTTGCACCAGTTAAAACACATGCTGACCCCGAAACAGCATAATGCTCAGGACATGAAAAGGATGCGAACGTTATAGATGTCTTATTCGTAGTGCCATCGCTGGTTTTTGTGACAGTGCAAGCATTTGGTCCAGTACCGGAACCCGATCCGGTAAAACCATTACCCCAAAACTTATCTTTTGATGCAGCACTAGAACAAGCTGTTTCAGCGCTCGGGTATCTGTAGGGCGGAGTATTAATACCAGCTACATAGTAATATCCAATGGATGAAGTAGAAGAAGGATAGTCCGGTAAATCATCATTAGAAGTGATAGACCAATTGCCGAGAGCATCCTTACAGATACTTGTTAATTCACAGACCAGGGAAACGGCAGTTAGGGTCATCCCTAACGGACCTGCCCTTTTTGCAAGATCTACCATAGAAGAACCCAAACGAGCGGTATTCACGTTTGCAGTTTTAACGATATCCATTGCAGTAATGCCTTTGGATGTTTGGACAAGTGCAGTAGATGTTGTCGTGATTCCCTTCGGTGCGCTGGTAAGGGTAACCCTTGCTGTAGTGCCGTTTTGATCGGCAAAAGCTCTGGTTGAGGTTCCGTCCTCGTGTTTAATCCACCCAGCAAGATCAATCCAACCAACCGGAGCAGAACCAGGACCAGCCCAAACAGAAGCAAAAGAAAAAGAAGGGAAAAAAAATAAGAAAAAAGCGATTAAGTGGTAAAGATAAGCCATAAAGCCCCCAGGAAGGCCAGCATGTAGCCTAAGTCGTAAATCCATAAGTCCATTATTGAAATGCCTTGATGATTGCCCGAACGGCGAAACCTGCTACCAGCACTCCGGCCAGTTGCCAGAAGAAGGCGGTTTGGTCGAGCAGGCTTACATCGCAAGGAATTTGAGAAGGAACCAGCACGCTGGCGTAAGTGGCCGCTGAAAATATATCGGTAGCGACTATGTCGACTTGAGCGGCTGATGGCGTGCATTGTAGGGAATAATTGCCTGATACGGGTGGACATGCAGCGGCTACAGATTCATGTAACCGCTGCACGGTATCAAGACATTTTCCTTGATACAGATAACTCATGATTAAAGTGCAGACCTCATCCACTTAAACACTTTGATACCAACCATCACAACAATAACGGCAGCGCCTACAACAGCAACGTCAGCAACAGCGCCTGTGATAGCCGTGGTCACGTCAGCGGGCACAGCTGCGAATGCAGAGCCGCCGACTAAAGTCAGAACGGTTCCCACTGCCGTCGCGGCGTGTACTTTGTGGCTTTCTTCTTTCACTGCTAAGTTTGATTTGTAGTTCATTTGAGTTTTTCCTTTTAATTTGGTGCGGGATTGCACCCCATAAGACCCAACGCGGGACTTATGGGCTGGAATCACTCCCCTACTGCTTTTAAATGTGATTCGTGTTGATCTTCCAGGCTGTACCAGTCGGGCATAGAAAGCGGTTTCATTTCTACGATCCGGACTTTCACAGGGAAGGTTTCGACGTTGCGTGGTTCGGCTATGTCTATGCCGTATTCGCGTAAAATCTTTGCGTGGCGAAAAAAGGTTGCTCGAGACATTAACTGCCTTAAATCCTGACCAGCCATCCAAGCGGCAGCATGTACACGGCTTTTTGTTGGTATTGCGTCCAGGATATCGGGCTCTTCGCTGCGATCGACAGCATTGAAAATTTCAGTTTGTTCGTGAAATACTTTTATGAGTTTTTCATCGGTGATGTTTTTAATATCAACCATGTCCAAATCGTTTAGCAATCTACGTTTCAATTCAATTTCCACTCTGACCACCCCCTGTTCCTTACACCATTGATAAACCCTGTCATCTTCCTTGCAGCCATGTTTCAACATTTCAATGTGTTTTATGTAGGCTTTGAGCATGTGCCGGGTGTTTGACCACCATACCGACTCATCCCCTGCCCGGCCTTTTTTCATTCTGGAAACAGACCGGCTTGAAAGCCATCGGATAAGGTGACGGGCTTGAGATTCCGAACCCGTTGCAAAGTTAGCGGTAAGGTCGATACGCGATACTCTCGCGCCAGGTTGCCCGCCTTCACCAATTGCATGTGCAACTTTTCCGGCATGGAAAGCTGGTAAGCCTCTAGATACGAGAATTCGATTACATTTCTCGAGACTCCATGACCATCCGGAATTAAACAAGTTGTCTTTGCGACAAAACCGGCCCACGTTTCCTGAGAGTGATATATGACGACCATCGGACTTGATAGCAATCCCCGTTTCGTAGCTTCCTGAAAAGCGCGCGGCGCGAACTCTCTCAAAACGAGCATTCCCCTCTGGGTCATAGTCAACATTGATTCCCCCGGTGTAGATTGGGAACGGTTCTGATTCTGTATGTAATTGAGAAATGGTGATCCAATCGATGAAGATTTCATTTTCCATACTCGCAAAAGACAACTATAAAATTGATTAAAAAGTATCAAAAAGTCTCAAAATGAGACTGAACGGCGTAGTGTTACTAGCCGTTGGCCACCGACTTAACCGGAGGAACCGAAGTTGTGCCGGTAACAACTTGAGAAATTTTTCCCTTATAAAGGACAGGCTCAAGAGTCAATTCAATGGCGCAGGGAAATTTGAAATGCTCGAATTGTTTGAGTGCTTCGGGTTCAAGCGGCATTTCGCCGGTTTCATAACCGAAACCCTCAATGCTGAATTTCGCGGAATTTGTGGGTTCGATAGGAACAATGACAAAAATGGAAGCCATGTCAAAAGGGTTCCCACTTTCTTTAGCTGTGCCATGCATGCGTTTTACGCCTAATACTTGAGTTTTCATGTTTTTTACTCCATTGAAGATTAAAAGATATGGTTCAGTGTTTCGCTCTTCGTGACCTCATCGCTCAACACTGAACCACTGCTACAGTTGCTCGTTTGTTTCGGTTAAAACCGGGTAATCGCTGTCTGAAAGGATTGCTTCGGAGTGGAAATTGCGCCAGCAATCGCCTAATTCAGGGAATTTGCCGTTATTAGTGGCTTGTAGTATTGCCAAGTGATATGTATTCATTAATACCCCCGTTTGACTTAAGGAATCTTGAACTATATGATTGGTGAATCGTCATAGCGCAAGTAATTACCTGCTCAATATAGAGCAAGTATTTACCTGCTGTCAATAGGAGAAAAATACTATGGATATGAAAAACTACATAGAAATAGCAGAAAAGAAAGCAGGATCGCAGATAGAATTAGCAAAAATGCTTGATGTTACAGCAAGTTACTTAAGATCAACAAAAGCCGGAAAAAACGGATTATCAATAGACATGTGCATAGTGCTTGCAGATTATATTGAAGCAGATCGGCTTGAGGTCATCGCAGCAAGCAATCTTGTGACAGAAAAAGACGAAAAGAAAAGGAAAATTCTGGAAAGCTGTTTCAAGAAGGTGGCCGGAGTGGCCGCCGCTGCGGTTGTCACTTCTATTTTGACATTCTCAAACGCAGGCCCTACTCATGCGGGTTTCAGCGGTCAAGTTGTTGATAATACAAATTATTGGCAATTGAGCTATGCTTTTTGTAAAGTAATTTTGTATCACAATCAGAGCTTTTGACATGTAAAATGAAGAAACAATTTAATCAATCAGGTGTTGCATAATTGATAAACTTCGAATTCTCGCTCCGAGTACTTCGGAGGTACAAAATCAAATTCCGCTTTTGGTCATTATGGACGATCGCATGACTAATGGTTCATTTAAAATCCTGACTTATAATATTCACAAAGGATTCAGCGCTACCAATTTGCATTTCATTTTGCATGAAATCAAGTATTCATTGCGCTATATCAACGCCGATATAGTTTTTCTGCAGGAAATCCATGGTGAACGTACTATATCGAATAATCGATTTTCTGACTGGCCCAATAACCAGCAATTTGAATTTCTGGCTGATCAAGTCTGGCACCATTATGCTTATGGTAAAAATGCTATTTATACATCAGGTCATCACGGTAATGCGATTTTGAGTAAATATCCCTTTATTGAATGGGAAAATATTAATGTTTCGTTATTTAAGTCAGCCAGCCGGAGTTTGTTACACGGGATTATTCGAGTTCCCGGAGTCGATCAAAGAATTCATGTTATCTGCGTGCACTTGGGATTATTTGAACAAGAGAGAGAGCGTCAACTCTCAACACTGGTAAAACGTATTAATTCACATATTTCAGCAAACGAGCCGCTGATTATTGCTGGTGACTTTAATGATTGGCGCGGCCGTGCCGAGTATTTCTTGCATCACGGTCTGGGTGTAAAAGAAGCTTTTAAATTTACTCATGGCGCTTATGCGCGAACATTCCCTTCTTGGTTGCCCGTGTTATCCATGGATCGAATTTATTATCGTGATTTGAATATTGTCAGCTGCAACTACCTTAAAGGGCAACCGTGGCGCCATTTATCTGATCATATCCCACTGCTTGCAGAGTTTCGATTAATTTAAGCTTTAAACTTCCTGATATAAAAAGAATAAAATAGCGTGAGAATTTTGTAGCTCAGTGTTTAATAACAGATTCTGTGATGTTCTCTTCAGTATTTGACTGTAAAACGGGCTGTGCAATTGGTGCAGGAAATAGCTCTGGTTTATGCTCCAGCGCGATATCAAGCACTTGATCAATCCATTTAACGGGATGAATGGTCAGTTGACTTATTATGTTAGCTGGAATTTCGGTCAAATCCTTTACATTCTTTTCCGGAATAATGACAGATTTAATACCCCCGCGATGTGCCGCCAATAATTTTTCTTTCAAACCGCCGATGGGTAGCACTTCACCTCTGAGGGTAATTTCTCCGGTCATGGCAACATCAGCTTTAACAGCAATATTTGTAAGAACTGATACCATTGCTACACATATGCCAATCCCAGCACTCGGCCCATCCTTGGGTGTTGCTCCTTCAGGAAGATGAATGTGAATATCATTCTTTTGGTAAAAATCTTCCGCTATTCCTAGCAGCTGGGAACGGCTTCGAACCACCGAAAGTGCTGCCTGAATGGATTCTTGCATTACTTCACCAAGTTGCCCGGTTGTAATAGTTTTTCCTTTTCCTGCCAGAACCACTGCTTCAATAGTGAGCAATTCACCGCCAACTTCGGTCCATGCCAAGCCAGTTACCTGCCCAACTTGATTTTTTTCTTCTGCTACGCCATAAGTAAAACGTCTTACGCCTAAGAATTTGTCAAGATTACGAGAAGTAACGGTAATTTTGTTTTTACCTTTTTTGAGCAACATTGCTTTCACGGCTTTCCGGCAAATTTTTGAAATTTCCCGCTCCATTGCTCGCACGCCCGCTTCTCTCGTGTAGTAACGCGCAATATCTCGTAACGCAGATTCGGAAACAGTCAGTTCATTTTCTTCAAGACCATTATTCTGCATTTGTTTTGTTAATAAATAGCGTGTCGATATATTTAGTTTTTCGTCTTCTGTATACCCCGATAACTGAATGACCTCCATGCGATCAAGCAGCGCTGGCGGAATATTTAATGTATTTGCAGTGGCTACAAACATTACGTCTGACAAGTCATACTCCACTTCGATGTAGTGATCAACAAATGTGCTATTTTGTTCAGGATCAAGAACTTCCAATAGAGCAGACGCTGGATCTCCACGGAAATCCATACCCATCTTATCGACTTCATCAAGCAGGAATAATGGATTCTTGACGCCAACCTTGCTCATATTGTGCAAGATCTTACCCGGCATTGATCCAATATAGGTTTTTCTGTGACCGCGAATCTCAGCTTCATCGCGCACACCTCCCAATGACATGCGCACAAATTTTCGGTTTGTGGCATGCGCGATCGATTGCCCTAATGAAGTTTTACCAACACCAGGAGGGCCAACCAAGCAAAGAATCGGTGCCTTCAATTTACTGACACGTTGTTGAACCGCAAGATATTCAACGATACGTTCTTTTACTTTTTCCAAACCATAATGATCTTTTTCTAGCCTGGCTTCTGCCGCTTTAAGATCCTGGTTGATTTTACTTTTCTTTTTCCAAGGTAAAGTTACCAATGCATCAATATAATTACGTACTACTGTCGCTTCTGCAGACATTGGGGACATTAAGCGTAGTTTTTTTAATTCCGATTCGGCTTTGGCAAGCACTTCTTTCGGCATTTGAGCAGACTTGATTTTTTTCTCAATTTCATCGATATCTGCACCATCTTCGCCTTCACCCAATTCTTTTTGAATAGCTTTTACTTGCTCATTGAGATAGTAGTCACGCTGACTTTTTTCCATCTGGCGTTTTACTCTACCGCGAATACGTTTTTCGACTTGTAAAATATCTAATTCAGTTTCTAGTAGCCCTAATAAATGCTCCAGACGTTTAGAAACCTCGAAAATTTCAAGAACTTCCTGTTTTTGTTCAAGTTTTAACGGTAAGTAGGCAGCAATCGTATCAGCAAGGCGACCAGCATCATCAATGCCTCCCAACGAGGTAATGATCTCCGGTGGAATTTTTTTATTGAGTTTTACATATTGATCAAATTGAGTCAGAATGGCGCGGCGCATCGCTTCTACTTCTGGATTTTCCGTAGTATCGGATCGAACTTGCACTGCTTTGCCAGAATAATGAGTTTCAGAATCAACTAACTCCTGAATACGAGCCCGATGATTACCTTCTACTAGAACCTTGACGGTGCCGTCAGGTAATTTCAGCATTTGTAACAAGCTAGCAATACTACATACATCGTAAAGATCTTCAGGAGCAGGGTCATCCTTTGACGCTACTTTCTGGGCAACCAGCAGAATATTCTTATTCGACTCCATAGCCAGTTCCAGCGCTTTGATGGATTTCTGTCTACCGACAAATAATGGAATAACCATGTGCGGAAAAACAACTACGTCTCGCAAAGGCAATAACGGTAGTATCAATTGTTCAGAATCTTCAATCACAGAAGTCATATCCACTCATTTAATAAATTCATAACTGATTAATAAAATATGTGCACAAACCAGAATTACAAGATGGCTATCAAAAATACCAGCACATGTAGCTATCTGTAAATACTTCATATAATGCCATTATCAAATATGTATGGTTTTCTACAGATAGCACTACCAATCAAGTCTTCTCAATTACTTGGAACGCTTAGCAACTTTCGGTTGATCCGAGTAGATTAAAATTGGTTTGATATCATCATTGGTCGAGTTATAGTCAATGACTACTTTTGTTACATTCTCGAGCGACGGAAGATCGTACATAATATCCAGCAATATTTCTTCAAGAATTGACCGTAAGCCACGCGCACCTGTTTTACGTGTTAAGGCTCTCTTAGCAATAGCTTTAAGTGCTGGCTCCCGGAACTCCAAGTCAACGCCCCCTTCCATATTGAACATTTTCCAATATTGTTTAACGAGTGCATTTTTCGGTTCTGTTAAAATTTGAATTAATGCCGCTTCGTTGAGTTCTTCCAGTGTGGCAACGACTGGTAAGCGCCCAACAAACTCTGGGATCAAACCGAATTTCACTAAATCTTCAGGTTCTACTTGTTGCAGTACCTTATTCATATCCTTGCGTGAATGGCTTTTTACATCAACGCCAAAACCAATTCCACCTTTTTCGGTACGTGCCCTGATCACTTTATCGAGACCGTCAAATGCGCCACCGCAAATGAATAGAATATTAGTTGTATCGACTTGAATAAATTCTTGATTAGGATGCTTCCGGCCACCTTGAGGAGGAACCATCGCAATGGTGCCTTCGATTAATTTCAATAATGCCTGTTGTACGCCTTCACCGGAGACATCACGCGTAATTGACGGATTGTCTGATTTACGTGAAATTTTATCGATTTCATCAATGTAAACGATACCACGCTGCGCTTTTTCGGCATCATAATTACATTTTTGCAGTAATTTCTGGATAATATTTTCTACATCTTCACCTACATAACCTGCTTCGGTCAAAGCTGTAGCATCCGCCATAATGAAAGGAACATCCAAGAGCCGGGCTAGGGTTTGTGCCAGTAATGTTTTACCCGAACCTGTTGGACCGACAAGCAGAATGTTGCTTTTTGATAGCTCAATATCATCGGTTTCGTCTGATTTTGTTACATTTCTCAACCGCTTATAGTGATTATAAACTGCCACAGAAAGAATTTTCTTCGCGGATTCCTGCCCGATTACATATTGATCCAGTATCTGACAGATCTCACGAGGCACCGGCAAGTTTGATTTGACTAACTTGGTTGCCTCATCACCTTGCATTTCTTCGCGAATGATGTCATTGCATAAATCAATACATTCATCGCAAATAAAAACCGAAGGGCCTGCAATCAGTTTTCTTACTTCATGCTGACTCTTGCCACAAAAAGAACAATAAAGAAGTTTCTCGCTACTAGCTTTATCTGGCATATTTTTATCCCACCGTAATCGAGTTTAGGTAACCGTGTTTAAACAAATTTGCACAAGCATTATTTAGCTTGCGCTTACATCTCTTTGTGCCAATACTGCATCTACCAATCCATAATTTACGGATTCTGTAGCACTCATAAAATTATCACGATCTGTATCTTTTTCGACATCGGAGACCGGGCGTCCAGTGTGTTTTGCCATGATCTCATTTAACCGAGCTTTAAGATATAATATCTCACGTGCATGTATCTCGATATCCGAAGCCTGCCCCTGAAAACCTCCAAGCGGTTGATGAATCATGACGCGTGAATTTGGTAAACAATAACGCTTACCTTTCGCGCCTGCGGTTAAAAGTAGTGCCCCCATGCTTGCTGCTTGACCAATGCATAAGGTACTGACATCCGGCTTTATATATTGCATTGTGTCATAAATGGCCAAACCGGCGGACACCATTCCGCCCGGAGAGTTAATATAGAAATGAATATCTTTCTCTGAGTTTTCAGATTCAAGAAACAAAAACTGCGCAACTACCAGATTTGCACTGGCTTCGGTGACGGGACCTACCAGGAATACGACCCTTTCCTTTAATAAGCGCGAATAAATATCATAAGCACGTTCACCGCGTCCGCTGGTTTCTATCACCATGGGAATCAATCCCAGGTTCTTTGGTTCCAGATCATGCATATTATCAAAAATTTGCTTCATTTCAGGATATCCCCATCAGCTCGTCGAAAGTTACAGTTTTGTTGATTAATTTTATTTTTCCGAGCGCCCAATCCACCACATTTTCTTCCAAAGCTAATGATTCAGCTTCTTGCAATCGTTCTGAAGAAGCATAATGCCATTTAACAACCTGTTCTGGATTTTCATAACTTTGTGCGGCATCTTCTATAATTCTGCGAACCTGTTCAGGAGTCGCTTTCAGTGCATGCACTTTGACAAGTTCAGCCAGAATCAACCCTAGTTTTACGCGATATTCCGCTTTTTCTTTAAAAAGATCCGATGACAGCGATATTTCCTTAGCTTTCATACCACGTGCTTCCAAGTCGCTTTTTGCGTTTTGTAATAATCTTTCTTTTTCTTGATTAATCAAAATACTTGGTGCATCGATTTGCGTTGTGCTCAATAACGCCTGCATAATTTGTTCTTTCAGTTTTGACCTGGCTCGCTTGGAAACTTCACGTTCGAGATCTTTTTGTATTCCCTCGCGCAGCTTTTGGAGATCTCCATCGGGGATACCTAACGATTTGGCAAATTCAGCATCGACCGCTGGCAATACTGGTTCCGCCAATTCATTCAATGTAACTTCAAAAGTAACGGTTTTTCCAGCAATTTCTTTACCATGATAGTCTTCAGGAAAAACTACATCAAATGATTTACTGCCACCAACTTGCATATCAATCAGTGCAGCTTCAAAATCCTTTAGAAATTTTCCATCGCCTAGAATCAAGTACACATCGTTAGACTTACCACCTGCAAAATCATTTCCATCAATGGTGCCGTGATAATCTATCTTAACCCGATCACCTTTTTTGGCAGCACGATTGACGGGTTGATATGTCACACGCTGCTTACAAATCATATCAAGCGTCTTATCAATATCCGTTTCACCAACTTTCACAGTGGGTTGCTCAATACTTTGGCTACTTAAATCACCTAATACGATCTCGGGGTACACTTCAAATGTTGCGCTTACGGTATAAAGTGTATCGTTTCCATCAGTCGCTTTTGCTTCAAAACGCGGATAACCGGCCACTTGCAAGTTCTGCTGCTGAACAGTGTCTTTGAACTCTTTATGGACCGCATCGTTCAATACATCTTGCTGAACCTGCACTCCATACATTTGAGTAATTATTTTCAATGGGACTTTTCCAGGGCGAAAACCATGCAATTTGGCTGTTCTCGCCAGCCGCTGCAAGCGGTTATCAATTTCACTCTGTAATTTCTCCAGAGAAATTGTAATATCAAAACGACGTTCTAGTGCACCGAGGTTTTCTACATTTGATCCCATTCAAGTTCCCGACTGATTAATTATTTTTCAATATATTGCAATAACATCCGGTTATTTCTTGATATACCGGACAACCGGATAAAAAGATTGCTGCTAAAGATAATTTGGTGCGAAAGGGGGGACTCGAACCCCCACACCTTTCGGCGTCAGAACCTAAATCTGGTGCGTCTACCAATTCCGCCACTTTCGCAAGTCAATTTATTGTAACGATTATACCTTTTAATCCCGCTGATCGCAGCCAGATCATTCAATTACTGTATTAATTAGTAAGCAATAGTTTGCCCGCTAACACCTTTGCTATCCGGCCCCATCAAATATAGATAGGTTGCCATTAAATCTTCCGGGCGGCGCATCGTTTGTTTGACTTCGCCAGGATGCGTCATAATCCGTTGAGGTGAATTCACAATTCCGGGCACGATAGAATTCATGCGCAAATTTGGCAATGTTTCCCATTCATCGGCTTGTATCTTCATCAAAGCGTGAATCCCTGCATTGGCTACAGCAAAACCACCCCAATATGCTGAAGGATTTAGTCCGTGCGAATTGGTAGTCATGATCACACTCGCATCGGGTGAGGCTTTCAATAATGGCAAACACGCTTTCGTGACAGCAAAACGCGCAATCAGATTTACCTGTAGCAACGAGCGAAACTGTGCAACTGATTGATGTTCCAACGGACTTAAACCGGGCAGCAAGGCTGCATTGTGCAAAATTCCATCCAACCGGCCGAGTTGTTCCGCAATCGCTTGCACCAGTGTTGCAAAATCTTTGTCCTCGGCTTTTTCGAGATCAAGCGGATAAATAAGCGCTTGCGCTTTACCGAGTGCTTCAATCTCATCATAAACTGCTTCCAGCTTTTTAACTTTACGCCCATGCAAAATCACGGTAGCGCCATGATTTGCATACGCCAAAGCTGCCGCACGTCCCAACCCCTGTCCCGCGCCTGTCACCAGAATAACGCGATTGAGCAATAAATTTGCAGACGGTGAGTAGTTTTCTATTTTATCCATACCGTAGAATTTATCACGACAATATATTTTCAGATAAAAATATAACGCCTGATAAGTATCTCTATTTCTCCAATCGAAATTCCATTTGCATAAAAAAACAGACTCCAAAAAATATTGGAGTCTGTTTAAGTATCAAAACTCTAGGTTGCGTTGGAATAGCAACGGTTACATATCCATGCCACCCATACCGCCCATACCGCCCATACCGCCCATACCACCACCGGCTGGTGCTTCCTCCTTCGGCAATTCAGCGACCATAGCGTCGGTAGTCAGCATCAGGCTGGCAACAGAAGCTGCATTTTGTAATGCAGAACGGGTTACTTTGGTGGGATCCAGCACACCCATTGCAACTAAGTCACCATATTCACTGGTCGCAGCATTGTATCCAAAATTACCTTGGCCTTCCGTGACTTTATTGACCACAACTGATGGCTCATCACCGCAGTTAGTGACAATCTGGCGCAATGGTTCTTCAAGAGCACGCAGTACAATCTTAATACCGGCGTCCTGGTCATGATTGTCGCCTTTAGTTTTCTTGACAATCGGGATCGTACGCAGCAGCGCTACGCCACCGCCCGGTATTACGCCTTCCTCAACCGCTGCACGTGTTGCATGTAATGCATCTTCAACGCGTGCTTTTTTCTCTTTCATTTCAACTTCGGTTGCGGCGCCAACTTTGATCAATGCAACACCGCCCGCCAATTTAGCGACACGTTCTTGCAATTTTTCTTTATCGTAATCGCTAGTTGCTTCTTCAATTTGCGTACGAATCTGTTTCACACGCGCTTCAATAGCTTTGGCATCGCCTGCGCCATCAATGATGGTGGTATTTTCTTTACCGACTTCGATACGCTTTGCTTGTCCTAAGTCATTGAGTGTCGCTTTTTCAAGCGTCAGACCCACTTCTTCGGCAATTACGGTACCGCCAGTCAAGATGGCAATATCTTCCAGCATGGCTTTACGGCGATCACCGAAACCAGGCGCTTTAACCGCGCAGGTTTTCAGAATGCCGCGAATGTTGTTGACCACGAGAGTAGCCAGTGCTTCACCATCGACATCTTCAGCAATAATTAACAAAGGCTTACCTGCTTTGGCGACTTGCTCCAATACCGGTAATAAATCGCGAATGTTGGAGATTTTTTTGTCGTGCAGTAAAACGAATGGATTATCAAGCAGTGCAATTTGTTTTTCCGCGCTGCTGACAAAATAAGGTGATAAATAACCGCGATCAAATTGCATACCTTCCACGACTTCAAGCTCATTTTGCAATCCGGAGCCATCTTCTACCGTGATCACACCTTCTTTACCGACCTTGTCCATTGCATCGGCGATGATTTTGCCGATTTCGGTATCGGAGTTCGCAGAAATACTGCCCACTTGCGCGATTTCTTTCGCTGTCGCACAAGGTTTTGACAGTTTTTTCAATTCTCCGACAGCGGCAGTCACAGCTTTATCAATGCCCCGTTTGAGGTCCATTGGGTTCATACCGGCGGCTACATATTTCATGCCTTCTTTGACAATCGCTTGTGCTAACACGGTTGCAGTAGTGGTTCCATCACCTGCTACATCCGATGTTTTGCTGGCCACTTCCTTCAACATCTGTGCGCCCATATTTTCGAATTTGTCTTTTAATTCGATTTCTTTGGCAACTGAAACACCGTCCTTGGTAATTGTTGGCGCGCCATAAGAGCGATCCAACACTACATTCCGGCCTTTCGGGCCCAGTGTTACTTTAACCGCATCAGCTAAAATATTGACACCGGCTACCATTCTATGACGTGCTGAATCACCAAACTTCACTTCTTTTGCTGACATAACTTTTCTCCTAATCTCTCAACAACATATTGTCTTTAGTGAATAATTGAACCGGAACAATTAGCCTTCAATTACACCCATAATATCCTCTTCGCGCATGACCAAAAGTTCTTCACCTTGAACTTTGACAGACTGTCCGGCGTATTTTCCAAACAATACTTTATCGCCCACTTTAACTTCCAATGGACGCACTTTTCCGTCATCGCCGACTTTTCCTTTTCCTATTGCGAGAACCTCACCTTGATCAGGTTTTTCCGCAGCGCTGTCCGGGATAACAATACCTGAAGCGGTTTTGCGTTCATCTTCCAATCGCTTGACAATCACACGATCATGCAAAGGGCGAATTTTCATGCTGTTTTCTCCTGTAAAAATTAAAAAGCCAAAATTTATGAAATACCAGGTATTTCATGTATAAATCTCTAATAAGTCAGAATACTAATACGCAAGTGAGATAGTGTTAGCACTCATTAACTATGAGTGCTAATAATAGGGGCTTTGATTAGGAATTTCAAGGTCAAGTTACAGGAATATTTTCTAACACATTATAATGAAAAGAATAAAAATAGATTTTATATAAAGATTCCATCTTCATTTTCTATTTTTTGCAATAGCCAATTATGTGAATCGATAAAGGCATCACGGTGTTTCCAGCATTTACTCCGTGATTACTCCACCGCCGAGACATACTCTACTTTCATAAATCACGACCGACTGCCCCGGTGTAATGGCCCACTGCTGTTGCGCGAAATCGATTTGGCAATGGTTTTGAGACAATTCCGTGATGGCGCAGGGAGCGTCAATTTGGCGGTAGCGTGTTTTGGCAGCATAAACCCAATTACAGTGCGGCTGCTTGCCGCTGATCCAGGTCAAGTCGGTGGCTTTTAGCGATGGGCGTAGCAAATCCGGATGATCATGTCCTTGTACTACAACCAGAACATTGCGGGTCATGTCTTTGGCGGATACAAACCACGGCTCATCGCCACCATCACGTGTCCCTCCGATTCCCAACCCCTGCCGTTGCCCGATGGTGTAATACATCAGCCCCATATGTTGACCGATCACCTTTCCATCCGGCGTTTGGATCTCTCCCGGTTCGTGCGGAAGATAGCGATTGAGAAATTCCCGGAAAGGGCGTTCGCCGATGAAGCAAATACCGGTACTGTCTTTTTTGGAAAAATTGGGTAAGCTCAATTCCTTGGCGATCTTGCGCACCTCACGCTTATACAGATGCCCGATCGGAAATAAGGTATTGGCCAGTTGTGTTTGATTGAGGCGATACAAAAAATAACTTTGATCCTTAGTCCCGTCTTCGCCTTTCAATAACTGAAATACGCCATTAACCTCACGTACCTGCGCATAGTGGCCTGTCGCAATATAATCCGCCCCCAGTTTATGCGCATGATCCAGAAAAGCCTTAAATTTGATTTCGGCGTTACATAGCACATCGGGATTGGGCGTCCGCCCTGCTTGATACTCGGCCAGAAAATGGGAAAAAACCCGGTCTTTGTATTCAGCGGAAAAATTGACTACTTCAATCGGAATATCGATGACATCCGCAACCGATACCGCATCGAGAAAATCCTGGCGGGAAGAGCAATATTCATCGGTATCATCGTCCTCCCAGTTTTTCATGAATAAACCGACGACATCGTAGCCCTGCTGTTTCAGCAAGTAGGCCGCCACAGACGAATCAACGCCGCCGGACATGCCAATGACAACACGGTGCTTTTTACTCATAGTGTGTCAGCAGCTCCAACGGATAGCGTTTGCCCGCCAAATGGTCACGAATACACTGCATCACCAGCGGGCTGCGATGCTGCTGGATCATTTGATTCACTTCATCCAGACTATACCAAGAGGCCTGCAAAATGCCCGTATCCAGCACACGATCCAGATCGTGATGCGTCACATGACCGCCGAACGCAAAACGGATATACGTGGTGTCGATGCGATGCGAATGCCATTGATAAATGCCCACCAGATATTCGGGAACAAAGGTATACGCCGTTTCCTCCAGCGTTTCCCGTATGGCGCCTTGAATAATGGATTCCCCAGGATCCAAATGCCCTGCCGGTTGATTTAAAAACAAACCGGCACCGGCTTCAGGTTCTTCTTCTACCAGCAGGTATTTACCATCGTGTTCAACAACGGCCGCGACCGTCACATTGGGTTTCCAGATCATCATTATGGGTATATAGAATTAGTGTGTGCGATATCAAGCGAGCGATATGCTCTGTAAGTGTAAACACTGCGTATTATCGCATTGCCACTCTGGAATCTGGTGGAATCAGACAGAATTTTTACGATCCTGCTGCTGTGATAACTGAATGGAGGAAAACTGCTGCAATATTTTGTCCAGTTGTGCAACATCAAACGGCTTACTGAGATGCCCATCCATCCCGGCGGCAAAACATTCTTGTTTGATGTGATCCAGCGCATGGGCGGTCAAGGCCACAATGGGCACTGGTGATAAATTTTTTTTTCTGTTCAAGTGCGCGTATTTGCCGCGTCGCTTCAAATCCATCCATAACGGGCATGTTACAGTCCATCAAAATCAAATCAAAGCGCCGGGAAGAAAAGGCATCAACTGCTTCCAAACCATTATTGACCAGCGTCACTTCACAATGTAAACGCTCCAGCATTGCTTTACTGACTAACTGATTAACATCGTTATCTTCAACCACCAAAATACAGGAACGATTTTCAGTCACCGTTTTGGGTTGCATTTGCGGCAATTGACTTGGTTTTGCTATCGTGGCGCCGGCAATTTCATACCGCAACGGCAGGCGTGCGCAGAATCTGGAACCCACGCCAACTTCACTGGATACCGTGATGGAGCCCCCCATCAACGATAACAAGCTGCGGGTGATGGCAAGCCCGAGTCCGGTGCCGCGAATATGCTGCGTAGCTTCGCCAACTTGCGAAAACTCCTGGAACAAACATGCCTGATGCTCGGTGGAAATACCAATCCCAGTATCCGTTACCGTCAGTTCCAACTCAATACCGCTGCGATCCGCAATTTCGGTACAACTTATCAATAGCTTAACTTCGCCTTGCTGAGTAAACTTGAATGCATTGCCCAGCAAATTAAATAAAATTTGCTTGATCCGGTCCGGATCGCCAATCAAATGATGGGATGGACTGCACTCGAAACTGACTGTAAAATTTAACGAGGTTTCTTTTGCTTTGGTGCGAAATAATGCATGAACTTCATTAATCAACTCCGGCAAATCAAACGAACGGTTAACGATACTCAGTTTGTGTGCCTCAATTTTTGCAAAATCAAGAATATCATCAATAATCCGCAACAGAGTCCGGCCGGAATTACGGATTACATTCAAATGATTGACTTGCTCCGGGTTTAACCGGGTCGTTGCGAGTATCTCCGTCATACCCAATACACCGTTCATCGGTGTGCGGATCTCATGACTCATCGCGGCTAGAAAAGCCGATTTCGCTCTGTTGGCATTCTCCGCTTGCAATCGCGCTTGCTCCAAATCCACTGCTTGTTTCTCCAATTGAACCGCCTGCTGTCGTGCAATCCAATAATTTTCATGCTGCAACTTACCGTTGTGCACGGAAAAAATAAAGTAAGCCAATCCGATGATCAGCATTACCCAACTGCTATCATCGGGAATATATAACACAAGACTGATCAAGCTCGGTGCATAAACCAGCAGTGCAAAAATAAGCATGACGCGGATGCGCGGTGAAGTCGCTGCGATCCCCCCGGCAATAAAGCCCACCGTAGAAATAACCGCCAGGATTGCTCCGTTATCGATGGCATTAATCGATAGAAAAATCCAACTCAGGAAAACACCCCAAGTGAACGAGGTAGCAATATAAATCGCTGAAATTGACCATTCAATCCGGGATTGACTGCGTAAATATAAACCGGTTACCTGTTTATAAATGATTAAACGCAGTATGGCTAAAGCCAGAAAAATCATAACGAAAACGACGCTATATGGTTGTGCGGCAAGTACAGGTGATGTCAATATAATGGCACTGCAACATAGCACATAAAACATTCCCCCCCACCGCATGCGCCCAGCCATATCCTGATTGGTGCTGATACGTACCCGCTCAAGATTTGCCACCTCAGGATCCGACCAGAAACTTTTGTTATGCTTCAAAATGCGTTTATTCCTACGTCCAAATGACATCGACTCCACGATATTGCCCTTGATAAGGGCTTTAGAAATCAGAAAATTCAATATCAATTCATAAAATTAAAATGAAGCGGTAAGACAAATATGAAAATGATCATCATAAAGAATAAATTAGTTTAGTTCCATCGGGAGCTTAATTTATTCGTCATTAAGCACATAGAAACTAGCCAAAAAGCACACTAATCGGTATGATGCGACCTGCAAGTCAATGGAGGTGTGGCCGAGCGGTTTAAGGCAGCAGTCTTGAAAACTGCCGTAGGGGTGACTCTACCGTGAGTTCGAATCTCACCGCCTCCGCCAGCGATCCAGTATCCATGCCATTCTTAGCTGAATCATCCAGTTATTCCCATCAATCATCCCATCAAAATATTTTTGGTTTAAAGCCTAATTTTTGGGATAGCCGTACAGAAAACCTGACCGTCTACATCCACGGATAGCCTTTGAATACTATTTCAGGCCTTCACTGGCGATAACAGTTTTATCGAATTGTAATCGGATTCTGATTATCGCTGTCTTATTATGGCAATATTTGCCATTTTATGTTATTTATGCCACATTAAGCGACAAGATAAGGAGGATGCATCTATGCAAAGTATGAATATCTCTCTGCCCGACCCCTTGAAAAAATTCGTGGATGGACAAATTGCTCAGGGTCGCTACAGCAGCGCCAGCGAATATGTTCGCGAATTGATCCGTGCCGATGAAAAGCGCAAAGCTGAAGAACAACTTGAAGCCAAGTTACTGGAAGGATTGAGCAGTCCTGAAAGTGAATTGACATCTGCGGACTGGAGTGAGATTCGCAAAGAAGCCCTAGCCAGGCTAGAAGCCCGAAAGAAACAACCTTGATGCCTAGAATCTATCAACGCGCGACAGCGAGGCGCGACTTGGTAGAGCATTTCGTTTATCTTGCGGAAAATGCGGACCTGGAAACAGCTGAGCGCTTTTTGACACAAGTTGAGGCCAGCTTCAATGATCTGGCTGAGCGCCCAATGATTGGCGCACCATTGATGCTCCATGATCCGGCATTGGCAGGCATGCGTAAATGGCCTGTTACAGACTTTGAAAATCACCTAATCTTCTATCTTCCTAATCATAACGGCATATCAGTCGTGCGTGTACTGCATGCGGCGCGTGATTGGTGGAGCTTGCTAGGAATCAAAACTTAATTCGAGCCGGAGAACAAAGATCGCCGCCCATCTCCCTGAGAAGAATTCCCATATAGTAACCGGCAGCAGCACTCTGTTTCCTTCAACCAGCGATAAGATAAATATCGTAAATTAGGAAAAAAGCACACCCAGCCCTCTTTGAAAATCATCAACCAATAAAGCCTGCAGAGCCAAGCGAATCAGGCCATGATTAAAATAACAGCAAATCATGACCCGACTATCAATACTACTGAGGAGCAGTCAATTTATTTCTTTTTTGGCAACGATCCACGGTTAACAGGAGCTAATTTTTTATCCCTCATCTGTAAGAATTCCTAGCGTTGTTTACAGTATTCAGGAGAATACTGCAGATGAACATACACAAACGCACTCGCTTAACATTATTGGATCGTCAGGAAATCTGGCAGCTTTAT
>NZ_QPHG01000045.1:0-23554 GCF_040240425.1 Nitrosomonas sp. | reverse complement strand
GCTTATATAGAACGCTATAACAGAACTGTTCGGCATGAATGGCTGGAGATGAATGACTTTGCAACCATTGAAGAGGCGCAACTTACTGCAACACAGTGGTTGTGGATTTACAATAATGAACGTCCGAGCATGGCGCTTGGAGGTATAACGCCAGCCATGAAGTTGGCAGAAGCTTTTAAACTAAAAACCTCTACTGCAAACTCCTGTTAAATATGGGTGGATTACCTTATGCTAAATCGTAACCTAAGTGAAAATGCAGTTTATGGCCTGTCAAATGCAACTGGACGAACCAGCATCTGGGAAGTTGCTATTATTGCCGTCGGCTTGGAGAATCCATTATTCGGTCAAGGTGGAGATTTCTGGAATCAAGTTCTGTTGCGACCTGGATTTAGTGGGGCGACAAGTGCTCATAATTTGTTTCTTGAGATCTTTAGCCGTTCGGGTTTTATTGGGCTAACAGCTTTGTCGATATTTTTATTTTTTCTTGTGCGCTATTCGTTACGAGCATATAAAAATACAAATGGGGGAAGTATCGCTCTATTGATAGCATTTTTTGTGCGAGCGATGTTCAAATCAACCATTGATACGGACGCTGTTCTTTCAGGCAGTTTTTTGGGGGGGATAGCCTACTTCATTTATGTAATAGATAGAGGGGCAAAGCCAATTAGAAACATAAATAAATTAGAGCTTTCAGTACAGGTGAATCTTAATCGGGTAGTACATAATAAGTTGAGCAATGTCTCGACAGGAGGAGTAAAAGAGAAAGAGTGTATTGATGTCAAAAATAGGCAGCTTTTATGAGTATTTCATCCCCGTATTCTAGCTTCGCATTTAAGCAAGCTACATTATACTTCCTTACTGGTAAGATTGTCTCCGCCATACTAAGTTTGGGCATTCTACTTTTGTTAGTACATTTGTTACCGATGAAAGAGTATGGTACTTACGTTGTGTTAGTGGCTGGAATGGAAATTACACTGGCTGTTACAACACTAGGTTTGCCTTGGATAGCGTTACGTTACTTGCCAGAATTTCGGTTGTATGCTAGCGGAAAAATGCTGATACATTTTGTGTGGCAGGTGGTTACTTTGATTAGCCTATTTATCGCTGTAAGTGCATTTTTACTCTTGGCGGCATTACCATGGTTGCTACCGTCGGAACTCATGCAATACACGGATGTAGTCAAATTATATTTGTTACTGTTGTTTATAGAAGGTTTGGGGCGGCACATCCGAGAAAGCATTCTGGGGCCTTTAATGCAGCAGGGTCGAGTGCAAATCAGTCAAGTGTTGCGTAACCTGGCCTTTCTGTTACTAATTGGTATCATAGTAACTCAAGAAACAGCACATTTGTATTATGTGGTGTTTGCTGAACTCGTGGCATCGATGCTAGGCACCATACTGGCACTATATGGATTAATTCAGTATTTGGAAGTGTGTCGTGATTTGCAGGGAAAAGATAGCTGGCAACCATCGAGATGGTTAGAAATGTGGCGTACTGCATGCCACATGTATTTGAGCAATCTCGTTGCTCAGATTCATAACCCACAAATGTTTGTTTTTCTGATTCAGCGCTATCTTGATTTGGAAGCTACCGCTTTGTTCGGTTTTTTACGCAACTTGTATGGGCAAGTTGCAAACTATTTGCCGGCTGCATTGCTGTCCAATTTAATTCGACCTAAGTTGGCGGCTTCTTTTGTGAGTAAAGGCGGAATGATAGAACTTACGCGGAGTGTCAATCTTATAGGTAAGTTGAGCATGTTTGCGCTAATGCCCATACTGATTTTTGTTTGGTTAGCTGGAAGCGAACTGACAAGCTTACTTAGTGGGGGCAAATTCAACGAAGTGGATTATTATCTGGCAGGCTTGTTGCTGACACTAATACCATTGAGTCAGCGTCAGTTACTGGAATTTGTGGCGGTGGTCAGCGAGAAAAGCCATCTATGTTTCGGGGGGGCCGTTTTTGGTGCTCTGGCTTTGCCGATGGCTTATTTTCTGCTCGAATCAGGACAAGGTCTGTGGGGGTGTATCATCTCAATCGTTATGAGTCAAATATTATTTAGTGGAACGCTTATTATTGCTTTAATGCATACTACCGCCTATCATTTTGATGTCATCGGATTCTTTAAGCTGATTGCGGCAGCTGTAATTGGATTTGTTTTTATACAGCAACTCGCATTATCGATACAAAGTTGGTTAGATTTGTTTTTTATAGCGATTCTTTCTTGTATTCTTTTTTTGTTGGTAGCTTATTTCATTAAACCTTTTTACAGTGATGAGCGGGAAAGGCTGAATCGGTTATTTAATCGTAATATCTTTGTTTGGTAACACACATCATGCAGTACCAATAAGAATTGCCTGATAAGCAGGAAAAATCTTGCTGGAACAAAACGTGACACCGACCGATTGGGGTGCCCCATGACGCAGATGGGTGGCAAGTTGATCCGTGCCAATGGCTTAGGTGCTCGCCAACGTCGTGCTGACGATGATGATCTTCACCTACCTAAAACCTGAAGCCATCACCTAGTCGAAGAAAACGAACTTTGATGTCTTCTGATGCCCGGAATGATCTCGAATTACCCGTAAATGGAACAATTTAGGAGAAGAAGGCGCGGATTCATGCACGAATCGGCTTGAAATCAACCCTGAAACCGAGTTGAATTGTAAGGTTTAGGTTTAAGCTTTGCCGTGAAAAATCACGGGTTATTTGAGGTTCCCAATAATATGAACGCAATTTATCATTTAAAACAGGGTCGCCCCTGCGGGGCCTTCAATATATTTAAAGAGAGAGAGAAATGAAACTTTCAATTCTGATCAAAGCATTCAATGAGGAAGCTTTAATAGCAAATTGTCTTGAGGCGGCTCTTACAGAAGCGCTGAAAGTTGGTGGTGAGGTAATTCTAGTCGATTCCCTTTCTACCGACAGAACAATTGAAATCGCAAGATGCTATCCTATTCGGGTTATTCAGTTTTCCCAGAAAGTAGATTGCGGATGTGCAGCTGCTGTGCAACTTGGCTACCAATACGCTTATGGTGAGTACCTGTATGTGCTAGACGGAGATATGGTACTGCAGCCCGATTTCTTATCATTGGCGCTGAATTATCTTGAATCAAATTCTGATGTAGCTGGTGTGGCGGGAAAATTACTTGATACAAGTATCAAGACTATGGCCGATAAAAGACGACGAGCTTTCGTTGAAACAATGCAGCAGCAAGTAATGGAA
This sequence comes from Nitrosomonas sp., assembly GCF_040240425.1. Classification (GTDB taxonomy): domain Bacteria; phylum Pseudomonadota; class Gammaproteobacteria; order Burkholderiales; family Nitrosomonadaceae; genus Nitrosomonas. The sequence continues at coordinate 20,334 of NZ_QPHG01000045.1, read as the reverse complement.
GTTTCAGAACTTGGGGGCGGCGGTCTGTATCGTCGTAAAGCAATTGAATCTGTTGGTTATCTTGCACATCGTTGGTTGCCGGCTTGTGAGGAGGCAGAACTCGGTGTGCGTCTGCGGGCCGCTGGATGGCGTCTTATCCGACTTTCGAACATAGCTGTGTACCACACGGGTCACTCCGAAAGCAATTTCCAAATGCTTTGCCGACTGTGGAGAAGTCGCCGAATGCACGCCTACGGTATGTATCTCCGTACAGCTCTCGGGCACCCATGGTGGTGGTTAAGTTTACGGCAAGTATGGTGGGTTTTTGCTGCGCCTATGCTTCATGCTATAGCTGGAGTGCTGGCAGTAGGCGGGATGTATTTAGAGTCAATAAAGGCCATACCCGCGCTGATAGCTGCTGAGTTATTTGTTTGGATGGGAGTAATAGTAGTTCAAGTAGTGAGAAAGAAAAGTATTTCCGACGCTGTATTTTCAGTTTATATGTTGCATTGTTTTGCTCTTGCCCAAATACTAGGTGCCACGCAATCGATTTCAGATCCGATGATTCCAATCAGTGCGCGCGAACTCACAAAACATTGAGTTCCACAAAGTAGGGTGGTCGGTTTCATGCTATTCAGATAAGAGGGAGGGCTTATGATCATTTTTGGAGATCTTTGCACGATAACCCCCCAAGATAAGGGATTGAGTGATAGCATTATGTTTTAAAACAACAGCATTGAAGTGATGAGCATGAATTTTTCGGAATACGATGTAACCCGCCGTACTCGGAAAGGGAGTTTTCCGAAGCAGATTGATCAATTGATAGCGATAAAACGGTGGAAGTGTAAATAGCGAAGTAAAAATGTACCACTGAGGCGCACTAAATTTCGCTGGAATGGCGGATAAAAATGTACCAGTCTGAAGCCTGTAAGCTGATGCGATGAGCATCAAGTGAAAGGCGATGAGGATGTATACAGTGGAATTATATGTGAAGATTCGACGTGCGGTGATGGTAGAAGGCAGAAGCGAACGCGAGTGCGCGTTATTTTGGTATTCACCGCAAGACTGTCAAGAAGATGTGTCAATACGCGGCACCGCCGGGTTATTGACGCAAGAGCGAACCATTATCTCCCAAGCTTGCTCCCTTCGCTGGCATCATTGATGCTATTTTGGAAGCTGACAAACAAGTGCATGTTAAGCAGCGCCATACTGCAGTGCGGATATTGGAGCGATTACGCGATGGACATGGCTTCACCGGTGGTTATACCATCGTACGTAATTATGTTTACAAGGCAGCGGTTCGGCAAAAAGAAATGTTCATGCCGCTGGCACACTTACCTGGTCATGCTCAAGCAGATTTTGGTGAAGCTGATGGCTATATTGATGGCAAGCTGGTTCGCTTCCATTATTTCTGCCTTGATATACCACATTCGGATGGTTGTTTTGTCAAAGCCTATCCAACTGAAAACACCGAATCGTTTCTGGATGGTCATGTCGCTGCATTTGCATTTCTGGGTAGCGTGCCGCAATCGATTCTGTACAACAACGCCAAGATTGCAGTGGCCAAGAACTGTGTGATGGGAAACGTCAGCGTACCAAGGCGTTCAGTGAGCTACAAAATCATTACTTGTTTGAAGATAAATTTGGGCGGCCTGGCCGTGGCAATGACAAGGGGAATGTTGAAGGTATGGTCGGTTATAGTCGCCGACACTTCATGGTGCCGTTACCCATTGCTGCCGATTTTAATGCCCTGAATGCAAAATTGCTGGATGGGTGCATCAAACGCCAACAAGCCAAGTTACGTGGCCAAACTGAAACCATTGCTGAGCGTATGAAGCGTGATAGGGCTGCACTAATGGCTTTCCTGCGGTTGCTTTTGATGCCTGCCATAAGATTTCCACGCGTATATCTTCACTATCGCTCGTGCATTATCGGACCAATGACTACTCAGTACCTACCCAATATGGTCACAGGGAAGTGCTGGTCAAAGGCTATGACCTGGTCAAGTAAAACCGGACACCCCAGTTAAGCTGCTTTAATCGCTTGTTTTCCTCAGCCATTGCTTTCATTTCTGAAAGCATCGCAACGTCCATTCCTCCATACTTGCTTCGCCATTTATAAAAACTTGCATTGCTCATTCCATACTCTCGGCATAAATCTGCCACTGGTATTCCTCCCTCAGCCTGCTTCAGTATCTGCATAATCTGGCTTTCCGTAAATCGCTGCTTCTTCATCAGTAAAATTCCTCTTCGTCTACGATAGAAAATTCTACTGCTTTACTCGGTTAATTTTGGGGAGGATTACCATCCGGGAGGAATCACGAACTTCTTGAGTATATTAAGACGAACAGTACAAATCTGAGATCTAATTATAAGTATGATTTCTTTAGTACATCGCGATGGCGTTCAAGAATAGCAATCAATGTTTTTGCTACACCGTTGGGATTGCGGCGGCGTTGCTCCCAATCGCGCAAGGTGCGAACTGACACGCCCAACAATCTGGCAAATTCTACTTCGGAAAGCCTTGATTTTTTTCGTACCGATATGAAAGATGACATGACGATGCGCCCCTTCCCCGCTTTCAATTTGACGGACAAATTCCAGTAATTCAGCGCTTATCCCGGCTGCTTTCCCAGGCCTTCCAATTCCTAATCGATTAGCGGTTGCTTTCTTAATACCATGTATTGCCTTAACAATTGGTTATGTCTGTAAATTTTATGCAGTCTCAGGAATGGCTGCGCGCACTCGCTCAAGCATTTTGCTGGTTATGTTGTTGCGGCGCTCCATTTGGCTGACATAGGATTGACTGACACCCAGACGCTGGGCTAGTTGCTCTTGTGTAATACCTGCCTTGATTCGCGCTAACGCAACGGGATTATCGACGTAATCCTCAAGAACAAACGGTTCATAGGCTTGCTCGTCATCCTGATTTGCTTTGCAAGCCGCCAATTCTTTTTCGATCTGATCTTTTAGAGCGCGATAAACCGCTATCGGTAACAGAACATATTCATCTTTGCCCTGGATGGATTTGATTTTCTGCAGTGTCATTTGTAAGCATCTCCACGCGGTTTGATTTTCTCAATCGTAATAATTCTAACGACATCATGCCGTTCAAAAATAATGCGCCAGTTACCAACTCTCAGCCGGAAATAGGGCTCACCTTCCAGTTTCTTGATATCAAGCGAACTATCATCAGGATTCCGGCTTAGCTGTTCCAATTTCTCAGCTATCCTGAATCGATCCGTTTTCGGCAAGCTTTGCAGTTTCTTTTTGGCTTGTGACCGGATCAATAGATTATAACAATCAGACATATTATAAGTTATAAAACATTATATTCAAGCGCCTTGATAGACCAGAAAGCTTCCAACGATGATTGAAAGTCTATGAATAAAAATACCGTGTGAGATTAAATTATTTTAATAATGTCTTATTTTATAAAACAAAATCATTTAGTGTGAATTTTTCATCAATATTTTGTGAACTTTTTGTGAATTATCGAATCTTAATGTTCGTAAACTTATGATAAATTGAAAAAACTTTCATTTAGGAGATAAAAATGAAAACAAGTCAAAGCCTTTTTAGTACAGCTGTAAAAACTACTTTCGTTTTATTCGGTGTTTTACCGCTAATTGGACTTATCACATTTGGTGATTTGCATTCGCTCTCAGTCATGCAATCTGAAATAAGCTGGTTGGAAATTGATCTCATGTTGGGGGCAGTATTCTTTGTAAGCTATCTTTTAATTGGAAGTGTATCGAAAAGCAAAACTCGCCTTCCAATGAAAAAAATATATGCCTAAACTGTAAGCTTTTTACATAAGGTCAATGTTATTTAGACATTGACCTTTTTTATTAAAAAAAGCGGCGGATTAAAAAATCATCTCGGGTCAGAGCCAAGGAAAGAAGAATATGCCTTAGTGTGCCATCGAACCCAATCGTTCAGACTCCTTCCAGCGGCAACATTTTCAAAACCAAGCAATTGCCCTCATTTCCTGACTGAAAGCACTGCCATCATCCTGCGGATTCACATAGTTTCATCCTTACCGGCGTGCAGCTTAACTTGCTGGGCGGAGTAGCAACATTGCGTATCTGGTTTCCAGCAATTTTACTGCCAATTTCAGCTTGCCCTAATGATGAGAAAACGATCGCATATCGGATAAATTAGCGCTCAGCAAAACCTTTACACATTAGGCCGGGACAGCTTCCAGTGTTGACAATCGGCAATCGGATTGAAAAGATTTTATGATATTATTCGAGCCCGATTGAGAGTTAATCCCATTGCATCGTAACTATTAGTTTAGATAAAAGGTAGCATGCATGATTTTCTGGCGCGTAAAATCACTTGATGCCATCCTGGCAACTGCAGAAAAGAAAAGTCTCCACCGTACCTTGGGCGCATGGCAGTTAACGCTACTGGGTATTGGCGCGATTATCGGTACCGGTATTTTCGTTTTGACGGCTGAGGCTGCACAGAAAGCCGGGCCGGGCATGATGCTTTCCTTTGTTATTGCCAGTTTCGTGTGCACCGTCGCCGCACTGTGCTATTCCGAGCTGTCTTCCATGGTGCCGGTCTCCGGGTCCGCCTATACTTATTCATACGCAGTGCTGGGCGAATTGGTCGCGTGGCTGGTCGGGTGGGCGCTCATGCTGGAATATTCCGTCGCCGCCAGCGCGGTTGCCGTCGGCTGGTCAGGCTATTTCGTCGGTCTTATGCAAAACTCGCTCGGGATAGAGATACCCTTTGCACTGGCGAATGGACCTTTTGCTGGTGGAATTATTAACTTACCGGCGGTTTTCATCTGCATACTGGTAATCGCACTCCTGGTTATTGGCACACGCGAAAGCGCCACATTTAACGCCACACTGGTCGCTATCAAGATTGCCGCATTAACGCTTTTCATTGCTTTAACACTACCGGTTGTCAATCTGGAAAATTTCCAGCCTTTCTTACCATTAGGAGAAGCTGGGGTAGTGGCTGCGGCATCGTCCATATTCTTTGCTTATGTCGGATTCGATGCAGTTTCCACTGCTGCGGAGGAAACCAAGGATCCGCAACGCAATGTGCCCATCGGGTTGATCAGCTCGCTGGCAATCTGCACTGTCTTTTACTTGCTCATTTCAGCCGGTGCGATCGGCGCCATCGGTGCGCAGCCGCTGCTGGATGAAACCGGTAAGAATTTGGTGCCCGGCTCCTTGCAATTGGCCGAGCAATGCAAATCGCTGGCCGCTCTCGGGCAGCATCCGCTGGTTTGCTCGCGTGAAGCATTGGCGTTGGTGTTACGTGAGATCGGCTGGGAAAAAATCGGCAATCTGCTGGGGCTTACCGCTTTCCTGGCGCTGCCTTCGGTGGTTCTGATGATGTTGTTCGGCCAGACGCGCATCTTTTTCGTCATGTCGCGCGACGGCCTGCTGCCGGAAGTTTTAAGCCGCATTCATCCCCGTTTCAAAACGCCGCATATTGTTACTTACGTAACGGGACTGGGTGTCATGGCTGCCGCCGCTTTCTTGCCGGTTGGGAAACTGGCGGATATTTCTAATTCCGGAACGCTGTTCGCTTTCATGGTCGTAGCATTTACCGTGATGATACTGCGCATCAAAGACAAGAGCCGCGTGCGTCCTTTCCGGACACCCATCGTTTGGCTGATCGGCCCGCTCGCGGTACTGGGTTGCATCACACTGTTTTTCTTTTTGCCAGACGATGCAAAACTAGTGTTCCCGATCTGGTCAGGAATTGGGTTGATTTTCTATTTTCTCTACGGCTACCGGAAAAGCCACGTTGGCCGGGGCGTTGATACACCCGCCGGTGGTGAAGATATCATCAGTCAGGTCCGGCCTCTGGCCGATTGTGATCCGGACGGCACGAACAAAAAAAGTTGAGTTCTTCGCTTAGCGTGTTATGCATTCGATTTAACCCCGGCTGCCGGAGCACGAAGCAAAGCCGGCAGAATAATGAGTGTGCAGATCAGGGTAAAAGCTAGCCCCACTGTCAGCAGTATCCCCATACTCGCCGTGCCCAAATGTGACGAGAAGATTAAGCTGGCAAAGTCTACCAGCGCTGTCAGCGCACTATAGAAAATGGCCCGCGCGGTGCTGGTATGAATCAGAACTTCACTCACCAGCTCATTATTGATGCTCCGATACACCATGTGCAAACTGCTATCGATGCCAAGCCCGAGCAAGAGCGGCAAAGCGATGATGTTGGCAAAATTAAACGGAACGTCCAGTAGAATGGTAAATGCCGCAGTGAATAAACTCGACAGCAGCAGCGGCAATAACACCAGTAAGGTATATTTAATACTGCGCAGCAACACCAGTAAAATGACCACCACACCGATCAGCGCCAAAGAGAATGCCTGAACAAAGGCCTGTACCACGGCTTCCCCGGCTTCCAGACTGATCACCGGCACGCCGATGGCATGCGGCGCCACTTGCTGTACGGAACGCACAAAGCGCCGCAAGGCATCGTTATCGTTAAGATCCTCAACCGGATAAACCGCTAACCGGTACCCGCCCGTATCGCTATGCCAACGGTCTTTAAATGCGACGGGCAAATCCCCTTCATCGAAAACAGTTGCTTCAGTCGCAGTGCGCAAACTCTGCAAAGCCAGCGGCAACATCGCCAGCAGATCGTCCTCAATAGTATACAAAAGTTTACTTTTTTCATCGTTGCTGACTTTGTCCAATTGTGTGAACAAATGGGCCAGCGTCGACCTTAAAGCACTTACAGTGGCGGCCGATGGATGCTCAGGATGGTTGGCAACAAACCTTTCCAATGCCACAACCAATTCCCGTAACGCCTTATATTGCTCAGCCAGAATCGCATCGCTGGTGATCCGGGTTTGTGGCGGCGGTGTCGCGGCAATCGGCCCTATCGTCAGCGCCATTTCCTGAATCAGTGAGAATTTCTCTTCTTGTTGTTCGGGTACAAAATCCAATACCGTGACGACTTTATTGACTTCGGGCAAATCAGCTAGCCGTTTGGCCAAAGTTTCTGTTTCCTGCGGATTGTTAGCCAGCACTGCAATATGCCAGGGCGATAGATCAGGCTCGGCCAGCAATTCCCGGAAAGTCTGTACTGCGCCCCCCTTCGGATCTTGCATATTGAGCAAATTGTAGTCGAATCGCACTTGCGGCAAAATTGCCAGCGCTCCCACCGTAGCCACCAGCGTAACCGCGTACGTTGCTTTATGCCACTTCAGCGAAAACTCCAGCACCTTACCAACCGAACTCTTTGTAGCTGGTTTTGCCGCCGTTTTTTTCGGCAGATAACGCAACAATGCAGGGCCGATGACGAGCGTAACCAGCAAACTGATGATCATCCCGGTTCCGGAAATAATGCCGAGCTCGGCCACTCCGCTGTAATCGGTCGGCATGAAGGCATAGAAACCGATCGCATTGGTGACGGTACACGCAGTCAAGGCCGCTCCAGCATCGCCGCCGGAGATATGGATAGCCTCAGCCGGGGAATGATTATTCTCCAGAACTTCGCGATAGCGCAGCAGAAAATGGATTGCAAAATCCGCGCCCAAGCCGATATACAGTACGGCAAAGGCGATGGAAATCAGATTCAAATGACCGACAACCGCAGTGGCAAATGTCGCAGTCAAAATCAACCCCATCAATAAGCACACCAGCACGTTGAGGATCAGCCCTCCATTACGCATGGCGAAGAAAAGTACAACGCCGACCAGTACAAACGTGATAATTCCAGCATATTCCATACCGCGCAGCGAACTGTTGAGTTCTTCTTCGGCCAGGGCCACCTCGCCGGTAATGCGCAAGCGGACTGGACCATCCTCTGTGATTCCGACACTTTCCGCCGCGGCATGCAACGCGGCAATGGATTGCTCGGCTGGAAACAGTTGAGAAAAATCAAGCCGCGGCTTGATGATGATGAGTTCTTGATAAGTGTTTTTTTGCGCTTCGCCGCTGAACATGGTCTGCCATGACAATGCTCTGGGAGAACCGTTCAGCCGCGCTTCCAGAGTTGCGTTGACGCCCTTCAATACCGGACGCAATTCGATACTCCGTCCCTTGTTCAACTCATCCACTGCACTGGTTAGCACATCGGTAAAAGCAGTCAGCGAAGGATCCCGGCTGATGCGTGTGATCAAGGGCTGCGCCGCAGCCAAGCTATCGGTAATCCGTTCAAGCTCCGGAATACTTTGGTAAAGCAACCCGTTACGTGCGGTAAAGTCGTCCACTCGCGGTGAATAAACATCGTAAAAATTGCTGGAATCTTGCTTTAACCGTGCAGCCAAATTCTCCGTCGCCACCCGCACTTGTTCCGGTGTAGGCGCATTCAAGACAATGAGAAGAGTATCGATGTCTTGCGGGAATGATTCATTGTAGCGTTTCAGATTGACACGAAACGGCAAGTCTTCGGACAGCATCTCGGCGGTATCGGTATTCATTCCCAGATTGCGCGAGACATAGATGCCGCTGACGATTGCGATCAATAGCGCCGCTAACAGTACCCACAACGCATATTGATAAGAAAATGTGGTCCAGCGCGCAAAAATGGCATGAACACGGCTATGTGAAGTTTCCACTGGTGTTGTCATTGTTCTGAAGAGGAATTGAAACGATCAGTAATGAATATCGCCTGCGCGAAATTGAGAGTGCTGGCGGTCATGATATTAAGATGAACCAGCTGTTTTTTCGCGCACAATATGTGGTCAAATTGCACTGAATGATCTTTCAGTTGAGTTAAATATGCTGATTTTACATTAAAAACTTGGTCTTACGGCAATTAGTCACAGCACGGATTTAACCTTCTGATAATTATCACTCTTCAGTCTGATGAAATACACCGCTATCCGCGGGAGATTCCTACTGTTTTTTGTAGCGGTGTTTGAGATATTCAATCACCGGCGGCGTTATCGATAGAATGATGATCGCTAGAATGATGAGTTTGAAATTTTGCTGCACCATCGGCAACTGCCCAAAATAGAACCCGGCATAAACAAACGTTCCGACCCATAGCACGGCGCCCACTATGTTGTACACAATAAAGGTGCGGTAAGGCATCGTGCCGATACCCGCTACAAAGGGTGCAAAGGTACGGATGATGGGAATAAAGCGTGCGATGATGATAGTTTTAGTGCCATGTTTCAGATAAAAGGCTTGGGTTTTTTCGAGGTATTCCCGTTTGAAAAAACGCGAATTCTGCGAAGCAAATACTTTTGCTCCCACCGTTTTACCTATCCAGTAATTCACAGAATCCCCTAGAATACCGGCAAAACTTAAGCCAGCAAATAAGACATGCGGATTAAGCTGAGAGCCCTCCAGCGATGCCAGAGAACCGGCCGCGAATAACAGGGAATCACCCGGTAGAAGCGGCAGCACAACGAGTCCGGTCTCGCAAAACACGATCAGGAAAAGAATGCCATAAATCCATAACCCGTATTCTGTAGCAAGCTGTTGCAAATGCCTGTCGATATGAAGAATGAAATCAATAAGAAACATAAATAATTGCAGGAAGAATGAGAACGTTAGGCATCGGACTCCGAATGGAGAGACATACTCAAACTGGAGAAGAATTCAGTTTGGGTAAGTTTAACTGGAAGAACAGAAAAAATCTCCCGGAATATTGCTTTATTTCCGGGAGATTATTATTGCTACAACGTGATGAGCGCTTTATAGAGATTGAAACAGCTAATCGTAATAATCAGAACACCCACAAGTATTAGCAAAGTACGTGCATGAAACTTCTTGCACAAATAAGCTGCGAATGGCGCTGCAAACAAACCGCCGAAAACCAATCCGACAATCAACGGCCAATGATCGGTTTCCATCAGGAGCGCAAACGTCGCTGCACTGGCTAATGTCAGGAAAAATTCCGCAAAATTCACTGAACCGATGGTTGTGCGCGGGTCTGTACCTGTCCCTACCAAGGTTGAAGTCACAATCGGTCCCCAGCCGCCACCGCCAGCTGCATCCATGAATCCACCGAAACAGGCTAATTTACCGATATGCTGAGGCGCGTCCTTACGGGTGCTCAGTTGCCGGAACGCTTTACTGAGAATATAAACCCCCAGCAGAACCAAGTAAGCGGATATGAAAGGCTTGAATAATGCGCTATTGACATGCGTGACTAATAACGCGCCCAAGATACCGCCCAATACACCCGGCACCAGCAAACGAGTGAACAATTGTTTATTGACATTACCAAATTTGGCATGCGCAATGCCTGAAACACCCGTGGTAAATATCTCAGCAATATGCACACTGGCACTGGCGGCAGCCGGACTTGCACCGGAGGCTAATAAAAAAGTGGTTGCGGTGACACCGTAAGCCATACCCAAAGCACCATCGACTACTTGCGCAAGAAAACCGACGGCAACTGCACTCCAGAAAATCCTGCTATCGAGCGTACTACTAATAATCTGCCAGCTTTCCCCCAAATCCTGCGCAAGGAAAAAGCGAATGATTAAAAATGCGATCAGTAAAACTAATACAATGACAGCAAACCAGACGGCAGCACGCAAAAAAGGATGTGCATCCAGATGAGAAACGGTATCTTCGACAGGCGGTAATCCTAATTGTTGATGTTCCTCATTGACGGGATTCGACGTCAGATCAAGATTGCGTATTTTCATGAGTTTAGCTTTATATAACCTTCAAAATGCGCTGCACTATAGCCGCACCTGAACATAATTTGAAATAATATTTAGTAATATACTTATAGCAATAAGTTGGATCTATTACTGAGTGCAGTGTCCGGCAAAAATGCGACTGCAACCAAAGAATACGCTGGAATCGGATTGGAATTTGTTGGAATCAGTCGAAAGGAAAATCAGATAAATATCAGAAGAACAATGAATTAGTCGTTTTTACTGCTATCTTTAATCATATCGGGAGTATCGCTGGCGTTTGGCCACGCACTGAACGGAAACGGGCGTTGCTCACTGTTAAAAGTCAGGAAGTTAATGATCTGATGGATATAGATGCTTAAACTCTGACTGAACCCAAGTAAAAATTCATTCGTTTTCCCGGTTAATATCAACGTCGCAAACTGGAAAAATAAGATACCAATAACCAATGAATTAGAAAATCCGTAGATAAACATGAAAAAAAACATAAAAAGCCCACGCTGCCAGTTTTCTCTTTTCTGAATTCTTTGTTTAATTTCTTCATTCATTGTATTTTCCCGCAATTTGATGCAGTCTCGTTACGTTGGTGTGCATACATGAAACAAGGGCAAGCCACCTCTTATAAACCTTGTCAAGGCGACAAGGATATCACTATGCTGGATTTGCTTGAGTTGAATCAGAAGATACTATTTTTTCGCTTATATGCGAATCGATTTCCAATAGTTGGATTGCCAGTAAACATGGTCCAACCGGGATATTGTGACGCCTTTCTTTTCTGAGGCATGTAGAAATTTATTTTTTTCCAAATATATTCCAACATGATTTGAGCTTGGGCCCGTTTTGAAGAATATCAAATCACCCGCCTTCAAATCGTTCTTCCTGATTTCTTTCCCAACCATCATCTGCATTCTGGTTGTTCTAGGAAGGTGCATTCCAAGTTTTGATTTGAATGTCAGATGCACGAAACCAGAACAATCGATTCCGCGTTGACTCATTCCGCCACGCTGATAACGCACCCCTTGCCACTCATTAAATTGGGAATAGAGTGCTTTCTTAATGTGGCCGGAATCTGTTGATTTATTGACTGGTGGACGCGAGCCTTGTTTTACCGAAGGTTTTTCCTGAAGGGATCCACAACTCACTAAGAAGCTGATGCCAATAAATATAATAAGCCGAGAGATAATCCTTTTCATTGATAAAGCGCTTTTACTTTATAGCAAATTAAAAAGTAAGTTCTTACGGTGATTATACGCGATTACCGTGTGACCCCATACTTGAGATTTTTGACAAAACAGACCTTGCCATATCTTTTAATGACACAACCTCATTGACTCCACCTGCTGCAATCGCCTCTTTCGGCATTCCAAAAACAACGCAACTGGCTTCATCTTGGGCGAAATTATATGCGCCTGACTTCTGCATTTCCAGCATTCCGGCCGCACCATCTTTTCCCATGCCCGTTAGAATCACACCGATAGCATTTTTGCCTGCACAATTTGCAACCGAGCGGAATAGTACATCAACCGATGGCCGATGTCGACTGACCAGCTCTCCCTGATTTAATTCCGTCATATAGTTGGCGCCGCTGCGCTTGAGCAATAAGTGCGAGTGCCCAGGTGCGATAAATGCATGTCCTGGTAACACTCTTTCACCCCCTTGGGCTTCAACTACGGATATCTTGCACAGGCTATTTAAACGATTGGCAAATGATTTTGTGAATCCTTCCGGCATATGCTGAGTAACCAGGATTCCCGGTGAATCAGGTGGCATACGAATTAGAAATTCTTTGATGGCTTCTGTACCGCCGGTAGAAGCCCCCACGATGATTAGCTTTTCTGTCGAAGCGATTCGATTCGCAATGGATGGCAATACTGCATCCGCAGTTGCACTTTTGGTAACCGATGGGGATGCATTTCGCTTGAGTCTCGCAGACTTCGCAATACGGATTTTATTGGCGATTTCACTACCATATTCTTTTAGTCCCGATGCAATATCAATTTTGGGTTTGGCCACAAAATCAACCGCGCCCAATTCAAGCGCACGTAATGTCACATCGGAACTTTTCTCAGTTAATGTTGAAACCATAACCACAGGCATAGGCCTCAGTCGCATTAATTTTTCCAAGAAATCAAGCCCGTCCATTTTGGGCATCTCAACATCCAGCGTCAGCACATCCGGATTCAATTGCCGGATCATTTCCCGTGCCGCTAGCGGATCAGCAGCTGCTCCAATGACTTCCATATCGGATTGGCTATTAATTATCTCAGTTAATAGCTTACGAATAAGTGCCGAATCGTCAACAACGATAACTGTTATCTTCTTCATAATAGAAACTCAACGTATTTCATGAAACAGGCTCAAGCTAGGAAAATAATTCCACATCTCCACCGCTATCAACCTTGTGCAGACGCTGTCTGTAATCCTTTTCACGCTCGGAAATAGTCGGATTATGTATATTGCGTAATTTTTTTACCATTACTTTGCTGCTTTTTGGGAAGAAATAGACTTTGCGCGGAAAGATATCAACCAGATCCTGTGCTACGACTTTTATTTTCTCTGTTTGTAAAAACTTCAAGACAAAATCCGCATTCCGTTGTCCGACATTAGCAACTGTCAATCCATCCAGAACGTTACCGCCGCCGAATACTTTTGCTTCGAGATTTCCTCGGCGGGCACCCAGCTTCAATAACTGATTGATCAGTATCTCCATGGCATAAGTGCCATAACGGGCTGAAGCATTTAACGGACTACCCGCATCTCCTCCGCCATCCGGAAGCATAAAATGATTCATACCGCCGATACCGCTATAACTATCTCGAATACAAGCCGCAACACATGAGCCAAGCACGGTTACGAGCAGTAAATCCTTATCCGTAACATAGTATTCACCTGGAAGCAGCTTAACAGCCTGATTATTGAAACTCTTATCAAAGTACAAATTGGTAGCAACTTGATCATCGATGATCTCAGCCATACGATTACCTCTGTTTATTAGCTAACTCATAAACGGTTTTCTCACGCAATTTAAACAAATCAACTGCATGCTGAAAGCTCTCTGAATGACCAGCAAACAACAATCCATCCGGCGCCAGAAGTGGTACAAATTTTTTCAAAATTTTATATTGAGTTTGTTTATCAAAATAAATCATTACATTACGACAGAATATTGCATCGAAAGGACCACGAATCGGCCAGCTTTCATCAAGCAAATTCAGTTGCCGGAATGTAATCATATTCCGCAATTCAGGACGTACTCTCGCCGATCCGGCGTGATGCCCTTTGCCTTTAAGAAAAAATTGTTTAAGTTTTTCTTGGGGTATTTTTTCCAGCTTATCCAATGAATAAATACCCAACTGTGCTTTCGCAAGAACATTGGTATCCAGATCCGTTGCAAGAATGTGCACTGGAGGTGAAAATGTCTTAAATGCCTGCACCATCGCCATTGCCATTGAATAAGGCTCTTCGCCGGTTGACGATGCACTACACCAGAGTTGAATTTTGCCCTGATTCTTTCGCTTTTCTACATGCTTCTCAAGAATCGGGAAATGATGCTGCTCACGAAAAAAAGCTGTCAAATTAGTAGTTAAAGCATTTGTAAACGCTTCCCACTCTTCAGGATTTCCACGCTCCAGAAAATTAAGGTACTCATGAAAACTCGTCAGACCGTTGGCACGCAGACGCCGGGCAAGTCTGCTATAAACCATATTTTGTTTGCCTTTGGAGAGTGAGATGCCCGCATGGTTATATATCAGTTTTCTGATACGATCAAAATCAGCCTGAGTAAAAGCATACTCACGTATCCTGCTATCAGAGCTTTCATCACCACCCAAAATCATTTCCATAATATATCCATTTGAATTCTAATAAATACTGCTTTACTGTTATTCTTCGCAGTATCAGACCCTGGAGCCTCATCACTTTTTATCAGACAGAATGTATTAATGCACTGAATAAACAACGATATATAATTAGTCATATCTATTGTCAACATGGAGCAGATAATTCAAAGGCATAGTCTTTAGCCAGTAACGAATTTCGCACCCAATTTCTTACAGCTTTCTTCAGTCCTATACGTGAACCGACAACTTGACAATCACCAATTGCATGCTTCGTTTCTTCTTAAGATTTCCGCTCCGGAGCAACTATTCTCTAATTGACCGTTTGTTCTATTAACCCCATATCGCTGCTGCTCATCATTTTTTCGATATCAATCAATATCAGCATGCGTTCGTCAACTGTCCCCAGTCCCATAATATATTCCGTATCAATCACTGATCCCAATCCCGGCGCAGGACGCATCTGCTCCAGCCCCAGTGTGATTACATCCGATACTCCATCCACAACGATCCCCATCACCCGGCCCGCTACGTTCAAAATTATCACCACGGTAAATTGATCGTACGTCGCACTTCCCAACCGGAATTTAATCCGCATATCTATGATCGGGACGATTATCCCGCGCAAATTCACTACACCTTTGATGAATTCAGGAGCATTCGCTATCTGCGTTATGGCGTCATAGCCTCTTATCTCTTGTACTTTTAGTATCTCTATACCATATTCCTCGCTTCCTAAACGGAATGTCAGAAATTCATTCGCCATTTGATTGGTATGTGGATTGACTGGATTAGAAGTAGTAATCGCTGCTTGCTCTTGAGACATGATAAACACTCCTGATTAATAAATTATCTAGGTATAAAAATATCAACTATCCAATCGGTCTATACCATTTCTTGTTGGCATGCCAACACAAGCGCAGCAGTGTCCAGAATAAGCGCAACTTTACCATCGCCCATAATTGTCGCGCCAGAAACACCCTGCACTCTGCGATAATTACTTTCCAGGCTTTTAATTACAACCTGGTGCTGTCCGATTAAATCATCCACAAACAATGCCGCTTTGTGTCCTTCGGCTTCAAGGATCACCAGAATTCCTTCATGTACAGCAGTCACATTCGGATGCAAGTTAAAAACTTCATGTAGTGCGATTACAGGTAAATATTCACCGCGAACTTGCACTACACGCCCATGGCCACTGACTGTTTTAATATCATTAGCTGTCGGTTGCATAGATTCAATAATGTAATTGAGCGGCACAATAAACATTTGATCGCCGACCGCCACTGACAATCCATCAAGAATTGCTAGTGTTAATGGTAATCGGATAGATATGCGTGTACCCACACCAAGTGCCGATTCAATATCAATGCGTCCGCCCATGCTTTGAATATTACGTTTCACAACATCCATCCCAACACCACGGCCAGATACATCGGTAACTATATCCGCGGTAGAAAAACCTGCTTCAAAAATCAGCAACCAAACTTCTTGGTCAGACATACCGTCACTCACTGGCAAACCACGTTCCTTGGCTTTGGCGAGAATTTTTCCTCGATTCAAACCGGCACCGTCATCGCTAACTTCTATAACAATGCTGCCGCCTTGGTGAAAAGCACGTAATGTAATCGTGCCTTGCGCAGGCTTACCCGCTGCAATACGCTTCTCGGCTACTTCTATGCCATGATCAAGACTATTTCTTACCAAGTGAGTTAATGGATCGGCAATTTTCTCGATCAGACCTTTATCAAGTTCAGTATTTTCACCGACAGTTTTCAGTTCAACGCGTTTATTTAATTTTGCCGCCAGATCGCGCACAACACGTGGATATCTACTGAATACAAAGCTTATCGGCATCATTCGGATCGACATTACAGACTCCTGCAGATCCCGCGTATTCCTTTCTAATTGGCTCATTCCACTTAGCAATTTCTCAAAAACCACTGGATCAAGCTGCGATGCTGTCTGCGCCAGCATCGCCTGGGTAATCACCAATTCACCCACGAGGTTAATCATCTGATCAACTTTTTCTATACTGACCCGTATCGATGAAGTCTCGCTGGCGGAAGCCGAGGCACTTACCTTGCTCGAAGGCTTATTTGTTACATGCTGCGTTTCATTCTTATTGCCATGAATATTTTGCTGAGGCGTTGAACTTAGCTGTGATTCCGAGTCATCGAAATCTTTGGGTGCCGCTGGAGCTCCAGGAAAAAAACCATAACCAGGTGCAGGCGGCATACCTGCTATTGAAAACTCATCTTCACCGGCAAATGGCTCTGCAGCGGAATCCTCGTCACTAGAATGAGGCTCTACAACACTATGGGTTGCAACCTCGATCTTTAGGTTTGCTGGATCAACAACAAATGCCAACGTTTCCCAAATATCTTCTTCGCTACTGACAGTCGTAAGTTTCAGTTTATGATCTTTTCCGCCTGCCGAGGTTGTATCTTCAAGACTACCTAAGCGTTTCAAGTTAGCAAATAAGTTTTCAACTGCCGCATCACCCATCCCTGAACTCGAGAACTCTATGCGAAAAGTCAGTTTCGCTTCATCACTCTCTGATACAGCCTCGCTAATCGCAACATTAGATGATCTTTCAATATCAGTCTCTACTGGGATAGCTTTCATTCCAATGCCGGAATCCGCCACGGTTTCAGAAGGTGCCGGAACTTGTGTTTCATCACTTAGTTTTTTCAGTTCTTCACAAACTTCCGCCGCAACTGCGGGATCCGCTTCGCCTTCTCCACGATGACCTGCTAGTTGCGCCTTAATGACATCACCGGCTCTCAAAAAAGCATCTACCATCTCACTCCGTACTGCAAGCTCACCTTTGCGCAATCTATCCAGCAATGTCTCCAACATATGCGTCATCTCCGTCATATCTGTAAAACCAAAAGTACCAGCTCCACCCTTGATAGAATGCGCTGCACGAAATATAGCGTTCAAATCTTCCAAATCGGGCGAATTTACATCGAGCCTCAGCAGGCATGCTTCCATGTCCGCAAGCAACTCTGAGGATTCTTCAAAAAATATTTCATAAAACTGTTCGAGATCTGTACTCATAGATAACCTGTTTCACGTTGAGTTGTTAGGCTAACACCCTAAAGAAGCGAGAAAATAGCAGCAGTAAACACTTAACTTTCCAAATAAAATATACTGTCAGCAACCCATTAATCCACCTGGGAATATAGATATCTAACCTATTACTTTACCAATTACTTCCAGCAATCTTTTCGGATCGAATGGTTTTACGAGCCAGCCAGTAGCACCTGCCGCTCTGCCTTTTGCTTTAATTTCATCACCGGATTCAGTCGTTAGTATCAAGATAGGAATATTCTTGTAGTGCGCCAATTTACGAAGTAGCTCCAGTAATTTAAGCCCATCCATTCGTGGCATATTGATATCAGTTAGCACCAAATTAACCTGATGATAATTAGCTTTGTCTAATGCATCTTGACCATCGACTGCTTGAATGACTTCATATCCGGCGCCTTTAAGCGTAAAAGCAACCATCTGCCGGATGGAAGCAGAATCATCCACTGCAAGTATCGTCTTAGCCATTTATCTCACTCCTATTGCTAATATTGTTAATTTGTTTGATAAAAATAGGCACACTAAAACAGCTCAATATCACCCATCTGCATACCTTGCTGCACAACTGGCTTTCTCTTGCCTTTAGTTTTTGCCATATTTACTGCTTTAGAAATTCCTTCATGTATTGTGCCTAACGTGTTTTTACCCACATTTTCTTTCCAACTTCTTTGTCGCTCAATGCGTTGCAGTTCAATATTCAACGCCTCCACTTGGCGCGTAGTATGTGCAAGCAATTGCGTCACTAGATCACCAAACTGTAGTGAAGTAACAGCCATTTCCAGTTCTTGCTCGATCTTATCAGCAATAACCATCTGTTTCTCCAACAGTTCCAATATGGGTTTACTTCCTTCAGGGGCAGCCATTTTTTCAATAGCCACAACCATTTCATGATGTGATTTGGTCAAATTACTGATATATCCAAAATTAATAACCAGATTATTCACTGCATCACTTACCAACCGGTCAACCTGATTTAATTCTTCCTTGATACTCATAAAGTATTCGTCAGCTTCAGCATTACATAACACACCATCCCGCTCCATCAACCCTGATTGATGTGTTACTTGGCTATCAGATTTGCCCTCAGCTGCTCGCAGCTCAGCCATAACTTTCTCCCCGTCGCTCGTCTTGATCGAAGCTATTAAACTGCTATTCAACTCAGCAAACTTGCTACTTATTAATCTATGTTTGCTTACGCTCCCGGCTCACAGGAACCAAGGAAATTGTCTCAATGAGTACTTATCAGAGATTTTTACCAGATCACAAAATTATTTATACCCAACAAGTTAACGACATTAACCAGAATAAATTTAGTATCTGAAGAATAAAAAAACTACGGTATGCACTGACCAGAAATCAGCACCCAACGCTTTTTCTTCGAGAAAAAAACTTCATTTTAATTAGCCGCCTCACCAATTCGATTTGCCCATTCAATCGCCTGTATCTCAATATCAGCGAGTTCGCTTAAACTTAAAAAACCCAACTCCGACAGAATCGATTGAATTGCAGCAATCTCACCTTTTTCGTTGGCTTCAATGAGTTTCAATTCCTGACCTAAGCGCCCTTCCCGGGTCAATAATGCCTGGCTCATGTCATCAGGAATTCCCAGCCTGTCAGTGATTTGTTGCATTTCAATGCCCAGCAATACATCCAGCAGCGATAGTATTCCCACCATGAATGCTCTTTCCTGGTGATTTTTGTCGTGAGGACGTTCCGCTGTTGCGATTAACTCCATCAATTTCCCACGTGCCGCTGCTGTTTGCATTAATGCATTCGACATACTATCGTCGGATTGATTAGCGGTATAAAGCAACAGCTGTATCCATCTTTGCAGTTGCTTACGCCCTAAGATCATGATTGCATGTTTGATGGAATTAATTTTCTGAGGCAATCCGCTTGAAACTGAATTTACCATGCGCATCAGGTTGTAACTCAAACCGGGTTGATGCTTAAACTCCCGCTCTAGTTCTTCAATATCACTGTCACCCATGACCAATGTCAGCAGCTTCAGCAATGAAAGCTTGCCTGGATCGGCGCGTTTTACTGCCATTACTTCAGGCTTTGCGAAATAATAGCCTTGGAACATCTGGAAACCCAATTGCATGCAATATTTCTCTTGTTCTCGGCTTTCCACTTTCAGTGCCAGAAGCAATACCGGCCAGCGGTTTAATTCGGTAACCAACTTTGTAAGTGCATTTTGCTCAAGTGCAAGCACATCTACTTTCACTACACTCACCACAGGCAGCAGTTGCTCAACCTTACTATTCATTTCAACAATATTATCCAACGCAAACTGATAGCCTTTTTGCTTCAACTCATTACAGCGCTGCATAAATTCTGGTGTTACCGTTGCCGTTTCTTTTATTTCTAATACGACATGCTTACTAGGCAATAAACTGATAATGTCACTCATCAACAACTCAGGATTGGCGTTGATAAAACCACGCTGCTTCCCTAATACATTCTGGATTCCTAACTGGCAATAAGCGTTGATAATGACATTTGCTGATGCGGATAAATCATCTGTAATTCTGACCGACTCTTCAGTTTCTTCTTGTCTAAACAGTAACTCAAATGCTACAAGATTTTGATTACGATCTAGAATTGGCTGCCGCCCAAGAAAAAAACCTTCCATTTATTCCCCCGCGTTAATTTATCTTTTTTGTATAAAAGTTTTAACTCATCGGCTGTGTTACACGTTTCTTAAGTATTTTTTTAGGGTCTTAGGAAGTTAAGCACTTACTAAAGTGTGCTAACTTTCTGAGATGAATGCCAAAAACAGATACTATTTTCGTTCTCGAATCAGAGAAGCAAAATTCAGGCAACTTATTCG
>NZ_QPHG01000044.1:0-24274 GCF_040240425.1 Nitrosomonas sp. | reverse complement strand
GCCGCCAGATTTCCTGACGATCCAATAATGTTAAGCGAGTGCGTTTGTGTATGTTCATCTACAGTATTCTCCTGAATACTGTAAACAACGCTAGGAATTCTTACACTTTATACTTCGCCAGCAAACCCGCACGTAACGATGCAGCTAGAAATTCCATTCCTGATAAATATTGTTTCTCATGCCGCTTAAGATCACGATAAAAATTCTCGTGAGGCCCGAAGGCCAGCAGCTTCAAATTATCCAAATGCCGGTGTGACTATAACCGCATCAATCGAACTGATACTCGTTGGAGGATTCTTCTTGATCGGCGATCAGTATGTCGCGGATCATATTAAACGGTAAATCAGGATTTTCCTCAGCGATCTTGCCAATCTGCGACCAATATTCGATTTGCTTGGGTACTGAACGATGCTGGGTTTGCGCGTAGCGCTTGGCCTGGGCGACTAGGCTTTCTGATAGCTTCACGTTTACGGACATAGTAATCTCCAAACTGAAGAGCCATTTTGGCTCAATTGGTACCACAAATGAATCTGGCAAATATTTTATACTCAGTTTTGTTCTGAAATGGCTTAAACAGCTATACTGCACGTCTTTTAACCAACCTGAGTATTTTAAGCGATGAATAAAACTGAAATGATCGAAGAGATTGCCAGCCGCACTAACTTAACCAAAGCCGATGCAGCGCGTGCCGTGAATGCAGTACTTGATACCATCGTTGAAACCGTTGCTAAAGGTGATGATGTTACGCTGCCTGGTTTTGGTTCGTTTAAATCAGTTCAGCGTGCTGCCCGTGAAGGTAAAAATCCCAAGACAGGTGAAAAACTCCAGATCGCTGCAACAATCGCACCAAAATTCTCCGCAGGCGCTACTTTCAAGAGTGCAGTGGCGAAGAAATAAATGGATTAAAACTGAATTCACTAGGGATGGGGTTTGCTGCTTTCGTGCAATTTTGACCCCATATCTCTAGCCTTGTCATTGATGACGGTGTCTTCAATCAAATCATGATTGAAGATGGTAGGAGGATGGGAGTCATAAAATTCTCTTATAACTCCTATTTGAGCCAGTCTAACTATTCAGAAATCAAAAGTTACTCACAAAGTTACTCACATTTTGAAAAGTACCCCCCTTTTTTCCTATCCTCAATTTGAGGGAAGGTTCAACCTAAACCGTTTTTATTTCCTCGAACTTGGAAGAATGCTTTTTAGTAGAAGGTAATTGAATCAATTCGCACGGCTGAAGCTGTGCACGCTTTGTTTCCGGTCGTTCGCAAAGCAGATTCGTGAATCTCTTAATCAGTGTGGTTTCGTCTGGGGATAGCGATTTCATGAACTCAATCAGTTCGGCTTGCCACTGATATTTTTTAAGCTTCTTTCGCTTGGGATCCAAGTGCACTACATTGGCAGGGGTTGAGGTTGGTGCAACTGATTTGGATTTGCGACGTGCGGGCGCACTTGTTGATTTAACAGCCATGCTTGGCCTCCTTGTTGATATTTTGAATTTCACCCCTTTTGAGAGGGTGGCCGGGGGCTCAAAACCGCAACAAGACGGCTGGCGTATTTCCTGACGGATCAGGTGTTTTATTAGCCTAACACCCGGCCATAGGCAAACTATGGACGTAAAAAAACCGCAGACTATCGGGCGCGGGATATGGCCGCTTGTTGAAGTGTTTTGAGCACTTGCCCGAACAATAATCCTGAACGGTTACACTGTCAAATATTGCCCGCTGCTTCGGTTTCGAATTCTTCGGTACCGTCAGGCTTCCAGCGTGAAAGTTCAGAGAGCGCTTCATAAACCATACCGGTAAGGATACGCTCCGCGTTACGCCGATCGGCAATCCCCGGAATTGAATCACTGGCCCGTACCGGTAAGGAAAGCATCTTTTGCCGGAAAGCGTTTACTAAATCACTCCACCCCATTACAGCTTCAGCAAGTGAAATCATATCGCCGCGCTTGGCCGCTAATTCAGCTTCCAGCTTATCCGCCTGCATTTTCGCCAATCGTGCCCGTTCGCTCGCTAGGTCCAATCCATTTGTCGCAGCACGCCCGGCGGCCTGCTCCCGCAACCGGCGAATATAAGCAAGCCGTGCTTCATCCAATGTGGCGCTCTTTGAGAACACCCCGGCTGATTGAAGTTCACGGATTTGCCTGGTAGATAAATCAAGGTGCTGGGCTATTTCAATTTGTGTTGTCATTGATTTGATTCCCGTATCGGGTTACTTCCGGAAGATCGGAAGCGGAATCCCCTTTGTAAACGCTTGGAACTAGCGAAAAGCTGCGGGTCTGATTGCCCGCAAGCCGGAAAAAGTGTCAGGGTCCCTGGTGTCGGTTTGTATTGCTTGCCTGTCATCTTGCGCCAGCGGATGCACCTTCCGTGCCACACGGTGCAATGTTTCGTTTATTGCCGCGGCTTCGTTCATTGGCTTCACTTCTTTTTCTGTGTCCATGCTTTGTACTCCATTAGATTGTTATTATTGAAGCGGTCCCTTTTCAAGTAATTCGAGCATAGCGAAGGGATCATATTTCGATTTCGGAATAAGCATTTCAAAGCTGTACTTATCCTTGATCGCTATGGTCAGAATCACGTTATGCCTGTCGCTCTCGGTATCGGTCACAAATGCCCGCTGAGTTCCTGGATTTTCTTCCAGCATTCGCAATACTTTTTCCCGGCGTTGTTCGCGCTTCAGTTCCTCAATGATTGCCGGTTTGTGCTTGCGTAACCGTTCAATCAGTTCATGTGTGATTTTTTCCGCTGGTGACAGTTCAAGGCTATCGCCATCGGTCAGGGTAATTGTCAAATCCCTATCCCGTAAATATTCGATGATTTCCGCTGCTTCCATTTATCTATATCCTCACTATCTTCTTAGCTGGGGGTGTTCTATGTGTTACAGTGTTACAATCCTTATCTGGTGCGGGTTTCAGCGTAACAGGATCGTTTTCTGTAACGTTACATGCTGTTACATCGTTACATTGATTTGTAACACTTAGGCTGTTTGTAACAGTTACGCATTTTTCATTTGTTACGTGCAAACCGTTGCTGTTATTGGGTTGTAACGTTGTAACGGATAAAACAGGGGTGAGGTATCGGGAAAAGGATTCTTCAAACTGTGCCAATTCAAAGCCACGATAAACATCATAACCGTTGCG
This sequence comes from Nitrosomonas sp., assembly GCF_040240425.1. Classification (GTDB taxonomy): domain Bacteria; phylum Pseudomonadota; class Gammaproteobacteria; order Burkholderiales; family Nitrosomonadaceae; genus Nitrosomonas. Next base: position 21,130 of record NZ_QPHG01000044.1, on the reverse strand, counting down.
AACTAACTTCGATTGAATACCGTAATCTCTTAACTTGTTTGCCAGTTGCTTGGGTGACAACGGCTTGCCTCGGTTATAGGTTGCCCAGCTTTTTTCGGTATCCTCTATCAAAGTGTTAATCAGATCGGCGGTGCTGATCTTGTTGGCGCGCTTCGATTCAAACACTTCCTGAATATCTGCCAATAGTTCATTGCTGATACTGGCTGACTTGTCACCGGCGGACAGCTTTAAAGCTACCTGGTTTGCACGGTCAAGCCATTCACTGCCAGCGCATCCCGCAATAGCCAATAACGGCTCCCAGTTATCCTGTGCGCGGTCGTTTAACGCGTCGGGTAGCATTGGCCTTGCCCGCCTGACTTGTTCGCGGTAATCGTCGGCAAAGCGTGCCAGCTTACTGGTTAACGTTAGAAACAGATCAGGTTCAGCGTATCGCAACCGGTCGACAGTCTCATGAACCAGCTTCCGCCGCAATTCCAGGATGATGGCTCTATCCATCAAAGTATCTGATAAGTGGCCGATTCCGGATAATGCCTTGGCTCCCCATGTGCTGAATCTTTTGGGGGTGTGGTCATCGCCTACGGTTCGGATGACGTAAGCATTATCACGGCTATGGCCGGAATTAATCACACCGCGCAGCTCCTCGTTTTCTTTCATGAATGCGTCGGTTTCATCAAGTAGCAGGGTTGGTTGCCATGCCTCGATTGCACGATAGAGCGATGCTGGGCTGATGCTGCTGGCGGATAATGGCCGGTATGACAACTTGCCCAATATCGTTAATAGCTGAGTCTTGCCGCATCGTTTTTCAGGCGCGGTGATGATTGCCAGCGGTGCAACCTGTATCACGTCAATGAACCATGTCATGCTTGCCCATAGTGCCACTGCATCCGCAGTTTCTTTATTGCACACAATGAAACGGTGAACGGTCGCTGATATGTCACTGAGCAATTCCCCCGGATTCACCGGATATTCCCACGGTTCAACATTCGGAAAACCGGAATCGTCGATTTCATTTCGTTTGGCTGCATTTACCGCTTTATCCAAAGCACTGACACTGATTCCAAGCTTTTCAGCTTCCTGCTTTCTTGCCCGGTCGTATTCAATCGGAGATAGCATAGCAAGGCGTTTTATTGCTGCTTGTTCTGATTCTTTTTCGTTGCTACTCATCATTTCAAGCGCTTGGCTCTCAAGGTCATTCATTACTTGAATCTCCTTGAATAGCTGACTGCTTCGTTAATCCTGATAACTGCTTTCGATAAAAAATCAGCATCAGATTCAGGCAATGGCTTACCGGTCAACATCCAGCGTGCAGCGATTAAAACAACCGTTGCATCATGTTGAAGGGTGGAAAGTATTTGCCATTCATTAAAGAAAGAGCGTGTCTTGGGATCGTATTTGCTTTCGGTGCGCGGGAAAAGATCGGCGGCATTCAAGCCAATGGCGCCAGTTATTTCATGGACCGAACATCCAGCAAAGCAATGAAGAAGTATTTGCCCTTCGCGGCCTTCACTTACTGCAAGACTGCGGCCTTTCCGGTCATCGTGAGACGGACAGAATGCCAGCATGCCGCCGTTGTGACGTTTGATAATGCCCTTCAAGCGGCTTGTGACTTCGTTCAATATGTCATGAGTGTTATAATCCGAATGTGAGTTTATTCCAGCCGCTACCCCCGCCGGGTGCGGCTTTTTTGTTGGTGTCTGCATGGCTCATTCTCCCGCCCGGTAATTGACGGGATCAGCAAGCCATCTGTGAAGCTCTCCGTTATCGTAGAAGGTGCAACGAATGCCCATGCGTTCAGGCTGCGGGGCGCGGCCTTCCTTGCATAGTTGCCTGAACTTCTCTTTGCTTACAGGAATGAATTTCTTGAATTGGGAAAACCGGCTTTTGCCGGTTGCTGGTAATGTTTCTGGTTTTGGTAATTCTTGAGTTCTTGCCATTAGTAGCACTCCATTGTTTAACCCGTGCATCACGGTATGGAGAGATTAAAAGGCTATTTAATGGAAGGTAATCCCCTTTGCTAAGCAAAAGGTAGCCGTTTGCTAAGCAAAGAGGGGGAGGTTAGACTCCTGTCAAATATTTTCTTATTGTTCTGAATCCAACGGTGATTTGAATGCCATTCAGCTTTTTTCCGTCGAGCCCTATGGCCGCTTCATCTTTGTTTTTGTAAGATTTCCTATTCTCACGATAATAATTCTGAACAGCTTGTTTTTGCTTTGCGTAAAAATCTGCCCTGCCTTTGGCTCCTTTCTTTGCAGTTTTCTTGGCTTGCTCTGAAGCTAATAAAACCTCAAGTTTTCCAGCGGCCTGATCCATCAATTCTTCATAGAATTCCCTCATGGCTCGATGATTACGGGGGCGTTTTAATAATCTTTCATCTAACAGAAGGCGTTCAAAATGTTCGCAGATAGCTTCGATTGATTCCATTTCCAGTCGTATAGATTCTGATCCTAATCGTGAAATTCCAGAAAATTCGGCATTGAATTTGGCAATGGTTGAACCGATGGCGGGTAAAGCCACGGGCTGAAGCATCTCTTTAATGATTGGATTAGGCCTATCCTTCTTTTCTTTGGTTTTCATTCGTATTCCCTTAATACGGCCCTGAATTATAGGAAGCCGTGCCAGTGAGTCAGGGAAACTCGTTTTCCTCCCGTCGGAGTAGGCACAGCTAAACCAGTTACGCAGCTCTAAACGGCAATACTTCCGCCCCGGCTTTCAGCTTATCCAGATAATCCGCCCATGCCTGCATCATGTGTGCCCGCGGGTCCAAGTAAAGCGCATGGTTGTATGCCGCGCTTACTGCATCGCGTTGTGTATGTGCAAGCTGCAATTCGATATGGTCATGATTGAATCCTTGTTCATGAAGGATCGTTGACGCTATCCCCCGGAATCCGTGGCCGGTCATGCGGCCGTGATACCCCAGCCGGTAAAGTGCGTAAAGAATCGTGTTATTGCTCATGGTCTTGCCGTCTCTTCGTTCGCTGGGGAATAACAGCACATCATCAGCCGCCAGCTTGTGGATTTCTTCCAGTACCGTTATTGCCTGGTTGCTCAAGGGTACGATATGCGGGGTTTTCATCTTCATGCGTTCGGCTGGTATGCGCCATTCTTTCTTGGTCAGGTCGATTTCATTCCATCGTGCGCCAATCAATTCACCCGTGCGAACAAACGTTAATGCCATAAGCTGCAATGCAAGGCGGGTGAGTGGTTGCCCGTCATAACCATCGATATTACGCAGCAATTCAGGTAATTCTTTCTCGCTCAACCGCTTGTGATTGGTTTTCTTGGCGGGCTTCAGTACATCGGAAGGTTTTATGTCAGCCGCCGGATTACGCTCCGCCAATCCATGCGCCACGGCATAGCGCATAACCTGCCCGCACATCGTCAATACACGCTTGGCAATATCCAGCGCACCACGTGATTCAACCTTGCGCACCATCGCTATGAACTGGGCTGCGGTGATTTCATTCACGGGTTTATGACCAATGACCGGGAATGCATCCGCTTCCAGCCGCCGGATCGTGTAGCCTGCATGGCGTTCTGTCTTGTCGTGACCCCAGTGATTCCACCAAAGACGCGCCACCGATTCAAAACTATTGGCGGCTGCAATGGCTGCTTGCTGTTTTTCTTCTTTGCGGTTCTCTGAAGGGTCTACGCCTTGCGCCAGCAGTTCTTTCAGGCGTGCGTGTTGATTGCGTGCTTCTTTGAGTGAAACGTCAGGATATACGCCGATTGAAAGCATTTTGGGCGTGTCATTAAAACGGTATCGATACCGCCACCATTTCGCGCCGGAAGTTTTCACCAGTAAAGCCAATCCGTGACCGTCTGCTAGTGAATAATCCTTTTCTTTGGGCTTTGCCGCTTTGATGATTGAATCGGTCAGTTTCATGTGAGTGCCTTTATCCTGTTGGATAGCGCAAAAATGTGAGTAACTTTTTTATGAGTATTATAGTTACTCACAAAGTTACACACAAATTTGGTGTGTTACTCACATTTCACATGGTTGCCTACGGTTAACAAAAAACCCGCTAAACTTAACATTTATGCGGGTCTTGTTGGTGTTGCTGGGTATTAATTGGCGCATCTTTGGCGGAGAGGATGGGATTCGAACCCATGTGCCAAGTTACCTTGACCATCTGATTTCGAGTCAGCGCCGTTATGACCGCTTCGGTACCTCTCCTTGGGGTGGGAATGATACACCGGTTTGAGCTTGTTGAGATCAAACCGGTATCTGAAACGAGGTAAATTTACATGTTCGCGTTATGCCGTTGTTGCTAACGCGCCACGCATTTTTTGCAGCGCTTTGGCTTCAATTTGACGAACGCGTTCTGCGGATACGCCTAATTCCGCAGCAAGATCATGCAGCGTCGCGGTATCTTTTTCCCTTAACCAGCGCGCTTCAATGATATGGCGGCTGCGATCGTCCAGACATGCGAGCGATTGTTGCAGACCTTTTTCGCGTAAGTGCGTGATTTGCTCATTTTCCAGAATCTGGGATGGCTCTTCACCGTCGGTTAAATAACTGATCGGGCTGAATGCATCGTCTTCTTCATCCGAAATGGGTTCCAGCGAAATATCCGAGCCGTTGAAACGCTTTTCCATTTCCACCACTTCTTCGGATTTAACCCCTAGTTGCGTGGCCATTGCATCCACTTCTTGCGGGTTCATTGTGTCCAATCCTTGCTTCATGCTGCGCAAGTTGAAGAACAGTTTACGTTGCTGTTTGGTGGTGGCTATTTTAACCAAGCGCCAGTTGCGCATGATGAATTCGTGAATTTCCGCTTTAATCCAGTGAACGGCAAATGATACTAAGCGCACGCCACGTTCAGGGTCGAACCGTTTAACGGCTTTCATCAGTCCGATATTACCTTCCTGAATCAAGTCGGCTTGCGGAAGGCCATAGCCTTTGTAACCGCGCGCGATTGCGACTACAAAACGCAAGTGCGACAAAATCAGCTGTTGCGCAGCCTCGAGATCGCCCTGATTCCACAAACGCCGGGCCAGACTGGTTTCTTCCTCTTGCGAAAGAATAGGGAAAGAATTAACAGACTGAATATAACTTTCTATACTTCCACCCATTGAGGGCAGTGTTAGAGCATTCGTCATTGTAATAATCTCCTGATTATGGATTGTGCTAACTCTTCAGTTTTTAATTAAACACATTCTAGCACTCCCGGAATGAGAGTGCCAAATTTTTGAAAAGTTCGTGCTTAACGCCCGGTTTATTTGGGTTCTATTTGCCAGAGATGGCTTGCAACGGAGATGCGGGCGCCTAACCATCCTAACCAAGCGGAAAACAATAGCATGCTGATACTGTCAGCTGAGGAGAGGTGTTGTAGTTGCAAATCAATGCGATAAAGTTGCGCAAGGGTGATGAGCTCTTCATTGAGCGTGCGGATGGCCAGTGCCATGATAAGCCATGCGGTAGCGCCTCCCGCCAATCCCTGAATCGCACCGAAATAGAGAAAAGGGCGCTGGATGAAACTGTCGGTAGCGCCGATGAGTTTGGATATTTCAATTTCATCGCGCTTGGTAAGAATTTGCAGGCGAATGGTGTTGAACATGATCGCGATAATCGCAATGCTTAATAGCGTTGCCAGCATCAGCACGGCAAAACGGGCGAGATCGAGTAAGGCATTCAGGCGTTCGATCCATGCGGAATCAAATTGCACGTGTTCGATTTCCGGCCAGCTTTGTATGATCGTGCGCAATTGTTCCAATGCTTCGGTGCTGTTTTCCAGAGTGTGAATAACAAAAGCATCCGGAAGTGGATTGCGCATCAGGCTGGCGGTGATATCCGTGAGTCCGGCACTTTGTTGTAACTGTTGGAGCGCGACGTCTTTGGGAATAAATTGGATTGTCTGGATTTGCGGATTTTCTTCCAAGCGCTGATTCACTTTCTCAATGCTATCTTGTGTCATATCAAGCTTAAGAAACAAACTTATTTGCGGGGAATCCGCAGTTTGTCCGGAGATGACCTGCAGGTTTTGCATGAGCACGTAAATGCCAGCCGGGAGGCTGAGGGCAATGCCCATCACAATAATGCTGAGGAAGCTGGTAACCGGCGTTGAAATCAGCCGTTTGAGCGTCAGAAAGAACACAAACCCGTGTTGCGTCAGCCATGCGCGTATCATGCCGCCAGTTTTCCTTGTTTGAGTGACAAAATGCGATGTTGCGTATCTTCCAGCAGCGAAGCATCGTGCGTTGCAATCAGCACGGTGACGCCCACTTGGTTGAATGAGGTGAACATGGTCATGATATCCCGGGCGTATTCAACATCCAGATTGCCAGTGGGTTCATCGGCAATCAGAATAGCCGGACGATGGACCACGGCGCGCGCGATGCACAAGCGCTGTCTTTCCCCGCCTGATAGTGCAATTGGCATGGATTTTTCCTTTTTTAGTAAACCCACCTTATCCAAAGCGGCGCGAACACGGGCAGCTACGGTATTGTTATCAAAATTGCTGATTTGCAGCGGTAGCAGGACATTATCAAAAACGCTGCGATCAAACAGCAGCTTATGATCCTGAAAAATGAAACCGATTTTGCGGCGCATATAGGGGATGGCGGCCGGTTTAAGCTGGGCGATATTCTGCCCGCTAATCGTGATGGTGCCGGATGTTGGCCGTTCGATGGCGGCGATAAGTTTTAATAACGTGCTTTTCCCCGCGCCCGAGTGACCGGTCAGGAATACCATTTCACCGGATTCAACCGTGAGGTCAACGTTATTCAGCGCCACATACCCGTCGGGATAACGTTTGGAGACATTTTTGAAAGTGATCATCGGCCTATGCCTTATGCTATCCGTAGTGTTTAATCAAACAATGCATCAACAAACTGCCGTGCGTCAAATGGCCTTAAATCATCCACACCTTCGCCGACACCAATAAAACGTAATGCTGGTGGATTTTCTGGGTACTGCCCGGCAATTGCCGCGACCACGCCACCTTTGGCGGTGCCATCCAATTTGGTCAGGATCAGACCGGTGACATCCAGTGCTTCGTCAAACGCCTTGACTTGCGTGATGGCGTTTTGTCCGGTATTGGCATCGAGCACCAGCAATACTTCGTGCGGCGCATCCGGCATCGCTTTGGCGACGACGCGTTTGACTTTTTTGATCTCCTCCATCAAATGCAGTTGCGTGGTTAACCGCCCGGCGGTATCCGCCAGCACGATATCGATGCCGCGCGCTTTAGCTGAATTGACCGCGTCAAAAATCACCGCCGCCGGATCGCCTTTTTTATCCGGATCGCTATCCGGCGCAATCACGGTGACATTGTTGCGTTCCCCCCAAGCGATCAATTGCTCGCGCGCAGCGGCTCGGAAAGTATCGCCGGCAGCCAGCAATACCGATTTTCCCTCAGTCTGGAAATATTTGGCCAGTTTGCCAATCGACGTGGTTTTACCTACGCCGTTGACGCCTGTGATCATGATGACGAAAGGTTTATGTGTGGTAGTATCCAGCGGCTGCGCCAGCGGTTCCAGCATGGCAATCAGCGATTCCTTCAGTGCTTCCTTGAGTTGCGCCGAGTCCGTCAGGGCATCGCGCTTGACTTGTTTACGCAGATTCTCAAGCAATTGTTGCGTTGCGCTGACGCCAATATCGGAGGTTAATAAAATAGTTTCCAGTTCCTCATAAAGCGCCTCATCGATTTTGCCGCCGCCGAATAAGCCCGATAGCTGTTTACCTAAATTTTGCCGGGTGCGCGCCAACCCTTGCTTGAGTTTAGCCGCGAAGCTTATTGATTCCTCCGGCTTGGATTCGGACTCAACATCGGGAGAAACCGGTGTTTCAGTGGAATCTGCGGGATTTTTTTTGGATTTAAAAAAACTAAACATTCTGGTAGGCTCTTCTACTGATAGACATTGGAAATTCTCAAAGCCTAATTTTATTCTGTTTACTCACATTTTGGTTGGTAAAAATGAAACCTGATTATTGTTTTACTGTACATCGCTTTTTTTCTTTTTCCGGGTTATTCATCGCGATTCTGCTGATTTCATCCAGGGCGGTTGCCAATCCGCATGAATTTTTACTCGATAATGGCCTGAGATTGATTGTTAAGCAGGATCATCGCTCACCGGTGGTGGTGACGCAAGTCTGGTACAAAGCGGGCAGTATCGATGAAGTAAATGGTGTCACTGGTGTGGCGCATGTGCTGGAGCATATGATGTTCAAAGGGACGGAGAAAGTTCCCAATGGCGATTTTTCAAAGAAGATCGCCGCTGCGGGCGGGCGGGAGAATGCCTTTACCAGTTACGATTACACTGCCTATTACCAGCAATTGCATAAGAATCACTTGCCCATGGCGATGGAGCTGGAAGCGGATCGGATGCGCAATTTGATTCTGACCGAGGAAGAGTTTTCAAAAGAAATTAAAGTGGTGATGGAGGAACGCCGGTTGCGTACGGAAGATCAGGCCCGTTCACTGCTGTATGAAAAAATGATGTCGGTTGCGTATCAAGCGCATCCGTACAAAAACCCGATTATCGGCTGGATGAATGATCTGGAGAATATGCGCCTGGAAGATGCGCGCGAATGGTATGACCGTTGGTATGCGCCTAACAATGCGATATTGATTGTAGTCGGTGATGTCGATGCCAATGAAGTATTCCGGCTGGCGCAAAAAAACTATGGCACTATCCCTAAGCATCCTTTATTGCCGCTCAATGCCCGCAAACCCCAAATCGAGCCGCCGCAAACAGGCACTAAGCGCATCATCGTCAAGGCACCGGCGGAACTTCCTTATCTGATGATGGGGTATCATGCGCCGACGATTAGAAACGTCATGGAAGACTGGGAGCCGTATGCGCTGGAAATACTGGAAGGTGTGCTGGACGGCCATGCATCGGCTAGGCTGAATAAAAGTTTGGTGCGTGAAAGTCAGATTGCTAATTCGGCTAACGCGGGCTACAGCGCGATGGCGCGCGGTCCAAGTATTTTCTTTCTGAGCGCGGTGCCGCGTGCTGGTAAAACGGTTGCTGAGCTGGAACAGGCTTTGCGCAAGGAAATCGAGAAAATCACCAAAGATGGCGTCACTGAAGATGAATTGGCGCGCGTAAAGGCACAGGTTGTCGCCGGTCATGTGTATCAGCGTGATTCTACCTTTTCCCAAGCCATGCAACTGGGGAGGCTGGAAAGCACCGGATTGTCTTACCGCGATATCGATATCATTCTGGAAAAGCTGAAAGCTGTTACTGCTGCGCAAGTACGCGATGTGGCGAAAAAGTATTTCAATGACGATAGTTTGACCGTGGCGGTTTTGGATCCGCAACCGCTGGAAAAAAGAGCGCCCGAGAAAGTACCTAGCGGTTTAAGACATTAAGTCAGTTGAATCCTTGAAACGCTGACAGTCGCATTGAATTGCTGAGAATTTGAGCGGCTGTCAGGGTGAAGCGCTGAGGAATATTGATAAGCTTCTAAGCGTTGTTTGTTTCCGACTCAATGACTATGAGCGCTGTCTTTGGATTGCTCCGTATTTCCATGTTTATGCATATGATCCATCATGCGATGCATTTCCGATTGATCAATAACTCCGTCTTTGTTGGCATCTTTTTTGTCAAACATGGCTTCATGGTGTTTCATAAACTCTTCCTTGCTGATTTTGCCATCTTTGTTCGTATCCACTGGCCCCATATGTTCACACTGATGGCCGTGCTCATCACCCGACTTTGCATCGCCATGACTATGACCCGCAGCTTGTCCGCTTTGATGTTGGTGACTGCTGCTTTGCGTGGCATCAGCGGCCAATACCGTGGTTGCATTGCCTGCGAGTAAAAAGACAGCTGCAATGGCGATAGAAACCAAATTTCTTTTGTGGCGCATCTTGTTTCTCCTAAATGAGATAGTCAATGAATGAAAGAGCAAAATTTTCTTTCGGTTTTTTAGAAACGGTTCTCCCCGTAAAGTTCGGAAAACCATTTCAATATTATGTTATGTGATGCCGCGGAGAGCGTGAGATCAGGTAACGATAAAATGCTCGCGGTAATATTTCAATTCGTTGATGGAATCATAAATGTCGGACAAAGCTTCATGCTTGCTGTCTTTGGAAAAACCTGACGCAATTTGCGGTTTCCAGCGTTTGGCGAGTTCTTTGAGCGTGCTGACATCCAGGTTACGGTAATGAAAATAAGCTTCCAGTTTTGGCATTGAGCGAACCATGAAGCGCCGGTCCTGGCAGATCGAATTGCCGCACATCGGTGATGCGCCGGTGGGTACATGCAGTTTCAAGAATTCGATCAGTTGCGCTTCCACTTCCGCTTCGTTGAGGTGCGACGCTTTTACTTTGCTGATCAGGCCGGATTTGGAATGTGTCGATTGATTCCACTTATCCATGCCGTTCAGCACTTCATCCGGCTGGTGCACGACCAGAACCGGGCCTTCGGCGATAGTATTAAGTTGTGAATCGGTAATCACCAGAGCGACTTCAATGATACGATCGGTATCCGGATTGAGTCCGGTCATTTCCATATCGACCCAGATGAGGTTATTGTTATCTTGTGCCATAATTGTTTTGATTTTTTTGAATGCAATGCGTTTAATTGTGTCATATCGCCATCAGTCCGTCACTTTTAAACAGACTGGGAATGTCCGGGTTATTTGGCAGTGATCATTGAATATTGAATGAATTCAAACTTTAGCGCTTAAAACAAACTACTATGCAAACATTTACTTTGGTTTTTATTTTCGCATTATTACTGACAACGCTGACTCAAATCTGGCTGGCGGCAAGACATATCGGTCATGTACGCACGCATAGGGGCAAGGTGCCGGAAGAGTTTGCCAGTCAGATCAGTTTAGGCGATCACCAGAAGGCTGCCGATTACACCTGCGCCAAGACGCGCGCGGGTTATCCGGGCATACTGCTGCATGTTGCGCTGTTGCTGGTAATTACCTTGGGCGGCGGCTTGAATGCCTTGAGTGAATTCTGGGTAGGTTGGTTAAGCGATCCCATTTTGCATGGCATGGTATTGATTATCAGCACATTCTTCATTATGAGCGCCGCTGACATTCCGCTGAATTACTACCGCACTTTTGTGATCGAAGAACAATATGGTTTCAATAAAATGACGCCAGCAATGTTTTTTACCGATCTGATTAAACAATCCGTATTGGGTTTATTGCTGGGGGCGCCTTTGTTATTTTGCGTGCTGTGGTTGATGGAGAAAATGGGCGAAAGCTGGTGGTTGTACGCATGGTTTGCCTGGATCGCTTTTAATTTGTTCGTCTTGGCAATTTTTCCAACGTGGATTGCGCCGTTGTTTAACAAATTTACCCCGCTGGAAGATGCCACGCTGAAAACGCGCATCGAGCAATTGATGAGTAAATGCGGTTTCAAAGCCAGCGGCTTGTTCGTCATGGACGGTTCGCGCCGCAGCAATCACGGCAACGCGTATTTCACCGGTTTCGGTAAAACCAAGCGTATTGTCTTTTTCGATACTTTGCTGGCGCGTCTGAACCCAAGCGAGATTGAAGCGGTATTAGCGCACGAATTGGGGCATTTCAAACACCGTCACGTGATCAAACGTATTGTAATTTCGTTCGCGATGAGTCTGGCGTTTCTCTGGCTGCTCGGTTTTCTGATGGGGCAAAGCTGGTTTTATGAGGGGCTGGGTGTAACGGTTGCAGCCGTGCCGTCAACCGCGATGGCGTTGTTGCTGTTTTTCCTGGTGATGCCGGTGTTTACTTTCCTGCTGCATCCGATATCGAGCATTTACTCGCGTAAACACGAGTTTGAGGCGGATGCTTATGCCGCGCAAAATGCTTCGGCAGATGATCTGATTCACGCACTGGTCAAACTGTATCAGGACAATGCCGCAACACTCACGCCGGATCCGCTGCATTCCGCATTTTATGATTCACACCCACCTGCGGCTATTCGTGTGGCGCACTTACAAAGTCAGGGGCAAGCATGAGTAATAACGTATGCGACTTAGCTTCCAAGCAATGCAAACCGTGTGAAGGCGGCGTACCGCCGCTGTCGGGCGCGGAAGTTTCGGTTTTTTTGCAGCAAATTGAAGGATGGCAGTTGCAAGACAAACAGATCAGCAAAGCCTACGCGTTCAAGAATTACTACCAAACCATGGCGTTTGTGAATGCGGTAGCATGGATTTCGCATCGCGAAGATCATCATCCCGATATGCTGGTGGGCTACAATCAATGCGTGGTCACGTATACCACGCATGCGATCGGCGGCTTATCCGAGAATGATTTTATCTGTGCGGCGAAAATCGATAAGTTGTTCTCAATTTGAGCGCTCGCTCCGGAAAAAACAAGCCACAAACGAAGTGTTTGACTGGACAAGTGGTTGCCGCATTCGGCAGACACTATTCGGTTGAAACAGCAACGGGAGAAACCATCTCTTGTGTCATGCGCGGCAAAAAAAGCGGGATTGCTTGTGGCGACCTTGTGGAATATCAGTTGACTACCGTTGGTCAAGGCGTGATTGAAACGGTACAGCAACGCACTTCATTGCTTTACCGGAGCGACGCGTTTAAGGAAAAAATCATCGCCGCCAACGTCACGCAAATCATCATTGTAGTCGCGGCTACTCCCAGTTTCAGCGAGGAACTGATCAACCGCTGTCTGGTTGCGGCAGAAAGTGAGAACATCAAGGTATTGATCATACTGAATAAAGCTGATCTGATCGAACCGACCCAAACGGCGATGGAAACGCTTTCGTTGTATCAAGATCTTGGTTATGCCGTATTGCAATTAAGCGCAACACAGGATATTTCGGCGCTTCGGCCTTATTTGTCAGGCCACCTCAGTGTTTTGGCTGGGCAATCCGGCATGGGCAAATCCACATTGCTCAATGCATTGATACCCGAAGCCAGACGCGCTACCGCGGAAATATCATTAGCGCTCGATTCCGGCACCCACACCACCACCCATTCGCATCTTTATCATCTCGATGGCAACAGCGCCATCATCGATTCACCCGGTTTCCAGGAATTCGGCCTGAATCATATCAAAGCAGAAAATCTAGCGTGGGGCTTCATGGAGTTTCATCCTTATATCGGGCGATGTAAATTCAATGATTGCCACCATACCCGGGAACCCGGTTGTGCTGTGTTATTGGCAGTACAACAAGGGAAAATTCATCCTAAGCGTTTAGCTTTTTATCAGAAACTATTGCGACACGATGAGTTTAGTGCAAGTGTTTGATCACGTGATATAAATATTGGGTAATAACATTCGGGGGCGACATCTATTCAATGCTTTATGATGTCAGCCCGCGAGAGATGAGCGGTTTTGCCAGCAATTCTGTATCTGGCAGCATTGTTCGCAAAAATCCAGTAAGTAGTGGAGCAGCACTATTACTCAATAATCCCCTGCAACTCCTGAAACAACAACCGGAAACTCTTGGGTGGCTTTTCCGCTGCCTTTTCTTTTTGCGCGTTACGGATCAGCAGTCTTAGGCGCTGCAAGTCGGCTTGCGGATATTTCTGTGCAAATTCGGTGAGTGCGTTGTCATCGTTCAGCAGCCGTTCGCGCCAGCGTTCAAGCTGGTGCAGGCGGGCGGTTTGGTGCACCGATGTTTGATGCCAGGAGTCGAGCTTTTGCTGGATCGGCAGCGCGTCGATGTCGCGCATCAGGCGTCCAATGTATTGCATCTGACGCCGCCGCGCACCGTGTTTTTGCATGGGCCGGGCCTGGTTGATGGCGTCGATTAAAGTTTCCGGCAAATCAAACTCTGTCAGTTTTTTCGGATCCAGTTCCACCAGTTGCTCGCCGATTTCCTGCAAGGCGTGCATGTCTTTTTTGCGCTTTGTTTTACTCGGCGCGCTTTCTTCGTTGTCGTCGTATTCCGGTTCTTTTTGCACGGTAACCTGTGTAATGCGGTGTGAATAAGCTGTTATCATAGCTTCCTCGTTTGAAATCCGCTTATATTTTCATCTTTATTGCACGACATGAATAATTTATCCGTTTCCAATACCCGATTTTCATATCCCATAAGCACACTGCAACAAATCGCCCGCGATATTTTGCAACATGCGCAAAAAGGCGGTGCCAGCGCCTGTGAAACCAATGTTTCCGATGGCTTCGGTCAAACCGTCACGGTGCGCCAGGATGCAGTGGAAACGATTGAATACAATCGTGACAAAGGCCTGTCCGTGACGGTGTATATCGGACAGAAGCGTGGCCACGCCAGCACCTCCGATTTTTCCCCGCAGGCGATCAGCGACACGGTTACCGCCGCGTTGTCGATTGCCCGCTACACCGCGGACGACGATTGCGCCGGATTGGCGGAAGCGGAATTGCTGGCGAAAAACTACCCGAGCTTAGATTTATATTACCCGTGGCAAATCAGCGTTGAAGAAGCCATCGAACTGGCGAAGCAGTGCGAACAAGCCGCATACGCTGCGGACAAACGCATTACCAATTCCGAGGGCGCGACCATTTCCGTCAGCGAATCGCAATTTATTTATGCCAACAGTTTGGGATTCATGGGCGGTTATCCGCTGTCGCGCCACAGCATCAGTTGTGCCATGATCGCTGAGCAAGGCGACAGCAAGCAGCGCGACTATTGGTACAGCGTGGCGCGTGACGCTGCCGACTTGGAAACGGTGCAAAGCATCGGCGAAAAAACGGGCAAGCGCAGCGCGGCGCGTTTAGGCGCGAGAAAAATCGGCACCTGCGAAGTGCCGGTATTGTTTGAAGCGCCGATTGCTTCGGGCTTGATCGGGCATTTCGCTTCGGCGGTGAGTGGCAGCAACCTGTACCGAAAATCTTCCTTTTTGCTGGATAGCATCGGCCAGCAGGTTTTCGCGCCGGATATCCAGATTCTGGAGCGCCCCCATCTGCACAAAGGGCTGGCGAGCGGTCCATTCGACGACGATGGCGTCGCAACCGTCGATCGTAACATTGTGGAAAACGGTATTGTACGGGGATATTTTCTGGGCAGTTACTCCGCGCGCAAACTCGGCATGCGCACCACCGGAAACGCTGGTGGCACGCACAATCTGATCATGCAAAATGGCGCAGCAATGAGCTTTGACGCGATGCTGAAGCAGATGGGCACCGGTTTACTCGTCACGGAATTGCTCGGGCACGGCATCAATGCGGTCACTGGGGATTATTCGCGCGGCGCTTCCGGGTTCTGGGTCGAAAACGGTGCAATCAGTTATCCGGTCGAAGAAATCACCATTGCTGGTAATCTGAAAGATATGTTCCGGAACATCGTGGTCATCGGTAACGATGTCATAGTGCGCGGGTCGAAACAGTGCGGTTCGGTATTGATCAACCGCATGACGGTAGCCGGAGGTTGAAAACGCTGCATGAAGGTATTGCGGCGTATTGAGCGAGCGATAGGTAAATTGACGGGTGCGGCTCGTTGATCGGAAGTTTAACCGGATCTCCCCGCTTATCGCTTTTTCAGCAAAAAAATGAACTCTTTGTCTATCTCAGACAACGATAACAATTCATTTCCGGTTTGTTCGGCAAAAACCTGAAAATCGATCACGGAACCCGGATCTGTTGCAACAATTCTTAATATTTGTCCACTGACCATCCCGGCCAGTGATTGCTTGGTGCGTAGAATGGGCAGCGGGCAATTCAAGCCGCGCGCATCTAACTCTTTATCTGCTTTCTGCATTTCTCAGTCATGATGTTTGGGTGCATTACTATACTGTCTGTGTGGGCGGATTCAAAGAGCGGAGGTAGCTTATCCGGTGTTTTATATCTTAGTGCCAGGGGGCTGTGATGACGTGTCGTATGGTTGATTCAAGGTTTCTCCTGGCTGCAGTGAATCTAATTTTCACAACTAATTCTTTTAGAATAAATCGCTTGGTGTTATAATCCCGGCCTTTTGTTTTATCTTGTTATTCAATCAAAGTTATCGAGGATTTTGCCAATTTATGACGACAATTAAAGTTAAGGAAAACGAACCATTTGAAGTTGCTATGCGCCGCTTTAAGCGTTCAATCGAGAAAACAGGAATACTGACCGAATTGCGTGCTCGTGAATTTTATGAAAAACCGACCGCAGAACGCAAACGCAAGCTAGCAGCAGCTGTGAAGCGGAATTACAAGCGCTTACGCAGCCAGTTATTACCGCCTAAGCTTTATTAAATCGTTATATATTAATACCGGTTTCTCTTCCGGTAGCGTTTTTTCAAAATGATGAGTTGATAATCGATTAATTGCGTCCATTTATCATGAGCTTAAAACAGAAAATCACGGAAGATATGAAAGCAGCGATGCGCACGGGTGACACCAAGCAGCGGGATACTATCCGTTTGCTGCAAGCTGCAATCAAACAGCGTGAAGTGGATGAACGCATAGTACTTGATGATGCGGCTGTCATTGCGGTTATTGAAAAAATGCTCAAGCAGCGCAAGGATTCTATTACTCAGTATGAAGCCGCGCAGAGATTGGATCTGGCCAATATTGAGAAAGAGGAGGTTGCAATTCTCAGTGCCTATATGCCGCAAGCATTAAACGATTCTGAAATCGATGCATTGATAACCGAAGCAATTTCAGAGACGAATGCAGCCAGTATGCAGGATATGGGTAAAGTTATGGCCATACTGAAACCGAAATTGGCCGGCCGTGCTGATATGGGTAAAGTGTCGGCGCTCATAAAAGCTAAGATATCCACCTGATACCGATTGACTGTTCCGGATTATTCTTAAAACAAACCACAACGATTGCAATTTATTTATACTTGAAGCTGATTGTTATTGACAGCTCCGGGTAGATGATTCCGCAATCTTTTATACATGATTTACTCAGTCGCGTGGATATTGTCGATGCGATTGATCGTCATGTCCCGCTGAAGAAAGCGGGTGCTAATTTTGTTGCCTGTTGTCCGTTCCATAGCGAAAAGACTCCTTCATTCACCGTCAGTCAATCCAAGCAGTTTTACCATTGCTTTGGTTGCGGCGCGCATGGTAATGCGATCAGTTTTTTGATTGAATATAGCGGCTTAAGCTTTATCGAAGCAGTGCAAGATCTGGCGGCTTACGCCGGTATGCAATTGCCGGAGCAACAAAGCAGTAATATTTCTCATCATTCTGCTTCAGATGACTCACAACAGGATTTCGCAAGCGATTATGACCATAACAACGCTGAAATATCGCTGCAAGACCTGCTAAATGCACTACAAATCGCCACTCGCTATTACCGCGAGCAACTCAAGGTTTCCGAAAAAGCCATCGCCTATCTTAAAAAGCGGGGTCTATCCGGTAAAACGGCGGCACGATTTGCCATTGGCTATGCGCCTGCGGATTGGCAGAATCTTGAAGCGGTTTTTTCTGATTATAATTCTGATAAAACCCGGAAATTATTGACGCAAGCGGGACTGGTCATTACCAGCGGTGAAACCAAACAATATGATCGGTTCAGGGACCGGATCATGTTTCCGATCCTTAATCAGAAAGGGCAGATCATTGGCTTTGGCGGCCGTGTGCTTGCCAAAGAAGAGCCTAAGTATCTGAACTCCCCCGAAACGATTTTATTTGAAAAGGGACGTGAACTGTATAACCTTTTCTCGGCGCGCCGAGCTATCCGTGAAGCGAATTGCGTCATTGTTGTAGAAGGATATATGGATGTCATAGCCCTCTCGCAACACGGAATTGATCATGCAGTAGCCGCCTTGGGTACCGCGACGACGAGTTTTCATATACAAAAACTCTTGCGTCAGACAGATAACATTATTTTCTGCTTCGATGGTGACAAAGCGGGCAGAAAAGCAGCTTGGCGCGCACTCGAGAATAGCCTGGCCCTGCTATCCGATGGCAAATATCTGAGTTTTCTTTTTTTGCCCGAGAGCGCAGACCCGGATAGCTATATCAATCAATTTGGCAAAGAATCATTTGAACAGCAGCTTAAACAAACTCTGCCGTTATCGGAATTTCTATTCAAGGAGCTATGCTCAGAAGTCAATCTTCAAACCAGCGAAGGCCGCGCAAAATTGATCAGCGATGCAAAGCCGCTACTGCAACAAGTCACAGCGCCGGCTCTATCACTGATATTGACCAGGCGCTTAGCGGAGCTTAGCGAGATTGATCAAGGGGAATTGGATGAGTTACTGCAGATAAAACGTGCAACAGCAGCTCATAAGACAGGAAAGAGAAGCACAAAACAAATTGTTACACTTTACCGCCGATTGATTCGGATCCTATTATACGACCCGAGTTATATGACTAAACTTGAGCGTGATTTACTTGTCGAATGGAGCGAAAAAAATGAAGAAGTCACTGCATTAAAAATTTTAGTTAATTTTTTCGATACACACCCTTACTTAATTGAAAATAAATCAACATTCTCAGTGGCGGCGCATTTTCAGGATAAAACATGCAGAACTCTTTTGGAGAATATTGAGAGTGAAACCTTGGAATGGAGTAACTCAGAAGAGTTGGAAATCGAGTTTCTAGATACATTAAAAAAACTGCAACAAATACAGCATAAAAAACGTATGGCTGAATTACATAACAAGCCTTTGAACATGTTAAGTGATGAAGAAAAGCGAGAGCTTCAACGATTAGCAGTACGGTGAAACTAGTTATTAGGTGTCAGTAATATCGAATTTTGATATAATCTTGTGCTTTCAGCTTTTAATTCATCCAAATTATTGGGAATCCAATATGCCAAAAACAAAAGCGGTCGAATCAAAAGATAAAGATAATAAAAGTATTAAAAAATCAACAGCTCAGGAAATAAAAGATACCGGCGATGAAATGGTAGAAAAAGTAGAGTCTAAAAAATTAACAGCTAAAACTGAAAAAAGTGTTAAAGCGACCGGTAAAAAAACAAATGAGAAAGCAATCAGTCTAGATGCAATCGATTCTGCTGAAATAAAAGAAGCACCGGTTAAACCAACCCGCAGTGCGGCAGAATTTTCTCAAGCAATACTTGGCGGCGATGAGATTGAGTTCAATACAGGCAAGAAAGCCAGGGGCAGAACACCCAAAAAGAATAAGGCGGCGGGAGGACTGGATTCGATTGATGATATAGACTCAGTTTCCGTTATTGAAGGCGGTAATCCGCAACCGCAAGATATCGAAGCGCGGCGCATGCGCTTGAAAATTCTGATCGGACTAGGCAAAGAGCGTGGCTATCTGACTTACGCCGAAATCAATGATCATTTGCCCGATGATATGCTGGATGCTGAGCAAATAGAAGGCATCATCAGTATGATCAATGATATGGGCATCTCTGTGCATGATGAAGCGCCGGATGCGGAAACATTGCTGATGTCCGATGCTGCAACTACCGTGGCTGATGAAGATGTGGCGGAAGAAGCGGAGGCAGCGCTCTCTACGGTAGACTCCGAGTTTGGGCGGACAACAGATCCCGTGCGGATGTACATGCGCGAAATGGGTTCGGTAGGTTTGCTGACGCGTGAAAGTGAAATTGAAATCGCAAAACGCATTGAAGGCGGTTTGCGTCATATGATTCAGGCGATTTCGGCTTGTCCTCCGATCATCGCGAAAATTGTCGATCTGGCTACGGAAGTTGAGAAAGATGTATTACGCATTGATGAAGTGGTTGATGGACTATTGGACGCCAATGCGCAAGACATCACGAATGAGGAATTTTCAGAGGAATCTCTCGAACAGGAGTTAGCTTCCAGCGATCTTGGCGATGACGACGAAGATGAAGATGGTGATGGTGCATCAATTGCCAGTGCGGATTTGTTGAAACTTAAAGCAGATGCATTGGAGCGTTTCACGGTAATCCGTGAAATATATACCGAAATGCAAGCCCTGCTTGAGAAAGAGGGGCCTTATCATCAAGGTTATATTGAGCTTCAGGATAAAATCTCATCCGAACTGATGGGTATCCGGTTCTCGGCGAAAATGGTAGAGAAACTCTGTGATACTCAGCGCGAACTCGTAGGAGATGTGCGCAACTATGAGCGCAGGATAATGGATTTGTGCGTATCCAAAGCAAAAATGCCCAGAAATCACTTCATCAAAACGTTTCCTGGAAATGAAACCAATCTTGATTGGGTAGCGCAAGAAATCGGCATTGGAAAGCCTTATAGTCAAGCGCTTGAACACTATAAACCTGCGATTCTGGAAGAGCAGCGGAATTTGCTGGAACTCAAAAACAAGGTTGGTATTCCGATCAAAGACTTAAAAGAGATTAATCGCAAAATGTCGACTGGCGAAGCGAAAGCGCGCCGGGCCAAGCGCGAGATGACGGAAGCCAATTTACGGTTGGTAATTTCGATTGCCAAGAAATACACCAACCGCGGATTGCAGTTCCTCGATCTCATTCAAGAAGGCAATATCGGCCTTATGAAAGCGGTGGATAAATTTGAATACCGGCGCGGTTATAAATTTTCAACATATGCTACATGGTGGATACGCCAGGCAATCACCCGCTCCATTGCGGATCAGGCCAGAACCATCCGGATTCCGGTGCATATGATTGAAACGATTAATAAAATGAATCGTATTTCACGTCAGATTTTACAGGAAACCGGACAAGAGCCTGAGCCGGCGGTATTGGCGCAGAAAATGGAGATGCCCGAAGAGAAAATTCGTAAAATTCTTAAGATCTCCAAAGAGCCAATTTCCATGGAAACCCCGATTGGTGACGATGAAGATTCGCATTTGGGTGATTTTATCGAAGATGCAGCCACGATGGCGCCTGCAGATGCGGCAGTTTACGCTAGCTTGCGTGGCGTCACTAAGGACATTTTGGATTCTTTAACACCGCGTGAGGCCAAAGTGTTGCGCATGCGTTTCGGCATTGAAATGAACACCGACCACACCTTGGAAGAAGTCGGCAAACAATTTGATGTTACCCGTGAACGCATTCGTCAAATCGAAGCTAAAGCGCTACGCAAGTTGCGCCACCCCGCTCGTTCTGAACGTTTACGCAGCTTCTTGGATACCGGCAACAATTAAAATAAGAAATAAGGGTCTGTAGCTCAGTTGGTTAGAGCAGGGGACTCATAATCCCTTGGTCGTAGGTTCAAGTCCTACCAGACCCACCAATAAACCAAGAGGTTAGATAATTATCTAGCCTCTTTTTTATTTCTGATGTGACGCGATTGTGTCGCCTAGGGAAGCGCTGAACAATTAGTGATTTCCAGATTTCCCGGTAATCCTGCCATTTTTTTGAACACGAATTCCCGGCAATTCATTTTTCAGTGGTGTTTTGTAGCCGGATTTCCCCTGTT
>NZ_QPHG01000043.1:0-25128 GCF_040240425.1 Nitrosomonas sp. | reverse complement strand
ATAAGTTGCCTGAACTTTGCTTCTCTGATTCGAGAACGAAAATAGTATCTGTTTTTGGCATTCATCTCAGAAAGTTAGCACACTTTAGTAAGTGCTTAACTTCCTAAGACCCTTTTCTTAAATTGAAATTCTTTTTATCGAAGATAAAATAGAGTTACACCAGCATTACCAAAAACGTGACAAATAATGCTATAATTATGACAGGAATGACAAACCCCATCCAATCGGATGATGTTCCTTGTGGACTGTTTTTTATCCTTTCCCGGGCTACTGGAAATAAAATAATAATGAATGCAAGTAATGCTAAGGCAGAAATAATTTCCATCCACTCCATAATTGCTCCCGATTTAATTACACGCTCACCCCAAAACAAAGCCCCGGCTAAACCGGGGCTTCAAATGCCTCAAACAGCACGCTTAGGAATTAATCATCGTTGCTCATAATTCCCAATATTTGCAGCAGACTGATGAAGATATTAAAAATTGTCATGTACAGTCCAATCGTTGCCAGCACATAATTGGTTTCGCCACCATGAATAATGCGGCTGGTATCGTGCAGAATAAAACCGCTCATTATCATGATGACAACAGCGGAAATCATTAATGACATGGCCGGTATCTGCAGAAAAATATTAGCCAGCGCTGCCAACAATACCAACAGGAAGCCCACCATCAGGAATCCACCCAAAAAGCTGAAGTCTTTTTTTGTAGCCAATGCATACGCGGATAATCCCATAAATATAACCCCCGTACCGCCTAACGACAAAGTAATGATATTTCCGCCATTAGGCAAAGATGCATACATGCTCAGCACTGGACCTAGCCCAAATCCCAGCATTCCAGTTATCAAAAAAACGATTCCGATACCTGCTGGTGAATTGGCAAAACGGGGCAAGACAAACATGGCGATTACCATACCGCCAATAACAGAAATTAAATAGGTCATCGGTGGCGTATTCATCAACATTGAAAGCGCAGCGGTAAATCCGCTGAACAGCAATGTCATGGATAAAAGCAAATAGGTATTACGTAACACTTTATTTGTTGCAATCGCAGACGTAGATCTTTGCGAAACTGTCGAGTAATTTTGATTCATTTAAATAGTCTCCCTTGTGAAATTCATACCAAACTATCCTCTAACGACCGCTATGACTACTATATCCAGAATATAGTTCAAACTATCATAGCATGGATTATGTCAATCTTTTAATTACATTATTCCTACTTGGCTTTTGCTAAAGTAAAGTTATAAACAAGAAAAAATCCGCCACGTTCAATCAAAGTAATATTCAAACTGACAAGGCCCGCATCAAATTTGGCTATGCCAGAATAATTGATCCGTTTTTCACCCACCAGCGAGAATGCGCTCACCGTACGCGAAAAATTAAGTTCCTGAATGGATTGAAATCGGCCAAAACCGCGATACAGTTTTAACAACTCATCCAATTGCTCGTCATTGATTGTTTGCTTGGCTTCCGGCGCCAAGTGAAGCAGCAATTTTTGTTTTTCCCAACTGGAAATCTCAGTGAGAATCTGAGCAACGGCCGGTTCC
Source organism: Nitrosomonas sp. (assembly GCF_040240425.1). Classification (GTDB taxonomy): domain Bacteria; phylum Pseudomonadota; class Gammaproteobacteria; order Burkholderiales; family Nitrosomonadaceae; genus Nitrosomonas. The sequence goes on along the minus strand of NZ_QPHG01000043.1, from coordinate 23,577 downwards.
GCAGCCTTAGTGTAGTAGCTTTTTTCACGATCAGTATAAAAATACAGCATGACAACCGATGTCAACAAAAGAGCGACGATAATGCGTAATGTATGGATTTGCATAAATTTTGAGATACTAAAACAAATAACTATGAATTATCTTCTTCCCACAGATCGTTACTGAACCCATCTCTGGGCAAAGTGATACCAAAATGCTGATACGTAGCCGCTGTTGCCATCCGTCCTCTCGGCGTCCGTTTCAGGAACCCCTGCTGGATCAAATAAGGTTCCAATACATCCTCAATCGTATCCCTTTCTTCACTGATCGCTGCAGCGAGATTATCAACGCCAACCGGCCCACCGCTAAATTTCTCCAGCACCGCCAACAATAATTTCCGATCCATGATATCCAGGCCTATGGCGTCCACATCCAGCATGCTTAAGGCCGCATCCGCCACTACACGTGTAACATGCCCATCGGCTTTGACTTCAGCATAATCACGCACCCGGCGCAACAATCGATTCACTATCCGTGGCGTGCCGCGCGCGCGGCGTGCAATTTCAAACGCGCCATCCGGAGATATTTTCACGTTCAACAATCTTGCGGAACGGCTCACAATTTTGCTCAGCTCTTCCGGAGTATAAAACTCCAGTCGGGAAACGATGCCAAAACGATCACGTAACGGATTAGTCAGCATACCGGCGCGCGTCGTTGCACCTACCAGGGTGAACGGCGGCAAATCCAACTTAACCGACCGTGCCGCCGGTCCCTCACCGATCATGATATCCAACTGATAATCTTCTAGCGCCGGATACAGAATTTCCTCTACCATCGGCGATAAGCGGTGAATCTCATCGATAAACAATACATCATTGGGCTCCAGGTTGGTCAGCAAAGCGGCTAAATCACCCGGCCGCTCCAGAACCGGACCGGAAGTTTGCCGCAGATTCACACCCATTTCCCTGGCGATAATGTGTGCAAGAGTGGTTTTACCCAAACCCGGAGGACCGAATAACAACACATGATCAAGCGCCTCGCGCCGCTTCCTGGCTGCTTCAATAAAAATCAGCAACTGCCCGCGTATTTTTTCCTGGCCAACATATTCCTCCAGTTGCTTCGGGCGTAACGCGCGCTCCAGAATTTCTTCCTGCGATGATGAAGTAATTGCGGTAACCAGTCGATCCGTCTCGATCATTCACTACTCCTCATTCAGTCGGCTACCTTTCCTTCGATAATAACTGCAATGCTTGGCGTATACCTTCCGATACCGTTGCTGTTGAAGAGATCTGCTTGATCGCCCAGCCTGCCTCACGATCATTATAACCCAGAGATAACAATGCATTGAGTATGTCACTATCCTGCGTGGGTGCAGCGTGGATTTGGTCCGGACTGATCGCGGCGGAATCCAGTTTATCGCGCAATTCCAGCAACAAACGTTCCGCCGTTTTTTTGCCGATGCCTGGCACTTTGATTAGCCGTGCACTATCCTGTGCACCAACGGCACGGTGCAAATCCGGCACGCTCAGTCCCGATAAAATTGCTAATGCGGTTCTTGCGCCTACACCCGAAATTTTTATCAGCTGACGAAAAGTTTGCCGCTCTGATTCTGTTGCAAAGCCGAATAACAAATGCAAATCTTCCCGTATCACCAGATGGGTATACAACGTTACTTGTGCGCCAAGCGCCGGAAGCTCATAAAAAGTACTCATCGGTACGTCGATCTCGTACCCGACTCCTTGCACATCCAGTAAAACCTGCGGCGGATGTTTTTCCAGCAATACACCAGTTAATCGCCCGATCACACCAAACGCCCCCGTTTCATGCGGTAACCTGTTGTCGCAATTCTCCCCAAACCAAGCCCGCCATGCGCATGACAGATCGCGCAAGCCAAGGCGTCCGCGGCATCGGCACTCGGGCTGCCGGACAATCTGAGCAAACGCACCACCATCTCCTGCACTTGGTTTTTTTTTGCATGCCCATTCCCGACCACGGCTTGTTTTATTTGCAACGCGGTATACTCTGACACCGTTAAATTATTCATGACGGCGGCACAAATAGCTGCGCCACGCGCCTGACCGAGCAATAAGGTAGTTTTAGGATTGATATTGACGAAAACTTGTTCGATGGCGACATGCTCGGGTTGATACTGAGCAATGACTTCACTCAAGTTACTCAGAATTAACTTCAAACGGGAAGGCAATTCACCTGCCAAAGTCTTAACGCTGCCGCTACTGACATAGGTTAGATTACTCCCGCTTTTATCAATCACACCAAAACCAGTAATACGTAAACCCGGATCTATGCCAAGAATGCGGATTTTATCACCTGCTGATCGACGGAATTTCTATTCATCAAGTACGACCGTAGTGTAAACATTTTGCACATCATCAAGATTTTCCAAGGCGTCCAGTAGTTTCTGCATTTTTACTGCATCATCGCCCGTTAAAACAGCTTCATTACCGGGTTTCATAGTGACTTCCGCCAGCTCAGCTTTAAATCCGGCTTTTTCCAACGCTACCTTTACATTGATAAATTCGTAAGGCGCTGTAATCACTTCGATACTGCCGTCTTCATTGCTGATCACATCTTCTGCACCGGCTTCCACTGCGGCTTCAATCAGTTTATCTTCATCGGTTTCCGGAGCGAAAATCAACTGCCCGCAATGTTTGAATAAGAAACTGACGGATCCATCCGTACCTAGATTTCCGCCATATTTGGTAAATGCATGCCGCACATCGGCCACGGTGCGGACACGGTTATCGGTCATACAATCCACCATGACGGCGGCACCCGCGATCCCATAGCCCTCGTAACGGATTTCTTCATAATCGACGCCATCCAGCGCGCCGCTACCGCGCTTAATTGCACGTTCGACATTATCCTTGGGCATATTCTGATCGTATGCTTTGTCCACCGCCAGACGTAAGCGCGGATTGATGTCTGGATCGCCGCCACCCATGCGGGCAGCAACGGTTATCTCCTTGATTAGCCGCGTAAACACTTTACCCCGCTTGGCATCTTGCGCAGCTTTTTTATGCTTGATATTAGCCCACTTACTATGACCCGCCATTTGTATATACCTTTTGTTTAAGTGTTTTTATATTACCACCCTGCATCCCTTGGATAAAGTATCAAACTTCATGAACAATGAAAGAAGAAAGAGCAGCTCAGTGGTATATATACAGTCTTATTGAAAAAGATCCAGCGTACGCAATAGCAATTTTTATTCAACCGTCACTGCTTTTGCCAGATTTCGCGGTTTATCGACATCCGTGCCTTTCACCAAGGCAACATGATACGCCAGTAACTGCAGCGGTATGGTATGCAATATCGGACTCAGCAAACCGGCATGTTCCGATAAACGAATGACATGTTCATTTTCACTCTGCGCAATCTGTGAATCCGCATCTGCGAATACATATAACTCGCCACCTCTGGCATGCACTTCCTGCAAATTCGATTTGAGTTTTCCTAGCAACTGATCGTTTGGCGCTATCGCAACGACTGGCATTTCATCATCTACCAAGGCCAGCGGCCCATGCTTCAGTTCTCCGGCCGCATAGGCTTCCGCATGGATATACGAAATTTCCTTGAGTTTTAGAGCCCCTTCCATGGCAATCGGATAATGAACGCCCCGCCCGAGAAATAATGCGTGGCGTTTCTGCGCAAAACTTTCCGCCCAAATACGCACTTGCGGCTCGACTTGCAGCGCATGCTGCAAAGCCATCGGTAAATGACGCAGCGTCATGATCATTTGTTGCTCATCTTGCACGGATAATTTATGGCGCATTTTTGCCAACGTTACTGTCAGCAGCAACAACGAAGCTAATTGCGTAGTAAATGCCTTGGTCGATGCCACACCGATCTCGGGTCCGGCACGCGTAAGAAAGCGCAGGTCAGTTTGACGTATTAACGCGCTTTCCGGCACATTGCAAATCGCCAGACTATATTGATGACCTAGTTTCTTGGCGTAATTGAGCGCCGCCAACGTATCTGCGGTCTCACCCGATTGCGAAATACCAACCACTAACGTATGGGGATCTGCAATCGGATCGCGATAGCGATATTCGCTGGCAATCTCAACGTTGCACGGAAGACCAGCCACGGTTTCCAGCCAATAGCGCGCAACCAGTCCGGCATGATAGCTGGTCCCGCAAGCCAGAATGAGAATACTCTTGGTTTGGGAAAATACTTTTTCGGCCTCGCTGCCAAACAAATTGGGCGAAATAGATTGCGCATTGAAGACCATTTCCAGGGTGTTCGCCACCGCACTCGGTTGCTCGAAAATTTCTTTCTGCATGTAATGGGTATAAGGCCCGAGCTCGATCGCTACGCTGGAGAGATTGCTCTCGTGTACTGTCCGTTTGACTTCCCTGATAGAGTTACCCTGCAGACAATTCACAATTCGATACCCATCGCGAGTCAGTTCGGCCACGTCACCTTCTTCCAGGTAAATCATATTCCGGGTCGCTTTTAATAACGCAGAAGCATCAGAAGCAGCATAATTGCCGCTTTCACCCAATCCCAGGAGCAATGGAGCGCCATTACGCGCCACCACAATTCTTTCTGGCCGGGCTTCTTCCATAACTGCGATCGCGTATGCGCCTTGCAGTTCGTCAATAGAAGTGCAGACTGCGGTTAACAAATCGTCGGTATGCTTGAGATTAAACGCAATGAGATGCGCAATGACTTCCGTATCGGTGTCGGAAATAAACTCATACCCTTCAGCTTGCAAGCGCTTACGCATGACTTCATGATTCTCAATGATGCCATTATGTACAATGGCTATCCGTACCGATGAATCTGGCATTCCGGAAAAATGGGGGTGTGCATTGCGCTCGGAAGGTGCGCCATGCGTTGCCCAGCGGGTGTGGGCAATACCGGCAAAGCCGTGGGTATTTTTTTGGTGAGCCAGTTTCTGCAACTCGGTTACACGGCCTGTTGTTCGCAATCTTTGCAGACCGTTGCAGGTAACGACAAGTCCGGCGGAATCATACCCGCGGTACTCCAGGTGTAATAATCCATCCAGCAATACCGGAACAACATTGTTATTAGCCACTGCACCAACTATTCCACACATAGCGCATTCTCCTCACAACTTTAGCTAAATGAACGATACTGCATAGACTTTTACTATGCCTTTGATTTTTGCGGGCGCTTCCATCCAGTAATGCTGACTTGCTTTGATCTGGACAAGGTAAGCTGATTCTCCGGAGTTTCTTTCGTGATAGTCGATCCGGCACCAATAGTCGATCCTTTCGAAATCTTAACGGGCGCAATCAACTGTGTATCGGATCCGATGAACACATCATCTTCAATGACGGTTCGATATTTGTTTGCGCCATCATAATTACAAGTAATTGTTCCAGCGCCAATATTGACATTTTCTCCTACTGTAGAATCACCAATGTAACTTAAGTGATTCACTTTACTTCCCGCAGCAATCTGACTATTTTTGACTTCGACAAAATTTCCGATGTGCACTTTCTGTGCCAACCTCGTCCCTGGCCGGATGCGCGCATAAGGACCAATCTTGCTATCTGCTCCGATTTCGGCATCTTCGAGCAGGCTGAAGGGATGAATAATACTCCCCGACGCAACCGCTACATTTCTTAATATGCAATGGGCGCCTACCCGGACGAAATCGCCCAACTTAACGGTTCCTTCAAAAATACAGTTAACATCAATTTCAACATCAGAACCGCAACTCAGCTCACCGCGTATGTCTATCCGATTGGGATCTAGTAAGCTAACCCCCTCTTCCAATAGCATCTCAGCACGGTTTTTTTGGTGAACACGCTCAAGTTCCGCCAGCTGATGCTTGTTATTAACGCCCATGACTTCCCAGAAATTACCCGCTTGTGTCGATGCGACATGTATACCATCTTTTACCGCCATCGCAATGATGTCGGTCAAATAATATTCGCGCTGTGTGTTTTTGTTCTCAAGCTTTGGCAGCCATTGATGCAAATGCTGATCGGGTATGAGCATTATGCCGGTATTAATCTCACAGATACTCTGCTGTTCTGCAGTGGCATCTTTTTGTTCAACGATTGCAACCACCTCTCCGCTTTCCCGGTCACGCAAAATCCTGCCGTAGCCAAAAGGATCGTCGATTGTTGCTGTTAATAGCGCACAATTCTTTTCTTCAGCCGCTGTGATTAATTGTTGCAAGGTTTGAATCCGTACCAATGGCACATCACCATACAAAACCAGCGTGATTCCATCGGTATTCAATTGCGGTAAAGCCTGCATGAGCGCGTGCCCGGTACCTAATTGCTGCCTTTGCAAAACCCAGTTCAAATCATCGCCGGTGATTGACTGTTTTACTTGGTCGCTACCATAGCCTACAACAACACAGATTTTGTCAGGCGAGAGCATGCGCGCTGTGTTAATGACATGCATTAACAGTGGCCATCCCGCCAAAGTATGCAGCACCTTGGGAAGAGTTGATTGCATACGCTTTCCGGCACCGGCTGCCAGTATCACTACATTAAGCTTGGACACGATAATCTGCTTTTGAAATGAAGTTTTTGATGGATCTTATCTAAATGCGCAATGATTGAACAACAAATGCAGTCAAATCTCCTCGACCATTTGACGCAATCCAGCGCATTGTTTTTTACCGTTTACAACCCAGTCATTGTAACCAGATCAATGCTAGAGAAACAGATACAAAAAAGGCGACTTATGTCGCCTTTTTCATCATTAGAACTTATGAATCACAATCAATGACCGCGTTTTCTCAGCTTATCAATCGCTGCTAATTGCGCCATGGCTTCTATCAACTCGGCTTGCGCTTTAGCGTAATCCAGTTCGGATTCTCGATTCTTCATTGCTTCCTCAGCAGCTCGCTTCGCTTCGATCGCTTTAACTTCATCAAGATCGTGACTCCGCACTGCGGTATCCGCTAATATCGTCACCACATCAGGCTGAACTTCCAGCATTCCACCCGATACATAGATTAACTCTTCTTCTTTAAGTTGTGCCTTGATTCGCACCATTCCGGATTTGATTCTTGTCAGCATCGGTGTATGGCGCGGATAAATACCTACCTCACCCATTTGGGCCGGTGCCACCAAAAATTCGACCGGGCCGGAATAAATAGATTCTTCAGCACTAACGATATCAAGATGAAATATGGTACCCATGACTATTTCCTCTTGGTTTATTGAAGTGTTTTCGCTTTCTCAACAGCTTCTTCGATACTGCCTACCATATAGAATGCTTGTTCTGGTAAATCATCATACTCACCTTCAACAATTCCCTTAAAGCCTTTAATCGTATCTTTAAGAGAAACATATTTTCCTGGTGAGCCAGTAAATACCTCAGCTACGTTAAACGGTTGCGATAAGAACCGTTGAATCTTACGTGCCCGGCTAACTGCAAGTTTATCTTCAGGGGATAGTTCATCCATTCCCAGAATCGCGATAATGTCTCGCAACTCTTTATAGCGTTGCAATGTTTGCTGAACAGCACGAGCCGTATTGTAGTGATCCTCGCCAACAACCTGTGGATCTAACTGACGCGATGTGGAGTCCAGTGGATCGACAGCTGGATAAATTCCCAATGATGCGATATCACGCGACAACACAACGGTTGCATCCAAGTGTCCAAATGTTGTTGCTGGAGACGGGTCGGTCAAGTCATCCGCTGGCACATAAACTGCCTGAATAGAGGTAATTGAACCTGTTTTAGTCGATGTGATACGCTCTTGCAATCGTCCCATTTCTTCCGCCAGCGTCGGTTGATACCCCACTGCAGATGGCATACGTCCTAGCAAAGCTGAAACTTCGGTTCCTGCCAATGTATAACGGTAGATATTATCAACGAAGAACAAGACATCCTTACCCTCGTCACGGAATGACTCTGCCATTGTCAATCCGGTTAGCGCAACGCGGAGACGGTTTCCGGGCGGCTCATTCATTTGTCCATAAACCAATGCCACTTTATCCAGAACCTTCGATTCTTTCATCTCATGATAAAAGTCATTTCCTTCGCGCGTACGCTCTCCCACACCAGCAAATACGGAATATCCACTATGCTCGATCGCAATATTGCGAATCAATTCCATCATATTAACTGTTTTACCGACACCTGCACCGCCAAATAATCCTACCTTACCGCCTTTTGCAAACGGGCAGATCAGGTCAATCACTTTAATGCCGGTTTCGAGTAATTCCGTTGATGCCGACAGTTCATCAAACGCAGGTGCTTCACGATGAATCGACATTTGTTGATCAGCACCAATATCGCCCATTTCATCTATGGGACGTCCCAAAACATCCATAATTCTTCCCAGGGTTTTGGTTCCGACAGGCACGGTAATCTGTTTACCGGTATTTTGCACTATCATGCCACGGCGCAATCCGTCTGAAGATCCCAATGCAATAGTGCGCACTACGCCATCACCAAGCTGCTGCTGAACTTCCAGCGTAAGCTCGGAACCTTCCATAATTAATGCATCATATACTTTTGGCAGAGAATCGCGCGAAAACTCCACATCAATCACTGCACCAATACACTGAACAATTTTTCCTTGACTCATCGTTGTTCCCTTGACTCTATATTCAAAAATGTTTTAAACAGCTGCAGCACCACCGACGATTTCGGATAGCTCTTTCGTAATTGCCGCTTGTCGAGACTTGTTATAAATTAATGTCAATTCATCAATGACATTGCCCGCATTGTCTGATGCAGCTTTCATCGCCACCATCCTGGCAGATTGCTCCGAAGCCATATTTTCTGCTACTGCTTGATATATCAAAGCTTCTACATAGCGCACCATAATATCGTCAATGACAGGCTTTGCTTCCGGCTCGTAAATATAGTCCCAAGTCGCTTTAGATTTAACACTATCTTGTTCGCTACTTTGCATGCGATCATCAGTCAACGGAAGCAATTGTTCCATAACAGGTTCTTGCTTCATGGTATTGATAAAGCGATTATAGAAAATGTACACGCGATCAAATTTGTCTTGCGTATAGCCATCAAGAACCACTTTTACGGCACCGATGAGTCTTGATATATCAGGAGTATCACCCAGGCTTACTACTTGCGAAGTGACACTTGCTCCAACTCTGCTCATGAAACCTAAACCTTTGTTACCGATACAGCAGACTTCGATTTGTTCTCCTTCTGCTTGCCAGGTCTTCATTTGATTTAGAGCTTTGCGTAAGACATTGGTATTTAACCCTCCGCAAAGACCTTTATCCGAAGTCACGATAACGATACCAATTCGTTTCACGGTATCACGTGCAATCAAAAAAGGATGCCGATATTCGGTATTTGCCCGACTCATATGAGCAGCTACATTTCGTATCTTCTCACCATAAGGACGGGCTTTCTTCATACGATCCTGAGCTTTACGCATTTTCGATGCCGCGACCATTTCCATTGCGCGCGTAATCTTCTGTGTATTTTTTACACTCTTTATCTTATTGCGGATTTCTCTGCTGCCGGCCATTTGCTTAATAGGTTCCGTTTTGCTTGAATTCTTGAATCGCAGCTGTCAATTCTTTTTCTGTTTCAGCATTGAGTTCTTTACTCTTCTCAATTTTGTCAAGAATTGCAGCATGCTGACCGCGTATATAATTTTTTAGCGCAGATTCAAATGCAAGTGCTCTATTTACTTCCACATCATCAAAGTAACCATTATTGATTGCGAATAGTGTAAGCGCCATCTCTGATACACTGAGTGTTGCATACTGAGGCTGCTTCATCAATTCTGTAGCCATCTTGCCGCGCTCAAGCTGTTTACGAGTCGCTTCATCCAAGTCCGATGCAAATTGCGCGAAAGCTGCCAATTCACGATATTGCGCCAATGCCAGCCGTATACCACCGCCTAATTTTTTGATGACCTTCGTTTGAGCTGCACCGCCCACACGAGAAACCGACACCCCTGCATTAATAGCGGGACGTATACCGGCATTGAACAGATCTGTTTCAAGAAATATCTGTCCGTCGGTAATTGAAATTACGTTCGTTGGCACAAAAGCTGTCACGTCACCGGCTTGTGTCTCGATAATCGGTAGCGCTGTCAAAGAACCTGTTTTACCTTTTACCGCACCATTTGTTGCTTTTTCAACATAGGCCGCGCTCACCCTCGCCGCCCTTTCCAGCAAACGCGAATGGAGATAAAACACATCACCCGGATAGGCTTCGCGACCTGGTGGCCGACGTAACAGCAAAGATATTTGACGATAAGCCCAAGCTTGCTTAGTTAAATCATCGTATACGATTAATGCGTCCTGACCTTTATCACGGAAATATTCTCCCATCGTACATCCAGAATAAGGCGCGATAAATTGCATTGCCGCTGACTCTGATGCTGTTGCAGCTACAACAATGGTATATTCCATGGCGCCATGTTCTTCCAGCTTGCGCACCACGTTAGCGATCGATGATGCTTTCTGTCCGATTGCCACATAAATACACAGCATGTTCTGGCCTTTTTGATTGAGAATCGCATCAATCGCTACCGCAGTTTTACCTGTCTGACGATCACCGATAATCAACTCACGCTGCCCACGCCCAACTGGAACCATCGAATCAACAGACTTCAGTCCGGTTTGCACGGGCTGATCTACCGATTGCCGCCAGATTACACCCGGTGCAATTTTTTCAATTGGCTCAGATTTCGCCGCTGTAATCGGGCCCTTACCATCAATCGGTTGCCCCAGTGCATTCACCACGCGCCCCAGCAAGCCTTCACCTACGGGTACCTCTAAAATACGGCCAGTGCATTTGACTGTATCACCTTCGCATATGTGCTCATACGAACCCATAATAACTGCGCCCACGGAATCACGTTCTAGATTCAACGCCAAACCGAAAGTATTGCCAGGAAATTCCAACATCTCACCTTGCATCACGTCGGATAAACCGTGTATACGAACAATACCGTCTGTTACAGAAACAATCGTTCCTTGCGTACGAACCTCTGCCGTATCAACAAGTCCTTCTATCCTTTTTTTAATCAGCTCACTGATTTCGGATGGGTTTAACTGCATTTCATTTAACTCCTAGCTTTTAAGGGCAATGGCCATAGCTTCAAGCTTACCCCGTACCGAGGCATCTAGAATCTCATCACCAATCTCAACTTTAATACCACCAATTAACTCTGGATCAACACTTACTTGAGCCTCTATTTTGCGCTTGAATTTTTGTTCCAGATCTTCAACTAATTTTTTTAGTTGCTTGCTTTCCAACGCGAAAGCACTGGCAATTTTTGCTTCCAGAACACCCTCATGTTGCGCCTTCAACTGCTCAAATAACTGACTAATCTGCGGTAATATTGATATCCGTTTATTCTCTGCCAGCAGCATCACTAGATTACGAGCTTCGGAATTAAATTTACTCTTCCCGATCTCTAGAAATATTTCGCCAAGTTGTTTTGCTGAAATTATTGGATTACCGATCAGTGATCTCATATCATTATCTTCAGCAATCATTCCAGCTAGCTGCAATATTTTTGACCACTGCGACAAACTCTCGTTAGCAACAGCATGCTTATATACTGCTTCCGCATAGGGTCGCGCAACTGTAATCGCTTCAGCCATTATTTCAAATCTTCCTCAATTGCAATCAATATATCCGCATGCGCTTTAGCATCAACTTCCCGGCGTAATATTTTCTCTGCACCAGCAATTGCCAACTGAGCTGCATGCTGACGCAACGCTTCTTTTGCGCTGAATACTTCATGCGAAATATCCGCTTTGGCACCCGTTATAATGCGATCGCCTTCTTCTTTTGCGGTTCGCTTAGCTTCCTCGACGATTTCGGTAGCTCGTTTTTCAGCTTGCAGAATAATTTCTGAAGCACGTTGTTTCGCTTCTCTCAACACATCAGATGAGCGTTGACTGGCCAGCTCCAATTCATGACGGCCACGCTCTCCGGCAGCCAAACCATCGGCTATCGTTTTTTGACGCTCTTCTATCGCACGCAGGAGTGGCGGCCACACAAACTTGACCGTGAACCAAATAAATACCGAAAAGGCTATCGCCTGAGAAATTAAAGTAAAGTTAATATTCATGACAAGCCTGTAATTTCTGATCTAAACAACAACAGCATTGTTATTGAATCACTGCCAACAATGGGTTTCCAAATGCAAACAGCATAGCCAGACCAACAGCAATAATGAAAGACGCATCAGTTAAACCAAGCAAAAGAAACACTTTACCTTGCAGAGTCGGTATCATTTCCGGTTGACGTGCCGCACCTTCAAGAAAACGGCTACACATAACACCCACACCAATACATGCGCCTGCTGCACCAAGTCCGATCATCAAACCAATACCTATTCCGGTATACGCCTGAATCATTGCTAAAAACTGCAAATTCTCCATTTTAATTTCCTTTTTTAAGATTAATAATATGTTACTAGATGAGCTTATAAAATTTACTTTAGTGAGATTCGTGCGCCATTGATATATAAACCACTGTCAGCATCATAAAAATAAATGCTTGCAAGGTAACGATCAATATATGAAATATTGCCCAACCAGCCCCTAAAATCGAACCAAAAATTGTACCCGACACACCCGTAGCTGCCCACATACCCAACAGCAGAAAAATTATCTCGCCTGCATAAATATTCCCGAAAAGCCGTAGCGAATGAGACAAAGGCTTGGATACATACTCGATAAAATTAAACAACAAATTCAATATCCAGAGCAACGGATTTTTACCAAATGGCGTACAGAACAGCTCATGCATCCACCCGCCGAATCCCTTGACCTTGAGATTAAAGAAAATCATTAAAAACCATATTGAAAGAGCCATCGCAAAAGTCGTATTGACATCCGTTGTAGGCACAATCTTCCAATTATGCAATCCGAATACATTTTCCGTAACCCACGCCATAATATCGATTGGCAGTATATCCATGGCATTCATCATCAGAACCCATATGAATACAGTCAATGCCAAAGGCGCAACCAGCACATGCCGATTACCATGAAATGTATTTTTTACTTCGTTATCAATAAACTCAACCGCAAGCTCAACGAATGCTTGGCTTTTAGAAGGCACACCGGGCGTAGCTTTACGCACAATTAACCAAATAAAACCGAAACTGATAACACCGAGGATTATGGATGTGATCAAAGTATCAACATGCAACACCCAAAAAGAACCTTCACTGACTTGCGTTGTTAAATAGGTTAGATGATGATCAATATATGATGTTGGAGTAAGTTCTGTTCCCGATGCCATGCGTGCCTACTTTACTTTTATAAATTTATCTTACTTTGTATCGTCTGATACCAACAATGCCATGCTATAAGCTAAAACTGTCAGGATAAATGCTCCGATAAACGCGAACGCATTTAGATTTTCATAAAATTTAAACACTACCCATAACAAGCTTACAGTCAATATTATTTTTACTGATTCTGCTCTTAGTGCCGTTCTAACCGTTTCTCCTGCGGTATAACCTTTGTGATGAGAAACGATGATTGCATACGCTGCCGAGGAAATCACACTTACGCTCCCTCCCAACGCCGCTGAAATCGCACTTTGCATGCCAAGAAAAACACCTACGGCAACTGCTACCACCAGTGTTATCAGCAACTGCACGCGCAAAACAATCTTGAGCGGCCTATTCTTAATCCAAGACATGTTCACCACCTGCCCTTGGAAAGACAGCTTTACCCGTACTTAAAAAAGCCGTGACTATAGCTTAATTACCCACCCCAGTCAATGCGAAATTCCAGTTAACCAACATTCTAGAATCTTTCAAAGTCTTTCAAAAACAGCAGCAATCCCTTGTCCGCCGCCGATGCACATTGTAACTAGCGCATATCGCCCGCCACAACGTTGCAGCTCGTAAATCGCCTTGATTACCAAAACACTTCCCGTTGCACCGATCGGGTGACCCAACGCCACAGCACCACCATTCGGATTGGTTTTTTCCGGATCAAACTGCAATTCCTTTGCTACTGCGCATGCTTGCACAGCAAACGCCTCATTGGATTCAATGACATCGATATCCGATATCTTAAGCCCAGCACGCCGCAACGCATTCTGAACTGCGGGAATTGGACCAATGCCCATAAATTTAGGATCAACACCGGCATGACCATACGAAACCAGCCGCGCCATCGGAGTGAGGTTACGCTTCTGCGCTACGTCACTCTCCATCAACACCAATGCCGCTGCGCAATCGTTAATGCCGGAAGCGTTACCGGCCGTCACCGTGCCGTTTTTCTGAAAAACCGGACGTAATTTCGCCAAGCTTTCAATACTCGTATTTTCACGCGGATGTTCATCAGTATCGAAAATAACGGTTTTTTTATGTTCAATCACTTCCACAGGCAGTATCTGCTCTTTGAAATAACCATTTTTTATCGCCCAAAGCGCACGCCGATGACTTTCCACGGCAAATGCATCCTGCGCTTCCCGGCTAATCTGCCACTTGGCAGCAATATTTTCCGCTGTAATTCCCATATGCACAGTATCGAAGGGATCGGTTAACGCACCCACCATCATGTCCACAGTACCGCCATCGTTCATGCGTTGCCCCCAACGCAGTGCTGGCAATAAATAACCGCCACGGCTCATGGATTCGGCTCCGCCCGCAATGGCCACATCGGTATCATTAAGCAATATATTCTGACTGGCTGAAATAATGGCCTGCAGGCCGCTTCCGCACAGCCGGTTTACCGTCAGCGCCGCAGTATGGTGCGGCAAACTGCCGTTGATGCCAGCCACGCGCGCTAAATACATATCGCGCGTCTCACCGTGTATGACGTTGCCAAAAACCAGGTGCCCGGCTTCATTAGGATCAATCCTGGCGCGCAACACTGCTTCACGAACCACTTTCGCCGCCAGATCAACGGGCGCAACCTGTTTGAGCGCGCCACCGTAATCGCCTATCGCCGTACGCACACCGCTTAAAATCACAACCTCACGCATGGATTTCCCTCTGCGGATGGTAATGGTAAACCGGCGCGCAACAAACCCCGCAAATTGCATTGCAAATCAACATTTCTCCAATAACTCTTCTAACGCGGTTATCACCCGCTGGGATTCATTTTGCATTTCTACCAGCAACTCAGTAGCTTCGCTGAGCTGATTCTTATCACCATATTCTTCCAATTGGCGGCAAATATCAGCAAGTAATTCGGCGCCGATATTTGATGCGCTGGACTTGAAAGTATGTGCCGCTCTGACCAATGCATCGCTATCCGCAGCTTGAATAGCATGCTCAATCCGTATCTGAAATGCAGGTGCAGACGACAAATAAATGGTGATCAGTTTTTTTATAAACCCGGCTCCACCCTCGGGATCCATTTGTCGCCAGGTATTGAGTTTATCTAAATTGAGAACTGGATCGCTCATCGGTTCTTTGGGCTGTCTAAATGAAGCCGCTTATTGAATTACGCGGCACTGCCGGCATGATTTACCGTAGTAGCGAGAAGATTAAGCTTATCAATGCACTGTAATCAACCATGAAGTCAGAAGTCTTCATGCACAGTCAGGCAATCACTGAGCAGACTATCTGTTAAAACAGAATCACCCGCTCAGTTGATCCGGTTGCTTATTTCTTCACGAAATCAACCAGCTTCTGATATGTAAACAAATAATCCTGCGCTTGCAGCGGTGTATGGCATTGCACACAGTTCAAATCGTTGCTTTTAGCGGTGCCATCGGGATTGTAAAGAGCGAATCCCCAATCTCCGGTGCGATTTTCCTTTGGAAAGGCGGCATCCCAATTACTCCTGTTTTCCATCACCGCAACCGCAGCCAGCGAATCGATCTCGAAGAGTCCGTCGCTACCGGCAACAGGCTTACCATCCGCGCCTTTTTTAGGGGTATAGATTTCCATTACCACAACGCCACCGGGAGCACTCTTATTTCCTTGCTTATAGCCGGAAATCGCAGCCTCGTTGGCATACAACTTGGCCACCTGGGTTTGATTCGCACGATTCATGGTGCCGTATTGCGTGAAAGTTTTGCTATAGCCTTCAGGAAACTTAACGTGTTCAGGATCTCCGCCAGCGTAGGCATACACCGAGGTTATCGCAAATACAGCAGCCATTGCTTTCAACGTATATTTCATGTTCTCTCTCCTTTTTAGAATATTCCTGGATAAAACAAGGTTTGGATCGCTATCATACCGTATTGCGCGAAGAAAATTGCTGGCATGAAAAATGTCTTCTATTGAGCAAGATCCAGAACCAATTGGATAGACAAATAAATAACCAGCCACGCAACCGCCAAATGGATCGTAAAACTAACCGGCTTCTCTTTAACCGCATCAAAGAAGGTTTTATTTTTCCCCTCTTGCTTGAGACGAGCATATTCCGCCCGCATTCTGATCGTCCGCTCCTTTTGATAAGCATCCAGCAGCTCGCGTGCCTGTTCAAACTGGCCGTCCTCTTTGAGCCATATCGCCGGCATCGATACCCCCCAATTTCCCGCCGAAGTTTCATAAAAGTCAATCGCATGGCTGGCTAATAATTCGCGCACATCGTGTACTTCATCATCGGGAACATCATTTAACCTGAATATAATTTTTGCCATGAATAGTCTTCGATTATGTTATTTTCTGTTGTGAAAAGCTTATCATCCGCAATTGATGCTATCGCTGCACTGAATCCGGTGTCAAGCTTCAGAAAATAGAAATACCCATTACAAGTTGATCTGAATAAATGAAAAAAACCATATTAATCACAGGATGTTCCAGCGGAATCGGCTATTGCGCCGCCAAGGGATTGCAGGAACGCGGTTACCGCGTATTTGCCACAGCCAGAAAACGCTCTAGCGTAGAAAAACTGCTGGCCGAAGGATTGGAAAGCTTCCGTCTGGATTTAAACGATTCCAATTCGATTCATTTTGCTTTTGAAGAAGCTATGCGCCGCACCGGCGGTGAATTGTATGCGCTATTCAACAATGGCGCTTACGGCTTGCCGGGTGCTGTCGAAGACTTGAACCGTGACGCCCTGCGCGCGCAATTCGAAACCAATGTGTTCGGCTGGCAGGAATTAACCAATCTTGTGATACCGGTCATGCGCCGCCAAGGATGCGGACGGATCATCCAAAATAGTTCGGTGCTCGGCTTCGTCGCCCTGCCTTTCCGCGGCGCTTACAATGCTTCCAAATATGCCATCGAAGGATTGAGCGACACGCTGCGGCTGGAACTCAAGGGCAGCAATGTATATGTCAGTCTGATCGAACCGGGGCCGATCGCCAGCCAGTTTCGCACGAACGCCGTCCAAGCACTGCAAAAATACATCGACATTGAAAACAGCTTTCACCGGGAGAAGTACCAAGGTGTGCTAAGCCGTCTGAACAAACCGGGACCGGCCGTTCCCTTCACGCTGCCGCCCGAGGCGGTACTCAAGCGTGTGATTCACGCGCTGGAAGCAGAAAAACCCCAAGCGCGTTACTATGTGACCGTTCCCACGTACCTGTTCGGCATCCTCAAACGCATTCTCAGCACGCGCGCGCTGGATGTCTTATTGGCAAAATCCGGGAATAACAACTAGCAGGCGGAATCAAGCCTGAGGAATCAAGGTTTGGCCGTGGTAGCCACACATGACTCCACGATTTTCCAGGCAATATTGGCGAAGAATGGATCACCGCGCAAGGATGCGGTAACTTTCGCATCATCCGCTTGCTGCAGCAGCAAAGCGAAAGCATAAACCGGCTTGTCATTGTCATTACGTTGCGCGGCGGACTGAATTTCCAGCGCCGGATTGCCATAAATCAAAATCGCATCGGGATTTGAAGGCGCATAAGTCGCGATGGCGTTGCGTAGATACCGGGTATCGTAGGCATGAATCTCCGACGCATGCATATCTGGATATTGGCGGTTTTTGAATTGCAGCGGCCGCAAGAACGACCGCCCGTCGGATTGTAATTTTGCCACCACGCACGCTGCGAGCGCGGCATGTTCTCCGGCAAATTGTTCCTCGTTGCGTTGTGCTTTATCAGCCGCCCCGTTCAGATTCGCGCATGCCGTCAGGACAAATGCGGTTAAAACGGCAATCCATCGCTGCATGGCAACACCCCCGGAGATCAGCTTGCTATCGATTGAAGCGCGGCTGAATGGTTACAAAATCTTATCCACCAAAATAAACATAGGGTTTCATCGGTTCAGCGGCTTCCTTAAAACGCTTACGCTCTTCCAAGTTCTGTTTTTTATCCCACCATACGCTCCGCGCAGCCAAGCGTTTTTCTTCCACTTGCGGATTCTTTTCCAGAAATTCACGCATAAATTTGGTGTGTTCAGATTCGTAGTTATAATCCATGACTTACCTCGTGCCCTAAAAATTACAAAAAACGAACTTTAGCACAGACCTGATTTTCGATACAGCCCCGGCATCTATCTTCCAGTCCGCACGCAAACAAACCGCCGCAGTGTATCGTGATAAAATAACGGCCTACGGTCAATCCCACATTAAACCAACCCTCACTTTTCCTGATGCTTGTTCTCGGTATTGAAACTTCCTGCGATGAAACCGGAATCGCGCTCTTTGACACAGAGCGCGGCCTACTGAGTCATACGCTCTACTCGCAAATCGCGATGCACAGCGAATACGGCGGCGTGGTCCCGGAACTGGCGTCGCGAGACCATATCCGGCGCGTGCTCCCTTTGATCCGGCAAGCATTGCACTCAGCCCGATGCGAACTGCGCGATATCAACGCCATCGCCTACACGCAAGGCCCCGGTTTGGCCGGTGCGCTATTGGTCGGCGCTAGCATCGGCGCAGCGATGAGTTTTGCGTTGAACATTCCGGCGCTCGGCATCCATCATTTGGAAGGCCATCTGCTGTCGCCGTTGCTATCGACCCCGGCGCCACGCTTCCCATTCATCGCACTGTTGGTATCGGGTGGACATACGCAGTTAATGCAAGTCGATGCCGTCGGCCATTACAAATTATTGGGTGAAACCGTCGACGACGCCGCCGGTGAAGCGTTCGACAAAACCGCCAAGCTATTGGGATTAGGCTATCCCGGCGGCGCAGCATTATCGCAGCTCGCCCGGCAAGGACGGCCCGGGAAATTCAAACTGCCGCGCCCCATGCTTAACAGCGGCGATCTGAATTTCAGTTTCAGCGGACTGAAAACCGCGGTGCTGACTGTGATCAACAAACAGGAAATCACCGATCAAATCCGCGCCGATATCGCACTGGCGTTTCAAGAAGCCGTAGTGGATGTGCTGACGGAAAAATCGTTGATGGCGTTAAGTCAAACCGGGCTGAAGCAACTGGTAGTAGCCGGAGGTGTCGGCGCGAACGAACAACTGCGTCGCAATCTCAGCGGCAAAGCCGCAACCAAAGGCGCCACAGTGTTTTATCCGGAACTGGAATTCTGTACCGACAATGGCGCGATGATTGCGTTTGCCGGTGCCCTGCGGCTGCAAGCAATGCCGGAATCCGCCCGGCAACCGGCACACAGCTTTACCGTTAATGCACGCTGGAATTTGGAGATGCTGGAAACGCCGGAAGCCGATTAAACCCCGGGTTCCTTTTTCTCGCCAATCCGCCCTTCCTTACCCGCCAGCAGATTAACGATGTTCGATTGATGTCGCCAGATCAACAGCAATGACATCGCCGAAACCGCCAAGGTGCTGACTTCAAAACCGAGCAGAGCGATACCATACAGCGGCGCTAACACCGCCGCAATCAAAGCGGACAGCGACGAAATACGCCAAGTGAACGCAACCGCCAACCAAGTCGCCATCGCCAGCAATCCCAGCCACACATTCAAACCGAGCAACACACCGACCGCCGTCGCCACACCTTTGCCGCCTTGGAAACGCAAGAAAACCGGGAACACGTGCCCGAGAAACACCACCAACGCCGCCACGGCGGCCGCTTCATCTCCCAAACCCCACTGCGGCGCATAAGTTTGCGCCAGAAATACCGCCAGCCAGCCTTTCCCGGCATCGCCGAGCAAGGTCAGTACCGCCGCAGCTTTCTTGCCGCTACGCAGCACATTGGTCGCGCCTGGGTTTTTGGAACCGTAGGTGCGCGGATCGGGCAATTTAAAAATCCAACTGGAAATCAGCGCAAACGACACGGAGCCCAGCAAATAAGCCAGCACGGCAAACAACAATAATGTCATCGGATTAGCATCACCTGGAAAAAATAGACTAGAATCCGGTATCGCCCGCTCGCAAAAGCTTCCGGCCATACCCGAACAATCCGCACATTTTAGCGCTTAATCATCAATGGATATTATTTTTCTGCACGACTTCAAAGCCAAAACGCTGATCGGCGTATACCCATGGGAGCGCATTGTGCCGCAAACCATCCAGCTCGACCTGGAAATCGCCCTGCCCAGCAGCCGCGCCTGCCAGACCGATAACATCGACGACGCGCTCGATTACGCGCTGATCGTCGACCGCATCAACGACATTCTCACCAACAAACACTTTTCGCTGCTGGAAGCGCTGGCCGAACATATTGCGCAAACTATTTTGACCGACTTTCACGCGCCGTGGGTCAAAGTTAGTATTGCGAAGCTGGGGATTATTCGTGGGGTAAAAAAACTCGGTGTATGCATTGAACGAGGAAAAATAATCGATAGAAAATTTACCATCAACTGTGATCAATGATGACAAAGCTTACTGTAATTAGAAGCATTAAAGCTTCAAGATTCAAACGGAACAAAAAGTGAACCCAAGAAAAAGTGGTAATTTCGATACCCCTCAAAGCACATGCTTACTCTAGAGAACCACTGAACAAATCCCGAAGTTTGTTGAGATAATAGATTTTATTGACGACCTTTTAAATACGCCATGTCACACAAAACGAGCTTTGCCGATCTTGATTACAATCATAAGAAACGCCGGACACGGCGGGAGGTTTTCTTAAGCGAGATGGAAGGGGTAATACCCTGGCAAGTGTTGCTGTCGCAGATTGAACCTCATTACGGTGGATTCAACCGGTCGTCGCAACACTAGGTTGTTGAATAGATTTTAGATAATCGTTTAGTGCTTCTGCTGGTGTTTTCCATCCAAGTGTTTTCCGAGGCCTGGTGTTCAGCGTATGAGCTACTGCCTGGATCTCTTTAGCACTCCAGCGAGATAGATCGGTGCCTTTTGGAAAGCATTGCCGCAGAAGACCGTTGGTGTTCTCATTGGTGTCGCGCTGCCATGGGCTATTTGGGTCAGCAAAGAACACCTTAACACCAGATTCGATCGTAAATCGGGCGTGATCCGATAGTTCCTTTCCACGATCCCAAGTTAATGATTGCCACAACTGGGTGGGTAGGCTCGTTACTGTCTTTTTCAGTGCATTAGTCATAGTACAGCTCCGTAGCCAGCAAATGCGGGGCCATTCTTCGTTCTGGGAGTCAGCCCATAGCCTTTCTCGCGTGGCAGATGGGTAAGCATGGTAAATCGGCTTGAGCGCTCGACCAACGTCCCGATTGCGGATCGATTCAGACCGATGATCAGGTCACCTTCCCAATGCCCAGGTAAAGCACGGTCTTCCACCTCCGCAGGGCGACTGGAGATCATAACATCCTTGCTAACATGAGCCCATACTTTAGCCTGTGCCCTGGCTCTCGGTACGCGCAACGCTCGCCCCGTGCGCAGACAACTCACCAACTCGCGTTTGAGAGCACCTCGACCTTGAATGTAAAGCGCCTGATAGATGGCTTCGTGAGAGATGCGCATGGATTTGTCCTCCGGGAAATCGAGTAGTAACCGATTAGCAATCTGTTCAGGCGACCAGCCTTTGACCCATTTACGGTCACCACGATGTGGCTTATTTCGTCCTATGAACGGCGCCTGTTGAGATCCCACAATTTTACGCCCATCAGCGCCATGAATCTTCCCTTCCAAGCAGTCTTGAACATATTGGCGCAATCGCGGGTTTGTCACGAGTTTCGCCGTTTTCGGTCGCTTGGCAACCAGTTCCGCCTTCCACTGTGCGACTGAAGCGCGATACTCAAGCCGACCGCCGCGAGTCGCAGCATTGCGAGTCAGCTCCCGTGAAATTGTCGACGGACTTCGCCCAAGGCGGCGAGCAATCTCACGCACGCCAACACTTTGCGCTCGCAGCAGTCCAATCTCTTCTCGCTCAGCAAATGACAAGTATCTTTCGGATATGGATTAGACATGAATAATGGCATCCCTCCACGATAACGGAACCAGCGTGAGCCCACCGCTGACGATACACCAACAGCCTCTGCCGCTTTCTCGCTTGTTATCCCGGTTGCAATCTGCTCCCAAAATAACCGCTCAATCTCGTTGCGAAGTGACGGCGCACCTGGCGAGCGCATCGCCCCTCTCTTCGTCAACTTTTGCATCCATCCTGCTGGTCGTCCCATAAACACCTCCATAATCAAATGTGTTGCGACAAACGGTTGAATCCACTTTGACTGCCTTGACCACTGTGGTGAATCACTTTGCCCGGTTTGCGGGTGATTAATGCCATGCTCAGGGCACTGATCACCAGGTTTGCTGTCATGGTTTCACCGAAAGACCAACCCACCACCTTACGGCTGAATACATCGATGACCACGGCTAAGTACAAAAATCCTGCCCAGGTGGGAATATACGTCATGTCCGCAACCCATAGTTGATTGATGCTGGTTGCTTTCAGATGACGTTGCACCAGATCCAGAGCAGGCCGATCATGCCAGCTCCGTTGAGTTGTGATTACAAAACCACGTCTACGGCTCACTCCCTTAATCCCTGCTTCACGCATCAACCTGCCCACGCGCTTGTGATTGACCTTGATACCAAGATCGGCCAGTTCAACGGTAATGCGCGGGCGGCCATACGTACCATTACTTGTGCGGTATATAGCCATGATCTGCTCGATCAATTGGCAGTTGGCAATGACCCGCTGACCAGGCGTGCGTTTAATCCAGTCATAGTAACCGCTGTGCGATACACCCAATGTTTCACATAGTCTACGAGCCGGAAATTGTGCCCGGTTTGCCTTGATAAGTTGGTACACCTTTCCAATCAATCTTTGTTGTTTGCAAACCAGGCCGTAGCCTTTGCCAATAGGTCACGCTCCATCTCCACACGCTTGAGCTTCTTGCGCAATTCCAGCAGCTCCTGCCGCTCGTTGCTATTCAAGGAAACACCCCTCAAGACCGAAGCCGGGACAATTACCTGGTTTGATCCATAGGGCACGCCCGCGGCACGACACCATGATTATATCGAAGTATAGTGGCAACCAAATTCCTTCGATAATTGCTTCGGACATTTGCCCAATGCTACCAATTCCACCATCTGCTGGCGAAACTCCGCCGGCTAGGCTGGCTTGTAGTTTTGTGTCATCTTATTTCTCCTTTAAACAGAACTTAATGTGTCCGTTCAAAGAGGGCAACTCCATTCAGATGGCACGATCTGCGCCATTCATGCGTAAGCTGGCTAGCACAGCAAGATACACCCATGAATGTGTTGCAGGAACTCGGTGATTGGGAATCGGATGAGATGATAAGTGTGTATGCGCAGCTATCAAAACTGCAACTCATGCAGCATGCAGAGCTTGTTTCTAATCCCCTAGGGAACCGCTGAACAAATCCCGAGGTTTGTTGAGATAATAGATTTATTAACGACCTTCTAAATACGCCATGCCACACCAAACGAGTTTTGCCGATCTTGATTACAGTCACAAG
>NZ_QPHG01000042.1:0-25804 GCF_040240425.1 Nitrosomonas sp. | reverse complement strand
TACAATACCGTTAAGCCTCATAAGAGTTTGAATAATGCCACCCCTTATGAAATACTCAACGCTTATTTCAATCAACCTATCTGTAAACAACCCTGAGGTTTCTTACAGCTTAGGTGGTGTATCAGTACACTTCTCGGCGATAATTTCATTAAAAGTCATTTGAAGGTTTCTTTTTCTTTCAAATGCTTCTGCCCATTTTGCGGATTCCATCACGTAGTTCATGGTTGTCAGTATGCTACTGTTGGTGGCGTCGCTAGCTGTATAAGGTCTTGATGGAGCTTCTGGCATTTCTCTGTCAGAATCTATTACAGCCAAATTTTGATCAAGTGAAACTATAAATTTTTTCTTTCCAACGTATGCTCCAAACTTATTTTTGGCATTTACATTACCGCAACCATAGTTGGTTGACTTGTAGTACTTCAATTCCGAGAATTGCGCTGATTCTCGGTCAATTAACATCTCTTTGACTATTAATTTCATTTTCTCAAGTTCTTCGGAGTCACTTGATCCAAGATTGCAACTGGTTAATGCAAATACCAGTGGTAAAAATTTCAGAAATGTTTTTTTCATGGTTTTCCTTTTCACTTCATGGAATCAATGGGGTTACCCATTAGCGTGCTTCTATCAAAAGCACAGCAAGGGGTCTTGTCTTGACATAGTGGTACGATAAGTTGGGTTTTCTTTAACAATCCAACATCAGGCCTGCAGTGTTGAGAGTGGGCGTAAAATACTCGTTACTTATAGCTGCATCTTTTTGTTTCCTTGAAAATGTTTTTCATTCGTTGCCAATCACGGACGATGCTCTCGTGTCCATTCCATGTGCGTTTGCCAGTCGCTGCAGGTAGCACGCGGAACGCATCAACCACTTCACGCAATAAGTGGATGATAATCTGTTCTTTGATAGAAAATTCTACTGTATTACTCCTTTGATATGTGTGGGGGGTAGATATTGCTACTGTCATTCAGGAAGGCACTCATGAATAATTGCTATTGTTAATTGTACAAGTGGAAATATAAGGAATTACAAAGAAACTATGATCCGGTATTGGTCGCTTATTCTCGGTCCCTGCTTCGCCATAGTTATGGCCGTGAGCATGAACGCCTCCGGTTGGGACACCAAAGCCTGTTGGGCCGGGGCAATCGTCACTTTGTGCGTCGTCTGGTGGATTCTTGAGCCGATTCCGATTCCGGTGACGTCGATCATTCCGTTGGCGGTGTTTCCGCTAACGGGGGTGTTGACCAAGGAGGACATCGCGCGAGCGTACGGCGACGATATGGTGTTGCTGATGCTCGGCGGTTTCATGATTTCGGCAGCGCTGGCGCATTCCGGCGCGCATCACCGGCTGGCGCTTGGGCTGATTCGCATCGTCGGCGGGCATAGCAGCCGGCGCATCGTATTCGGGTTTTTGTGCGCTTGTGCGTTTATCAGCATGTGGATTTCCAATACCGCGACCACGCTGATGATGTTGCCGCTGGCGTTGGCGGTGATCGATCAGAGTGGCGACAAAAAACTGGCCATTCCGTTGCTGTTGTCGGTCGCCTACGGCAGCAGTATCGGCGGATTGGGTTCGCCAATCGGCACGCCGCCGAATCTGGTGTTCATGCGCGAGTATGAAAGCTTCACGGGGATCACGGTCAGTTTTACGCAATGGATGAGCTGGGGCGTGCCGGTGGTGCTGTTGATGACGCCGCTGGCCGGTTTGTGGCTGACCCGGCACTTGCATTTCAAGGGTGATTTGACGATGCTTCCGGCGGGGCCGTGGCGTGCGGAAGAGCGGCGCATGCTGCTGATTTTCGGGCTGACCGTGCTGGCGTGGATCACGCGCAACGAACCGTTCGGTGGTTGGAGCGTCTGGCTGGGACTGAAAGGGGCGAGCGATGCGACGGTGGCATTGATCGCCGTGGTGGCGATGTTTCTGATTCCGAACGGCCGTGGCGGCCAATTGCTGGACTGGGATACTGCCGTCAAGGTGCCGTGGGGTATTTTGATTTTGTTTGCCGGAGGGATTGCGATTGCGCAGGCATTCATGGAAACCGGATTGTCGCAAGCGGTGGGCGAGCAGTTGTCCGTTCTGTCTGGTCTGCATCCGTTGATCATCATTGTATTCGTTGCATTATCGGTAACTTTTCTTACTGAAATAACGAGTAATACGGCCATCACCGTTTTGTTGATGCCCATTCTCGGTCCGGCTGCGTTAGCCGCCAATGTCGATCCCGCGCTGCTGATGTTGCCGGCCGCGATGGCCGCCAGCTATGGTTTCATGATGCCGGTCGGCACGGCGCCGAATGCGATCATGTTCGGCACCGGTGCAGTGCCGATCAGCAGCATGGTGCGCGAAGGGTTGGTGCTTAATTTCATCGGCGCAGCGGTGATCACGACGGTGTGTTATTGGCTGGTCGGTTAATTAAACTGCTACTCAAATAAGAAAAAACATGAAATCGAAAGCATGGAGCGCGGTAGGTTGGGCTGTCGAAGAAAGCCCAACATCAAATCTGCGGTGTTGAGAATAGACCAAATGCTCGCCACCTATAAGCTACGTTTTGTTGCTTCCTTGAGAGTGTTTCACTTTCGCCTGTCAGTCATGAACGATGCTCCCGTATCCACTCCATGAGTGCTTCATCCATGCGCGTCTGCCAGCCGCTGCCGGTAGCGCGGAATGCATCGACCACTTCGCGCGGACGGCCTACCCGTTTCAATTTTGCAAACTCGGCATCGGTTAGCGGCAACGCATCTGGATCGGACATCGCGGCTGCGGTGATGACGGCATCTTCTTCCGGTGTTGGCAAATACACTTTTTTGTCTGATTTAGTCTTGAGATACATAGCATTTAATCTCATTAGCATTTGCCTTGCGTAGGCTAACAGCGCAAGAAGTCGTCTCTTGACATGACGGTCATACAATGACCATCGTGTCAAATTGGAATCTTAGTCAATCAGATCCTTTCTCAATTTGCGGATAAACTCAGTGCCCGGGTGTTCCGACATGCAGTTTCAATCCGAGCGCCTTAATGACTTTCAGGATCGTGGAGAAGCTGGGATTGCCGTCTCCGGATAAAGCTTTGTAAAGGCTTTCTCTGCCAAGTCCGGTATCGTGTGCAAGCTGAGTCATGCCGCGCGCACGGGCTATGTTTCCAAGCGCTTTGGCGATAAAAGCAGCATCATCGCCAGCCTCTTCCAGGCAGGCTTCGAGGTAAAGTGCGATGTCTTCCTCAGTTTTGAGGTGTTCGGCGCTATCCCAGCGCCGCAATTTGATTTTATCCATTGGTTATTCCTTAATTTTTCGCGCTAATTCAAGCGCTGTTTCTATATCCCATTGTTGTGTCGATTTGTCTCCACCAGCCAGCAACAAAAATATTTCCATGCCAACTTGTTTGTAATACACGCGATATCCGGCACCGACATGAATGCGCATTTCGGATACTCCTTCTCCAACAGGCTTGCAATCGCCAAAATTGCCATCTTCCGCCCGGTCGATGCGCGCCTGAATCCGCGCTTTGGCTGTTCGATCCCTCAATTCATCGAACCATTTATCGAAAATTTCTGTAGTTTGAATCGTATTCATCGGCAAGATTGTATCCCAATTTATACAGAAAACAAATCATTGGTATCAATGATTGAAATAACAAACTGGAATCTTAGTCAGTCAGATTCTTTTTCAGAATTTTTTCTGTTTGGCGAGCCATGAGGTTGCTGATCCAAGTTAGGCAGTTCTATGGTTTTTCATGGCCGATTGAGACATGCCCGGCCGCACGGAATAAATCGCCGCGATTTGCATCGGTGGTGTAGCGCTGCCAATCAAACCAAGGCCCCGGGTCGGTTTTGCGCCCGGGGGCGATGTCCGAATGCCCGGCGATATTCTGAATCGGATATTGTTCGCACAAACATTGCGTCAAAGCGATCAGTACTTCATATTGCGCATCGGTAAACAGTGTGGTATCGCTGCCTTCAAGCTCGATGCCGACTGAGAAATCGTTGCAGCGTTCGCGGCCTTGCCAGTTTGAGACACCCGCATGCCAGGCGCGCTGGCTGCACGGTACGAATTGAATCAGAGCGCCGTCGCGGCGGATGAAAAAATGCGCCGATACTTTCAGACCTTGTAGCGCTTGATAATAGGGGTGTGCAGCCGGATCGATGCGGTTGGTGAACAGCTCGATTACGCCGCTGCCGCCAAATTCATCCGGCGGCAGGCTGATATTGTGGATCACCAGTAAGCTGATTTCCGTGCCCGCCGGGCGTTCATCGCAATTGGGCGAAGCGATGAATTGAGCGAAATCCAGAAGACCTGCGGCATCGATTGGCATGCGTTAAAATAAGCCGAATTAACTGATCGCGCATGGTAGCGTACCTTCTAAAACTTGAAAACCGGAATCGCATGAAGCAAGGCAAATTCATCACACTCGAAGGCATCGATGGCGCCGGAAAATCGACGCAGCTGGCGTGGATTGTCGAGTTGTTACAGCATGCGGGGTTGCAGGCCGTCGTCACACGTGAGCCGGGCGGCACCGAATTGGGGGAGCGATTGCGCGCTGTGTTGCTGGATAAATCGATGACCATGCACGCGGAGACCGAAGCTTTGCTGATGTTCGCGGCGCGGCGTGAGCATTTGGATAAAGTGATTCTGCCTGCGATGGCGCAAGGGCAGTGGGTGATATCGGATCGTTTCACCGATGCCAGTTTTGCCTACCAAGGCGGAGGGAGGGGATTGGATACCGGTAAACTGGAAATTCTCGAACACTGGGTACAGGGTACTTTGCAACCCGATTTGACGCTATATTTCGATGTGCCGGTGGAAGTGGGACAACAGCGTGTCAGTCAAATCAAGGCCGCCGACCGATTTGAAAAAGAACGGGGCGATTTTTTTCAGCGCGTGCGCGCAGCGTATCTGGACCGGGCCCGGCAGTTTCCCGGCCGCATTAAAATCATCGACAGCAGCCAATCCTTAGCGGAAGTCAAAGCGGCAGTTGAACAGACATTGCAGCCTTTGTTGAATCATGGCTGATATTTATAGCTGGCAACACGACATCTGGCAGAGATTGACGCACAACCGTCAATTCCAGGGGCACGCGTTGCTGCTCAAAGGCAAAAAAGGCACCGGTAAATACGAATTTGCGCGCCAATTGGCGAAATCATTGCTCTGTGCGGCACCTGCCGCGGAACAAAAAGCGTGTGGAGCGTGTTTGAGTTGCGGTTGGTTTGAGCAAAGCAGCCATCCCAATTTTTATCAGGTCATGCCGGAAGCGTTGCTCGCCAACTCCAGCAGCAGCGCTGAAAAAGAAGACAGTGAAGAAAAATCCGGCGGTGCTGCACCGAAAAAAAGCGCCAGTCAACAAATCGGCGTTGAGCAAATCCGCAAGCTGACCGATTTCGTTTATATGAGCGGACATCAGAATGGTCTCAAGATCATCCTGATTTATCCGGCGGAAACCATGAACAGCGCCGCAGCCAACGCACTGTTGAAAAAACTTGAGGAACCGCCGGAACAGGTATTGTTTCTGTTGGTGACGCATCAAGCGCAGCGTTTGTTACCGACGATTCGCAGCCGCTGCCAGCAAATCGCGATGCCACTACCGGATGCCGCGGCAGCGCTGGCCTGGTTAAAACAGCAGGAAGTCAGCGACCCTGAAGCCAGCCTGGCGGCCGCCGGTTTTTCTCCGTTAACGGCGCTGCTGCTGGCTAAGGGAGAAAATGCCGCGCAATACGGGCAATTTATCGAACAAATCGGTCACCCCAACCGGTTGGATCCGCTGTCCCTGGCGGAAACCTTGCAACAAACCAATCTATCCATCGTCGTCAATTGGTTGCAGAAATGGTGCTACGACCTGGTCAGCTATCGCACCAGCGGGAAAATCCGCTACTACGTGAAACAGTTACCTGCCATCCAGGCGCTCAGCCAGCAAATGGATTTACCCGGATGCGTGGCCTTCACGCGGGGACTCAATGCCAAGCAGCAATTGTCGCATCACCCGCTGAATCCGCGTTTGTTTCTGGAAGAGCTGTTTATCGCCTATGCTGCATTGATGGGTAAAAAATAGTCACTTCTTTTCATACGTTTCATCGGCTTTCAATACTTTCAGCGCCGCGCTGGCGCAGACTTCGTCAAACTCGATGCCCGGCGCTCCGCCAACGCCGATGCCGCCGACCACTTCACCGCCGACCTTAATCGGGAAACCGCCACCCAGTAACAAAATGTTGTCGTTCAGCCGTGTCAGACTTTGCAATTCCGGCTTTTGCGCCACCAGCACGGCGTATTTATGCGTCGAATCACGCAGGCTATTGGCGGTGTAGGCTTTGCGGCGGCTACTATCGAGCGTGTGCGGTCCGGCGCCGTCGGCTTTCAGTTGTACCTTGAGCAATCCGGATTGGTCGACAATGGCGACGCTGACTTTGAAACCGTCGTCATGGCATTTTTTGATTGCCGCCATCGCCGCCTGGGTTGATAATTCCAGCGGCAGCACTTTTTGCACCGGGAAATCCTGCGCGAAAACGTGACTGGACAATGCCCATAGCGATACTGCCGAAACAGCGATAGCCAAACGATTGCGGTTGTTGTTCATGGTGAGCTCCTTTGGGTTCATTGAATCGAAATAGCATCTACACCGTGAGATTATCACTACTTTCAAGGAAAGGTGGCAACATGATTACGAAAACGATCGATTATCAAGACGGCAGCACGCAACTCGAAGGCTATCTCGCCTACCACGATACCGGCGCGCCCAAACCCGCCGTGCTGGTGTCGCACGACTGGAGCGGGCGGCGCGAACTGGCGTGCAAGGGCGCGGAACGAATCGCCGATATGGGCTACGTCGGTTTTGCGTTGGATATGTACGGTAAAGGCATATTCGGCGCCGATGGCGACGCCGACCGCAACGGCGCGTTGATGGCGCCGTTTACGCAAGACCGGGCATTATTGCGCCGCCGCATCAACGCCGCCCTGCATGCCGTGCGGCAATTGCCGCAAGTCGATGCAACCCGGGTTGCGGCAATGGGTTATTGCTTCGGCGGCCTATGCGTGCTCGAACTGGCGCGCTCCGGCGCGGATGTCAAAGGCGTGATCAGCATCCACGGTATTCTCGCGCCGGGGAATGTGCCCAACGAAACCATCACCGCCAAAGTGCTGTGCCTGCACGGCCACGACGACCCGATGGTGCCGCCCGAACAAGTGCTCGCGCTTGAGACCGAAATGACCCGCGCCAATGTGGATTGGCAAGTGCATGTCTACGGCGGAACCATGCACGCCTTCACCAACCCGAAAGCCAATAATCCGGGTTTTGGCACGGTTTACAGGGAAGTGGCGGCGAACCGGGCGTACCGGTCGATTGAGAATTTTTTGGGGGAGGTGTTTGGTAAATCGTAGAAAACGGATTATGACTGAACCGGTTCGAAGCGTTGAATCCGGTTTAACGCATCGCCTAAGCTGGCGCGTGCGATTGCCATGTCGTAATCGGTTTGTAACCCAATCCAGAACTCCGCGCGAGTGCCGAAAAAACGCGCCAGCCGAAGCGCAGTATCCACGGTAATAGCGCGGCGCTCCCGCACGATATCGTTGATGCGTGGGGCTGGAACCTGCAAGGCCAGTGATAGCGCATGCGGTGTAAGCTTCAGTGGAATGAGAAACTCCTCGCGCAGAATTTCCCCAGGGTGAACCGGCAGCAATTTTTCACCAGTAGCGATATCGCTGAAATCCAGGTCATGTATGTCTTCAATACGAATGGTCACGATAAAGCTCCTTAATGATAATCGATAATTTCAACATCGTACGCGTCACCGGCTTCAAAACGAAAGCAAATCCGCCACTGATCGTTAATCCGGATGCTCCACAATTCATTCCGGTTCCCCGACAATTTTTCAATTCTATTGCCAGGTGGTACGCGAAGTTCCTCAATAGAAGCGACATTGTGCAGCTGCGCCAATTTTCTACGAGCGGCCTGGAGAATATTGGACGGTAAGCGCCGCACTTTTTCATTAGCAAACACCGCAGCAGTTTCTTTGGTGGCGAATGTTTTAATCATTTGGGAATGATATAACGCGTGACGTTAAATATCAATCGTCATATGCGAACTGATAAATCATGCGCTTAATAGATTTTTCAAGCCTGAATTTACTCGTCTTGCTATGTTTTGCCCAATCTTGGGAGAATGCATTGGCTTAACGAAGTTGTCTACCAAGAATCCCCCTCGCAAGACGCGAGACACCTATGCAAAAGCTAAGATGGATTCGTAAGGATTTTTGATTTTTGCTGCTCATAGAAATCTGATAGTTTTTATTTGTTTGAATGAAGACAGAATTATTACACTCATTTTAATCAATAAATTAATAAGTACATTGCTGCTAATTGCTTGTGGAATGTAAATTTTTCACAACCGCTCCAGCAAAATCTGCCGAATCTCATCATCATTCAACACAATCGGATTAGTTTTCATGCTGTTGCCGCGGCAATTGGCGATGACTTTGCCGAGTCCTGTTTCTTGTAAGCCATAATGCGATAATCGGGGTAAGGCGAGTTCTTCTGTCCACTGTGTCAGCAAATCGATTAGGGCATTAAAAGCCGTTTCGGGGTCGATAAAGCGTTTTTCACAGAGAATTTCCGCAACGTGTAAATATTTCGCCAGTGCTTGGTTGTTGGGTTCTCGCGCTAACAGGCTGTCGATGTTGGCCCGGGTAGCGGCGGCGACCAGGGTGCCGCAGACGGCGCCGTGCGGGATCGGGTAGAAGGCGCCGAGCGGGGATGCCAAGCCGTGCACCGAACCCAAGCCTACCTGCGCTAGCGTGATGCCGGAAAGCAGTGCGGCGTAGGCCATTTTTTCGCGCTGGGGTGCCAGATCACCGTGCTGGCGGTACAGTGGGATCAGGGCGTCACGGGCGGCTTGCAGGCCGCTGATTGCCAGCGCGTCGGTGAAGGCGTTGGCTTTAATCGACACATAAGATTCCAGCAGTTGCGTTAGCGCATCCATGCCGTTGGCGGCGATCACGCTGGCCGGGCAACTGGCCAGCAGATCCGGGTCGACGATGGCGTATTCGGCGACCAGTTTGTCGTGGCGGAAAGATTTCTTGAAACCGTTTTCGCCTTGCACGCTGAGCACGGCGTTTTTGGTCGCTTCGCTGCCGGTACCGGCGGTAGTGGGCACAGCGATGAACGGCACGGCCGGGCCTTGATACGGCAGTTCCGGGCCGACGCCCTCGAGATAATCCATCACCGAGCGCCGTACTCGCAATAATCCGGCCACCGCTTTGGCGGCATCGAGCGCGCTGCCGCCACCGATACCGGCTACTGCGGTGAAATCATCACCGGCATGGGCTTTGACGAGCTCGTCGATCAAAGCGGGGGAGGGTTCTTCCGCTACGGTGCAGTGCCGCCAGGTGATGGAGCGATGTTCGAGTTGATCGATCAGGAATTGCCAATGCGGGGTATTGATAAAGGAACGCGCGCCGGTAACCAGCAGAACGCGCGCGCCATAACTCGCGATAATATCCGGTAGTTTCTGTAAGGCGCCTGCGCCAAATTCGATGCGCGGCAATCGGGCGATGGAAAAAGCAGTCATTAGCTGCCCACGATCGGATACAAACCGTCATAAACGATGCCCTTGCGCGGTTCGGCCATCCAATCCGCGACAGTATCGCGCCAAGCCAAATAATGTGCGGTTTCTTTGTGTGCGGCGGCGTCCTGCTGGGTTTTATAAGCTTCGTAAAAGACAAACTGGGCCGGATCGCTGGCGGATTGCAGAATGTCAAACCGCAAATTACCGGGTTCGCGGATCGAATTTTCGTGATTCAACCGGCAAGCTTCTTTAAATACCTCCACTTTTTCCGGTTTGACTGAAGCATAGACGATGGTGACATACATGACTCGAGTCCTTAGTGTTGGATGGGTTGTGTATCAATAGCTCGATGATTGATCGAGGCATAAGACGGCGGGTATTTTACTACCAAACTTGATGGTTGCTGCATCCGATCATGGAATGAGAACGGCGAACGGCGCTTAAGAAATTCAACGCTGGCTTGATTGATCGTCGCGGGCGCGTGCTTCGATGCGTTCGATGTGAATCAGCGGAACGAACAGCCAAATGGCGGCGGTCGTGCATGTCGAGATGGTTACTAACCAAGTGTATGCAAACGATCCCTCGCCGAGCGAAGTGTACAACTGCGCCCCGATGTTCTGCGAAGCCAGTGTGCCAAAATTGAAAATCGACATGAGCAGTGCGAAGAAAGTAGCTTCTGCCCGTTTCGGACAGGCGCGCGCGGCAAGATCCAGGAACGCCAAGGTGGTGATCATGTTGGTGACGCCCCAGATCATGTGAATGAACAACGCGGACGTTTCTCCGCGATAAACCAAATACGCCAGCAAAGTGATCACCGATAACCCGATCGCAATGTTGATCATGCGGCGTAGCGGTATCGTTCTCGACAGCGAGGCATAGATCAGCGCGCCTATGATACTGAAGGTGGAATCGATTGAACTCAGAATACCGATGTACTGCTGACTGAAGCCGAGCGTGTCGGTTTTGTAATAGAAAAACGCCGGACCGAATGACGGGCTGAAATTAAAGAGAAAAATGAATGCCGCGACCAACCATATCGAGCGCTCTCCAAATCCTTCCCGCAGTGCCTTCCAGGTTTCCTGGAACGCTTTAGGTCCTGAATGCATGTGCTTTTTCTCACGCAAGAAGAAAATTGCCATGAGCAGTACAGTAAACGGGAATATCGCTGAGACGGCAAAAGCCGTGTGCAGGTCGCGGTGTTCAGCAAAATACCCGCCCAGCAAGCCGACAAAGATGGATGCCGTGGTGATCGCGATCCATTGCACCGACTGAAAAGCGCCGGTCAGCCCATGCAATTTACCATTTTCCACCATCAGCGCATCGCTGAGCACATCGTTATACGCCAGGCCGAATCCCATGATCGTATAGAGGATGGCGAGTTCCCAATAACTATACTGCGTGGTCAATGCAGCGGCCAAACCCGCGGCACAGGCGAGCGATGAAGTCAGCAGCATATAGCTTTTGCGCCGTTGACCGAATAGCGGCAGGAAGTCCGAGATCAACCCGTACAGTGGCTTGATGAACCAGGGAATCGATGCCAAAAGAAAAAAAGCGGCTACATCGTCGGCTTCAAGACCTTGATCCTTGAAGGTGATCGAGATGGTTTGATCGGTCAATGCCGACATGCCTTGCGCGAAGTAAATAATGGCGAACAGAGCGGCAAAACGCCTTGCCTCGGCGGTCTTGAACAGAAGCAGGTATTTTGTCCAGACATTCATGTTCGCTGAGTTCGGTTTTTATCGTATTGGAATGAAAGGTTTCACGCTTTTTCAGTGTACTGTAAAAAGGTAGAAAAATACGCCAAGAATGGTTTGCTGAGCATTATAGCTTGGCTATTCCGCTCCCCAACTGAGATTTAGCAGATAAAGACCGGTTAATCTTGAATGGCAAGATGGTATTCTTGATTGATATCATTGTTGAAACGCTCAACTCGCAAAAAAATGACAGCCTATCCACTTCTATTGAAACAGCTTTGGCACACGCCATTGGCGAATGCGCCGCAACAGGAAATTATTTATCGTGATCAAGTGCGCTTGAGTTACCGTCAAGTGTACGCACGTGTTAATCAGCTCGCGGCCGCGCTGGCAGTCGATGGCTTTGAGCAAGGCGATGTAGTCGCCGTGATGGATCACGATAGCCACCGCTATCTGGAATGCTATTTCGCCATTCCGATGTACGGTGCGACCTTGATGACGGTGAACACCAAACTGACTCCGGCGCAAATTGCGTATACCTTGAATCATTCAGGCGCTGCCTTGCTACTGTTGCATGCCGATTTCATCCCGGTGATCGAAACCATACGCGCGGAATTATCCGGCATACGAAAGATTGTGGTTATCGCCGATGGCGCAGCGCTGCCGCAAACCGCCATGCATTTTGAGAGTGAGTACGAATCCTGGCTGGCGGATAAAACGGACACTTTTGATTTTGCCGATTTTGATGAAAATACCCGCGCGACGGTTTTCTATACCACCGGTACGACCGGCGCGCCCAAAGGGGTTTATTACTCGCACCGGCAATTGGTGTTGCACACGCTCGCTGCCGGTATGGCGCTGGCGGCACCGGCAGCCCATCAGCGTTTGCATGCCGAGGATGTGTACATGCCGCTGACACCGATGTTTCATGTGCATGCTTGGGGCATGCCGTATATTGCCACGCTGCTCGGCGTGAAGCAGGTTTATCCCGGACGTTACGCGCCCGATCTCCTATTGAAATTGATTCGTGAAGAACAAGTGACTTGTTCGCATTGCGTGCCGACTTTATTAAAAATGATACTCACGGCGGCGCAAGCATCCGCCACGGA
The DNA here is from genome assembly GCF_040240425.1 of Nitrosomonas sp. Classification (GTDB taxonomy): domain Bacteria; phylum Pseudomonadota; class Gammaproteobacteria; order Burkholderiales; family Nitrosomonadaceae; genus Nitrosomonas. Next base: position 13,465 of record NZ_QPHG01000042.1, on the reverse strand, counting down.
TCTGCGCGGCTGGAAAGTCGTCATCGGCGGATCGGCGTTGCCGCATGCGCTGGCCCGGCAAGCGCTGGCGATGGGGGTTGATTGCTTTGCCGGTTACGGTTTATCGGAAACTGCGCCCATATTGACACTGGCGCAATTGACCGGCGACGGTTTGCAAGCTTCCACGCCGGATGATGCGCTGACAGCGGTATGCTCCGCCGGGCGTGCGATACCGCTGGTAGAACTGAAAATCGTTGATGAAGCAATGCGGCCGCAACCGCATGACGGACAGAGCAGCGGTGAAATCGTGGCGCGTGCGCCGTGGCTGACGCAAGGCTATCTCGCTAACTCGGAAGCCAGCGTAGCGCTCTGGCAGGGCGGTTATTTGCATACCCAGGATATTGGTGTGATCGATCCGGATGGCTATTTGCACATCACCGATCGTTTAAAAGATATCATCAAAGTCGCGGGTGAATGGGTGTCGTCACTGGAAGTCGAGAATGCCTTATCCTTGGTTGCCGGTGTCAAAGAGGTAGCCGTCATCGGTGTGCCGGATAAACGCTGGGGAGAACGTCCGCTGGCATTGCTGGTCGTGGATCAATCGATTTTCAATGAACCGGCTGTGCATGAGCAAATGCGGCTATCCATCGAACGCGGATTGATTTCAAAACATGCCTTGCTGACGAAATTCAAGCAAGTCGATGCCATCGCCAAAACCAGTGTGGGCAAAATCGATAAAAAAGTTTTGCGGGCTGTGCACATGAGTGTTGATTGAATAGTATTGAAGCGGCTAAGCCGGTGTGAAGTGGGTTGAACCGAGAAGGGGTAGCGTAGGCTTTGGCAGTATTGGTATATTTCGATGATTCTGTTTTATCATCTGTCACGCCGATTGAATTCTGCGCTTATGTATCAGTCTAAAAAGCATCTTGCAGCATAACTCGTCAGTGGAGCTTCTATGCGAACTGTTAAACCGATGTACCTGGTCTTTGCACTTGTGGTAATCCTGACAAACAATTCCGTTTGGGCGCGTAGCGGCGGGCATGTCGGCGGTCATAGCCATGGTCACAGTCATTTAAGTATCGGGCTGGGTTATTACGGACCAGGGTTTTATGGCGGCTACGGCTATGGTGGGTATGGCTTTGGCGGTTACGGGTTTGGTTATCCGCATTACTACCCGCCGATGTACACGTATCCGCAGACGGTGATTGTGCCTACAACACCGCCGGTTTATGTTCAGCAGCAACAGGCTCAGCCAGCGCAACCGGCGCAGCCGCAAACTAATTATTGGTATTATTGCCAAGAGGCGGATGGTTACTATCCTTATGTCAAAACTTGCCCGGGGGGCTGGATGCAGGTAGCACCGCAACCGCCTGGACAATAACGCGGGGAGCTCAAACATGTTCACACCGAAAAGATTTTCCGTTTTATTGTTGACCGGCATGCTGACCGCCTGCGTCAATATGCCGACAGGTCCGAGCGTATTGACGTTACCCGGTACCGGCAAAAGCTTTGATCAGTTCCGCGCCGATGACTATGAATGCAGAGCCTACGCGTACCAGCAAATCGGCGGTACCACGCCGCAGCAATCGGCGCGTTCTAGCGGTGTGGAAAGCGCGGCGATAGGTACCGGACTCGGTGCTGCTGCGGGGGCTGCTTTAGGCGGCGGACAGGGTGCTGCAATTGGAGCAGGTACAGGGCTTTTGCTCGGTAGCGCGGCCGGGGCAGGGACTGCTTCATCTTCCTTGTATGTCAACCAAGACCGGTATGACATCAGCTACATCCAGTGCATGTATGCAAAAGGCCATCGTGTTCCTGTGTCGGGAAATATCACTAACGATCAACCGGTGAGCACCGGCAGCAGTCCGAGAATTGCAACACCACCGGCAAATTTCACGCCGCCTCCACCTCCACCGGGTAATCCGCCACCACCGCCACCGCGCTGACCGGTTTGTATAATTGGGAGACGCTGATGATTGAACAGCACAAGATCATTGCACCGGAGAAAGTGGCTTGTGAAGTGTGCTTTAAAGAAATACCGCTATCCGAAGCAACCAGTGTGAAAGCAACCGATTACATCGTGTATTACTGCGGACTTGAGTGCTACGACCAATGGAAAAAACAGAAAGACCAGAAAGACCAGAAAGACCAGAAAGAATCACCTGCGTTCGTAGATGAAGATTAAATGATGCGAGCTTGCCATCAGGCTTTGGTCAGCACCTTCAAGTCCAGTGGCAGCGCTTCCCCGAGCCATCTGGCGCCCACGGTATGTGCCTCCAGCTCGTTTTCCTGCACGGGATGAATCAGCACGGAAAGACCTTGCCGCATTTCATCCAGGACCGGCGTGATTTTTTCGATCTCGGATGCCGGGATATGGATTTCAAACATCGGTTTGGAATGCGGGCCGACCGGCTTTGCAATCAACTGGCCGACGTAGGTTAATTGCGGAAGCGCTTGAGCAATATTTTCCCGGATAATGGCAGCATGATCGATTTCATTTTCCAGAAAATAAATATGGCCATGGAATGTTTGCATGATCACCGCCTGTTGATTTTTTCACTGAACATTATTCTATCATCCGCTCATTTATTCTGTTTTTACCAGCGTTGTCGAGGCGTGGAAGGTTTTTAATTCGGCATTTAACAGGCGCGCCATGCCGCATGACTTCTTTGCGCAGAGCTTATCCGCCATGCGTCATTGCGGCGGGATGACGTAATCCGCTGTTAGTATCTCCAGCAAATGTCCGTTCGGATCGCGAAAGTAAACGCCGCGTCCGTCGTAGTTGTGATTGATGGTCATATCGACCGCGGTGCCGGGGCCACTGCCGTATGGGATATGCCCGGCTTGCAGTCTTGCGAATATATCGTCGAATTCCTGCTCCGAGACTTTGAACGCGTAGTGCAGGGTGTCAAATTTTTCTTTGTTGTCGAAATCCAGGCATAGTGTGTCATTAACACGCACGACGATGAAATGTGAGAACACACCAACATACTCAAAGCCAAACACCCGGCTATAAAATTTTGCCGATGCGGTTTTGTCGAAGCAAGGCACGATAGTGTGGTTCAGGGTAATCGCCATTATCTTTTCCTTTTAAAGTAACCGCATTGAGCCGCTTACGTTCCGCAGAAGGTTTGATAGACCCGCTCCGACGGCGCTGGCGGTGTGCGGTAATGGTAGTACTCCGGCAAGTCGGCAAATGGATTGGCCAGCGCGGCAAGCAGCTGCTGCAATATGGTGTAATCGCCGTGTTCCGAAGCTGCGGACAATGCTTCTTCAACGCGGTGGTTACGTGGTATGACTGCGGGATTATGCGCTTGCATCAACTGCAGCGACATTTCCCGGGAATTGCTCTGGCGCGAGAGCCTTGCTTGCCAGAAGGTGTGCCATGCAACAAATCCGGCATCTTGAAACACCGCGTCCTCGGGCAAAGATTCGGCTGCCAGCGCGCGGAACGTATTGGTGTAATCGGTCTGATGTTCATGCATCCAGGCGAGCAGGGCGGCGATAAGCTCGGCATCCTCGGTTTCTTCAGTGAATAACCCCAGTTTCTTGCGCATTCCATTCAACCACTGCGCTTGGTATATGCGCGGAAAAGCGTGAATGGCTTCTTCCGCCAGCGCCACGGCTTTTTCCTGCACCGGATCGATGAGTGGCAGCAGGGTTTCGGCCAAACGCGCGAGATTCCACTGCGCCATCACGGGCTGATTACTGAAGCGATAACGGCCGGATCGGTCGATCGAACTGAACACCGTGTGCGGATCGTACGCGTCCATGAATGCGCAAGGACCGTAATCGATGGTTTCGCCGCTGATGCTCATGTTATCGGTGTTCATCACGCCGTGAATGAATCCGACCAACAACCATTGCGCGACTAATGCCGCTTGGCGTTCAATGACCTGATGCAATAATGCCAGATAAGGATTATCGGCATCGGAAAGGGCGCGATAGTGGCGTTGAATGACGTAATCAGCCAGTGTTTTGATGGCTTTCACATCGCCTTGCCCTGCCGCATATTCAAATGTGCCGACGCGAATATGGCTTGAAGCGACACGAGTCAGAATTGCACCGGGTAACATGGTTTCCCGCACCACTGGTTCGCCGGTGGTAACCACGGCAAGACTGCGCGTAGTAGGTATATTCAGCGCATGCATTGCTTCGCTGATAATGTATTCGCGCAGCATCGGCGCCAACGCCGCGCGGCCGTCGCCGCGCCGTGAAAACGGTGTCTGTCCGGAGCCTTTGAGCTGGATATCGAACCGCTCGCCTACCGGGGTGAGATGTTCGCCGAGCAATATTGCGCGCCCATCGCCCAACATCGTGAAATGACCAAACTGATGACCGGCATAGGCTTGCGCGACCGGTTGCGCCGTATCCGGCAGTGCATTTCCGGCAAACAGCAAAGCTGCTTGGTCTGCCGTTAATGCACGAAGATTCAGTCCGAGCGATTCGGCCAACGCATGATTCAATAGGACCGTTCGTGGCGCGCGCACCGGCATTGGATGAACCGGTGCGTAAAAATAATCGGGCAAACGGGCATAGCTGTTGTCAAAGCGCCAGCCAATGTTGTCGTTTGCAGGTTGTACATTGAATTGCATAGGTTTATTTCGCGTATGTTGGGTTGGAATTCTTGTCATTTGACACTATTGTAAAGGACACCGCCTATCTTGGTATGTTCCTGGTGCAAGGTGGTGATTCAATCGATCCCCTGCCGGGAGCGACAATAATTTATCAAACGGATTTTCCTTGCAGCATGTGGAGGAGTTGCCGGCGATAGGGGTGGTACTGCACTTCAATGGAATGCCGCGGGCGCGCAATGAAGTGCCGTGCCCAGAATGCACCTTCAGCATCGGCTTGTTCACGCCAGTTGGATGGTAGCTGAATTTTGCCGCCGAGGAATTGACCGATCAGCCGCGCTTGCAGCTCGGCCAGAGTCCAGATGCAACCTTGCGGTTGTATCAAGCCGACAAAAAACAGACTGGGATGACTGGGATGAAAGATGCGCAAATAAAGCGGCACATGGCTGGCGTTTTCCCAGTTGATAAAGTTTGTATCAAAGAAGGGAAAATTGATGGAGTAGCCGGTCGCGGCGATGATGACATCGTACTGCGCGGACGTGCCGTCGATAAAATGGACTGTGTGGTCCGAAACATCCTGAATAGCGGGGCGAGGGTGTATTTTGCCATGCCGTATCCTATCGAAGATTACCGAGTTGATGGTCGGATGGGCTTGCGTGGGTGCAAAATCCGGCTCCGGCAATTGATAATCGCGGTAACGTCCGATTTGGATTCGCAGGGAAATTTTTTGCAGGCGGTTTCTTATGCTTTGCGGTATCCATTGAATAGAAGCCGCAAAGGTATCGGTCGGTTTTCCCATGACCAGTTTGGGAATAATGTACTGCGGTGTACGCAGGCTGATATCGACCCGCGCGGCATCGCGGCTCGCTTCAACCGCGCAATCGCAACCCGAGTTACCGGCACCGACCACGAGTACCCGCTTATCGTCTAATCCTTGATTGGTTTTAAACTCGTGCGCATGCAGATATGTTCCTGCAAAACGGTCTTTCCATCCAGGATGGCGCGGCTTGGTGTGATGCCCGTTGGCAACGATCAGGTAATCGAATTCCGCTTGTGTGCCATCGTCCAGGAACAGCCGCCATCGTTCTTGTGTAATTTTTTCCACGCGCAGCACGGCAACATTGAAGCGAATATATTGCTCGAGTTGAAAATGCCGGGCGTAAGCCTGGAAATAAGCAAGTATTTGCTGATGACTGGGGTAATCGGGGTAGTCGTCCGGCATCGGAAAGTCACTGAATTGCGACATCGGTTTGCTGGAAATAATGTGCGTCGCTTTACTGATGCTGCTGCGGCCCGGTGTGGCGCTGTATACCCAATTCCCGCCGATCTGATCGTTTTTTTCATAGCACACAATATCGTGCAATCCCGCTTCCACTAAGTGCTTGATCGCGGTGAGACCGGAACAGCCGGCACCGATAATGGCAATGCGCATCTTGTGTATGTTGATTCCGGTAAAAAGCGCTATCGGGCGATGAGCGATTCTTTACAGTTCAATGTTCATCCCATTTGTTCTGATGATAGCAGGTTATGGCGGCATCGTTATTATCCGGTCAGTAATGCAGCCGGTAACGAAGTGCGGAGATGCTTATTGCGATAAGCACGATGTGTATTCAGCTGATATTCAGCCCAATGCTCACACAATGGCAACTGAGATACCACGATTGATTATGGTATTGGGTTTTAGAGAAGAGAACGGGCTTAAAAAAATTACGTTACAAAAATAGCTCGTCTGTGTGAATTTTCAGGAGAAATATCATGAGCACTCAACGAATACTTATTCCGCTTGCTTTCGTCGCAATTATTTTTCTAGGCGGTTGTGTGGCCACGCCCTATTACGGAGGAACGGGCTATTATCGAGGCGCGGCATACGGTTACAGCTATCAGCCATCTTACTATGCCGGTCAAGGCTATATGGACGGCGGGTTCGGATACTCCAATCGCGGACATAGACATAACCATGGACACATGCATCAAGGCGGCGGATATCGTCCTTTCGCGGGAGAACATAGACATATCGGCGGTGGACATAAACACCATGGCCGGGGGCACTGGGGTGGAGGCCACCGAGGCGGCCATCACCGGAGATGAGAAGGATGATTATGGACTTAATGGTAAATTCGCAGGGATTGCATTATCCGGTGAAGATTGAATTGACGCAAAACCGCTATTGCGCACCGTGCATCATTTTTTGCAATATTTTGGTGAGTGCGAACAAAATTAGGGATGCAATCCCGGACAAAATCACGAAGATCATGAAAAACTCATACAAACCTGCGATTTCAAAGCCTGCAAATACCGGTGCTGCGGGCAATGCCGGATCGGGGTACAAAGCGCTCAGTATTCCTGCGAATTTGCTGGCGGCTGCCATGGATGAGAACCATACGCCCATCAACAACGAAGCAAACTTCGCTGGCGCGAGTTTGACCACCATGGCCAAACCAATGGGCGATAAACACAGCTCGCCGATGGTATGCAACAAATACAAACTGAATAACCACATCATGCTGACTTTGATGGCCGGGTCAACGCCTTTGACGCCGAATGCGATGACGCAGTAGCCTAGCGACAAAAATAACAGCCCTAATGCCTGCTTGGCGGGCGATGAAGGCTCCCAGTCGCGCCGCCCCAGGAATGTCCAAATCAGGGCGAATACCGGTGCCAGTATGATAATCAGCACGGCATTGATGGATTGAAAGAAACTGGTGGGAATTTCCGTTCCTAGTAAGTTTCTGTCAGTTTGCTCCTCAGCAAAGAAGGTCAACGAGGCACCCGCCTGCTCAAATGCCGCCCAGAAAAAAATCACGAAGAAAGCCAGAATATAAATGACACCTATTCGTTTCTTCTCAATGGAGCTCAGGGCCTTATCGGCAATGATCGCTGCGGGGCCGATGATCGTGATGGAGAAGATGCTCGAACCGATGATACCCAGATCCATAAGGTAATAAAACATAGCGAATAAAACCAACGCAGCAACCGCCCAAGCCAGTCTCTGAGAAAACGGCATCGCGGGTGCTTTGGCATCGTGATCCGCCTGGGTTTTCTTCTCTGGAGCCAGCCCGATTCCTGCGCCTTCGGGCGAGACGATGAGTTTGTTTTTGAGCAGTTCGAAGGTGAAAATGCTAATGATCATGCCAATACAGGCAGCCAAAAAACCCCATTGAAAATCCGCAGGATTCCCCGTATCACCCAAGCTGCCGCACACCAACGGCGCGAGGAATGCGCCAAGGTTGATGCCCATATAGAAAATGGTGAATGCGGCGTCGATACGTTGATCGCCTGCCGGGTACAGCTGGCCAACCATCGTGGATATATTCGGCTTAAAAAAACCGTTGCCAAAAATCAGGAATCCCAGACCCAGGAAGAGCATCGGTTGCGCGAAGGCAATGTTGTGGTAATTCGCTGCAGACAGAAACATGCAGAAATGTCCGGTCGCCATCAGGATACCGCCAATAAGAATGGCCCGTCTATTACCCCAATAACGATCTGCCATATAACCGCCAATGAGCGGCGTCAGATAAACCAAGCCGGTGTAGTTGCCATAAATCTCGGATGCCAGCGCCTTGTCGAGCAGCAAGGCTTTAATCATGAACAATGTGAAGATGGCGCGCATGCCGTAGTAGCTGAAACGTTCCCACATTTCAGTAAAAAATAAAAGGTATAGACCTTTGGGATGTCCTGATGAATTCATGCGTTTTTCAATGGATTAACGTTGTCCGGATGCTGCTGGCGGCACTGTAAGTTTGAGCGGGGGGCATTATAACCAGCGGAAGAAATAAGTGCGCATTTTGACTTCGGTAGAAGTGTTGCGTCAGTAGAAAGTGGTATCTGTTTTTACATGAAAATATGAGTTCTCCAGTTATATTTTCAGGGGATAAAGTCGCAATGTTTTAAAGATATTGTGATGCGTAGCTGAATTGCTGGAACGCGCAGCGAATGCCAAAGTGCATGCAGCGCATATTACTCCGATCGTTTCCCGGCAAAATGGCGCCGCGTTGTCATCTAATGATGGTGTGCGGGGCAGACGGTGCGATGCCGACTCTGCATCGGCTGTGCCTATCTTACTGGTTAACCGCTCGTGAGCCCAGATAGGCTCCTTTGCCTATCAGTAATCCGCCACATATTGTTGAGAGAGAAAACTCATGATGATCAAAATGCAGGCGAGGAATACCGTGTAGTATGAAAATTTTTTAGCATCCCTCAAATGATCATCCTTGGAAGGGAATTTGATGTTGTCTACCTTGCTGGCATATCTTTTTCTAATATATTCATAGGTTTTTTCATGGTTAGAGTGCATGTATTGATGGTAAATCATCAATGCAAAAGAAATCACTAACCCGATCCACCCCAAAAGCTCAATCATTGCTTACCCCCGATGTTTTTAATGACTTGTATAGATATAGAGTCCATCGTATCAATAAAAATTCGATGAATAAAATTTTTTGCGGAAGGGTGGTGAGCAGAACTGGGTCGGCACTATGCGCAGTCTTGAGGGGCATAGGATCCGTTGCACAGTTCTGCTCATAAGGACCCCAGTGCGCCCAAGGAGTTGGGTTAGGAGTAAGAAGAGGCGCACTGGGTTTAAACTCTTCCAGCCATCCGGCTACGCACAAAGAAACGCGCTGGCTGGTGCGGTGCTGTTCTGAAATGGTGAGTCATCATCTTAATGCAATATTTTTAATTTATCTGTACGTGCGAACGCGTAGGGTTAAGCCCTTATTGATGGTCTACAAAAGTTATACATGCACCGTGATTGCTATTCGCAGTACAACAGTGCGCCGGTCTCAGACCTGGCAAGCTGATATGCATAGTAACCGATGCGTGGAAGTTAACCGATTCAGCGTGCGGAAGCGCTACGACTGTGCACCGGAAAATACTGAAGTGTAGTCGTTTGGACTTGATCTGATAGCAGGGTTTTACCAAGAGGCGGGATTACCCGGTTTGATAGAGGGGTGAAACTTTATCAACCAAGCGCGCAAGTGCAAAGGAGTAATCCCATGAGTAGTTTTCAACAGAAAGCCTGAATTGCGGCAATTCGATTCCCGCTACAACAGCACCTGTTTATCTTTTTCTCTCCTCTGGCGCCCATGCCAGCTGCCAGCTGGGTGCGTACTTGGCTTCCAGCAAGCCGGTCAAGCGTAAGTTGATCCATTTGCGCGTGGGCATTTCCAGGTGCCGGTAACTCCAAATCGCGATCGAAATAGCCGAACCGAACATACCCGCTACAAATAGAATGGATCCCGTTACGCTACTTTCCACGGGTAGTCCGGTGATGCTTTCCCAATCCTGTTTTGCAACAAACTGGACCAGGTAATGCCACATATAAATAGAAAATGACAATACCCCAATCGTGTGTAGGCCGCGCGTATCGAGGCAGGTGCATAGATAGCCGCGATCTTCCCAAGTCACCAGCACGAGCAAGGCCATCAAGCCAATCACCAGAACATCGGTTACACCAAAGTGGAGCGAAAGGAACAGTGCGATGGAAGCAACGATCTGAATACACGTCAGGTATCTGTCCGGCAAAGTAGAAACTGCGTTACGAGCTAAGAACAGCAACATGCCGATCGTGAAGGCGGATGCGGCGCGGATGGTGGACAAACGAAAGTTGTCGTTGACATCACTATCGGTCGCCATACATAAGCAATAGAAAAGCACAGCCACGCATGACAACACCACTAAAGCTAGCTTGCGGTTATCGCCATTGATGGTCAGAAGCGCGGCAAAGAGCAGATAGCAAAAAAATTCCGCGCTCAGCGACCATGAAGGGAAATTCCAAGTGACCCAATCAAACATGCCCCACGAGTGGATCAGAAACAGGTTGGCGGCCAGTGATTCGGGCGTGCGCAAGGCGTCGTCAAACAAGCAGCAGGCTTCTTTTCCCAATCCCCAGTTAATCAGCGCCAGCAGCGTGAAAAAAAGTACGGTTGCCACCAATGTAATGAAATGCAGGGGATAAATTCTGGCAATCCGGGCAATCAGATAATGCAAAGTGTCACGTACGCTATAACGTCTGGGATGTTCGATGTCATACACATAGGCCATGACGAATCCACTGAGAATGAAGAAGAAATCAACCCAGAGGTAACCTTTGTAAAAATACATGGTGATTTCATCGGGATCTATCGATGAGTGCAGATAATATCGAAAATGAACGAAGACAACCATCATGGCTGCCCAACCGCGCAATGAAGTATGCGAACGGATTTCTTTTTTATGTGAGATATGCATCATAAATTGGACTTTTCACTGATGAAACCTGCCGTTTTTTACGGCAAGCAGCTTCAAATTTGCTGAATTGAAGTGTTAGGGTTTGATGTATTGGATTTATGCGTACCGGGCGAATCGGGGATATACTGGACTGAAAAAATGCGCGCTATTATAAATGATTGACTAACAACCGCACCGCTATATATTTATCGGCAAGCAAAAATTAACAGTTTGAATGGAGTGGATCGGCGCCGGAAAGTTCCCGCCAAGATGCTAAAGTTGCTATTCAGCGATCAGTTTTTTGCCATTCACCTGGCACAGATGGAATGAGGAGAGCATGAAAATTTTGCCTGACAACAGTCAGGCAAAATCTCTTGTTACTGGTGACTTAATACAATGCGGTATTTCGCTTGACCGCTTGCCAATCTGGCCAGCGCTTCATTGACCTGATTAAAACGGAAAACTTCAATGACCGGTTCGATCTTGTGTTGCGCGGCAAAACGCAACATGGTCGCGATACCGGCGGGGCTGCCGACGGGGGAGCCAGACACCGAGCATTGATTGGCGATCAATGGGAATACATTGATATCCAGCGGTTCAAGCGGTACGCCGAGAAAATGCAAACGGCCTTTGGGGCGCAGGGTGGCGATATAGGCATTCCAGTCCAACTTGACATTGACGGTGGTTAAAATCAAATCAAAACGGCCAGCCGCGGCAGCCAGTTCGCTTGGTTTTTTCGTGTTCAGCACATCGTGCGCGCCCATCGATAGCGCTTCCTTCTTTTTGTCTTCACTCGAGGTAAAGGCCGTTACACGGCAACCCCATGCGTGCAGAAATTGCAGTGCGATATGTCCTAAACCGCCAATACCGATGACGGCGACCTGTGCAGTGGGGGGGACGTTGTATTGCAGCAGCGGATTGAAAACGGTGATTCCACCACAGAACAGCGGACCCGCGTTTTGTGCGTTGAGGCCATCGGGCAAGGCGACAACACTGGCCGCTTTGGCGCGTACTTTGTCGGCGAAACCGCCGTGGTGGCCTACGATGGTGGATTCCGGCTGCGCGCAAAGGTTATGATCGCCGGATAGGCAACTGTGGCACGTCATGCAATAACCGGCATGCCAGCCCAAGCCGACTCGCTGGCCCACGGATAGATTACTGACATGCGCGCCCTTGGCCGCAATGGTGCCGATGATCTCATGCCCCGGCACGAAAGGATATTGCGTGATTCCCCAATCATTGTGCAGCATGCTTAAATCGCTATGGCAAATGCCGCAATGCTCGACCGCGATTTCAACATCGTGATCGCCCAATGCGCCGGGGTCGTATTCAAAAGGCTGTAGTTTTCCGCCAGGTTCAAATGCCGCATACGCTTTAATCATGATTCTCCTTTTTCATATCCGGTTAATCTTCGGGTTCAGCGTATTATGCGGCAATACAATGCTGCATAGAAGACAAAAACTGCGGCACTTTGTTGACTTGGGCGTGAACATCGCCGGAAGAAAAGCCCCGCCGCCGGTTACAGCTGGCCGCAGGGTTTTGTGGTGCCGGCAATTCAATGTGATGAGGAATAATCTCCGCAGTTAAATGATGATTATTCTTTAATAGTGAGAAATTGAAAATCTATGCTACTGCTGTCAAATATATCCAGCTCATTATCGACTTCCCTCTCAGCTTCAAGCCAATCACGCAGGGCATCTGTCTCATTACCCGTGAAGCCGCGCTTCTCAGCCCGGAAATAAGCCGCGGTGGCGATCATTTCCTGGCGATCAACCGGTTTTGCTGGATTCAAGATCTGATTCGCGAGTATCCGCTCCTCGCTTTTTGATAACCGTGTTCTGGATTTCTTGGTTACTCCTTCGCTGACTTTGCTTGGCATTTGATAATCCTCCTTTAGCAGGAAATTTATTCGTACTCAAAAGATTAGATTGATAAAAACCTTTATCAATTGATTATCTTAGTGAAATTTTTTTAAAAAATAAGTAAGAAAATACTTATTTTTAACTAAGTAAATGCTTAGATATTGACAGCGCTTTTATTTTTTCGACTGTTAAAACCGCGATCATCCCGCGTGTTTTCAGCCGAACCAAGAATCTCGCATATGTTTTTAAATTCACTGCGAATGGTGGCGGGAGTTCTTTTCAAGTGGGCAGCAAGCAATTTGCAATCGGTCGTTTCCAAAACAAGGCTGGCTTCGAGCAGTTGATACAGAACCGGTGGCAGCATTTGCTGGGTATCGATTGCACCGATGAGCTGCGCGGCATGCATTTTCGCGCGCCGCAATTGACCCGATTCGTAGAAGGAATAATTGTTTTTTTGTTTGTAAAGATGACTAATGGCGTTAAAGATATCGAGAGTTTCAGCGTGCATCATTTGAATTTACTCCTCACATTAGGCGATATTTCCAGGATAGCAAGACAATGTGACAACCATATAACAGCTGCATTGAACTGGCTTCCGGTGATTCACTGTAACTGGACAGGGAGGAAACTACAATGCGGCAAATTGCCGCTTTATATAGCCTTATTTTTTGTATTTAACGACCATCTTGGTATTCTGGAACGGTTGGCGGCATAAATATATAAGCTGTAAGAAACCTCAGGGTTGTTTACAGATAGGTTGATTGAAATAAGCGTTGAGTATTTCATAAGGGGTGGCATTATTCAAACTCTTATGAGGCTTAACGGTATTGTAGAAGTTAATGAAAC
>NZ_QPHG01000041.1:0-26425 GCF_040240425.1 Nitrosomonas sp. | reverse complement strand
TAACACGATGGATGCCTATCTGGGTAGCCTGCCAGGTCATGGTGTCGAGAATGTGCGCAGACCCCTCATAAATACCATGAATCTGGCCGATCTGTTGCCGGTCAATACTATCTGGACCGGCAAGGAAACCGCACCCTGTCCGATGTATCCGCCCAATTCACCACCCTTGATGCACTGCGTGACACAAGGCGCTACGCCTTTCCGGCTGAATTTGCATGTGCGCGATTTAGGTCACACCTTCATGTTCGGCCCCACCGGAGCGGGCAAATCGACGCACCTGGCACTGATTGCCGCGCAGTTGCGACGTTATCCAGGTATGTCGATTTATTGCTTTGATAAGGGCATGTCGATGTATCCGTTGACCAAAGCCGTGGGTGGACAGCATTTCACGGTAGCGGGCGATGATGAGTCGCTGTCTTTTTGTCCATTGCAGTTCTTGCAGTCCAAGGGTGATCGTGCCTGGGCGCTGGAATGGATTTGTTTGATGGTTGAATTGAATAACATCACCGTCACCCCATTACAGCGTAATGAAATCAGCCAGGCCATTACTAACATGCATCAAAGCGGCTCAAAGACCTTATCGGATTTGTCAGTGACGATCCAGGATGAGTCTATACGCGAAATTCTTCGGCAATACACCATCGACGGCATGATGGGGCACTTACTCGATGCTGAAGCCGATGGATTGAATCTCTCGACCTTCACCACGTTCGAGATCGAGGAATTGATGAATCTCGGTGATAAATACGCACTTCCCACGCTTTTGTATCTATTCCGTCGCATTGAGCGCAGCCTTCATGGTCAACCTTCCGCCATTATTCTCGATGAAGCCTGGCTCATGTTGGGGCATCAGGTGTTTCGTGCCAAGATCCGAGAATGGCTCAAGGTCATGCGTAAAAACAATTGCTTGGTATTGATGGCAACACAAAGTTTGTCGGATGCGGCCAACAGCGGGATTCTCGATATGATTGTTGAATCCACCGCCACCAAGATATTTCTACCCAATGTATTTGCGCGTGATGAAGAGGCATCAGCACTCTATCGGCGCATGGGCTTGAATACGCGTCAGATTGAGATCTTGGCTTCTGCTATACCTAAACAGCAATATTACACCGTGTCCGAAAACGGCAGGCGGCTCTACGATCTGGCACTTGGGCCATTGGCGTTAGCTTTTGTGGGATCCACGGATAAGGAATCGATTGCAACCATCAAAAACCTGCATGAGAAGCATGGAGACAAATGGGTTCAAGAATGGCTGGCAATCAAGGGGTTAACGTTATCTGATTATGGAGTGGCCGCATGAATATGATCCACGAACTATTCAAGTTAAAGCCGGATGCGGATGAGACTATGCGCGCCAATGACGACAGGATGGAAGGCGGTCGCCGCTCGGGTGAGAATGAAAATCCCTATCTGTCAGCACGGCGCACCTGGAATGATCACATGCGGGAAGTAATTGCTTCGCGCACTATGTGGCAAATGCTAGCTCTTCTTTGTTTATTGATTGCGCTCGCCGGTATAGGAGGGGTGATTGCCATCGGTAGCCAGTCCAAATTCATTCCCTATGTCGTTCAAGTCAATAAACTGGGAGAAGCCATCGCGGTTTCCCGTGCGGATATCGCTACTGTGATTGACCCGCGCGTAGTGCATGCATCGGTAGCATCGTTTATTAATGATTTGCGCATGGTCACACCGGATATCGCCTTGCAGCGGCGTGCTATCTTTCGTGCGTATGCCATGTTATCCAATAACGATCCTGCAACAGTAAAAGCGAACGAATGGTTCAATAGTAGTGAAACCAGCAGTCCTTTTAGACGCGCTGAAACACAAACGGTTAATGTTGAAATCATATCAGTGATTCCCCAATCGCCAGAGACCTGGCAGGTCGATTGGCTGGAGAAAGTCTATGACCGGCAAGGGCACTTAACCGAGCCGCCTTTCAAAATGCGTGCATTATTGAGAATCTATAACAAGCCGACCACACAAAGCACGACGGAAGAACAGATCAGAAATAACCCGCTGGGTATTTATATCCAGGATTTCTCCTGGTCGAAACAAACATAAAGGGGTCACTCATCATGAAACCGTTATTCGCTTTAAGTATCCTGAGCACATTGATTTTGTCCATCGGATTCGTTGCCCCAAACTATGCCAACGGCTTGTCAGAAGCGTATTTCACCGATAAGAATCCTCAATTAACCCCACAGGAACGTGCTGCCATTGATCTGGCCAAGAAGTGGCAGGCAGTCAATCCCACCGGCACAAAGCCTGTTGCAGGGCCGGATGGATCCATCCGTTTTCTGTTTGGCTCGCAGCAACCCAGCATCGTCTGTGCGGTATTGCAGGTATGCGATATTGAATTACAGCCGGGTGAGCAGGTTAATTCCATTCACTTGGGCGATCAGGCTCGCTGGCTGATTGAACCGGCAGTGACCGGTCAAGGATCTTCTGAGGTGCAACATTTGATTGTAAAACCACTGGATGTGGGGCTGGAAACATCGCTGGTGGTGACGACTAACCGGCGCACGTATCACATGCGCCTGAGGTCTCACCGGCGCGATTTTATGCCGAGAGTCAGTTTTAATTATCCGGAAGATGCGCTGATTAAATGGGATGCGATCAGAGATAAAGAAAGCCATGTGATGGGAATCAGGAAATCACGCACTCTTCCTGAAACCGGAGAATATCTGGGCAATCTGGATTTTGCGTATGCAGTGTCTGGCGATGCTGCCTGGAAACCGCTGCGAGTCTATAACGACGGTCAGAAAACCATCATACAAATGCCTGCCATTATGGCACAGACAGAAGCACCAACTTTGTTACTGTTGAACAAAGAAGGTGGTATTTTTAGTGATGATGAAACGGTCATGGTGAATTACCGCTTGCAGGGTGATCGCTATATTGTCGACACCGTATTTGACAAGGCGATTCTGATTGCGGGTGTGGGCGGCAGTCAAAGCCGGGTGATGATTACGCGGGGGAATTGATGATGGATAAAATGATCACCGCATCCCACTCTATTTTTATCCTTATGTTGGTTTTATTGCTATTGAATGGTTGTGCTACGCAACCATATGGCAGTTTTATTCAAGATCCTTCACCCATATACAGTCATCAATACAGCAAAGTAATGGCTGATGACGTGACAGCCCAAATAGTGCGGCTGTACCCGGCGGCCAATACGCAATTCAATTTGCGCCATGTGGTTAATGATCCGTTTGGTCATGCCTTGATCGAGAACCTGAGACTGGCAGGGTTTGCAGTTCAGGAAGCGACTCAGCAATCAATTCAGCAGCAAATCTTTGCTGCGCCGCATCAACCTGATACTGAACCGCAAAAAGGATCCACGCTAAGTTACATCGTAGATCAGTCGGGTGATTTGTATCATGTCAAACTCATGATTGACGATATGCGATTGTCGCGCGCATTCGCGGTACAGGCCGACAGTATCCATCCTGCCGGTCTTTGGGTGAGAAAAGAATAAGGGGGTAAGAGTGATGTCAACCAATTCAAAACTCCTGTCGCCTGATTCATCCCCGGATGTAGTTGCCAAAAACGTTGGGGTGCGGCGCGTCAATAACCTGCCGATTGTTATCTTTGGCGCAATCATGCTGATATTCATGTTGCTTATGATGATCGTCGCCATGAATCGCGCAGCTGAACGCGGTCAATACGATTTTGATGGTAATCATGATGCTCAGTCGAGCAATTCTTTTGCCGCACTGATTGCCAAGGACTATATCGGCGGCATTATCGAACCCAAAACTCAGACTAAAACTCCTGATTTAACCGAAAAAGCACCCCTACAGGGAATTATTATTGAACGACCAGCGGATCTGGATCGGCCGCCTTTGCCGCCCTTTATGGATACTGTCGATCCATCGCTTCACGCTGATATTGCGCATATTCGGATGCTAAAACGCCAGCAAATGGAAGAAGCGATCAAGGCCAAAACCAATGTGAATGTCGTTGCACCGAGAAGCTCAGGATCATCGCCGAATTTAGCCAACGCCGGTGCACCTAAAACACGCGAGGAAATGTTGGCAAAATTGGCATCGGTGCGTCAACAGATCGATGTAAACCTGCGCGAAGATCCTACGGCGGCTTATCATGCGCGCCTGGCGCAGTTGCGGCAGGATGGGGGGGCGAGTGTAGCCGGAGGAATGGGAATGGGTAGAAGTGATGAATTCATGGATGATGGAACACCTCGCTTGCTGGATGACGAGGCTGGTGCTCGGGATAAGGATTATTCGCGCTTTGATTCAGCGAGTGGCGAGGAACGCTGGAAATTGAATAGCGAAGTGCAAAAGCCCGCATCGCCTTATGTCCTGCAAACAGGATTTGTAATACCGGCAACTCTGATATCCGGTATTAATTCCAGCCTGCCAGGGCAGATCATGGCACAGGTGAGTCAGCATATTTATGATTCCCCGATAGGCAAATGGCGCTTGATTCCGCAGGGATCCAGATTGGTGGGTACTTATTCCAGCGAAGTGGAATTCGGTCAGGCGCGTGTGCTGGTCGCTTGGCAGCGCATTATCTTCCCGGATGGCAAGACCATGGATATCGGTGCAATGCCGGGTGCTGATGGGGTGGGTTATGCAGGGTTTAAGGATCTGGTGAATAACCATTACCTGCGCATCTTCGGCTCAGCGCTGATCATGTCGGCGATCGTGGCCGGTGCCGCGTACAGTCAACGTGATGCAGGGGGTGCGTTCGGGCGGCAAAATGCCGGTAGCATCATGAGTCAGTCATTGGGTCAGCAATTGGGGTTGGTGACCGCCAATCTCATTCGGAAAAACCTGAATATATCACCCACCCTTGAAATCAGGCCAGGGTATCGCTTTAACATCATTGTGACCAAAGACATGAAGTTCTCTAAGCCATACCAATCATTTGATTATTAATGACAGGAGGTTCAAACATGACAAACAGTAAAAATCTAACCACCCGATTGATCATGATACTGCTTGTGCTGGGTAATACTGGTTATTCACCGGTTATAAAAGCCGGTGGAATGGCTGTCATTGATGTGGCAAATATCAAGCAAACCACGATTACCGCGCTTGAAGCAATTGAACAGACACAAAAGCAAATAGAGCAGTATCAGACGCAATTGCAGCAATATGAGAACATGATTCGAAACACCATGGCACCGCCTGCATATGTCTGGGCGAAAGTGGAGTATGCGATGAACAAGCTCATCAATTTGACCAATACCATACGCTATTATGAACAGCAGTATGGCGGACTGGATGGTTATATGCAGCGGTTTCGCAATGTTGAATATTATCGCAGTTCCCCGTGTTTTAGTTTGCAGGAAAAATGCAATGAGGGCGCCTGGAAACTCCTGAAGGAAGGACAAAATACCAGTACGGACGCACAAAAAAATGCCAATGATTCGTTATTACGGGGTTTAAGCGAACATCAGAATCAGATTCCAGTGGATGCTGCTCACCTGCAAGTCCTGCAACAAAAAACCGAGTCGGCCCAGGGACAAATGGAAGCCCTACAATATGCCAACCAGTTGGCCGCGTACCAGGCAAATCAGTTGCTGCAAATGCGTCAAATGCTCATTGCCCAGCATAATGCTGCCAATACGCTAAGTCAGGCCGAGGTAGACCAAAAGGCCATGCAACAGGCTGCGCGTGAGGCGGCAACCAAGCGATTGAGTCCTGAAATACTGCCAGTGGGTAGAAACTGGTCTGTCAGGGACGCCTTTTGAAACTCTAACCTAAGGAGATACCGATGAAAAAAGGTCATTTGATTATTGCAGTTATCTGTTCATTGACTTTGTTGCTGTTGTCAGGGTGTTATAAGGATGGAGATGGCAAGCTTGAATTGAAGGAGCCTAAGAAAGAATTAAGTGAAATGCCGCCTGGAATTAGATGGACTATTAACGGGCCAGTAGATGAAACGGATAATCCAATTGAATTAGAAAAAGCAAAATAGTTGTTCGCCTAAAATTGCGAGAAGAATCAGGAGATCAAACGTATGTACAAATTATTATGTGTCTTATTAAGTACCTTGCTTCTGATATTTCTTTCTACAAAGGCATCTGCTGAGCTGGCCTACATTGATCCAGCAACCAATCAGAGCGTGCTGGATCAAGTTGTCCAAAAGTTTTGGACAAAGGTTAAGAGCTGGCAAAATGTTGTTCAGGCCGCGGCCGAGCGTTTGTTCTGGACGTTGGTGCTGATTTCGATGGTGTGGACATTTGGAATGATGCTGTTGCGCAAAGCCGATATCGCGGATTTCTTTGCCGAGTTCACCCGTTTTATTATCTTTACAGGCTTTTACTTCTGGTTACTAACCAATGCCGTATCAGGCCACAATATTGCAGGGACAATCATAGATTCGATGCAGCAACTAGGCGGAACTGCCGCCGGTTTGCCGAGTGGAGCCAGTCATGCCAGTATCATGCACACAGGTATTTTAATCTGGAACCAGGCAACGAATAGTCTTACATTCATGCAGCCTATGGATAGTCTGATGGGTTTTGTCATTTCGTTGATTATTTTAATTATCCTGACAGTAATTGCGGTCAACATGCTGCTTTTGCTGATATCAGGATGGGTGTTAATGTATGCGGGTATCTTCTTTTTGGGTTTTGGTGGCGCTCGTTGGACATCCGACATCGCCATAAACTACTTTAAAACAGTTCTGGGTGTTGGTATTCAGCTATTTGTGATGCTTCTGATCGTTGGTATTGGCAGTGATCTGTTATCCAGTTTTTACGCCAAAATGGGTAAAAACGTTCTGAATTATGAAGAACTGGCGGTTATGCTGATTTTTACGATTGCATTTTTTGTGTTGATTTCAAGATTGCCGCTGTTGCTGGCTGGCATTATAACGGGTAGTAGCATAGGTTCTGCTGTCGGAATTGGCAGTTATGGCGCCGGTGGTTTTATGGCGGCGGCAGGTACGGCGGTAGCCGTTGCCTCTTATGGCGGCACACTGGCAGCCGGTCGGCTGACAGCAGCAAGGAGTGCAGGAACGGATGCTTTGCGTAATGCCATAGAAAAAGGCCAGGCTCAGGAATCGTCAGGTGTGAACAATATTTCGCAAGGAGGGGGTAAATAATGGATAGGGCATTTAACCGATTCGACCGATGATGAATTTGCCGCCGGATATGCAAGAAAGAGTGGTGTGCTCAATTATAGCCGCCATCAAGTATGAAATACCCGCCAATATCTTACTGGCGATAGCCGAAAAAGAGGGTGGCAAGCCAGGTCAATGGGTCAATAATAGGAATGGCACTTACGATGTTGGTTCTATGCAGTTTAATACCTCATACCTACAAGATTTATCCAAATATGGCATCACGGCTGAGCATGTGGCAAGAGTTGGTTGTTATGCCTATGATCTGGCCGCCTGGCGGGTGCGTCTGCATATCAGGAATGACAAGGGCGACATCTGGACAAAAGCAGCCAATTATCATTCACGGACTCCAAAATATAATGCAAAGTATCGCTCTGATTTGATTGCCAGAGCTGTTAAATGGGCTGATTGGTTGGAAGAACGGATTACTTCAGCTATGGATTAATGATAGTCGCTTTCTTGAAGATGGCACTTCTAGCAATTATGGTGACTACCTTTTGCAGGGCGATTTAGCATAAATTTGGCACAGTTGGATTCTTTTGTCTTTTTAGCCCACCGGATCAAAATCCAACACTTTTTGCTATTCATTAGATACAAATTTTATAAATTTTTTGAAAATTTGTCAGTGTTTTTGATATTTCTACTGACAATTGCCAAAGCTTGTTTGATCGCTTGCAGATATTGACTCTCAAGTCTACTTTGTTTTTTGCCAATTCGAGAGATATCAACCGCACGTAATTGATTGAGACTAATATTACGATTCGGTCAAAGCCTGAACGAGTGAGTATTTCTTTGATGGGGTCGATTGCATGACAGGAAATGGGATTGAACAGGAATCTGGGCGTATCCGACGGAAAGAATTGATTAAGTACTTCGAAACTCAACCTGGCGAATGGATTGTAGTGTTCCGAGCCCCAGACATTGAACAAGTAACACCCGCCATGTCTCAATGTCCGGTGGATTTCGCGAAAAGGCATTTCTTTATCAAAAAATATGAATTGTTCATGAGGAAGAAATTTCGCATGGGCAACATCCAGCATGGAATTACTGGTGTCGATTGCAGTCAGTTGTGTGTTGCGAGCATATTACGCAACTTACGGGTATTATACCAGCACCGACGGCAACTTCAAGCACGTCCTTAAGTGATCTTTCCACGGTACGTTGTGCGATGTCGGCGCCATAGTGCTCGAAAAGCACCGGGCCGAGGTCTTGATCGTAAGGGATAGCGACGTTGCCAAAATAACCTGTCATTGAGTTCTCCAGTAAACGTTAACTGATAGGATAAAGTGTCTGATCGACCATAGTACGGTGGTCAAATGACCGGATCTTTATAAGCAGAAGAAAAACTAATCGACCATTCGTCTGAGATTATATAAAAAGACAGCTACCGCGCTTAGTAAGAGCAAAGGCCAGAACTGAATGAAAGGCTCATACCATTCCGTGCCGACCGTGATCGGGATTTCCAGATTGAATTCAGCCTGGTGCTCATCTATTCCGGAGAGACGGAATATGTATTCTCCCGTTTCCTTAATACGAATTTCCTGGGAAATGATGCCTGAATGATAATTTCCGGCAGGAGCCGAAAGAAGTGGTTGCCCTGATTTTCCATCGACTTCCCTGAACAGGGTAAGTGCTACGGGCTGTTCCCGTATAGTTACGGGATATAACAGATCGATGGTAATACTGAGCAGGCCCGGGCCGGGTATTTTTCCACACAGAATTGGAGCGGCCATTGCACTCAATGCATCTTCCGGTATTTCATAGTCATCAGGAATAAAATAAGCGGAATAGCCGATCAATAATGTATCGGACTCGATCGTGCAGGTGCCGCCACGAAAGCCTTTGGGATAAGTTTCCGATCTGTCTCCCTGAGAGCTTACGTGAAACTGCATGCCGATCACAACGATGCTCATCAATATTCCCGTGACAATTACAAGGCGCCGGGTGTGGATCGATAAATTCTGCCAGATTGTGGTCATAAACTCCTCCTGGAAATGTTTTCTGGAATCGAAAAGGGGATAATTTGCTTAACTCATTGCTGCCGAAAATCAGTATCTGGATTTACTCGCAATAAACAGGACTACCCATAAGGTAAGAATAAAGGGAGATGCCAGAACGGGCAGACCCATGGGTGTCAGTAGACTAGATAATACTGCTTGGCATAACACTGCCAGAATACCAGCTAATACTGCCAGCGCAGCACTTTTAGCAGTAGGTTCAAGAAAAACCCACCCTACCGCAATCATAGTCAGGACCGGATTGAATCCATACAGCCCTATCTCGATTACCTCCTGGCTAATCCCAATCAGCGCTGGCAAGACAACCCCGATGATTGCTCCGCCTATGGCCATGAGTGCGCCACGCAGCGAAGCGATCGCAATACCCATTAAAAGTAAACCGCCGGCAAGGATACTGTCAGTAAGGATAACTTGGCTTAGACTTCTTGCTAGCGCGCTAAACCACGTTTCGATAGGTATGGCCCCTATTTCTATCGCAGTTGTTTGAGTGCTTGCTGCGGGTAATGCTGGTCGTGCATAACTATCAAATGCGTATATCGTTATCAAAAACAACCAGCTAGTCAGGACGAATGGCGAGGTTGCAGCTGGAATCTTAAAGTTCTGGAGAATTCTCGCCAGAGTAACCCACACGATGCTTGACAGCATCGAGGCAAGTACAATGTAGAGCCAGAGCTGAGGCGTTTGCTCGAGAAATAGAAACAGGCAGGGCCCTACCAGAGTGCCGTTAAATCCATATAATCCAGCATCAATATCATCCTCGCAGAATCTGAGAGCATACGCGGTAACCGTACTGCTGATTACCCCAACGGTTGCAGCCAGCCCCAAGATTACTCCACCAGCATAGAATGCAGCCAGAACAATGAATCCCGTTACGGCATTGCAGCAGAAAACTACCTGTCCCGCACCTCTTAAAATTACTCGCAAGGGTTGGGGCAGCGCTCTGTCAATATGTAGCGACCAGTTCAAGGTAATATTCTCTCCTATGTAGCGCTGCGCAGAATATCCTCAGCAGCTAATCGTCCTATATGCGCAATTTCACCATTGCCGGTAACCATTGCTGTCACGATGGTGCCATCAATCAATAGGCTCAGTTTTTCCGTTACTATCTCGGGATTCCGTGCGCCGCTTTCCGCTACCATTGCCTGGAGTCTGGCATTTATTTTCTCCCTGTGCCCGTTGGCTATTTCCTGTATCCAGCCATTGCTCTTTTCATGTTCAGCCACGGCATTGATAAATACACAACCGAAAAAATCTTCACTGCCGAACCAGTCCTGCATTAAATCGAACAGTGCCAGGATGCGGTCGAAAGGAGAGCATTCCATTGTCGGAAGATCCAAATCAAACCAACGGAACCACATATCTGCCTCTGCCTCGAACACGGCTTTGAGCAGGTTTTCTTTCGATCCGTAATGCGTATAGAGACTGCGCCGGGATACACCCGATTCTTCAATGATTCTGGCGATACCGGTAGCATGAATGCCCACACGGCAAAACAGACGACGTGTCGTCCGCAGTATTTTTTCCTCTACTGATATTTTTCTAGGCATCGTTGTCAAGGTAATCCAGTATGCTGACATCGGCCTTCATACTGGTAGATCCATGATTTTTAAGCCATTGAGGTAAAAGAATCTCTTCAAACATTCTCACTCTATTTTGCCCCAATCTGTTTCCTGATTTTCCTGGCGATTTTGCCAGCTTCGATGCGAATTTCCCGCAACTGACCACTGAGTGGATTGACTTGTCCGATAAAGTAGAGACGGGGCGCTCCCTCGAATTCCTGGTCACCCGAAATTTTTGGCCTACCCTTCTCGTCAGCAATGCCCGGTATCTGAACAAGCTCAGGAACTCCGGTACGAAAACCGGTTCCAGCAACAATGACATCAGGTTCCAGCGTCGTCACGGTGTTATCACTATCCTGTGCTGTTCCAACAGTATTCAGAACATGTGCCATCCGCCCCGAAATTTTCTGTATCGGTCCGACGATTTTGATCCGACCGGCACGAACATCGTTAGCGAAAGGACCGTATAGAATCGGCACTACATTATTGATAGCGTATTGCCTGGTGAGGGGCATCGTTGGAAACGGGAGACCATATGCTGTCAGATCACCTATCGTTCTGCGTTGCAGAAAGCTTAGCAACATATCAACTAGATTATTGGGCAAATGCTTTAACCCTATTCCTAGGCCTACAATCGGAATACCATAAATACTTTTGGGCAAAAAGTACGGCGGTGTCCTGACAGACATCGCTACCGAGCTCGCATATTCAGTCAGTCTGCTGGCAATTTCAGCCGCAGAATTTCCGCTGCCGATCACGAGCACATGCTTTCCCGCGTAATCTTGTGCACGTTTGAATTTTGAAGAGTGAATGATTTCTCCTGGAAAAGCCTCTCTCCCTTCCCATTCAGGAATCACCGGAATACGGCAAGTGCCGATTGCCATGACAACCGCCCGGGATTCAAATTGTCGGCCATCACTGCTTGTGATCAACCAGATATCGCGGTTACGGTCATAACTGACTTTTTTAATTTCGATTCCAGTCTGTACAGTGAAACCGCCCCGAGCGGGAAATGTTTCGAGTAGATGCACGACCGCATCACGCGAAGGCCATGCTCCAGTAGATCTTGGGAATTTACTGCCTGGCAGGGCTGAAAGGAAACGACCTGTATTCAGGCGCAGACCATCATAATGATTGCGCCAGACATCCCCTACAGCAAGCGTACGTTCCAATACCAGTGGAGTCAGTTCTGCTTTTGTCAGTTCATAGGCTACCGACAAACCTGCCGGGCCTGCACCGATTACGGTCACGTCATGAATATCACTGGCTTTCATTGCTTATCTCCTTTCCTGTTTCCAACCGGGAATGTGTTCTGGCGTATATGATCCGGCCTGTAGCGTTTCGCCGTAATAAGCTGTTGTCAGTCATGTGGCATTGTGGCCTGCTCTGAATGGTGATGAATCTCGATGTTGACCGGAACCGGACGCATGATGGTGTCCGGTATGGGAGCTATCTGCTGCAGTTTTTTCAAAAGAGCGGTTACTTTGTCCAATGGCGCGTCAGTCTGTATCTCCACTACAACCGTTATATCTTCAAATCCGGGGTTGCCCGGTTCTATTGCAAAAGCCGCCCGGAAATTGACACGCCCTGAAACATGCAGGCGGAGTGATTCCACATTAATCCGGGCAACCGATAATCCGCCGATATAAGTGGCGGCAAGACAATGGCCAACGGCGGTAAGTAGAAGATCCTGCGGTGTAATACCCATGCCTCCTCCCCCATAGCGGACCGGCTCATCGCCGATGATGGTCTGATCACCATTTACGCTCGTGGTAGTGTTGTAACCGTTGTCCCAAACAACTGTCGCCTGATAGTGAGGTTTGGCAATATCGTTGTTACCCTCTATCTTAATCTGACCGTATATGACTTGGGATTGCTCAAGATCAATTCCATTGACGATATTTTTGATATTCGAGTTAACCATCGTCAGACCTCCATGACAAACAAATTAAAGAAATGAATTTTTCGCATTTGTATCCGGCATTTATATCGTCTGTTACTATTTTTTCTTTTCAAAAAAGTAGACCAGTCATTCTCTTTTTTGGGGATGATATACCGGAAATAGTAAGATGTCAAAATCAGATAAATAAATATTTATGCATCTTAACAAAGGCACTGCACACTTTATTGGAACATGCCGCGCGCAAGCGTTAAGCAGTCGTAGCGGAAGTTCATGTAACACGCGACGGCGGTTGTGAAGCGATAACAAAACTTATTTAGATATTCCTGCGAGTATTTGCCCAATACACTAGTATGTGATATGTGCCCAACAGAAATATCTTGAAATTGCCTATGATGATGTACCCAAGGCAGCCTTTTACCTGCTTTGTTTGCTGGAGTCACCCATGCGGCATGGTGTTGAGTCTCTTTCAGCGATGTCAAGCAGGGTAATGCATCACTTCTGATTTGTTGTGCTGAACGAATGTGTTGCCTGGTAAAGCGTGTTACTGAATCACCCCGGGCCGATTCATAATCTCAATAATTGCGAATGCGCGATCAAAGTTTTTTGGGGTGTGGTTATGGTTATGATCGTGGGAATGTTTATGTACCATGTATCAATTCGTTTCCCGACATGTGAATTTTCAAAGTAGCGGATAAATAAAATTGAGTCTTAGGAAGTTAAGTACTTACAAAAGTGTACTAACTTACTGAGATTAATGTTAAAAACAGATACTATTTTCGTTCTCGAATCAGAGAAGCTAAATTCAGGCAACTTATCCGCTGTTTTGCTCTGGATTTTACTGCCACAAGTACCGCACAATTGACCGATATTTCTACACGGTCTGTTAATACGATTTACCTCAAAGTCCGGCAAAGAATAGCTCAGTGTTGCGAGCTTGAATCGCCTCTTCAAGGTGCTGTAGAAGTCGACGAGTCTTATTTTGGTGCGCAACGCATCAGGGGTAAAAGAGGTCGAGGTGTTTTGGCAAAACAATTGTTTTTGGTGTATTGAAGCGCCTGGGGAAAGTATATACGGAGATTGTTCCGGATTGCTCTAAAGCCACATTGAAAACCATTATCCGTGGGCATGTAGCACCAGACATAATCATTCATTCCGATGGGTGGCACGGCTATGACGGGCTGGTCGATATCGGTTTTGATAAACACTTCAGGGTTCATCATGGCAACAACTAGTTTGCCAGTGGCGAACGGCACATTAACGGAATCGAATCTTTCTGGGGTTTTGCAAAAAGACGTTTGGCAAAGTTCAATGGCGTTCCTGAACATACCTTTTATCTACACCTGAAAGAAACAGAATTTCGATTTAATCATCGTCGTGATAATCTCTATTATGCAATTCTTAAATTACTACGTTCTAACCCGCTTTAACTTCCTAAGAACCATAAAATTATATGGAGTCGATCGAAGATTTATAGGTTGAATTACAATCGTTATACCAAAATGATCAGAATCATTGAAATAAAACGTTGCGCCAAATTATGGCACAAATTTGGCGCTGACCCGGGATGGTTTGTATTTTAAGGAAACACATGCGAAGAGAACAGCTGGAAGAAAATCAGATAGAGTTATACGCGGTAGCCTTGGCTGCCGGGGTGGGGCTTGGGTTGTGGCATCCTAACTTTGGTGCCAGCCTAGAGTATTTGATTTCCCCCGTGCTTGCGGTGCTGCTTTATAGCATGTTTACGCAGATTCCATTCCTTCAGTTGCGCGCTGCGTTCGCGAACAAACGGTTTACAGCCGCGCTATTGATAGTCAATTTCATCATCGTACCCATCGTGGTCTGGTTTTTGTCGCTTCTTTTACCGGAGCACCCACCACTGCTACTTGGGGTATATCTGGTTCTGTTAACACCTTGTATTGATTACGTTGTCGTTTTTACCCATCTTGGTCGTGGCAATGCCCGACTCGTGCTTGCTTCCACACCTTTGCTGCTGCTTACCCAGATGCTTCTTCTGCCCGTGTATCTATGGCTTTTCATGGAAGAGCAAGATGCACAAGTCATGAGTGCTGAACCATTCCTGGAAGCTTTTCTTGTATTGATTGTGCTTCCTCTGGGACTTGCCTTATCGACCGAGTTTTGGGCAAAACGCCGACGTAGCGGTGCCATCTGGCTTGAAGTCACGGCGTGGCTTCCGGTGCCCTTTATGGCAATGACATTACTTTTCGTCGTAGCATCTCAAATTGACAGAATAGACGAGTACCTTCCGGTTGTGGCACAAGTCGTGCCAGTTTATATGGCCTTCATGGCTATCATGCCGTTTCTTGCTCGCTTGACGGCATATGCGTTTCGCCTGGACACACAGGCAGGACGAGCACTCATTTTTAGCGCAGGGACGCGGAATTCGCTGGTGGTTCTGCCTTTAGCATTGGCTTTGCCGGACGGCTGGATTCTGGCATCTGTCGTCATCGTTACTCAAACGCTGGTGGAACTGGTCGGTGAGTTGATTTACATACGCTGGGTGCCTGCGATGCTCTTGCAAGAGTCTAAAAGTTTAGAAATCTCAAAAACATTTA
This sequence comes from Nitrosomonas sp., assembly GCF_040240425.1. Lineage (GTDB taxonomy): Bacteria > Pseudomonadota > Gammaproteobacteria > Burkholderiales > Nitrosomonadaceae > Nitrosomonas. The sequence goes on along the minus strand of NZ_QPHG01000041.1, from coordinate 11,271 downwards.
GCAAAAAGAAATAATCAGGATCAATACGTTGCGCTTCTACCCGGGAAAGATTATGCACTCTGAAGATATTTATTCGAGGAATTATCACTTACTACCTCTTGCGGCAATAGCAATAAACAAACTCCAAACGGCGTATGGCGTGCCTCTTTTTCATGTTCGACTAGCTGAAAAGATCTCCAAATACCTCATGTAGGGCTTCGGATTGGTATCTCATCCGGGTAAGACCACTAAATTTTTCTGGCCCATCTCGGCAAGAGTGGCACCATTCACATGGTCCGTCTGGTCGAACTAAACTTAAAACCCGATCGACATAAGTATGGCGATCTGCTGGATCAGTCAAAAAATGGAACACTGCTCGGTCATGCTAAATGTCGAATCGATTCAGGAGAAATTTTGCACGGGTAATATTATCGCCTCTATCCAGTGAACAATATCCGCATGCCCCCCAACGCTGTCTGGCAACAACAAGCGCAGTTGATGATGAATCAAATACTGTCAACTCAGTATAGCCCTCGACCACAGGATCATCTACTAGCCTGGAAGTTCCTCCCTCCCACATCAATAATGGCCGCATCTTTATCGAGTCTTGTATTTTGTATTATGGATTAGTCGCAGAGACTGGTTCGCATGTTCCTGAAACCAACTGCCTGGGTCAGATGTTTTGGTAGTATATATCTAGCCTCAATGCTGCTTATTATCCATTGGTAATTTACACAAAATATCAATATCTTATATAAATTGTGAATCAGACTATATAAATCCTGTATCGTGGATATCGGATAGATTCCTAATTCTTCAGACTGACGAAGCTTAAGACGGTTCCGCAAGCTAGAATTGCACCACCTGTATCCAAAAAACTGTGAATCTGACCGGTAATATCAAACTTATCCCTATTAAGAGATTCTACCTCCATACCTTCTCCAAGCAAAAAGACTGTAACAGTATCTTCCTTGCTTACGGGAGAAAATTCCAAGCCGGAAGGTGCTCCATATAGTTTCTGGATCATTCGAGTAAATGATAATTCCGAGTTCCATTTAATCTCCTTCAATTCCATTGGTCGTCCGTTGGTTTCGATAAGAAACTAGCTGTATGCAGTATAGAATTCCTGTGTAGAATTTTGTTCAATTATTAAATTGAAATCATGCTAATCGGATTAGGGTTAGCGTGTCAGTTTCTCGTATTCGTTATGAGTACTAACACTCCGCACCAACAGCATTTATATTAGCAGTGATTTATAGAATGAATCTGTTTTTAAACGTTGTTTCTGCTTCTGTTGTAGTCTTGACGCATTGGGACTTTCTAATAATTTGACCCATACACTTCTGTTTGGGTTGAGCAAAGCTAACACTTAGGGGGCTGTCCGAATTTGCGTGGCCATTTCGAGATTGATATGATGGTTTCAATCAAAAATACGGAATTCTGCCAAGTTTATTTCGTATTTTTTTAGTTTGGCATAAACAGCACGTGAAGTAATTCCCATGTTCTCAGACACTTTTTTTATATTTCCATGGTGTTGTTTCAAAGCTGTTTCAAGGAATGATTTTTCAATTTTGGTAAGAGCATATTCTTTTTCGTCTTTCCATTCACCAATACTTTTTGTTTTAGTTGGAAGCTCTATATCCAATTCAGTCATTTCTTTGCCACTAACAAACAAGATGCTACGCTCAAGGATGTTTTCTAACTCACGAACATTGCCTGGCCAATGATAAGTGCGGATTTTCTGCATAACTTCACGGCTTACTGATTTAACCTGTTTGTTATAACGCTTATTCAATCGCTGAATGATCAATTGCACAAGATAAGGTAAATCCTCCGGTCGCTCGACCAAGGGAGGAATACTTAAACGCACTACATTGATGCGGTAGTATAGGTCATTGCGGAAGAGATCCTGTTTAACAAGTCCTTCCAGATTCTGATTTGTTGCTGAAATGATCCTTACATCAACCGCCAAGGTTTGCTTGCCGCCAACTCTCTCCAATTCTCCTTCCTGGATTACACGAAGCAATCTGGTTTGTGCAGCTGGCGACAATGAATCGACTTCATCAAGAAATAAAGTACCGCCTTCGGCTCGCTCAAAGAAACCGTGGTGTACCTCGAGGGCTCCTGTAAAAGCGCCTTTTTCATGTCCGAATAAGCTGCTTTCAATCAAGCTTTCTGGAATCGCGCCACAGTTAATGGCGATGAATGGCTTATTGTAGCGATCGCTCATTGCATGTATGGCACGTGCTATAAGCTCCTTACCTACGCCTGTTTGACCCTGAATCAGAACCGTTGCCATAGTAGGGGCAATAATCTCAATTGATTGCAGTATTTTCTGCATCATTGGTGATTTTGCGATGATTGCAGGAGGCTGATGTTTTTCTGATATTTGCCTATTTTGTTTCTGCCAAAGTCTCTGCATACTAGTTTCAATTCGGCACTGCAATTCATTCGTATCGTTGATTTCCTTAACTGGTGTCGAATCGGTATATTCCATTCCCGCATGGCCTTTTGCTGCATGTGGATTCGTGTAAATACATACATCACACTTGCCATCTTTGCGGGCTATACTTTTTTTGATTTCAACTTTGGCGTAACCAAAGTTTCTGGCCGCGATACCTCCAAATACACTGGAAGTCATTCTACATAATTCAGGAAAATTAGTAACTTGTTCACCGAAAGGACAGCGAGAATTAGTAACTGTAATACAGTCCTGATTGCTGGAGACCAGCGAAAATTTACCTCCGATATTGTTTTTGATGCCGAGTATTAGTTCGGTATAGCTTTCATTATCGAGCTGTTCATTTTTATTAGTATTTTCTCGATAAGTTTCTTCAAAAAAACATCCTGCAGTTTGGGCTATATGCTCAATCAACTCTTCACAATGCTTTTGTCCCTGCTGTTCGCTGGCATGCATCAGTTCAAGAATGAAGGTTTGCAAAAAAAAGATCGGCGTTAACTCAGAAAGAGGATTGTTATTCATAAATTATGGATGATTAGTGAAGTTAATCTTCACTTATTGAAGCATAGCTTCACTAAGCTAGCAACAAATAAAACTTAACTTATTGTAATTAATAATAAATATTATTTTTATCTTGATGGCATGGTATTTGCTATTAACTTTATTGCATCTCGAAATAACTAGGTGCACGGGTTATATACCCTAGGAAACCCTTAAGGTTCTACTGAGAAAGTAGATCGTTTTAGGGAGTTTTAAATTTCAACCTATTACCGAGGAGACTCAAAATTGAAAACTCTCAAAGAGGAACTGGATACACGCTTAGCCTCATATGATCACTGGGCACAACGTCGCCGTCATGGAGCGGGTGGGCATAATAACCGGAAGTTGTGGGTACTTGCTTGTATGGACGAACGCCTGCCGATAGATGAGGCGCTCGGTATCCATGTGGATACCCCGGCAGGTCATGGAGATGCACATTGTTTCCGTAATGCTGGAGGAATCGTCACCGACGATGCAATTCGCTCGGCGATGCTGACTTGTAATTTTTTTGGCACCACAGAAATTGTTATTGTGCAGCACACGCAATGCGGCATGCTGTCTGCAAATGCGACTGATCTGGAAAAGGCTTTTCGTGACAAGGGAATTGATCCGGATAATATCGCGTTGGATCCAACTCTGCCAGAGCAGAAGTTAGAGAAAGGTGCATTTGCCAAGTGGATCGGAATGATGGATGACGTAGATGTAACCTGCATGAAGACCATCGAAGCATTTAAAAATCACCCTCTCATTCCCAAGGATGTAGTCATCAGCGGCTGGATCTGGGAAGTTGAAACGCGCCGACTGAGAGCACCGACACGAGACACTGAAAAACGGGCCAGGACCGATGTCACTTCTGCTCAATTCGGCGTTAAAGAAAAACAACCGCCTCGTTGGAGCTAAATTTAAGAGAAAAAACCTAAAAGCGTGACCACTTGGCATCTCAAGTGGTCATATCTTAGTGTTTCTGAAAAATGCCATTCATGTAATAAATAAGGATTCCAAATGCCAACTTATGATTACTTGTGTACACAGTGCAAGCTCCAATTTGAAGTACGTCATTCAATTAACGCATCCAACCCGGATTGTTCGGCATGCGGAAACATGACAGAAAAAGTGATTCTTTTTGCCCCTGCGATGCATGGCAACATGGCACGTGGCCGTGATCTGGCAATGCGCTCGCTTCAGCCAAAACTCGATCAAACAAATCGCGGACACGCACCTGGATGCGCATGCGGCCATCATTAGCATTCATAGATATGGGTGTTATTTAAATTTGCTTGGGATGATTTGGAAGGAGAAAAAAATGAGCATAGTTACGACAAAATTGGATGAGAAATTGTTTGTTACTCGCCAAATTAGTGTAAATGATTTGGCAGAAATAGCAGCAGCGGGATATAAATCCATTATTTGCAATCGTCCTGATCATGAAGAAGGCGATATCCAGCCCTCTAGCCTGGAACTAGAAAAAGCAGCGCGCCCATTTGGAATCAATTTTATTTATTTACCCATCGAAATTGGCCCAGTCTCCACCGAAAAGATTGAATCATTCAACAAACTACTAACTGAATTGCCCGGACCAATTCTTGCTTTCTGTAATACTGGCAATCGGGCCAGGGCATTGTATGGACTGATCAGGCAAAAACAAGAGCCCGAATATGAGGATGAATTTGTCAGAGCCGCTTGCAGTTGGACAGGTGAAGCACTTGAAACAATTCACATTCCACACGCATCCCAAGACAAGTCACTTTCAGTGGCAGCTGCTTGTAATTGGGGTAATGCGTTTGACATTGTTGTGATAGGTGGTGGCGCAGCAGGAATCGGAGTGACTGCTAGTCTCATGCACCGCAGGCCTGCTCTTCGCATTGCCATCATCGAACCCTGTGATAAACATTATTATCAGCCCGCCTGGACACTGGTTGGTGGTGGCGCTTATGACATGGCACAAACGGTGCGGAACATGGCAGATGTCATTCCACCGAATGCAGAATGGGTACAAACAGCAGCGATTGGATTTGAACCGGACAACAATCTAGTTAATCTGGCAGATGGCCGTTCAATTGGCTATAGGCAATTGATCGTTTGTCCAGGTATACGTTTGGCTTGGGAAAAAATCGATGGTTTACAAGAAACACTCGGCAAAAATGGCGTCACCTCCAACTATCATTTTGATTTGGCGCCTTATACTTGGTCACTGACGAAGAATCTCAAAAGCGGCAAGGCCTTGTTTACGCAGCCTTCCATGCCGATCAAATGTGCCGGTGCTCCTCAAAAAGCCATGTATCTATCTTCTGATTATTGGTTGCGCCATCATTTGCTGGACAATATCGAAGTCGAATTCAATACGGCCGGTGCAGTATTGTTTGGTGTAGCTGATTTTGTCCCGCCACTGATGGAGTATGTGAAACGTTATCATGCAAAACTGGCATTTAATTCCAATCTGGTAAAAGTTGATGGCACCAACAAAATAGCCGTCTTCGACATCAAGGATAGCGAAGGAAATGTTACACGCATGGAAAAGCCGTTTGATATGCTGCACGTGGTACCGCCTCAGGTTGCGCCAGACTTCATCACAAAAAGCTCTTTGGCCGATGCTGCCGGATTTTGTGAGGTCAATCCCAAAACGTTGCAGCACCCGCGTTACTCCAACATCTTTTCCTTAGGAGATGCCTGCTCTTCGCCTAATGCCAAAACAGCCGCCGCAGCCAGAAAGCAAATTGTCATAGTGGCAGAAAATCTCCTGGCAGCCAAAGAAGGGAGAGAATTTCCTAATATTTATGATGGTTATGGTGCTTGTCCTCTTACGGTAGGGGATGGCAAGGTGATATTAGCCGAATTTGGTTTTGGCGGTAAATTGCTGCCCACTTTTCCACTTAATCCGACCGTGGCAAGGCGATTTGCGTGGTTTCTAAAAGCCAGATTATTTCCTTGGTTATACTGGAACGGCATGTTGAAAGGCCGCGAATGGCTCACTCGTTCAACAGGTGTAAGTTAAGTAAAATGGAACCAGACTTAATCAGCATTCTACTGGGCTCATTCACAGGCATCGTTCTTGCACTAACAGGGGCTGGCGGTGCCATCATTGCGGTGCCGCTGCTCATGTTCAGCTTGCATCTTACGGTTGCAGAAGCTGCTCCCATTGGTTTACTTGCGGTCGGCTTGTCAGCTGCAATCGGGGCATTGTTGGCATTCAGGCAAAAAATTGTCAGATACCGGGCAGCTATGCTGATCGCAGCGACAGGTGCGCTGACTGCCCCCATAGGCATATGGGCTGCACAACAGTTGCCAAACGCACCGCTGACCTTGTTGTTTGCCTGTGTGTTAATTTATGTTGCTATTCGCATGTTTCACCAAAGCCTGGATGAAAATAACAAAGACGTGAGAATAATGGCTGATCCACCTTGCCGACTGGATGAAATCGGCGAACGTTTGGTTTGGAACATCCCTTGCTTTAGAGCATTAACATTGTCAGGCACGATGGCAGGTTTTCTGTCAGGCTTACTAGGCGTAGGTGGTGGATTTGTAATCGTTCCTACACTCAAGAAAGTCACTAATCTGAACATGCAATCCATATTGGCCACATCACTCACCATTATTGCATTGGTTTCTCTGACTGGTGTTGTTTCAGCAATACTGATTGGTGCTCTGATATGGTCGATTGCTTTTCCCTTTTGTGGTGGAACTATCGCAGGAATATTGGTTGGCAGATTATTCGCTCATCGTTTTGCAGGACATAGATTGCAGCAAAGTTTTGCCATTTTAGCAATTAGTGTTGCAATTGGCTTGATTGTCAAAGTGGTTTGGAATGCATTTTTTAGTTAGTAGTCTCATTTTTCCTTCTCTTTCCGCAAGGTGGACGATAAGCTGCGTTGTATTTGATGAACCAAAAGGAGGTTGCGCTATTTACACTTGTCAGATAGTTTAATTATAACAATATGTTTTGATGATAATTTGTTCTCAAACTGGAGGAAGTAAGTTTTATGATTTTGGTATTGAATACCGGCGCATATGAAAAAGTATAGCTAACAAGTTATGCTGAATTTATACGCAAAGATATTACACCCCCTTGTCACAATTATCAGTGCCTCACAACAATTACCTTGATCAATTCGTTTGGAAAGTTGTCGTTCGATTCAATATTTTTTTGGCCCAAATGTTGTGAGAAATGTCCCGTGGGTCACTGCCATTTTCCAGCAGTTTACTCATAATAAACTCCATCAAATACTGATAGAGGAGTATATAAGAATGCAATTTAAGCAAATCAGAAACGCAACAATTTAAATTAACTAAGCAATCAAGAAAGCGCTAATTGATCTTTGACTGACATAAAGAAGAGTTATGTGCTTAGCGGTGATTGGAAAGATTTTCGGGATCGTCACATTAAATTTGGGGCTATTATTTTAAGAGGGAGCAATTATGATGAAAAGTAAACTGATTACTGCAAAACTTGGCTGCACATCGCTTGTATTGCTGTTAGTGCATGGTGTTTCTTATGCAATGCCAGGTATGCATGGAGCCGGCCACGGGAGTGCCTCGGAGTTGCCACGCATCTCAAAAAGCATGGGTGAGCCGATCAATTCGCCTGGTTCAGAAATCGAGATTACCTATAGCGCAGACGGCAAAACTGCAATTTTTGTGTCGACCCGTGAAGGTAGCCTAGAATCATCCGGTAACCCGTACAACTTCGATATATGGATGTCTCACAATGTAGATGGTGTCTGGCAACCGCCTATTCACTTAGGATCTGATATTGATCCTGCTGTCGGGCCAAATATTAATACGGCAGCTTGGGAACTGGAACCGAGTTTTTCCGATGATGGAAATGTCATCTATTTTACAAGATATGAACCCGGTAATTTATTGTCGGGTGATTTATACGTCGTTCAGAAAGTAGATGGCGTATGGCAATCGGCCAGGAACTGGAATGATGTTCCGGAACTCCCCAGCATCAATACGCCGACCGGTGAGGAACACTGTCCGATTATTGCTTCTGACAGCCTGATTTATTTCAACTATAGCCAGCCAGGGGTAACACAAGAGAGTGATATCTGGAAAGTTGAGAAGAAAAATGGGATATGGCAAAAACCGGTAAGCCTGGGATCGAAAATTAACTCTCCGCAGCGTGATCACATGCACTGGACTGGGCTGTCAAAAGATGGAAAAAGTTTAGTCGTCACCAGTATGCGGACTGATCTGGGTTCCCGTGGTGGGCATGATATGTGGATTTCACATCAAAAAGCAAATGGTGAATGGCAAGAGCCGATCAATCTCGGTGATTCCATAAATACTGACGGTGAGGACATGTGTTGGACTTTTACCCCGGATGGCAAGAAATTCACTGGTAGTTGGGGGCCGCAAGGTACTTTCGACACGGATATCCGCTGGGTTTATAAGGATGACATTCCCTTGCTGAAAGATTTTGAGCCGATAGGTCCGCCACCCAACTTGTTAACAAGTAGCAAGGCAAAACCAGTTACAGGGAACAACGAACTATCAAAACAATAAATATAGATCAAACTGGATTAAACTCGAAACAAATACCATCATAGGCTTTCACTGAGTATCTCGCGCTTTAGTCCTGTCCGATCATCGAACTGGATGTGGCTCGAAAAGCAACGTGGAGAAAAGTGTCAGCCTGTTCTTTGATTGCTATAGTAGCAGAACCGGTTTCCCTGATGGTTCGATACATCAGCACAAATTCTCAGATCTGAATGCACAAAATGCTTGAAATCTAGAGCATCATGGAGTTTGATGAGTATTGAACATAAATTCAGAAATAAATGATGGTAACGCTCATATTGGTGAGATATAAGTAAATATATTGAGGATCTATGAGTCTATACCATCTCCGGGATTGACATTCTTCTCTGTCATCATCGTGCCTCTTTCGTTAGAATGAAGAAAGAATCTGGACATCGTAATCATTGGAAAAAGATAGTGGTTATCTTACTTGTCTTGGCTGGAAGTTTTCTCTTGTCGATTGTTGGTTTCTGGGTACTTTGGAGTGGCATATTCTGGAATTATCAGTTAGTTATGTTTTTCCTATTTCTTCTACTATCATTTTCTGTGTCGCACTGGAATAAAGGAGCGGTAGGAGGTTGCATTTTTATAGCATGTGGTGTCGCTCCACTTGGGACTTTGACTACTCAGTTTAGAGATAGTAGCGGTTCACAATTGATGCACAATTCTTGTTGTGCTTACCAAGCTTATCGGAATCATTGCTGGTTATTTTTAGCGAAAACATCACTTGATTCCCATTCAGAATCTTCTAAGGATATTGCTTCATTCTAGTAAGCTATGTATTGTCTTGAACTTAAAATTCCGCCGGCTATGTTGGTTCTTTTGTTTGCAGTAGTCATGTGGTTTGTTTCATCGATGAATCCATGGGCGGTGATTCAAATTCCGGGCAAGGAGTGGGTGGCAGGGGCATTATGGTTAATAGGTTTTGCATTGATCATTGTCGCTGCCGTTGAATTTATTTCAGCAAAAACAACAGCAAATCCATTGACTCCTGGATTAGCCACTTCTATAGTCACCACCGGTGTCTATAGATTGAGCCGAAATCCCATGTATGTCGGATTTTTGTTGATGCTTGCGGCATGGGGCGTATTTTTAGCAAATGTCTTGTCTGTTTTGTTGTTACCGCTGTTTGTTGTGTATTTAAATCGATTTCAGATTATTTCGGAAGAAAATGCCCTATTGGCTAAATTTGGCGATGACTATGCCAGATATTTGAGATCGGTTCGCCGGTGGGTATGATATTTCGTATGCTACTTTATAAAGGGAAGCCATCTCAGTAAGTTAGCACACTTTAGTATGTGCTTAACTTCCTAAGACCCAAAATAATTCATTCGATATGCTAGATATTAATTTTCGATTTTAAATAACATCTGCCCGCAATACTTAAAGTCTTTCCGTTTCAAACAATATGGCTTGCATCGGATAGCGCATTGGATTTGAACCATATTCTTTTTTAAATGCCTCTGCTAACACCTTAACTATATCCTCCGGATCAACACCGCCACGATCTCTTATTTCAAAAATAACTGGCGAAAACACTAATGCACGTGCAAAAGCAGTCACATCTAAAATGTCGTATGAATGGCGCTGAACTGAGATTTCTATATTATCAAAACCAACATTTATCAGTTTTTCTTTGATGGGATCGATTTGGTGACACGAAACTGGTTCAAATAAAAAGTGGGGAGGATCTGAAGGAAAAAATTGTTTGAATACCTCAAAGCTCAAGCTCGCGAATGGATTGTACTTTTCAGAATCCCAGACACGGAACAAGTAATTGCCTCCAGGCTTCAGCATTCGATACGTCTCACGAAATGCTAGTTCTTTATCGAAAAACATAATACCGAATTGGCAGACTACAGCATCGAACGCCTCGTCTTCGAATGGTAACGCGGTAGCGTCGGCATTTTGGAAGATGATCTGTTCATTGGAAAGAAATTTTGTGCGGGCTAGTTCCATCATGGAATCGCTAATGTCCACCGCAGTCAAGTGAGTCTCTTTAGGTAACATGTCACGTAAATGACGGGTGACAATACCTGTGCCAGCTGCAATTTCAAGCACGTCGCGTGGTGATTGCTCTGAAATACGTCGCGCAGTGTCTACACCATAATAATCGAAAAGTACCGGCCCCAAATCACGATCATAAGGAATAACGACTTCATCTACATACTCTGCCATGTATAGTTCTCCGCAGTAAAAATTAATAAAAAAATAACAAAGATTCTTAGGCTATCTCGGCGGATGGGGGTGTCCTAGATTTTGTGTAAACGGTGATTAATAATGCCGAGGCATTCTTTCGTTAAATTGAATGGTAAACCTGTTTAGTGCAGGTTTCCAATCTCTTAGTGGCATAGACCATTTTTTGGCGATATTGCTGAGAGCCAAATAGTACAATTTGATCACGGCTTCATCGTTGGGAAACGATCCACGGCTTTTGCTGACTTTGCGTAGGCTCATATTGACTGACTCAATCGCATTGGTGGTATAAATGATGCGCCGTATCTCAGGCGGGTAGTCGAAAAACGGAATGATGCGCTGCCAATTATTGCGCCAAGACAGGGCAATCGGTGAATAAGCATTGTTCCACTTATCTTCGAAGTCTGCTAGCGCGTGCTCAGCCTCATCAATCGTGGCGGCGCTGTAGACCAAACGTAAATCAGCAGCGACTTCCTTGCGTTTATTCCAGCCGACGTAGTTGAGACTGTTACGTACCATGTGCACGATACAGAGTTGTACAATGGCATGTGGATAGACGGTTTCAATCGCTTCGGGAA
>NZ_QPHG01000040.1:0-26454 GCF_040240425.1 Nitrosomonas sp. | reverse complement strand
TCATCAACTTCTACTTCGTTAGAAAGGTCGTTATCATTAACGGAGCCAAAACAGTTGCGAATACGCTGAAGCATGAACCATGATGTTTTTTGAGTGACACCTATATCTTTAGAAAGCTGAACGCTTGATATACCTTTCTTGTGTGATGTTACAAGCCATATCGCTAAGAACCATTTTTGTAATTCTACTTTTGAGTTATCAAATAGAGTGGCGGTTTTTACATTAAAGTATTTGCCGGTATTTTTGCAGCGATAACGATTATTTGCGCATTTATATACCTTGGAATCTGGATCAAATGGTGAAACAATAGATCCGTTATTCCAGCGCAATGATTCTAAGTGATCTACGCAGGTTTGCTCATTAGGGAAAGCTCTAATAAGATCAATAATTGTGTTGAAATTTGTATTTATCATGGCATCTACTATAACCAAATATAGTAGATGAGTACACTAATTTTTAGTGTTCTGTGTAGAATTGTATATAATTACCCTTACAATTTAACCATACACTTTGCTTTCTTTTGATGATTAAGGTTTTTATATATAGTTCATCATCATAGGCTACTCACAATAAATTGCTATAAGGAATTTGCGTAATTCTGCGGTATGAGCTGGTAGTGAACTTCTGGATTACATTTCTCAAATCAGAATAGTGTCATAAAATCTTCACAATTCATTCATATAAGTTTCACATTATTTGATTAAACTTTGCCGCAGTTGTAACTACAAAGGAAAAATAATGTACTGCTTAATTAAAGAATGGCCTAACAAAATGGCAACCTTGATGACCGAAGATGGTGTTGTGCTGTGGACTTTCAGCAATATTGAAGAAGCCAGAACAGTTTGGCATGAGTGGTGTTCCCTGCATAAAGACAGCATGGCCAATCAAATTGGAGCACTCGATTAATCAAGATTGGCATCAATATTATTTGATTGAAAAAGCGCTCATTCCCTGTTCTTGCATTCGCTGGCCTGTTTTAGCAAGACATCTCTCGTTCTCGCCGGTTCGAACACCACATCGAAGTACCCCTGCCCAAAACCCCCTTGCTTGTTGACTGTCCTGATCCAAACCGCCATCGCCGCGCGTTTGCTGCGGTTGCGTTCGTCGTCGATACCTTTTACTTCCAACACCAGCGTTTTACCGTTGTTCTGTTTCGATATGATGCTTATTTTTTTGTGCTAGCCATGGCATTGGCACAAGCTTCTGCTGACATGGTGAACTGTGAAAAGGCTCTGACCGGCTCAGAGCCTTTTTAATGGATTGGAATGCTGTGCGGCTATTTAATCGTGATCGTGGCCGTGGCCTTTACCGGGTTTGTACGATTCGAATTCAAAATTCATCGATTTGCCGCGTTGTCCGAGTACGACGGAAATGACGTCGTCATCATACTGGAGGCAGGGAACCGTCAGTTTGCCATCATGAACCGTCGCATAGCATGCGCTCAGATCAACGACAGAGGTGATCGGACAGCTGGTGACATCGACCAACTTAATGTCGGTGGCTGAAAGGGTTGTGTTGTAGGTGGTGATTACCGCGGTGCCGTTTTTGATGACGATATCGGTCGCTGTCGTATCCGTGCCTAAATCCAGCCGATTGACGCCCGCGTTGACAAGACAGGAATTTACGGCGGCATTGGCGAGATTTTTGACCACGATCTGCGGGCCCGACACACTGTTGTTATCCAAAATAAAAATAGCTTCGCCTTCGACAGCTACGCTTTCGGCGTGTGAAAGTGATATGCCGGATAGTGAGAGTAGTGCGGCCGATAATGCTGTCATAAGCGTTCTGTTCATACAATTTTCCTTATTAAGATATTAAGTGACGAGATTTAGCGGTTCTGGGCGAGCCACCCGATTCTCGTCGATCGGGTGGTGTGCGAAATATTAATTCAGCTTTTGTAATTGCTCTTTCAAGCTGTTCAGTTTGGTATTGAACGCTGTCAGACGCTCTTTTTCCTGTTCCACCACATTGGCTGGCGCGCGTTCGACAAAGCTCGGATTGGACAGTTTGGCCTGCGCTTTGGCTATTTCCGTTTCGATGCGGGTAATTTCCTTGCTCAGGCGCTCGCGTTCCGCCGCTACATCGACTTCAATCTTCAGCATCAATTTGAAATCGCGCACGATGGCGACTGGTGCATCCGCTTCGGGTAGTCCGCCTGGTTGGATTTCCACGTCGGATAATTTCGCCAAAGCCAGCAGATACGGCGAGTAGCCGGACAGCATGGATTGATCACCAGTGGCCAGCAACGGCACTTTGAGCGCTGGCGACACATTCATCTCGCCGCGTAAGGTGCGGCAGGCGTTGATCATTTCTTTCAGCAAACCGATATTTTCGATGGCCTGCGGGTTAATGGCAGAGGCATTCGCAACCGGGTACGGCTGGCACATAATACTGGCGCCGGATTTTCCCGCCAGCGGCGCGACGGTTTGCCACAATTCCTCGGTAATGAACGGAATCACCGGATGCGCCAGCCGCAGCATGGCTTCGAGTACGCGCACCAAAGTGCGGCGGGTAGCTCGCTGCGCCGCGTCTTGATCCGAATTTAACTGTACTTTGGCAAGCTCAACGTACCAGTCGCAATATTCATCCCACACCAGTTCGTAGATTTCCCGCGCGACCAGGTCGAAGCGGTAATTGGTAAAGGCCTGTTCAACAGCTTGCTCCGCTTGCTGTAATCGGCTAATGATCCATTGATCCGCAGCGGAGTAGGCGAGGGGTAATGTTTCATCCAATCCGGTATCTTTTCCTTCACAGTTCATCAGCACGTAGCGTGTCGCATTCCATAACTTGTTACAGAAGTTCCGGTAACCCTCGCAACGTTGCATGTCGAACTTGATATCGCGTCCATGCGAAGCCAGGCTGGCAAACGTGAAGCGCAGGGCATCGGTGCCGAACGCCGGAATGCCGTCGGGGAAATGCTTACGGGTGTTTTTCTCGATCGATTCGGCTTGTTTGGGATTCATCAAACCGGTAGTGCGCTTGGCGATCAAATCGGGTAATGCGATACCGTCGATCAAATCCAGCGGATCGAGCACATTGCCCTTGGATTTGCTCATTTTCTGGCCTTCGGCATCACGGATCAGGCCGGTGATATACACTTCCCGGAATGGCACTTGGCCGGTGAAATGCAACGACATCATGACCATGCGCGCAACCCAGAAGAATATGATGTCAAACCCGGTGATCAGCACCGAAGTCGGCAGGAAAGTTTTCAATTCCGCTGTGTCATCCGGCCAGCCCAGGGTGGAGAAGGGCCACAGCGCCGATGAAAACCAGGTATCCAGTACATCGTCGTCCTGTCTCAGATTGTGTTTGCCGGAAAGCTGTTGCGCTTCTTCCAGGTTGTGTGCGACCGTGACGTTGCCGTCTTCGTCGTACCATGCCGGAATGCGGTGTCCCCACCACAATTGGCGCGAAATGCACCAATCCTGGATATTCTCCAGCCACTGGTTGTAGACATGCGTCCAGTTGTCCGGCGTAAATTTGACATCGCCGTTAGCGACAACGTCCAAACCGCGTTTGGCCAAGCCTTCCATGGCGACATACCATTGATCGGTCAGCATCGGTTCGATGATGGTGTTGGTGCGGTCGCCGCGCGGCGCCATCAGTTTGTGCGGCTTGGTTTCGGCCAGAAAACCTTGCGCTTCCAGGTCGGCTACGATTTTCTTGCGCGCATCGAAGCGATCCATGCCCTGATAGTCCAGCGGCGCCAGATCGTTGATTTTTCCATCCAGCGTAAAAATGCTGATGGGCACCAGATGATGCCGCTGGCCGACTTGGTAATCGTTGAAATCGTGCGCCGGGGTGATTTTTACGCAACCGGTACCGAATTCCAGATCGACATACGTATCCGCGATGATGGGAATGGTCCGTTCGCATAGCGGCAAGCGCACATGGCGTCCGATCAGATGCTGATAGCGCGGATCATCCGGATGCACGGCCACGGCGACATCGCCGAGCATGGTTTCGGGACGGGTGGTGGCGACGATCAGCGCTTCCGTTGGTTCGGTATGATGCATGCCGTCCGCCTGTTCCAGCGGGTAGCGGATATGCCACAACGAGCCGTTTTCCTCGGTTGATACCACTTCCAGATCGGACACCGCGGTTTGCAATACCGGATCCCAATTCACCAGCCGTTTGCCGCGGTAAATGAGTCCTTCACGAAACAGACGTACGAATACTTCCGTCACAGCGCGTGACAGTGCCGCATCCATGGTAAAACGTTCGCGTGTCCAGTCGCAGGAAGTGCCCAGACGACGCATTTGCCGGGTGATGGTGGAGCCGGATTCTTCTTTCCATTGCCAGACTCGCTCCAGAAATGCTTCCCGCCCCATGGTGCGGCGATCGAGTTTCTGTTGATCCAATTGGCGTTCAACGACAATTTGCGTGGCGATACCGGCGTGATCGGTGCCCGGTTGCCACAGTGTGTTGTCGCCCAGCATGCGGTGATAGCGCGTCAGCGCATCCATCAGCGTATGCTGGAAGGCATGCCCCATATGCAGTGTGCCCGTGACATTGGGCGGCGGCAGCATGATGCAGTAAGCGGATTGGCCGGTTGCCGCATCCGGTTTGAAATACCCCGCCGATTCCCAGATGGAATACCAGCGGTCTTCAATATGTTTCGGGTCAAAGCTTTTTTCGAGTTCCATGGATTTTTCGTTGTGTTGAATAGCGCATAAGATCGCCATTATAGCGGATGGGGTATTGCTGCGGACAATAAGAGCGATGACCCGCTGTGCAGCAACCGGTGATGCGGATGCCACTTAAAAGAAGTGCGGCATGAGCGGCAGTTATTTAATTTGCTTGGACAAGCGGGTTTCCAAGGCATGCGCCAGCGCTTTCCGGTCCTGCACGTCCATGTCGATATGCGCGTCTTCCAGTGCGGCATCGAGAATCTGGCGAATGGGCGTTAAGCGCGCCGGTTGCGGTTGTATTACGGCGGGATGAAGAAACACGGCATCGGTCAGCAGCGGTATTGCATCCGCGCCAGTCACAGAGGTTGTTTTATCGATTTCCGGCGCTTTGCCAGCGGGTGCAGTACCCGCGATCTTGCCTTGATTCTGGTATTTGCCCAGCAGGCTGCGAAACTTAACCATGATCTCGGTATCGTCGAAATCCGCTGCGGTTTTATCGTCACTCATGATAGGAGAATCAACGGGTTCATTTAATTATCCAGCTGGAAGTGTTGTAGCGGATAACCGGCATCTTTATAGAAACGATAGCGCTCACGAGCGACTTGCTTGTCTTCCGGCGAGTTATCCGCAATTTCGATGAGCCGGTTGAATTGATCGAAAGAGGGCGGTTGTTCACGGTGCAGATTCAGCAGAACATCGAATTGCATATCCGGTGGTATGCGGTCGCTCAGAATCGCTGGCGTGGCATTGACCAGTGCACTATCTTCGCGAATATGGCAATGTGGAATAAAGCTGGTGGGCGAGAACGTCCACAGCAGTTCGTCCAATTGTTTGAGCAGGGTCGCATCGGGCGTATAAATCAATATTTTCATATTTTGCTGCAACGCCTTGGCGCAAAGCCGGCAAGCCGTTTGTAACTTATTGACCGATCCCGAATAAAAATAAATCTGTGTCATCGAGTCACTGTCCGGTTGAGCGTGCGATCGTGAGTGTTTTTTTATACGCCCCGCAACGGCTGATTAATTCATGACACTGGCTGATGGTGCAATTTCTTCAGCGGCGAGCCACAAATTAATCAGTGGTGCGGAAGTGCGGCTAGCTGGTTGCTTTCGCTTGTGAGATCAGGAATTGCGTCAACAGCGGCACCGGACGTCCGGTTGAGCCTTTATCTTTACCGGATTTCCATGCCGTGCCCGCGATGTCGAGGTGTGCCCAGCGGTATTTCTTGGTAAAGCGCGACAAAAAGCACGCCGCTGTGATGGTTCCTGCAGCGCGTCCACCGATATTAGCGATGTCGGCAAAGTTACTTCTCAGCAGATCCTGATATTCATCCCACAACGGTAACTGCCAGGCACGGTCGGCAGCTTGTTCTCCCGCAGCTAGTAATTCCTGCGCCAGCTTGTCATCGTTGCTCATCAAGCCGGTGGTGAAATTGCCGAGTGCGATGACGCATGCGCCGGTCAATGTAGCGATATCGATCACTACTTTCGGGTTATAGCGCTCCGCGTAAGTCAATGCATCGCATAGAATCAACCGTCCTTCCGCATCGGTGTTGAGAATCTCGATGGTCTGGCCGGACAGGCTGGTGACCACATCACCCGGTTTGGTTGCTTTGCCGCCGGGCATATTTTCGGTGGCCGGGATAATTCCCACCACGTTGATGGGCAGCTTCATTTCCGCGACTGCTTGCAGGGTACCCAATACACTGCCCGCGCCGCTCATGTCGAACTTCATTTCATCCATTTCAGCAGCGGGTTTGAGCGAGATGCCGCCGGTATCGAAGGTCACTCCTTTACCCACCAGAACCACCGGATTTTCCTTTTTGGCCGCGCCGTGATATTCCAGCACGATCAGTTTTGCCGGTTGCTCACTGCCGCGCGCGACTGCCAGAAGAGAACCCATGCCGAGTTTCTCCATGTCTTTTTCTTCCAGCACGGAGGCTTTCAGCTTGTGGGATTTGGCAAGATCCTTGGCCTGCTTGGCGAGATACGTAGGGGTGCAAATGTTCGGCGCGAGGTTACCTAAATCTTTGGCCAGATTCATACCATGCGCAATCGCTATACTTTGTTGCAGGGCGGCTTCGCAAGCGGCCAGTTCGGTGCGGTTGTCAATGCACACGATCAGTTTGCGCAGGCTGCTCTGGTTATTATCCGGTTTGCTTTTCAGCTGATCGAAACGGTAGCCGCTACTGATTGCTGCAATCACGGTTTGATTGACTTTCCAGGCGTTGGTTTTGTCTTTGATGGGAAAATCGGATAAAAACAGTGTGGCATCAGTTACTGCGGTTTTTTGCAGCGCATTCAAAGTGGTGCCGAGCGCCGACAAGAATGTTTTTTCCTTGAATTCCTGTTCCTTACCCAGACCGATCAGCAATACTCTTTTAAACAAGGTGTCCGGGACGTTATGCAACAACAGCGAAGTATTCGCTTTACCGTCCATGTCGCCCGATGCCAGGATATTTTTGATATATCCTTGGGTGACTGTATCCAGAACTTTTGCTGAATCCGACAGTTTTCTTGATTCAAAAATACCAATGACTGCACAGGCGCCGCGTTGTTTTTCCGGGGTGCCTATTTTTATTCCAAATTCCACATTAAACTCCTTCATCCAGAATGCTCTTGCGAGCCATTTGCTTATGTAACTTAATCTATGAGTACAACCGGTTATCGTGTAATTGCTTTGCCTGCGATAAGCAAAATAATGTCAACACACGTCAAATAACATAATAACATCAGCTTGATTGAAAAGCTGAATAGTTGTACTGCTGTAAAGGAAATAGGCGGGAAACGCCTGCGAATTATTGCGAATGGCGTAAATTAAAATAAGTTAATATACTGTCTTTATTTTATAATCAGCAACAATTATCATATTATTCAACAATATATGATTATTATCTAACACGAAGGATAATAAGTGATTGATGATGCATTGAAAAGACGCTTGAATCATTGCACGGCGTTGCCTAGTTTACCGGCTGTCGCCGTCAAGATAATTGAAATGGCGAATGATCCCGATGCCGATATTGGTACCGTTTGCCAGTATATTTCATTGGATCCGGTGCTGTCGGCAAAACTGTTGCGTACAGCAAACACACCGTTATATAAATCCCGCCGGGTGGCGACCAATATCCGTCAAGCCGTCAGTATTCTGGGTACGCACACCGTCCTTGTGATCGCTTTATCCTTTTCGCTGACCCATTCACTGATGAAAAACCCGGTGCCGAATCACGGCGCGGTTTTTGACAGTACGATTTTTTGGCGTCGTTCCATCGCATCGGCGCTTGCCGCGCGTGCGCTCGGTGAAAAACTCGAGCTGAGCTATCTGGACGATTTATTTTTGGCCGGATTAATTCAAGAAATCGGCATTCTGGCTTTCTGGGTCATCATGCCGGAAGAATACGGTAAGGTTTTTGCGTCGACTTCGGATCACGATGTTTTGCTGAATAGCGAGCGCGAAGTATTCGGCGCGGGGCACGATGAGCTGGGCTATGCGTTGCTGAAAAGATGGCATATTCCGGATTACATCGCGTTGTCCTGCATCAATAGCCATTCGCAACCGGAACCCAAAAGTCTGGGACCGACACTGCAATCGTGTCTGGCGGTTTCCCGCTATCTGGCCGACTACTTTCTCTATCCGCATGAGGCCGAAAAAATGACCGCGTTGAACCAAGCGGCGCAAGACTGGCTCGGATTTGACGCGAATGTTCTCATCGACGTGATTAAGATCATGGAAGTCGGGCTGAATGCGGTGGAAGATTTATTTGAAATGAACATTCACGATCCAGCGGAAGTCAGTGGAATTCTCGCCGAAGCCAAGGAATTGCTGATGATTCATGATTTGTCCCGGATGCGGGATCTGGAAGATAAGTCGCAGCGGGATGGTTTAACCGGCGCCTATAATCGCACCTATTTTGACGAAACGTTACGGCGCGAATTCAATCTGGCGGTGCAATACAATCTGCCGCTGACGATTGCCATCATCGACCTTGATCATTTTAAGAATGTTAATGATACGTATGGCCACGTTGCGGGAGACTCATTACTGGCCATGGTGGTCAAAACGGTTTTCGATCAAATCCGTCAGGATGACACGCTGAGCCGTTACGGGGGAGAGGAATTTGCCTTGATTCTTCCCGGTACGGCGGTGGTGGCTTCGAGAAATCTCATTGCCCGGCTAAAAGATTCAATCGCGGAAATCGCGTATAAATTTGACGGCCGCAGTACCATTCGTATCACGGCATCGATCGGTGTCGCCGGATATCTGGAAAATGCGGCACAATTACGCGATCCGCGCGATCTGATCAAAGCGGCTGATTCCGCGCTTTATGCCGCCAAGCACGCGGGCCGGAATCAGATTATGGAATGGGACGGTAACGCCTGAGAGTCTTTTCAACCTGAAATACTGCATTTAATACTCTTTACGACCTTATGAATTTGATTATCCAAGGATTGGATGTTAACAACAGCGATTTGCGCGAGCTTGCAAAGTTATCGCATGCCGACGCTATCGAACGGATTACCGGACAAGCTTTCCGGTTGACCCATGCAACGCATTCCGATGCGGTACCCGAATATTGCGCGCAAGCCGAGCTGGATTTTGCGTATGTAAATGCGGCAACGAAACTTTCAGACTTCAAATTGATTGCCATGGACATGGATTCGACCTTGCTGGCGATTGAGTCGATTGACGAAATTGCCGACATGCAGCAGATCAAACCGCAAGTGGCCGCCATCACCGTGCAAACCATGCGTGGTGAGATCAGTTTTGAGGAAAGTCTGACACGGCGTACGGCTTTATTGCGCGGCGTGCACCAGGATGACTTACAGAAAGTCTACGATGAGCGCGTGAAGCTCAGTCCGGGCGCGGAAAGAATGTTACAGCTGGCAAAGCAATCCGGCATCAAGACCATGGTAATTTCCGGCGGTTTTACATTTTTCACCGAGCGGATTAAAACAAAGCTGCAACTCGATTTTGCCGCGGCCAATGTGCTGGAAATAGAGAATGAACGGCTAACCGGAAAGGTAGCCGGAGAAATTATCGGCAGAGAAGGCAAAGCCCAAGTGCTGAAGCAAGTTTGCGCGGAATTGGGAGTGCGGCGTGAACAGGTCATCGCCATCGGAGACGGCGCCAATGATCTGGCGATGCTGGCCGAGGCGGGTGTTGGCATTGCTTATCATGCCAAACCCATTGTCAAACAGCAGGCGACGTATTCGATCGATTATGTCGGATTGGATGGCGTCACCAATTTATTCGCATGAACTGTGGCGGTGCAGCGGTAATGCATCGGTTTTAGTAATCCGGTTCATACATCAGCGGCCGGATATAGCTGTTCAAATCTTCCGGTAACGCCACTTCCGCCAATCCTTCATCCATCGCCACCCGGCAAACGGCGGCTGCAATCGCGAGCGATACGTCGCGTACCCGGGTTAATGCCGGATACACCGAGCCATTGCGGATTTCAGATTCGGTGACCGTGTTTGCCAGCACCTCGGCGGCGGTCAGAAACATGCTTTGCGTTACCAGCCGCGCAGCGCTGGCGGTGACACCCAGGCCGATGCCCGGGAAAATATAGGCGTTGTTTCCCTGCGCCGGCTTGAAAACCGTATCTCCATAGCGCACCGGATCAAACGGACTGCCGCTGGCGAAGATAACCCGTCCATCGCTCCATTGATAAGCTTGTTCAGCGGTGCATTCGGTATGCGAGGTCGGGTTCGATAGGGCGATGATCACCGGACGCTCATTCACTGCCGCCATCCTACGTACAATGGTTTCGTTGAACGTACCGGCCACACCGGTTGCGCCAATTAACACATCCGGCTTGATCTCATCGATAGCCTCGGCAAAACTACACGCCGCATGTACTTGAATGAAAGGTTTGATTCGCGGTTTGACGTTCTCGTTCGCCGTGGTTATTAATCCTTTCCGGTCGATGAACCATAACCGTCTCCGCGCTTCTGCTTTGCTCAGACCGGCTTTGACAAACGCATCCACGGCCAATTCCGCCGTCCCGCTGGCGGCTGATCCTGTTCCGAGAAACATGATATTCAGATCGGCGAATTGCTTTCCAGTAATGCGGCACGAGGTGTAAATACCCGCCAGAGTCACGGCGGCGGTACCTTGTATATCGTCGTTAAAGCAGCGTACTTGTCCGCTGTAGCGTTCCAGAAATTCAAACGCGTGGGGCGTCAGGAAATCCTCAAATTGTATGACGGCGTGGGGGTAACGTAATTGCACAGCCTGGACAAACTCATCGACCAAGGCACGGTAGGTAGCAGCGTCAATGCGGGGATGGGGATAACCTAGGTAAAGCGGATCTTCGCGTAACGCTACGTTATTCGTGCCGACGTCGAGCATGACCGGCATGCATTGCGCCGGATGGATGCCGGCGCAAGCGACGTATAAAGCCACTTTGCCGATCGGTATGCCCATGCCATTCGCGCCCAAGTCGCCCAAACCCAGGATACGCTCTCCATCCGTCACGACAATGACGCGTATATCTTCTTCCGGCCAGTTTTTCAGAATCGTGGCGATTTCACCGCGATCTTCGGGTGTGATATAGAATCCCTGCGGTTTTCTGAAGATGTGCGCAAATTCCTTGCAAGCTTCGCCGACCGTGGGGGTGTAGACCAACGGCATGATTTCTTCGATGTGATCGATCATGGTGCGGTAAAAAAGCCGCTGGTTGCGCTCCAGTAAGGCATTTAGAAAGATATACTTTTCTATGGCGCTGCTTTTGCAGCGCATACTGCCTAAGACGCGGTCGATTTGTTTGTGCATGTTGGCTACTTCATAAGGCAGTAATCCCCGCAAACCGAACCGCTCCCGCTCTTCCCGCGTAAATGCCGTTGATTTTGTGAATCCCGGATCGGTTAACAATGCTTTGCCGTATAAATTTTTCATTTTGATCCCTATCTCCCTAATAGCCAGCGGGGTTTGCCATGATCGGTGCGCTACAAAACCGCTTAATTTGCTGCAAAGTTGGACAATCCGGAAAACCGAAGATAAACTAGTTTCCATCTAAGATACGCTTGACAATAGTATCTACGGAACACAGTTATAATCCATCTCAGCCATGGATCAATTCTTTTTAATCAGCACTGAGGTAATTTCAATACATTATGAGTCAATCGCCATTTCCAATGCCGGATCCTAGTTTATATACTGAAGAAGAAATAGCAAACCTGGTTCATACATTTTACGCAAAAGCCCGGAAAGATCCTGGGCTGGGACCCATTTTCGAGGCACATGTCATCGATTGGGATGCGCATTTTGTGCAGATGATCAATTTCTGGTCGGCGCAATTGCGCGGTACCAGCCGGTTCCGCGGTGCGCCGATGCCTAAGCATATTGCCTTGCCCGATCTCAATGCGGCATTGTTTGAGCGCTGGTTGCAACTGTTTAAAGAGACAACCGAGGAACTGGGTAATCCGGACTTGCAACAGCAGGCCAATGCCATTGCGACGTTTATCGCGGGCCGGTTGTGGCAGGGTTATCAAATGAGTAATTACCCGGATAAACAGCCGGTTGCACTTCATACAGCATAGTTCTCAATAACCTTGCGGGATTGATCTTGAGAAGCATCAAAAGCAAGATTATCGTTTTTTCCATTCTGGCCACACTGATCCCTTCACTGGGATTGGGCATATTGTCGTTTCAACAAAACGAAACGATGATTAACGAGAATGTCACCCGTGAGTTGCGTGCTTTGGCCAATTATGCCAGCCGGGAACTGGAACTGTGGATTAAGGAGCAGATTCTGACGGTCCGGGAACTGGCGACATCCAAGATTCTGATCGAGGGATTATCTAAAGACAATCAAGCGCAAGCGCGAAAAAACAAACTCAAAGTGCAGCGGAAGGGACTGGAACTGTACTTGCAATCCGTGCATAAGCGGCTGGAAACCGTTCTGGAATTAACGGTGGTCGATGTGGAAGGGGGAATACTCGCCAGTAACGTGGAATCGCCTTTCCCGGTAAAGCTTTCGCCGAATTGGCCGCAAGACGCATCGATTCAAGGAGAAGTTGTCGCGCCACCACAGTGGAATGCGGATTATGCAACGGCCGTACTGAGTATTGCAGTTCCCATATTGTCGGTGGACGATTTTATTTTGGGCGCGCTAATCGTGACGTTTGATTTGCGGGATATCCAGTCAAATTTAAAGGACAAGGTCAAATCGCCGCCCGGCGATGTTCTGCTCCTGGATAAGGATGGCAATGTCATGCTGGCCAGCGATGCTGCGATTGTCAATCCGGAGAACCCGGTGTCGCTTGATCCCGCGGTAATAGAGCGCTTGCGCAATAATCCGGGAGAATACGAAATATTCCAGGGGCCGCGGCATGAAAAGGTTGCCGGTCTGGCGTATATGTCGGAAAAACCGCTGATTACTATCATTGCGACCAGAAGTCATCAATTGATTTATGCTTTTTGGGAGCAGCAACGCAATCTATTCGTGGGTCTGATCAGTATCATCATCCTGATGGTCGCCGCCATCGCGTTCCAAATGAGTCATGCGATTGTCGTTCCACTGCGAAGATTGATCGATGCCACCGGAAAAATTGTGCAAGGCGATCTTAACGTTGAATTGACGAGCACGCAGCGCAATGAACTTGGGCAGCTGACGCAGATGTTCAATCAGATGACAAATCAGTTGCGGCTGGATCAAGCGAAAATCGAGGAAGCGAGCGCCGTCATGCAGCAAAAGAACGCGCTCTTGGAAACGCTATCGGTTACCGACAGCCTTACGGGGTTGTTTAACCGCAACAAACTGAATGCTATCATCAATGATCAGTTGGCACGCTATGAGCGGAACAAGCGCCCGTTTTCCGTTTTGATGATTGATGTCGATCATTTCAAAACATTGAATGATAGTCTCGGCCATGTTGCCGGCGATGAAATCATTGCAGGGATTGCAAGAAAGATCTCGCAATCGATCCGCAACGTCGATTTTGCAGCCCGTTTTGGTGGCGATGAGTTCATTATCATTTTGGCGGATACCGCGATCAGTGAGGCGCTGAAGACTGCGGAGCGCATCCGCGCACACGCGGCAAGTGTACATTGCGGCACGATCAGCAAAACGCTCAAAGTAACGCTCAGTATCGGCGTCATTCAAAGTGAACCGGAAGACATATCGCTGACTATTTTGTTATCCAGGGTCGACGGTGCGTTGTATGAAGCTAAGCGCTCGGGGCGCGATCGAGTGTACTGCGTACAGCCTAAATCTGATTCAGCCACATAGTAGGCTTGCGGGCCGTTGAAAAAACGGTTTGCATTGCCGCTGCAATGAATTAATTAACAAACTCATCATGCATTATCACGCTTAAACCGCGCTTTCTTGCCTGCTTTACCTCTCGGATGTTTCTCAACGCCTGCTAAGGATGGTGATTTTTGCCTGCTTCAAGACCGGTATTGAGAACCCAGCCTTGTTTCTCGTCGACTTGAACGCGCAACCATGAACCCTGACTGGCATTCGCGATGACCACGGTATTTTTTTTCAATGTGGTCAATAACTGCGCCTGGGCGCTAGGCATTTTGCGTAAATTGATGTTTGCCTTGGCGTGCAATTTTATCGGTGTATGAAATTCCAGCAGCGAGTTATTTTCATCGGCCGTTTTTTTGTGATTGGGGGTTGTGATCAAGCTGATCAATTGCTTGGCCTGGGTAATATAATTCATGGCTGAGGCATATTGATCCTTGGCAAACAGCATCGAGGCAGTATCGACCAAATGCTTGGCTTGAATTTGCAGCACCTGGTTCGCTGGAGAAACCTTCGTTTGCTTCAGATTTGCCAGCGCAACCTCGATTTCCGCGATGGCAGAAGCCGTGCCAGGCTTGGTTGCAAGTCTGTGCAGCTTGACTTGCGTCCGCGTTGCTTCCTTGTTGACTTCTCGCAGAACTTGCGCCTGATTTTGCTGGCGTATTTGCTGATTCTTGATTAATTCATCTTTTTCCGCGAGCAATTTTTCCAGGCGAGCAATTTCCTTGCGCAGATTTTCTTCCTGTGAAGAAGTGACGGGTGCTGCTTCAATAACCGGGGGAGGAAGTTGCTCCTGGGAAGCGCATCCGGCGAAATTCAGAGCAATAATGATAAGAATCAGCAGAT
This sequence comes from Nitrosomonas sp., assembly GCF_040240425.1. Lineage (GTDB taxonomy): Bacteria > Pseudomonadota > Gammaproteobacteria > Burkholderiales > Nitrosomonadaceae > Nitrosomonas. The sequence goes on along the minus strand of NZ_QPHG01000040.1, from coordinate 11,721 downwards.
TCGATAGTGAATAAGCTTTTTTACAAAGACGTGGTGGTGATGCATGAAACCAAAACTTTATCGTCTTATTGTTCTGTAATTCTGACTGATTCAGCATACTATCTTCCCAGTAGATTTTATCGCTGTATCCGTATTGGTTCTAGCTACGGATAGTGAAGTGCGATGGGTTTCAGTGGATACGAGAAAAATAAGATTCTTAGTTGAGTATTTTATAATCCGGTAAATCAAGCATTCATAAAGAACGCAAAACGTACCAAAATTAAGTGTACTGAAGATTCGACCGGTTTTCCAGGTGTTCAGGCATACTGGGAGAAAGAAATTCGCTGTATGCATTTTTATTGTTTCAAAATACAATGCGATACTGTCACTATCCAGGTTCTGTGCAAACTTTCTTATTTTGTTAAAGCTACTGAGTATATTACTACTTTTATGGAGGTGTCATGTATCAGCGAATTCTGGTGCCGGTTGACGGCAGTGCAACATCCGGGCGCGCATTGGCCGAAGCGATTAAATTTGCACAGCAGCACAAAGCACATGTGGAAGTGGTGCATGTACTGGAGGAAATTGGGTATTTTGACGAGGAGAATTATCTCAATTATGCCGAACTGGTCGATTCGTTGAGACACAGCGGCGAAAAAATACTTGCCGAAGCACAGATGAAATTAAAGCAAGCCGGGGTGCCGGTGGAGACAAAGTTACTCGAAGCCAAGGGAGAGCGAGTCGCCCATGTGATTACCGCCGAAGCGAAAAATACGCAAGCGGATCTGATTATTGTGGGGACCCATGGACGATCCGGTTTTAGTCGTATGTTGCTAGGCAGTGTTGCCGAAGGCGTGGTGCGCACGGCGGATATCCCAATTCTTCTGATCCGTGGCGGTTGATATTAACCATCAAGACAAAGCCTACGTATTCATTAAGAAAATCAGATTATGGAAAATTACGAAGCATTACTCACGACAATCGCCTTGATGATGGGTGTTTCCTGGGCGAGCGGTATCAATCTGTATGCGGTTTTGCTGGTATTGGGCTGGGGCGGTTCGACCGGTCATATCGATTTGCCAGCCGAGCTGACGGTATTGGAGGATCCGTTGGTGATCGGCGCCGCTGCCGTGATGTATTTCATCGAATTTTTTATCGACAAAATACCCGGTATGGATTCCGCCTGGGATTCCATTCAAACGTTTGTGCGCATTCCGGCTGGCGCCATGCTGGCGGCAGGCGCGGTCGGCGATGTGACACCGGCGCTTGAGATTGCAGCGGGTATTCTGGGGGGCAGCTTGGCCGCTACAAGTCATGCGACCAAAGCAGGTACAAGGTTGTTGATCAATACCTCGCCCGAACCTTTTACCAATTGGTCGGCCTCGCTCACCGGTGATTTTTTGGTGTTTTCAGGCATGTGGACCGCAGTAAAGCACCCGGAAATCTTTCTCATCCTGTTGATCATTTTTATCGGTATTGCTATTTGGTTACTGCCGAAGTTATGGCTTTTGATCAAAGTGTTGCTCGCTAAAATAGGAAAATTTTTTGGTTTCGTGAAAACCGGACCGGTTACCTCCGCTGAATTAGACACTGGCATTTCCGTGCAGAGACATCATCACCTGTCGGCCCTGGAACGGTTACAACAACTGCGCGACCAAGGGGCTCTGACGGAACAGGAATTTGAGCAGCAGAAGGAAAAAATTCTGAACGAGGGTAACCATTGAGCCCATCCTGCCTTGGCAGTGTTGTGCGAAATAGCGTTACACCTTTATCAATGCGTGACGGAAGAGTGTTTTTCTAATCCGGAATCTTATGCAACGCCGCTGGGATATTTTTTGCACGGTTGTCGATAACTTTGGCGATATCGGTGTGTGTTGGCGCTTGGCAAAGCAATTGACACAGGATCATAACCAGAAGGTGCGGTTATGGGTCGATGATTTACTGTGTTTTTCCTGCATTGCACCGGAAGTAAATGCGGAAATTCAACAGCAAAATGTGCAAAGCATTGAAGTCTGCCATTGGCAAACGGTATTTCCTAATGCTGAACCGGCTGATGTGGTGATTGAAGCATTCGCCTGCGAGCTGCCTGATGTATATATTGCCGCGATGGTGCGCAAGAATAAACGGCCCGTCTGGATTAATCTGGAATATCTCAGTGCCGAGCCTTGGGTCGCGCAATATCACGGTTTGCCTTCTCCGCATCCGCGCTTTCATTTAACCAAGACATTCTTTTTTCCTGGATTTGTGAAGGGCACGGGCGGATTGTTGCGGGAAAAGAATTTGCTGACGCAAAGAGAAGTTTTTGATGGTGTTGCAAAGCGATTGTTTTTGGATCAAAAGGCCCTGTGTGAGTGTCGGGCCGATGAGATCCGCATTGCGCTGTTTTGTTACGACTCAGCGCCGATTGAGAACTTGATTGGGCTGTTGTCAGAGTCTTTAAATCCGGTTTTGTTGATTGTACCGCAGGGGCGTGTGGCGGATCGTATCGTGGCAATCTTAAGTCATGCAGCCTCACTCGATGAGTCATTAATCAAACATAAGCAGTTAACCGTACAGATCGTTCCATTTATGGCGCAAAATGATTACGACCGGTTGTTGTGGAGTTGCGATATCAATTTTGTACGCGGTGAAGATTCCTTTGTCCGTGCACAGTGGGCAGGCAATCCTTTTATCTGGAATATTTATCCGCAGGCCGAAGGCGTGCATTGGAAAAAGCTGGAAGCGTTTCTTGATCTTTATACTGTGGATATACCGCCGGAAATAGCCATCGCGGTGCGTGAAATGTGGTTTTGCTGGAATGGCGGTAAGGCATTAAATGCTACCGTGTGGATGAACTTCTTGGCACTGCGTGAGTCTCTGATGCAGCATAATAAAAAATGGATTAAACAATTGCTCGAGCAGGATGATTTAGTATCCGGTCTGGTGCAGTTTGTTGAAAATCAGCTATAATTCGCCGTTTTTGAATCGGATGTTGGCGCTGCAACATAACATCAATTTTGCATATAACTTAATTTTGGAACTGACAGAAATATGAAAACCGCAATGGAATTACGCTCAGGTAACGTCGTCATGGTTGGTAATGACCCTATGGTTGTGCAGCGAGCAGAATTTACGAAATCTGGCCGTAACGCATCTGTGGTTAAAATGAAGCTGAAAAATTTGTTTTCCAGTACCACGACGGAAACGGTTTACAAAGCGGATGAGAAATTTGATTTGGTCGTTCTCGATAGAAAAGATTGTACCTACAGCTACTATGCCGATCCGCTCTATGTTTTCATGGATGCCGATTACAATCAGATCGAAGTGGAAGCGGACAATATGTCGGATGTTCTGCATTATCTGATCGATGGCATGACAGATGTTTGTCAGGTCACTTTCTACGATGGCAAAGCGATTTCCGTTGAATTACCGAATACGATTGTGCGGGAAGTGGAATATACCGAACCGGCAGTTCGGGGCGATACCACCGGAAAGATCATGAAACCAGCCCGGCTTTTAGGAACAGGTTATGAAATCCAGGTTCCCGGTTTTGTGGAAATTGGCGACAAGATTGAAATTGATCCGCATAACCACGAATTCAGAAAGCGTGTTTGATCAATCACTGTGATCTACCCAATAAAAAAGGTGACCGAGGTCACTTTTTTTATTAGGGTGCTAACTGGCGATGACTTGAATGTCGGGCTCGAGCGTTTTCAGCATGTTCTCAATTCCTCTCAGGGTGCCGGATATCGAACTGGGGCACGTGCCGCATGCGCCTTGATAATGAATGCGCAAAATATTGCCTTCCAGTCCCAGGATATGCAAATCGCCACCGTCGTGCTGTAGGTACGGACGCACTTCTTCATCCAACAGGACATTGATTTTCTCCAGACGCAATTGATCTTCCGGACTTAAATCGGCGAGTGCACTACTAGCAGCCGCTACTGTTTCGGCGGATTGCGCCGTAGCGGCTGGCGCCGCACGGATAGGATCGGCGATTTCACGCGCCAGATCCTGCCAATTGGCATCTCCGTCTTGGGTGACGGTGATCCATTGATCGATGTAAAAAACATTCGTGACATGATCGATGTCGAATAGCGCGGAAGCCAATGGATCGTCCTTGGCAGCTTCGGCGTTATCGTACGAACGTGCAACACCCCAAGTCAGTGGTTCCTTGAGGATAAACTTCAAGGCATTTTTATTCGGCGTACCTTCAATATCAGCAATTTTTGGCATTTTGATGGGTGGTAATATTGAATCCAACAGTTAATCGGTGAGGTTATACAGGGCCGTAATATCAGATCGAGTCAACATCATACGAACCTGGCGTTGAACGTTGTTTTGTTACATTAAGAATGATTCGGCATCGGTGGCGCGGAATCGTCTGCTTCTGTCGATGCGCCGTCGAGCGAATTCAATGCGGCATGTAATGTATGCCACGGTAAAATCGCGCATTTAACCCGTGTCGGCAGATCCCGTATGCCGGAAAAAACAGTCAACCGGCCCAGATGATGCGGTTGATTGGTATCCAGTTTTCCGGTAGCCAGTTCACGGAATTCATGAATCAGTATTTCCGCATTTTCACGCGATTTTCCCTTCACCGCCGCAGTCATCATCGAAGCGGATGCTTTGCAGATGGCGCAGGACTCGCCTTGAAACGCGATGTTATTGATCTGATCATCTTCCAGTTGCAGCGTAATATCCAGGCGATCGCCGCAGAGCGGATTATGCCCGGTGGCATGGTGGCTGGCGTGATCCAGCTTGCCGTAGTTGCGCGGTTTTCTGTTATGGTCAAGGATGACCTCTTGATACAGTGAATTGGTATGCATTATAAAAAAATCTTTTGGACAGTTTTAATGCCCGTCACCAGAGCATCAACTTCTGTTTTCTTATTATAAAAAGCGAATGAGGCGCGTGAAGTGGCCGGTACATTAAAGCGTTGCATGACAGGCTGGGCGCAGTGATGTCCCGTGCGGACTGCAATGCCATCCTGATTCAAGATCGTACCGATATCATGCGGGTGAATGCCGTCGATGGCGAAGGAAATGACCGCTGTTTTCTCCGCGGCGGTGCCGATGATCCTGACTCCAGGGATATCGTTGAGGCATGCCGTGGCATACTCCAGTAATCCTAACTCGTAAGCAGCGATGTGTTCGATACCGATCGCTGTTAAATATTCGACGGCTGCGCCGAAACCGATGGCGGCAGCGATGGGCGGCGTGCCAGCTTCGAATTTATGCGGAATGGTGTTGTAGATCGTTTTCTCAAATGTGACGGAAGTGATCATGTCGCCACCGCCTTTAAAGGGCTGCATCGCTTCAAGCAAAGCCGCTTTGCCATAAAGAATACCGACGCCGGTCGGACCGCACAGTTTATGAGCGGAAAAGACATAAAAATCGCAATCGAGCGCTTGCACGTCGATGGTGATATGCGGTGCTGCCTGCGCGCCGTCAATCAATACCGGAACACCGTGCCGATGCGCGAAATCGATCATTCCTTTGATGGGATTGATCGTGCCGAGTGCATTTGATACGTGGATCAGGCCGACAAACTTGGTGCGTTCGTTAAATAGTTTCTCATATTCATCAACTTCCACTTCGCCCCTGTCATTGATCGGAACAACGCGGATGGTTGCGCCTTTCTCGTTAGCCAGCATTTGCCACGGTACGATGTTGGAGTGATGTTCCAATGTGGTCAGAATGATTTCATCACCTGCTTTGATAAATTTCCGGCCATAACCATGCATCACCAGGTTAATGGAGTCGGTCGTGCCGCTGGTGAAAATGACTTCCCGGTCTTCGCGTGCGTTGATGAATTGCTGCAACTTGCAGCGCGCGTTGTGATACTCCAGTGTGGCGATCTCGGATAAATAATGGACGGCACGATTGATATTGGCATGCTGCGTCGTCTGATATCGCACCAAGCGATCAATCACCTGTTGCGGCATTTGACTGGATGCCGCATTGTCAAGGTAGGCCAATGGCTTGCCGCCAATGTTGAGCTGCAGAATCGGAAAATCGGCACGAATCTTTTCCCAGTCTGGGCTGGAAGAAACGTCAGATTTCAATGAAGCATTCACGGGCGTCATGATGGGTTACTCTGTGTTTGATCGAGTACCGCTTGCTCGAGTTGCTGCCTAAGCGAGGAAACAGGGATACGGCTGATTATTTCGGCGCCAAAGGCATACGTTAATAAATTGCGTGCAGCCGTTTCTGACAACCCCCGGCTACGCAAATAAAAAATCTCTTCCTGATCGAGCTGACCGACCGTTGCGCCGTGCGAACATTTCACGTCATCGGCAAAAATCTCCAGCTGCGGTTTGGTATCCACTTGTGCTGTTTTACTCAGCAATAAGTTACGGCTGGACTGCGATGAATTAGTGCGTTGCGCCTGAGGGCGTACGATGATTTTTCCATTAAACACGGCGTGTGCCGCGTCGTCGGCGATGCACTTATGCTGCTGATGGCTGGTGCCATTCGGTTTGGCATGATCGATACAAGTATGGGTATCGGCCAGTTGGCGATCCGATATCAATGTCAATCCGTCTATGCTGCATTCAGCTGCTTCATCGGTTAAGCGCACATCCAGGCTATAGCGGGAAATCTGCGATCCAAGCGAAATGCTGATCGATTGATAATTGCTGGCATGCGCTAGCGATACCGCGCAATTCGCCAAATGAAAAGCTTGCGCGCTTTCACGCTGCACGCGAATATGCTTGGCATGCGCATTACCGGCCAGATTGATTTCCGTGACTGAATTGGTAATGTAAGCAGCATGCTGAAGCGTAGCGTAGTCTTCAATCAACGTGACATGACTGCCCGTTTCGCCGATTAGCAAACAACGCGGGTAACTGGTAACTTCATGTTGTGTCGCTATGAACAACAGGTGAACCGGTTCAGCAATGACGGTATTTTGGGGTACGATGACGACAGCGCCATCCTGCAGAAAAGCGGTATTCAATGCGGCAAACACATTGTGGTCAAATGGCACGTGCTGACCCAAATGAGATTCCAGGATCGATGCCTGTGTAGATAACAATGCCGATAGATTACCCGCGATCAGTGCTGCAGGTTCGGCGATGGCCGATAATGATTGAGAGAAATGACCGTCAACAAACACCAGGCGATTTTTTGCCTCATTCAGAAACAAATGCTGAATGTCTTCTATTTTTAGGGCCGAATCCGGATGAGATGGCCGATAGGGTAGGGTAGTGAGCGGCGAAATATCCGTAAAGCGCCATTCCTCGTCACGCTTGGTCGGCAGTTTTTGTGTGCTGACGCAATCAATGGCCTGGGCACGCAATTGATTCAGCCAAGCGCGTGATTCAGCCGGCTTTGCCTGCCAGGACTTCAGCAGGCATTCAAGGTAGCTGGTATTGATCGCTTCACTCATGCGTTAACTCCGACAACCGGCTGCTTGTTTGCAGTGATCCAGTCATAACCGCGCGTTTCCAATTCCAATGCGAGCTCTTTGCCGCCAGTCATGACAATGCGGCCCGCCTGCATGACATGCACAAAATCCGGCACGATATAATCCAATAAGCGCTGATAATGAGTGACCAGAATCGTTGCATTGTCTTTGTTGGTAATCCGGTTAACGCCATTGGCGACGATTTTGAGCGCATCGATATCCAGACCTGAATCGGTTTCATCCAGTATGCTCAATTTGGGTTCCAGTAACGCCATCTGCAAGATTTCGTTACGTTTCTTTTCACCACCGGAAAAGCCTTCATTGACGCTGCGATCGAGAAAATCAGGTTTCATTTCCAGTAATTTCATTTTCTCACGTACAAAATCGTCGAATTCGAGCGGATCCAATTCTTCTTTGCCGCGTTGTGTTTGCACCGTGTTATAGGCAAGGCGAAGGAATTGCGTGTTAGCTACCCCTGGAATTTCAATCGGATATTGAAAAGCAAGAAATAACCCGGCACGGGCGCGTTCTTCGGGGGGTAATTCCAACAAGTTTTTATCTGCAAATTGAATCGATCCGCCGGTGACTTCATACGCCGAATGACCGGCCAGCACTTTGGCAAAAGTGCTTTTACCCGATCCATTCAAGCCCATGATGGCATGTATTTCACCGCTTTTGACTGTGAGATCGATCCCTTTGAGAATTTCAGTGCCGTTGATGCTGGCGCGCAGGCCTTGCACCGAAAGGATGGTGTGACTATTTGCGATAATCATCCGACACTGCCCTCCAGCTTGAAGCTCAGAAGCTTGGTGGCTTCAACCGCGAATTCCATGGGTAATTGTTGAAATACATCTTTGCAGAAACCATTGATAATCATTGAGACAGCTTCTTCGGCGTCGATGCCGCGTTGTGAAAAGTAAAAGAGCTGATCTTCACCGATTTTTGACGTGGAAGCTTCATGCTCAACCTTGGCGCTGTTATTGTGCACCTGAATATACGGAAACGTATGCGCGCCACATTGATCACCGATCAACATGGAGTCGCATTGCGAATAGTTGCGTGCACCTTCCGCAGTTGGCGCGATCCGCACCAATCCGCGATAGCTGCTATTAGAATGACCTGCAGTAATGCCTTTGCTGACGATGGTGCTGCGTGTGTTTTTTCCAATGTGAATCATTTTGGTGCCGGTATCGGCCTGCTGATAATTGTTCGTGACCGCCACCGAATAAAATTCGCCGACAGAGTTATCGCCACGCAAAATGCAGGAGGGATATTTCCATGTGATCGCAGAGCCGGTTTCCACTTGCGTCCAGGAAATCCGCGAATTGACGCCTTTGGCCAATCCTCGTTTCGTGACGAAGTTATAGATACCGCCGACTCCATTTTCATCACCGGCATACCAGTTTTGTACTGTTGAATATTTAATATCCGCATTATCCAAAGCGATCAGTTCAACAACAGCAGCATGCAGTTGATTCGTATCGAATCGCGGAGCGGTGCAGCCTTCTAGATAGGAAACGGATGCACCTTCTTCCGCTATGATCAGCGTTCTTTCAAATTGCCCGGAGCCTTCCGTGTTAATGCGGAAATATGTGGATAAATCCATGGGGCATTTGACGCCTTTCGGGATGAAGCAGAAAGAGCCGTCGGTGAATACCGCGGAATTCAAAGCCGCGAAGTAATTGTCGCCAACCGGAACAACAGAACCCAAGTATTTCTGAATAAGTTCAGGGTGAGTATGTACAGCTTCCGAGATGGAACAGAAAATAATGCCTACTTCCGCCAGTTTTTGTTTGTAAGTGGTAGCCACTGAAACACTATCGAATATCACATCGACAGCGACACCGGCCAGTGCGGCGCGTTCGTGCATCGGTACGCCCAGCTTTTCAAATGTGCGTAATAATTCAGGATCGACTTCATCCATGCTGGCCAGTTTTTTCTTCGGCTTTGGTGCTGAATAGTAGCTGATATCCTGGAAGTCGATTTTTGGATAGTGCACGTTCTGCCATTCGGGTGCGGTCATGGTCAGCCATTTTTCATAGGCTTTCAGACGGAATGACAAAAGCCACTCGGGTTCATTTTTTTTAGCCGATATTAACCGGATTATTTCTTCATTTAATCCCTTAGGGGCGATATCGGACTCAATATCGGTAACGAAGCCATGTTTGTACGGTTGATTAACCAGACTTTGCAATACTGCACTCATTTGGTTTATTCCTTTTTAGTATCTTTTGTTTGAAACAGATCGCTTTGAATCTTAAATTGCCGGATAACTGGTTTGATTAATTCGCAAATTGAGAAACCACTGCGATTGAAGTCGTTACTGCTTAAATCTTAGCAGATTCTTTAACACTGAAGCTATCTCCGCAGCCGCAGGTATTATCGATATTAGGATTGATAAATTTGAAAGAATGATTAAGACCCTCTTTGGTAAAATCAATTTGCGATCCATCCAGATAAGGCAAGCTGTTTGTATCTACAACAACCTTGGTTTCATGAGACTCGAATAATTGGTCATTCGAATTGATCTCATCCGCATAGTCAAAGGTATAAGCAAAGCCCGAACAGCCGGATTTCTTGATCCCGACGCGCAGGGCAAAACCCTTACCTCGTTTTGCAAGTTGTTGCCGGACATGTTTCGCAGCATTCTCAGTTAATGTGATTGGCATAGCAGTTCAATTTTCTCAATTTAAAATCAGGTGCGATACTTTAATTTTATCAATTCCGTGCTATTAAACGGGCTTCAGATATCATCGAAGTTATCGGAAAATTGGACACAGATTCAATTAAAATGTTCTGTAAAGTATTGTGATCTCATGGCAAATTGAGTGCTTTAATCAACTGGTTTCAATTTACGCAGCGGTTGATTCACGCATATCGAGGAGCGGCATAATGCTACCATCCTGTTGATTTATCTGATTATCAACCAATTCTTTAAGTGTTACCGCACCCAGATATTCGAAAATAAGTTCATTCAGTTTTGCCCATAAGTCATGTGTCATGCACTTTCCGTCGTTATGACAATTTTCTTTGCCGCCACATTGGGTTGCGTCAATAGGCTCATCGACGGCGAGAATGATATCGGCCACCGAAACTTTGTCCAAATCTTTCGCCAGACAGTAACCGCCCCCGGGACCACGAACACTATCCACAAGTTCAGATTGGCGTAATTTTGCGAACAGCTGTTCCAAATACGAGAGTGAGATTTTTTGCCGCTGACTGATGTCAGCTAGCGTTACGGGATGATTGCTTTGTTGTAAAGCAAGATCTAATAGTGCAGTTACTGCAAATCTTCCTTTCGTTGTTAATCTCATGATTGACTCCTTGTAAGAATCGGATGGGTTGATGGTTATATAAGATACTTGTCGTTAAATAATACTTGATTAATATAGTCAACTATACAATACCTGATTGATTTAGTCAACTATAAATCTTTTTTGTGCAAAGCTTGTAGAGATTCTTTGGGAATGCGCTCTTAACTGATAGTTAACCGCATGATAGATAAGTGAAAACAAAATGAATAAATTTGTTAGTGTGTAAGACTACAAATAGAACTAATTTAGCTATAATCATCAAGCTCTAAAATAACCTGCGAGATAAAAAAAGAGTGATCGGTATTTGTACATGCATACGCTTTTTTTGCTGACGTCGAGTACATGAATTCGTGATCGTTTTTGATAGTTTTATAAGCTTGGATAATCTTTAAATTATTTTGTTAAGAGGGAGAGGAATATGAGTATGGAAAGCGAGTTTAGAATGAGATTCGGAGGTTTTTGGAACTCCCTCATTTTGCTCTTTGTGATTATTGTTTGTCTTCGTTTCTCAAGTCTTGAGTTCGCTGACGAGAACCTGACCAAGCGGATCTTTTGTGCGCTGCATTTATTTCTAGGCTGTATTGCCACGGGTGTGTTGCTGGGGATACTAAAGATATTTTTGGCGTTCTCCAATCAAACATACACGCGTGCACCGGCATCGGCCAATTTTGCACGGGGTCTCAAATATGGGATTGTTGCTGGCGGTTTAATGATACTTATCGTTGGCGTGCTGCAATTGAATAATTTCTTGGGTGTATTCCAACCCATATTCAATGGATTGTTGGCGAAATTGACTGCTATTTTTGTATAAGCAGTAAAGGAGAGGGCCAGTTAGAACGGCTGGCCTTTTCAATTTGAATATTGTCTTTCAAAGATTTTTTTCGTGTTTCGCCATCTGATGACTTTGTCATATCGAATTTTCTGAAGTTAGTAAGCATTATCTTTTCGGAGCACGATCCAGACGGTTTTGAAGATGATCCAGAGGTCGAGCCAGATAGACCAATTTTTGAGGTAGTAGAGATCGTGTTCGATGCGGGCT
>NZ_QPHG01000003.1:0-138695 GCF_040240425.1 Nitrosomonas sp. | reverse complement strand
CCCTTTTACCCCTGACTCGCTGGGCACCAAAGTAAGAGTCATCAACTTCTACAGAACCTTGCAGAGGGGATTCAAGTTCGCAATTCTGGGCAATTCGCTGTCGTATTTTAAGATAAATGGTATTGACGGATCGGATAGAAATGCCGGTCAATTGGGTTGTGTCAGTAGCAGTAAAATCCATCGAAAAACATCGAATAAGTTGCCTGAATTTTGCTTCTCTGATTCGAGAACGAAAATAGTATCTGTTTTTGGCATTCATCTCAGAAAGTTAGCACACTTTAGTAAGTGCTTAACTTCCTAAGACCCTAACGAAATATCAAAAACCGGGATTAAGCATTTTGTTGCGCTAGAAGAACTTGAGATTTTAGAATTAGAAAGAACCGCAGTAACAGGCTTAAATGAGTTTTCAAATTTACCTTGTCTTCGTAGACTAAATGTCAGTGATACTTTGGTAACTGATCTTTCGCCAATAAAATATTTATTAGAAAAAGGAATAGCAGCAAAAATAATAGATGATTGGAAAGATGGAGTTATCGTTGAGAATTGCTCATTAATCCATCCACCTCCTGAAATCGTTGAGCAAGGACATCAAGCTGTATTGAATTATTTTCGCGAAATCGATGTGCAAGGAACCGCCACACTGCTCGAAGCGAAAGTATTGATTGTCGGCGAAGGCCGGGCGGGCAAAACCAGTTTGCTGCGCCGTTTGTATCAGCAGAATATGCCGCTACCCACCGAGGATGAAACTACACGCGGCATCGATATTCACGCTTACAATTTTCGCCTCGGAGATGGTAGAACTTTTAGAATCAATGTATGGGATTTCGGTGGTCAGCAGATTTATCACGCCACGCACCAGTTCTTTCTGACAAAAAATTCTTTGTATATTTTGCTTGATGATACCGCCAAAGATTACAAATCGGTCACCGACGAAGGGTTCCGTTATTGGTTCGAAGTCATCGATTTGTTAAGCAAGCATAGCCCGGTATTGATTTTCCAGAATGAAAAAGGCGGGCGCAGTAAACCAATCGATATTGCTGGTATCAAAGGCCGTTTCGATAATGTGAAGGATGTTTGCCGCGGTAACTTGGAGTTTCCCGGGTCGGTAGATAATTTGGCGAGGGAAATTGAACACCTAGTGCAAAAACTGCCGCACGTAGGCGAACAAGTACCGGCAAAGTGGATCGATATCCGCCAAGCGCTCGAACGAAAAGCCGAACGAACGCCCTATATTACGCAACAGGATTATTTCGATCTATATGAACAGCATCTGAAATTCGATCGCTCCAAAGCGTTACTTTTAAGTCAATATCTGCATGATTTGGGTGTGTTCCTGCACTTTCAGGATGATGATGTGCTATGCAAAACGGTAATTTTACAAAACCGCTGGGCGACTGAGGCAGTTTTTCGCGTTATCGACGATGAAACCGTTAAATCCCGTTTGGGGCGGTTCACCGTTACCGATTGCGAACGTATTTGGAGCAGTTCCGAATACCGCGACATGCACCCGGAGTTGCGCGCATTGATGGAAAAATTCGAATTGTGCTATGCCTTGTCCGATTTGCCGAAGAGCGATAAAACCTGGTTGATGCCGCAATTGCTGCCACCATCGATGCCAACTGGGTTGCTTGACTGGGAAAAGCCGGGCGATTTGGTGCTGACCTACCGCTATCATTTTTTGCCCAAAGGATTGGTGAGCCGCTTGATGGTCAGGAAACACCGTTATGTGGTATGCCCGGATTTGGCATGGGCCAATGGTGTGTTATTCGAAGCGGATAGCAGCAGTGTCTTGGTGCAAGTCACATCGCGCGGCAATGAAATCGTGCTGCGCGCCCGCGGTGTGGATGCCAAAGCATTACTCAGCATCATCGCCGCCGACTTGGACGCATTGCATGCCAGCTTCAGTGGGTTAGAAGAAAAACTGCAAAAGCTGATTCCGTGCAATTGCGATCAATGCATTACTGCAGCAACGCCAGAAATGTATGAGTATAAATACCTGTTGAAGCGTAAGCAGGATGGCAAGCTTAATATCGAATGCCGGGCCAGTTATCGGGATGTGAATGTATTGTCGTTGCTCGATGGTTTCATCCCTGCATCGATACCGGACGAAATGCAAAATCGAAAAGAAGTTAAAACTACTTTCCAACCGGAAACTAAAACTGTCAAAATTTTTCTGGCTTCATCGAAAGAATTGCGCGACGACCGCAACGATTTCGATCTGTATTTCCGGCAACTGAATGACCGCTTGCGCAAGCGAGGTATTTATCTTGAAATCTTTCGTTGGGAAAATTTTCTCGATGCGATGTCGGGAACCCGATTGCAAGATGAGTACAACAAAGAGGTACAAGCTTGCGATATTTTTGTCAGCCTATTCATGACAAAAACGGGTAGTTTTACCGAAGAAGAATTTGACGTGGCTTATCAAGCTTTTCAGAAAAATGGTAAACCGCATATATATACTTACTTTAAAGACGCGCCGACTTCCATTGGCAGCATTGACAAATCCGCCTTGCAAACTTTGTGGAAATTTCAGGAAAAGATTGAAGCAATGGGACATTTCTGGACTCGGTACAGCGATATTGAGCACTTGAAGCGGCATTTTTCGGATCAGTTAGACAAATTGCTGGATGACTGGCCTGGTTAGTTTTCGCAATCTGCTCGATTTTCTATACGTTAGTTTGTACAAACAATGGTGATGTGATGGATGCAATCAGCTACACCGCAGTGCGCGCCAATTTAGCCCAAACGATGGAGCAGGTTTGCAACGATCACTTGCCTGTCATTATTACCCGGAAAGGGGCAGCGCCAGTTGTTCTGATTTCTCTCGAAGATTATCAGGCGCTGGAAGAAACCTTGTATTTGCTCCGCTCGCCTGCAAACGCCCGGCGGTTATTGGACTCCATTGCCGGATTGGAATCTGACAAAGGCGCTGCGCAATAATGGATCGAGAAAATTGAACGACATCCAACAACTCACCGAAATTTTGCGCAAATTCCGTGATGAACGCGATTGGGCGCAATTTCATAATGCGAAAGACTTGGCGATGGCGTTGAATATCGAGGCGGCCGAGCTGCTCGAGGTTTTTTTGTGGAAAGCGCCGGAGCAGGCGGATATCGATAGCGTCAAGGAAGAGCTGGCCGATGTGATCGCGTTTGCGTTGCTGCTGGCCGATAAATACGATCTCGACGTGGAGCAGATCGTGCTGGAGAAAATGGCGAAAAATGCGCTGAAGTATCCGGTCGAGAAATCCAAAGGCAGCGCGAAAAAGTACACCGAGTTGTAGCAATTCCCGGCTATTTTACGGCCAGCCGCCATAATGACGTGAGTTCCGCTGTCCGGGCGCTGTGTAACGGATCGCTGGTATCCGAAACACGTGGATGGTGCGGTTTTATATCGGTGCGTCCCATCACTTTCAAGCCCGCCGCATCGATCATGTGCAGCAATTCTTCGCGCGTACGCAATCCCAAATGTTCGGCAAAATCCGACAGAATCAGCCAGCCTTCGCCATCCGGCAGCAGATGATCGCGCAAACCATGCAGAAATCCGCGCAGCATGCGGCTTTCCGGGTCGAAAATGGCATGCTCGAGCGGTGAGCTGGGACGCGCCGGGATCCACGGCGGATTGCAGACGATCAGCGCCGCTTGTCCCTGCGGAAAAAGATCGGTTTGCACTAACTCGACGTGATCGACCAGATTCAAGCGCGTTAAATTGTCGCGTGCGCACTGTAATGCGCGCGGGTCTTGATCGGTCGCGGTGATGTGTTGCACGCCACGCAATGCCAATGCCGCAGCCAATACGCCGGTGCCGGTGCCGATATCGAAGGCGATGGATTGTTTGGCCAGTAGTTTGGGTAGCGGTGCTTGAGCGACCAATTTGACATATTCGTTGCGGATCGGTGCAAATACGCCGTAATGCGGGTGTATCGTCATACCCAGCGCGGCAATTTCAATCCCTTTCTTGCGCCATTCGTAAGCGCCGATCAATCCCAGCAACTCGCGCAGCGAGGCAATATACGCTCCGGTGCAAGCGCCATAAGCTTCCAGGCAAGCGGCATGCACATCCGGTGCGCGGCGCAACGGGATGCTGTGATCGGCATTAAAAGGAATCAATAATTTTTCCAGCGTGCGTGCACGTTGCGATTGCACCAGACGGTGCCGGTGAAATGCTTCGGCAGGCGTGAAAACCCTTTGCTGCCGTGGATTTTTCTCCGGTTTCTTTTTATCCACCCGTCGCGCCATTGCTTGCAACAGTTGCCGCGCATTTTGGAAATCACCGCGCCATAACAACGCCGTTCCTTCACAAGCCAGACGATAAGCAGTATCGGCAGGCATGCGGTCGTCAATAACCTGCACCCGTTTGGGTGGCGGCAAATCCTTTTCCGAACACCAGCGTGCTGATTTTTCTTCGTCCGCTTCATGCCAGCGGATGACGGGATAATCACACATTGTGAGAATTGCAGCAGGATAATAGGGCCACGGAATAGAAGTATAAATGCATGGGAAGTATGAGAAATTTATTGATTATAGTTGAGATTTTAAGTTCAACCCATATTATACTCATCATAAGTTTAAGTTCTGGATTTATGGCAGTATCCTTCATCCGCTTACCTTGATTGTCATGCGATAGTCGCTATGACAGACCGTTAACCCTCCTGGATTTTTATGTCTTTCTCAAATTTCGGCTTGTCCGATGAAATTATCCGTGCCGTCACTGAACGCGGCTATACGGTTCCTACCCCCATTCAAACACAAGCCATTCCAGCCGTATTGGCTGGCGGTGATTTATTGGCCGGTGCACAAACCGGCACCGGAAAGACTGCTGGTTTTACTTTACCCATTTTGCATCGTCTTTCCGACAAAAGTATCAAAGGACCATCCAGCGGGCGGCCACCGATACGAGCGCTGATTCTTGTGCCGACGCGTGAACTGGCCGCGCAGGTGGAAGAGAGTGTGCGTGATTATGGCAAATACCTGAAATTAAGCTCGATGATCATGATCGGCGGCGTGAATATTAATCCGCAAATCACGCGCCTGAAAAGCCGTGTGGATATATTGGTCGCCACGCCGGGACGGTTACTCGATCATGTGCAGCAAAAAACGCTGAATCTGTCGCAGATTGAGATTCTCGTGCTGGATGAAGCCGATCGCATGTTGGACATGGGATTTATCCGCGATATTAAAAAAATTCTCGCACTACTGCCCAAGCAGCGGCAGAATTTATTATTCTCGGCCACTTTCTCGGATGAAATCCAGGCACTGGCGGATAATTTACTCAACAAGCCGGTAATGATTGAGGTTGCGCGCCGTAATGCGACTGCTGACAAGGTGACGCACGTGGTGCATCCCGTAGATCGTGACCGCAAAAAAGAGCTACTTGCGCATTTGATTAAACAACATCGCTGGTCGCAAGTGCTGGTATTTACTCGCACCAAACATGGTGCTAATAAACTAACTGAATTTTTGGCAGCAAACGGCATTTCAGCGCTTGCCATTCATGGAAACAAAAGCCAGTCGGCGCGTACTCAGGCTTTGACAAAATTCAAGGCGGGTAGCCTGCAAGTGCTGGTGGCCACCGATATTGCCGCGCGCGGCATTGATATCAGTGAGCTGCCGCACGTTGTTAACTTTGAATTACCCAATGTGGCTGAGGATTATGTGCACCGAATCGGCCGCACAGGCCGCGCCGGTGCGGAAGGCGATGCGGTGTCGCTGGTGTGTGTCGATGAAACTAAGTTACTCACAGCAATCGAAAGATTGATCAAGCGTGAGTTACCCAGTCAGGTAATTGCCGGTTTTGAACCGGATCCACGCATTAAAGCCGAGCCGATAAAAAATGGCCGTGGCGGCGAGCCGCGTGGTGCGCCATCTTCACGAAACGCACCGCGTAGCGCACCAAAAAATGCTCCAAGCAAAAAACCAGCCGCTAAGAAACCTGCTGGGTTGGGTGGCTCTGCGCATCCGGCGGCCAATCGGCCATCCGCTCAGCGCCGTACTGGGGGTGGAGGACGGGGACGTCATGGCAATGTTTAGCAGGCGCCGTTGAAAAACTATTTGCGTTGCCGCTGTGGTGTTAAAACAGGCTGAAAATGCTCATTTATTAAGCAGAAACTGCGCTATCGCCTGTTTCTGCCTTGCATCGGCTGCCTCGAATACATTGACGGTGTAGCAGTTTACTTCTGATCACCGCTTGGATGATGATCCTGATTTTCCTTTTGTGGCGCAGGATCTTTGGCCTCAATGCGTTCGCTCTCAGCGGGTGGCAGTTTGCCGCGGTGCCCGATCTTGCCGATCAGCACAAAAAACAGCGGTACGAAAAAGATTGCCAGAAATGTCGCCGCCAGCATACCGCCGAATACTCCAGTACCGATTGAATGACGACTGGCGGCACCGGCGCCTGATGCGACCACCAAGGGAAATACGCCGAGAATGAATGCCATTGAGGTCATAATAATCGGGCGGAAGCGTAGCCGCGCGGCATCCAATGCCGCATCGGTGAGCGTTTCCCCGGCGGCATGGCGCTGATTGGCAAACTCGACAATCAAAATGGCGTTTTTAGCCGCCAAGCCGATCAAAGTCACTAAGCCGATCTGGAAATAAATATCATTGCTCAAACCTCGCATCCATATCGCCAGTAGCGCGCCGAGTATGCCGAAAGGAATCGCCAGAATCACTGCCATCGGAATCGACCAGCTTTCGTACAGAGCGGCCAGTACCAGAAACACCATCAGTAGCGCAAAGGCAAACACCATGACCGATTGTCCGCCCGCTTTGCGCTCTTGCAGCGAAATACCGCTCCAATCGAGGGTGTAGCCGCGTGGCAGCAGAATTTCATCGGCGGCTTGCTCCAGCGCGGCCAGCGCTTGCCCCGAGCTGTAGCCCGGCGCGGCACCGCCCAGTACTAGCGCGGAATTGGCGCCGTTGAAGTGCGTTACCGGATCGGGGCCGCTGTTGAATGTGGTATTGACGACCGAATCCAGCGGAATCATGGTCGACGTTGCGCCACTTTGCGCACGTACATAAATTTTGCTGATATCGTCGGGATTGGAGCGGTATTCCGGCAATGCTTCGGTTTGCACCCGGTAAATGCGGCCGAATTTGACGAAATCGTTGATATAAAAATTACCGAAATAGGCCTGCATGGTATCGAAAATTTCCGAAATCGGTACTCCCAGGGCCTTGGCGCGTTCACGATCTACCGTTACATACAGTCTTGGCGCACTGACCCGGAAATTGGTGCTGGCCACGGCAATCGCCGGATTTTCCATGGCCTTGGCGGTAAATTCCTGAGCCACCGCAGCAAACTCGGCGAAATCGCCGCCGCTGGGATCTTGTATCTGCACCGAGAATCCGCCGGTCGATCCCAATCCGCTGATCGAAGGCGCATTGAAAGCCAGAATCAGCGCCTCGGGAATCTTGGCGAATTCCTGAAAAGCAGCGCCGATCAAGCCGTGCACTTTTTGTTCGGGATTCGGGCGCGTATCCCAGTGATTCAGCGGAACGAACATGGTGGCTTGATTAGCACCGCGCGTGCTGAACACAAAGTTCTGGCCCGCCAGCACATCGGTGGAATGTACTGCCGGATTCGCCTGAAAATAGCTTTCGATTTTGCTCAATACTTCCCGCGTGCGCGTCATCGAAGCGCCATCCGGCAGTTGCACCACAGTGATGAAATAGCCCTGATCTTCTTCCGGCAGAAAACTGCCCGGCAGAATTTTGAACAAACCGATGATACCGGCAATCATCACCGCGAAAAGCGTCAGCGCAATCACCGAACGACGCAAGATTGTTGCCACAGCCCCGGTATAGCGGGTCTGCATCCAATCGAACGAACGGTTAAACAACTGCCAAACCCCTTGCGGCGCTTGATGCGCAGGTTTGAGCACCAGCGCGCATAAAGCGGGACTCAAGGTTAGCGCGACGAAACCGGATATGGCGACCGACAACGCAATGGTGATGGCAAATTGCTTATACAATTCGCCGGTAATACCACCAAGGAAAGCTACCGGCAAAAACACCGCGGCCAGCACCAGCACGATCGCGATCACCGGCCCGGACACTTCCTCCATGGCGCGTTTCGCCGCATCCCTGGGGGACAAACCGCCTTGATTCATGTGCCGCTCGACGTTCTCTACCACCACAATGGCATCGTCGACCACGATACCGATCGCCAGCACCATGCCGAACAACGTCAGCGTATTAATGGAAAATCCCAGCATTTCCATACCGGCCAGCGTGCCGATCAAGGAAACTGGAACGGCCACTGCGGGAATCAACGTAGCGCGCCAGCTTTGCAAAAAGACAAAAACTACCAGAATCACCAGCAGTGTCGCTTCCGCCAGCGTTATCAACACTTCTTTGATGGAAACATCGATGAACGTGGTCGTGTCGTAGGGAATGTCGTACGACACCCCGGCCGGAAAGCTTTTGCTTAAGCGCTGGACTTCCGCGCGGATACCCCGCACGGTCTCGAGCGCATTGGCACCGGGCGCCAGGAAAGTCAGCAAGAAAGTATTTGGCTGACCGTTCCAACGTCCCTCCAGATCGTATGATTGCGCCCCCAGTTCGATGCGCGCCACATCGCGCAGCCGCACCATCGAGCCGTCCGGGTAAGCGCGCACGATCATATCCTCGAATTCCTTGACCTCGCTCATGCGCCCGTGGGTAATCACCGGAATGGTCATTTCCGTGCCTTCCGGCGTCGGTTCGCGTCCGATCCGTCCCGCCGGAAAATCGCGGTTCTGTTCGCGCACCACGGCGGCGATTTCGCTGGGTGTCAGGTTCAGCTGCGCCATCCGCACCGGATCGAGGATGAGCCGCATGGAATAATTCTGGCCGCCGAAAATGATGGCATCGCCTACGCCGGGTAGGCGTTTGACATTATCGAGTATGCGTAGCAACGCGTAATTCGACAGAAAAACGTTATCATGCTTGGGATCGGTGGAGCTCAGGATGACCACAGCGAGCAAATCCGGCGATGTTTTTTTCACCGTCACGCCCTGCCGCACCACTTCATCCGGCAGCTGCGGCTCAGCCAAGCGTTGCCGGTTCTGCGTCTGCACTTGTGCGATATCGACATCGGTACCGATCTCGAAGGTCAAGCGCAGCATCATGTGACCATCGTTGGTACTGACCGATTCGTAATACAGCAGATTATCGATGCCGGGTAACTGCACTTCGATCGGGCGCGCCACCGCTTCGGCAACGACTTCCGCGCTGGCGCCGGGATAATCTGCGTCGATCTGCACCATCGGTGGGGTAATTTGCGGAAATTGCGCAACCGGTAATTTCTGCAACGCCACCAAGCCTAGCACGACAATGATGATCGACAATACCGATGCGAAAATAGGCCGGTCGATGAAAAAATGTGACTTCATGGTGCGACCTGCTGAGCCGGTTGATCGGATGTCTGAACGGCGGCGCTTTCCTGCAGTTGTTGCTGCTGTTCAATCGCGTGCACTTTTACCCCTGGCAGGATGCGGAAAAATCCTTCCACCACTACGCGTTCCCCCGGCTGCAAACCACTCTCGATCAACCAATCCTTGCCGCGCCAAGCGCTGGCTTGCACCGGACGCAGTTGCGCGGTTTCCTCAGCGTCGATCACATACACGAATGAATCGTTGGGACCTTGCTGCACCGCGCGTTGCGGGATCAGCATGGCGTTATTGCGGATATAACCCTTAATACGGACTCTGACGAACTGGCCGGGATAAAAATAGGAATCTCCCGGCGCCATGCCGCCTTCCGGATTGGGAAATTTGAAACGCCCCTGCAACGATCCGCTTTGCGGCCGTATCGTGACATCGGCGAAATCCAGTATGCCTTCGTGCGGATACACGCTGCCATCGGAAAACGTCATAACGCCGCGTAGCTGGAAAATGTCGGGCCGTTCCACCTTATGCGCAGCTAATTCGCGGCGGCGGCGCAGCAAATAGCTTTCCGGTACATTGACGTTGACATACATCGGATCGAGCTGATCGATCGTGGCGAGTAGCGATTCTTGTGCGGAAACCAACCGTCCTTCGTAAAACTGGCTGCGGCCGATACGGCCGTTGACCGGCGCGGTGATCAGTGTGTTATCGAGATCGAATTTTGCTTTGATCAGATCGTTTTGCGCGGCTTCCAGCGTTGCGCGGGCTGCCAGCATTCCGGCCTCGGCGTCATCGACGTCTTTCTTGCTGACGGCTTGCTTTTCCAGCAACGGTTTGACACGCGCCAGATCTTGCTTGGCTTGGGTCAGGCGTGCTTGGGATTGCGCAACTTTCGCTTTGTTGCTGAGGTAAATGGCCTTAAAAGGCACCGGATCGATCAGGTATAACTTGTCGCCTTGTTTAACGTTCCGCCCTTCGATGAAATGAATCTTTTTGATAATACCGCTGACTTGCGGACGAATCTCAACCGGCCGGAAAGCCTCGGTCTGCCCGATGAACTCCGGCTGATCGTCAACCGTTTGCGGCGCTATGGTAATGACTTCGACCTGCGGTGGCGGTGGCGCCGGATTTTCCGGCGGCTGGCCCGAACAGGCTGTTAACAGCACGAGCAACAAAACCGTCAAACAATAAGCCGCGATTGAACTGCTTCGAGCTTCACGGGCATTGATCCATTGAAATATTTTCTGCATAGCGTCGACTCTGGGTTATTTTGATTATTTAATGGAGAAGCCGGTCAGGAAAAATGT
Organism: Nitrosomonas sp.; assembly: GCF_040240425.1. GTDB lineage: Bacteria > Pseudomonadota > Gammaproteobacteria > Burkholderiales > Nitrosomonadaceae > Nitrosomonas. The sequence continues at coordinate 128,021 of NZ_QPHG01000003.1, read as the reverse complement.
ACTTAAATCGCTGCCAGACTATTTAAAATTTTATGTGTCAACCGGCGCGCGATAAGTTCCGGCTGTTCACGGGCTCGCCTGCTACAAACCGGTGGTTACAACAACACCCATCCGCCACCCAATGCTTTGTAAAGCTGCACGATCGATACCAGATGCAGGCGGTGGGTCGCCATCAGCGCGAATTCCGCGTCGAACAAGTTGCGTTTGGCCAGCAGCACATCGACATAACTGGTAATGCCGCCGTGGTAACGTAGATCGGCTACCTGCAACGCGGAGCGCAGCGCGTCCACTTGTTCTTGCTGCGCCTTGCGCTGATCGTTGGCGGTGCGCACCGCCACTAGGGCATCTTCAACTTCCTTGAAGGCCACCAGAATGGTCTGTTCGTATTGCGCCAATGCCTGCCGCGCTTGCGCTTCCGCTGCGCGCTGCTCGAATCCCAAGCTTTGCGCGTTTAACAACGGCACGGCCAGACCAAGGCCGCCCGCGCCGAATTCACTGCCGGAAAGCAGCAGATTGGAGATCGCCGGACTGGCCACGCCAAGAAAACCGGTAATCGAAATCTTGGGAAAGCGCGCCGCTTTAGCCACGCCGATTTTTGCCGTCGCCGCCGCTAGCATATGCTCGGAACGTATAATGTCGGGACGCCGTTGCAGCAATTCCGATGGTAACCCGGCGGGTACTTCCGGCGGCATGACTTGTTCGATCAAGGTATGACCACGTGCCACCGTCGCCGGATTTTTTCCCAGCAGCACGCTGAGTTCGTTCTCTTTTTGCCGCATTTGCCGCTCCAGATCGGCAATGCGAGCGGCGGCATTGGCGCGTTCGGCCTGGAATTGATCGAAATCAAGGCGGGGAATGATGCCGCCGAGCAACTGCGCCTGCGCAATGGCGACCGACTCTTCCCAGGAATTCAAGGCACGCTGGGCGATCTCACGCTGCATGTCGAGTTGCAGCAGATCGAAGTAAGATTGCGCCACCGCGCTGACCAGCGTCAGAATCACGGCGTGCCGGCTTTCTTCCTGCGCGAGCAGATCGGCGCGCGCTGCCTCGTTGGAGCGGCGGATTTTGCCCCAGATATCCAATTCCCAATTCAGCGTGGTCTGGCCGTAATAGTTGAACGGCGTGGCAAAGCCCGGACGCAGAAACCCGCCGAGCGTGCCGAAAGCCGGCGCATTGGCATCGGCGCCGATGTTCGGAATAAATCCCATGCGCGTGGTATATAAACGCGCCTCAAACTCTTCAACAGTAGCCACCGCTTGCTTGAGGTTTTTGTTTTCCTGCAAAGCCTGCCGGATCAGCTGCTGCAACGTTTCATCCTGCAACAACTCCCACCAGCGCAAATTGGCAACCGATTCACCCTCCATCGGCGCCATGCGGAATTTCTCCGCGACATCGACCTGCGGACGAATATAATCCGGCCCCATCGCGCAGGCGGTGAGCAGCAGGAAGGGTAAGATCGATAAGTTGCGAAGCCAGCGTTGCATATGTTTTATTTGGTGATTGAAGATTGCAATTTAAGTATTGCTAAAATTGATCATTGACTGATTATAGACTATAGACAACATCTGGACATGTTGATTTTGCATGGACTACCCGTTAAGCATGAAATGCGGCTATCATTAATAGTAGTAGCATCGCGGAAATCAATAAGAAGGCAGTCATCGCCATGGACAAAAAAAAATTAATTGCAGAAGCAGTGAAATTACCCTCAGCCGAGCGCTTTGCAGTGATCGATGAACTTCTGCATAGCCTCGATCGTATTGATTCCGAGCTGGATCGTATTTGGATCGAAGAAGCCGAGCGTCGTCTACAAGCTTATCGCGAAGGCAAAGTTAAAGGTATTCCGGCCAGTGATGTCATCGGTGAATTCTGATGCATGTCGAGTTTTCACTCGAAGCCAAGGCGGAATTTGAAGACAGTGAACGTTACTACGAATGCCAACTACAAGGATTGGGCGCTCAATTCTGCATTGTGCACCGGATTATTGAATCAACCGTAGCAAATGACAATTAGCTGCCTTGATTGGATGCTGCAATAAAATTGCTTCAAGCCCCCTTGCGGATGCTTTCATCGAATGTGTTATATAATAAGCAAATGAAAATAGCACACTGTTTTTGTTTATTAATTTTACCTTTGACGCATTATATTGCGTCATTTCGAACGTCTAATTCTAGTTATGCCCTACGCAACTTCATGACCTCGCATGGAGGGTCGGCATGATCGAAATTAAGGACTTGGTTGGCCTCAGCAAACCATTAACGCGTCTGATCTAAGTAATCTCAGCTGGCATCGGCGCGGTGTCACGGCCATATCTCGCAAAGAAAGACTCAGAAGCTAAAGCACATGAAATTCGCGTCATATCCGCAGCCCTTAAAGAGGTTGCAGAACAACATCGTCTTCCGGTTATTTACAAGGAAGGCGTAATTGAGGTTTGGCAGAAGCCAGAAGATCGAACGTTGGCTTTAGATGCCCTGCCCCCCGAAGAGCGAACTGCACTGCGCCTTGATTATCAGGAACGGAAGCGACAACAGAATATTGAAGGCATTACGTCTGTAGCTGCTGCCGAACTTTCACAGATTGACGACATCTCTGGCGAAAAACCTGACGAGGATTGGATCACTCGATTCTTCAGTTCAGCGCAAGACATATCCTCTGAGCAGATGCAAGACCTTTGGGGCCGGGTTCTTGCTGGAGAAATCAAGAAGCCAGGAAGTTATTCGTTAAAGACACTCGAATTCATGAGGAACGTAACAAAATCAGATGCTGCTGCGTTAGAACATGTGGGCAAGATTTCGCTCCAGTATGGGGCCACAACGTTCATTGCAACTCATGACCAGAATTGGCTTCAAGAACATTTGAAAATCTATCCTGGGCATCACTTTTCCGTAAGCGAAATGGGAGCGATGTACCCGACAGATCTGAACCTGAGACTATTCCGTGAAGACTCGACTCAGGAAGAAGTGTTTGTCGCGGGCGATCTAATGTTGTTAGTCAGTCGGGGAGAGAACAAGAGTGAGATTCAACTTCCGATGTGGAAGTTCACGATGGTAGGACGTGAACTACTAGCGCTTATTCCAAAGGCAAACGACGAGACATATCTGGAATCGCTCGGATTGTTTTTCGTTGAAAAGAAAGCTAACGCCCGCATCGCGCGAGTTATCGAAAAGCTTCCAGACGGTCGAATTCGTTACAACGACATTCGCACCATTGATAAACCATCAACGCTGGATGATGCTAAGACCGAGGCATAACCCGGCACTGCGCAAAAAGCCGCGCAGGCCGCTCACTGCTACGTTAGGCCTCGCAATCAAGAGCCCCGCGGCTTCACACAAAGAAGGAGATTCCGACTTGAAAGAGGACGAGTTCCACCTGGCATGGCCAGACGAGATTAAAGTAAATGTGACAATCACTTGGACCAAGCCAGCACCACACGACTTATTGTTCTCTGGCGGCCTTGACGAAGACGACACCGCCTACTTCTACTCAATCGTCGGACGCGTTGATCGCGAGTGGTGGCCCTTCTATATCGGAATGACGCACGCGCAGAGCGCCGCGAAACGCAATCAGCAGGTTGATCATCAGGAACGGCTGAAGCTACTAAAGAAGAAAAATAAGGGGCAAGACTTCAGTATCACGCTTGGCACCCCAACATTTCCCAAAGGCACGAGAGTTACTTCTAGTTTGATCGGCAAGATTGAGGGCTTGTTGATCTACAGCAACTGGAATGATCTGATGGTGAACAAGAAGAAGACTCAAGGGTTTAGCAGTAATCAATCAATCTACATTAGCAACACCGGATGGGCGGAGCATCTTGAGAAAGAAGTCGCATACGGTGTGTTCTATCGCGAGGCCTAACCCCTCGCTCAAGCCTCCGCGGGCAGCTTAGCTCGAACGTTAGCGCCCAAGGAGGAAGGCATGACAGCACACGACAAGAAACGCTATTACATCCATGGCGATCGCTACGAGCTCGATCGCTATTACTGTGCTGAATGCGATGTGTTCTTTGACGAATCGCATTTCTCGCATCCCCATCGCGAGAATCACTATGTGCGCTATGCGGCGGCTAAAGGTATTAAGAAGCTCATGAAGGGTAGTGAAGAATACTTCCGCCCTGAATCGTCGGCATCTTTCTATCTATGTAGTGATATCCGAGCCGAGTCCTCCCGAGGCCATTATCTCAGTCCAAGAGATAAACCAGTTGAGTTGAGGTCGCCTCGGTTTTTATGAATTTAGTGGTGTCAGTGCAATATCCCTCGTTTAATCCTTGCACTTTTCTATACATGCGTTGCGTATGGGAAGCTGCCACATTCTCAGATCCCGGTTGCTTTAGATATTACCTTGTGGTTAGGCAATGCAGTGGCTCTATGTCACCCAAATTAGATACAACGACTAACTCTCATTCAATCGATTTGTCTTCGGCAAGCCGGTTACGATGTGGTTGGAATTAATGCTTGTGACTGACCATAGGGGATAGCAGTCGAGAAGCGAGAAGACCGCACATGAGTCGCTATTTTATTAAAGATTCCGGCAAATGCCGCCAAAAATCCATGCGCTGGTGCAAAATACGCACGATCAAAAGATGCGATTCTTTGGGGATATAAAACGCGACATGGGATTGATACTCGAATCGTTTCAGGATTGAGTGCGAACTCGGTAGCATTGCGGCCTAATTTGAGTGTTTTCAGCCAGAATTTCAAAGCAATGATTAATTCCATCGCGATAAACCCTGGCTTGTTCGATGCCGAAAGTCCGAATGGTGAAATCGGCAATATCGGACAAGTCGATAGCAGCCCGATTGGTTAACAGGAATTTAGCCACGCTTATTTTTAGAGCGCTGCTCGGCTTCTTCCCAAATCTCGCCTACTGTCTTATTACTTACACCACTTTCCAATCCTTCCTGAATGGCTTTTTTAATGCTAAAAACTGAGCATTTTGTTCCTGGTCTCGGCGTAAGAGATCGCGAATATATTCGCTGTCATTGGTAAAGCCGCCGGCGGCAATTTGTGTTTTGATCCATTGATCTTGCTTGTCTGTTAGCGTAATCGTTTTTCGTATGGTTGCCATGCTGATATTCGAATGCTGAGTGAGTTAATCATACTATTGATGCATTATTGCATCATAGTAGCGCTATCTCGAAAACACTTGTTATCTTGTGGGAGTGGAGGAAATTAGCTTGCTCTTGAACTTCTACTCCACCTATAATTGCCCGCCAAAATTTCACCTTTTTAGCTTACAATGGGTTTCACGTGAAACCAATCGATTAAATTCTTCTTGTGCTGTCTGAATTATCAATCATCTAACACTATGAGTAATCACATGGATTTTGACATTATTGTGGTCGGTGGCGGGCATGCCGGAACGGAAGCTGCGCTAGCGGCGGCGCGTATGGGGTGCAAGACGTTGTTGCTGACACATAATATCGAAACCATCGGGCAGATGTCGTGCAATCCGTCGATCGGCGGCATCGGCAAGAGTCATCTGGTGAAGGAGATCGATGCGTTGGGCGGTGCGATGGGATTGGCGGCGGATGAGGCAGGGATTCAGTTTCGTGTGTTGAATTCGAGTAAAGGTCCGGCGGTCAGGGCGACGCGCGCGCAAGCCGATCGTGTGTTGTATAAGCAAGCGATCCGCAGCCGTGTGGAGAATCAGTCGAATTTGCAGGTCATGCAGCAAGCGGTCGACGATTTGATTATCGAGCAGGATCGCGTGGTCGGTGTGATCACGCAGTTGCAGCTCAAGATACGGGCGCGCGCGGTGATTTTGACGGTCGGCACATTCCTGGCTGGACTGGCGCATATCGGCAAAACCCATTTCAAAGCGGGCCGGGCGGGCGATCCGCCATCAATCACGTTAGCGCAACGCTTGCGTGAAATGGAATTTCCGGCAGGGCGGCTGAAAACCGGTACGCCGCCGCGCATCGACGGGCGCAGCATGGATTATGCCAAACTGCTAGAGCAGCCCGGTGATCAACCGGCGCCGTCATTTTCGCTGATCGATACCAGCATTCAACATCCGCGCCAGATTTCCTGCTGGATCACGCATACCAATAGTGAGACGCACGACATTATCCGCGACGGCTTGGTCGATTCACCGCTGTTTACCGGAAAAATCGAAGGTGTCGGGCCGCGTTACTGTCCTTCTATTGAAGATAAGGTGGTGCGTTTTTCCGCGCGCGAATCGCATCAGATTTTTCTTGAACCGGAAGGTTTGGGTACGCATGAAATATACCCGAATGGCATTTCAACCAGTCTGTCGTTCGATGTGCAGGTCAAACTGATACATTCGATTGCCGGTCTGGAAAATGCGCATATCACGCGACCCGGCTATGCCATCGAATACGATTATTTCGATCCGCGCAATTTGAAGCGTTCGCTCGAAACCAAAACCATTGGGAATTTGTTCTTCGCCGGGCAAATCAACGGTACGACCGGTTATGAAGAGGCCGCCGCGCAAGGGCTGCTGGCGGGCGTTAACGCCGCGTTGAAAGTTCAAGAGAAGGAGGCCTGGTTGCCGCAACGCCACGAGGCGTATCTGGGCGTGCTGGTCGATGATTTGGTGACTTCCGGCGTGACCGAGCCGTATCGGATGTTCACCAGCCGCGCCGAATACCGCTTGCAATTGCGCGAGGACAATGCCGATTTGCGCTTGACCGAGACCGGGCGGAAGTTGGGTCTGATTGACGATCAACGCTGGGAAGCATTTTCCAATAAACAGGAGGCGATCATCAAGGAACAGCAGCGGCTCGATTCGATTCGCGTGTTGCCCGGTACATTGCCGGAGCAGGATGCTCTTCGTGTGCTCGGTAAAGGCATTGAGCGCGAATACACGTTGACCGAATTGCTAAAGCGCCCCGATGTGACGTATGAGACATTGATGACCTTGCCCGGCGCGGGCGAGCCAGTTGTGAGCGCGCAAGTCGCCGAGCAGGTTGAAATCCAAGCTAAATATCATGGTTATATCCAGCGCCAGAAGGAAGAGGTGTCGCGCCAGGCGCAATATGAAAATACCTTGCTGCCGAAGGAAATTGACTATGGCGTGGTCAAGGGGTTATCCAACGAAGTGCAGCAGAAACTGAATCAACACAAACCGGAAACCATCGGCCAGGCGTCGCGCATTTCCGGCGTCACACCGGCGGCGATTTCGTTATTGCTGGTGCATTTGAAACGCGGCTTTGCAGTCAATGACAAAAAACAAAGCGCATGACCTTGCTGCCGCAGATTACGCACGGCTTGCAAGCGCTCGATGCGGATTTTACCGCAGCGCAAGAACAGCTTGCCGGAAGCATCGCGCATTATTTATTACTGATCGAAAAATGGAACAAAATCCATAATTTGACCGCGATCCGCAATCCGCATGACATGCTGGTGCAGCATGTGCTGGATAGCTTGGCGGTGTTGCCGCATATTCAGGGACCGCACATTATCGATGTTGGCACCGGTGCAGGCTTGCCGGGCATTCCGGCCGCGCTGGCAAGGCCAGATTGGCAAGTGACCTTGGTGGAAAGCAATCAGAAGAAAGTGGCTTTTTTGCGGCAAGTTAAAATTGAACTGGCATTGCAGAACGTGGAAATCATGGCGTTGCGCGTCGAGGATGTCCGGCTGTCTGGCAAGGTGGATACCGTTATTACGCGCGCATTTTCGGAATTAGGTGAATTTATCGCATTAACCCGGCATTTGCCTGCGGAAAATGCCGCCAATTGCCGCTGGGTCGCAATGAAGGCGAATTGCGCTGAAAATGAACTGAAACAGATCCGTGCTCCCTTTGGCATCGAAAAGATTGTTGCGCTGACAGTGCCCGGATTGGATGCCGCCAGGCAGTTGATCATTATCAAAAAAAGTAATTTTGATTCAGCTTCACGAATGCAGGAATCAGGCCCGTGACGAAAATTCTAGCCATTACCAATCAAAAAGGCGGTGTCGGCAAAACCACCACCAGCGTCAATCTGGCGGCAAGTCTCGCGGCTGCCGATAAATGCGTGCTGCTGGTCGATCTCGATCCGCAAGGAAATGCCACAATGGGCAGCGGCACGAACAAACAGACGGTGAAAACCACGGTGTATCACGTGTTGCTCGGTCATGCGGAAATACAACAAGCGCTGGTGAGCGGCACGCAAGGAAAATACGACCTGATTCCCGCCAATCGCGATCTGGCCGGTGCGGAAGTCGAAATGGTCGATTTTCCGCAACGGGAAGCGCGGCTCAAAACCGCATTGCAAGAAATCCAGCACGAATACGATTACATTCTGATCGATTGCCCTCCTGCGTTGAATTTGCTGACGCTTAACGGTTTATGCGCGGCGCACGCGGTGATGATTCCGATGCAGTGCGAATATTATGCACTGGAAGGCTTGAGCGATCTGGTCAATACCATCAAGCGCGTGCGCGGTAGCTTTAATCCGGTGTTGCGCATTGAAGGGCTGCTACGCACCATGTTCGATCCGCGCAATATCCTGGCGCAGCAGGTATCCGATCAATTACAGAAGCATTTCGGCGACAAGGTTTACCGTACCGTGATACCGCGCAATGTGCGCTTGGCCGAAGCGCCCGGTTTTGGCCTGCCGGTGTTGTACCACGACGGGCAATCCAAAGGCGCGCAGGCTTATTTGGAGCTGGCTAAGGAAATACTCAACGCGTGATCGCAACGTAAGGGAATGGGTAATATGACAAAACAAAAAGGATTGGGGCGCGGACTGGATGCTTTATTGTCGGGCGACGGTAACGCCGCGCTGGCGGAAGAATCGTTGCAGAATATCGGAATATCCAAATTGCAACCCGGCAAATACCAGCCTCGGACCAATATGGATCAAGCGGCACTGGCGGAACTGGCCGAATCGATCAAGGCGCAAGGCATCATGCAGCCGATTCTGGCGCGCCCCATTGACACGGATCGCTTTGAGATCATTGCCGGAGAACGCCGCTGGCGTGCTGCACAATTGGCGGGATTGAGCGAAGTGCCAGTATTGATCCGCAAAGTTGCCGACGAATCGGCGCTGGCGATGTCGCTGATCGAGAATATCCAGCGTGAAAACCTGAATCCGCTGGAAGAAGCCATGGGGATTCAGCGCCTGATCAATGAATTCGGCATGACGCACCAAACCGCCGGAGAAGCACTGGGCAATTCGCGCAGCACGATTTCCAATTTGCTGCGCTTGCTGAATTTATCCGCACCGGTGCAGGAATTGATGATGCAGGGTAAAATCGATATGGGGCATGGCCGTGCGCTGCTGTCGCTTAATGCTGCGCAGCAAGTCAGAATTGCCAATATGATCGCGCAAAAACAATTGTCCGTGCGCGAAACTGAAAGGCTGGTCAATCAGCTTGAGCATCCTGTACCGAAAAAAATGCAGAAGCCTGACCGCGACTTGTTACGGTTGCAGGAGAATGTCTCCGAGCGCCTGGGCGCGCAGGTGGCGATCAAGCCGAAAAAGAACGGCCAGGGCAATATCGTGATCCACTATACCAGTCTGGATCAATTGGATGATATTCTCAGTAAATTCTAGAAAGAACGAATAAGGAAAATTATGGACGCAAGGTTATTGGATATTTTGGTGTGCCCATTGTGCAAAGGGCCGCTGCTCTACAAAAAAGACGATAAGGAATTGATCTGCAAGCCAGACCGGCTGGCATTCCAAATCAAGGACGGCATCCCGGTGATGCTGGAGGACGAAGCGCGTCGGATATCGGACGAAGTTGAAATTAAATAAGGCCGTGCCGTACCATGAATACATCCATGATGCTTGAGCCACGCGTTGCGGCTATCCTGGGCGCTTTGGTCGCCGATTCGGCTTCGTTGGGATTGCATTGGCTGTACGATACCGAACGCATCGCCCAGATCGAGAAAACCAAAGGACTGGTTTTTCTGCAACCGGATGCCAGCGACTATGCCGGTGTTAGCGGTTATTTCGCGCATGGCAAGAAGCAAGCGGGCGATTCATCAGCTTATGGTGAATTGTGTTTGCTGATGCTGCGGCATATTGCGCGGCACGGAAAATTCTATCGTGTCGATTACCAGAGCGAATATCGCAGCTATTTCGGTCCCGGCGGCGGGTATCAAGGTTATATCGATTCGCCGACGCGGCTAACGCTGCAAACGCTGTTGCCGCTGAAGCCGGAAGATTTTCCGTTGCAATCCGGCGCGGACGACGATCAATTTGCCGCATTGGCGGCATTACCGGCAATCGTGGCGACCCATGATGAGTCGCAGGATGCGCTCAACGCGAAAATCGAACAAGCGGTGAGGCTAACCAATAACAATGATATCGCCGTTGCGGCGGCGCAGTACGCAGGGTGCGTTTTGCTGGCGGTATTGAACGGCAAGCCAATTCAACAGGCACTGGCCAGTTCGCTTCCGCATGCCGGTGAGAAATTAAGACCGCTGCTGGAAGAGGCGCTGCAAGTAAAAACGCTGGATTGCGCGGCTGTTGCCAAGCGTTTCGGTAACGCCTGCCATGTGCCGCAAGGCTTGCCGGTGATTGCGCATATCGTCCAGCACGCACCCGATTACCGCACGGCCATCGAAGAAAATATCCGCATCGGCGGCGACAGCTGTGGCCGTTCCATCATGCTCGGCGCGATCATGGCGGCTTATACCGCACAGCAAAACAGCCAAACCGCTTCAATTCCGCTCGAATGGGCTGCACGCTACCGAAAGCTGTCAATTGCAGCGGATGCTTGCGTTCAGCTCCGGCATCAGTAGATAAATTCTCGCGGAATGGATATAATTTGCTGAATAATTAGTCTTTACAACAAAAAGCAGAAAACATTCTATCCATTCATCTCTTCACGATTGCCTGCGTTGTTAAATCACGAACCACAGTCTGTCTTAAATCCATTGCTGCCATTGCGCGCAGTTCAGATGAAATGACACTAAGAAACCCGATAATGCATTCGGCCTATTCGTCTTATTAGCCTTATTGATTATTTATAAATTTATTAATTCTGGAGGAAAAATGAGTCACACGCTTTATGAAACCACCGTTCAGCGGGTACAACGCTGTGAATTGGCCGTTCCAGGTTCCAGCCCGGGCATGTTTGAGAAAGCACTGAACAGCGGTGTTGACTTCGTTTTTCTCGATCTCGAAGATGCCGTCGCGCCGGACGATAAAATTCAGGCGCGCAAGAACATCATCCAAGCGCTCAACGATTTGGATTGGAAAGGGCACGGCATAACCGTTTCCGTGCGCATCAACGGCCTTGATACACAATACATGGTGCGCGACGTGGTGGATCTGGTCGAGCAAGCCGGGAGCAAGATCGACACGCTGCTGATTCCCAAAGCCGGTGTTTATGCGGATATCTATATGGTACAAGCTATGGTCACCCAGCTCGAAATGCAGCAAGGGTTGAAAAACCGCATCGGTCTGGAAGCATTGATCGAAACCGCGCTCGGCATGGCTAACGTGGAAGACATCGCGCGTAACGGTGCAGCCGGACGATTAGAAGCATTGCACTTCGGCGTGGCTGATTACGCCGCCAGCAACCGTGCCAGAACCACCAACATCGGCGGCTTGAATCCCGATTATCCCGGCGATCAATGGCATTTCGCCATCAGCCGCATGATCGTGGCTTGCCGCGCGTACGGCTTGCGTCCGATCGACGGGCCGTTCGGTGACATCAAGGATCCCGACGGTTATGTGCTGGCAGCCAAACGCGCCGCCGCGCTGGGTTGCGAAGGCAAATGGGCGATTCATCCGACACAGATTCCGCTGGCCAACGATGTGTTCACGCCGCCTGAACGAGAAATTGAGAAAGCTAAACGTATTTTGGCTGCGCTCAAGGAAGCCGCCGCGCAAGGTAAAGGCGCTGCTGCGCTGGATGGCCGCTTAATCGACGCGGCTTCTGAAAGAATGGCCAATAATGTGGTGAAAGTCGCTGAAGCGATTGCAGCAAAAAACGGTTAATGCATAAAGGCCGCTCAATGCGGCCTTTGTCTTTAGGGCCGGATGGTTTGAAACGATAAAAATTAACGTATTAATGCGATTGTTGAGGAAATTGAAGTGAATATTCACGAATATCAAGCAAAAGAAATACTGGCGGAGTACGGCGTCAAGATCGTGGAAGGCGGTCTGGCCTACACCGTCGAAGAAGCGGTGCAACGCGCCCGCGAAATCGAAGGTAATGTCTGGGTCGTCAAAGCACAGATCCATTCCGGCGCGCGCGGTAAGGCGGGCGGTATCAAAGTCTGTAAAACGCACGCGGAAGTCGAACAAGCCGCTGAAGCGCTGCTCGGCAAAAAACTGGTAACGCACCAAACCGGTCCGGCGGGAAAAGTCTGTACCCGCTTGTATGTCGAAGCCGGAACACAAATTGCCAAGGAAATTTACCTGTCGTTCATGATCGACCGCACCAGTGAACGCGTGATCATGATCGGCTCGGCGCAAGGTGGTATGGAAATCGAAAAACTCGCCGTGACCAATCCGGAAGCGATTATCAAGATCTATGTCGAACCGGCGGTCGGATTGCAGGACTTTCAAGCGCGCAAAATGGCGTTTGCCCTGGGTATTGATGCAGCGCAACTGAATCATGCGGTGAAAACCATCAAAGGCTGTTACCGCGCATTGCGCGACCTGGACGCCAATATTCTGGAAATCAATCCGCTGGTTGTCACCGCGAACAACGACATCATCGCGCTCGACGCCAAAATGGAATTTGATGAAAACGCGTTATTCCGCCGCCATAGAATCGCCGAACTGCGCGACAACACGCAAGTCGATCATCGCGAAGTCGCAGCGGCTGAAGCCGGTTTGAGTTACGTCGGTCTGGATGGCGACATCGGCTGTATGATCAACGGCGCCGGTCTGGCGATGGCGACGATGGATATGATCAAACTGGCCGGTGGCGAACCCGCCAACTTCCTCGATGTCGGCGGCGGCGCATCCGCCGAGCGCACCGAGAAAGCATTCCGTCTGGTGCTTGCCGATGCCAACGTCAAAGCGATGCTGGTGAATATTTTCGCCGGGATTAACCGCTGCGACTGGATCGCCGAAGGCGTGGTGCAAGCCGTCAGAAACATCAATATGAAAATCCCACTGGTGGTTCGCTTGTCCGGTACCAACGTAGAAGAAGGCCGCCGCATCATTGCGAACAGCGGCCTGCCGATCATCACCGCCGAAACGTTAGCGGAAGCCGCGGAAAAAGTCGTCCGCGCCCGCAACGAAGTCGCCGCAAAAGCCTAGGAGTATAAAGTGGCCATATTAATCAACGAAAAAACACGCATCATCGTGCAAGGTTTTACCGGCAGAATCGGTACTTTTCACGCGCAAGAAATGATCGACTACGGCTCCAACGTGGTCGGCGGTGTCACGCCCGGTAAAGGCGGACAAACGCATCTGGGGTTGCCGGTATTCAATACGGTTAAGGAAGCGGTCGAGCAAGCCGGTGCGGAAGCCAGCATCGTGTTCGTGCCGCCCGCATTTGCGGCGGATTCGATCATGGAAGCCGCCGACGCCGGGATCAAATACTGTGTCTCGATCACCGATGGTATCCCGACGCAAGACATGATGACGGTGAAGAATTTCCTGCGCCGTTTCCCGAAAGAAGACCGCATGCTGCTGACCGGCCCGAACTGTGCCGGAACCATCAGCCCGGGCCGCGCCATGCTTGGCATTATGCCCGGCCATATTTACATTCGCGGCAATATTGGCGTAGTGGGCCGCTCCGGCACCTTGGGCTATGAAGCTGCCGACCAAATGCGCGCACTCGGCATTGGCATTTCCACCTCGGTTGGTATCGGCGGAGACCCGATTCCCGGCAGCTCGCACCGCGACATTCTGGAGCGGCTCGAACAAGACCCGGAAACCAAAGTAGCGTTGATGATCGGCGAAATCGGCGGCCCGCAAGAAGTCGAAGCTGGTCGATTTGCCAAGGAAAACATGAGTAAGCCGCTGGTCGCTTACATCGCTGGCTTAACAGCACCGGAAGGCCGCCGCATGGGCCACGCCGGTGCGATTATCTCGTCCGCCGGTGAAAGCGCCGCCGAAAAAGTCGCGATGCTGAAAGAACTCGGCGTCACCATCTGCCCTACTCCATCGCTGATGGGACAAACGGTCGCGGAAGTGCTGGCGAAGCTGTAATTCTGTAATTGTAGTTGTTGTTAAAATAAAAACCCGGGGACTGGTGTTTCCGGGTTTTTTATTGTCGCTAATGAAAATTTCGGTGTCATTGACAACCGAATTGGATTTTATTTTTCATGTAAGATATTGCGTCATTTCGGACGTATAATTCTAGTTAGGCCTTTGGGGATGAATGTGGACCTTTCTGCGCTGAAGGATTGGTTGGTTCCAGTCTCGACGTTTGTAACTCTAATAACCGCCTCGGTGGGTGGCTGGATGTCGTTGCGTGAGTATCGACTCAAAGTTCAAGCCGAAACACGCCTCGCTAAGAGCACGGAGCTTGAGGCCGACGTGAAGTTGCTCAAGCTATTCACCGAAATCATGAACATCGCCCATGCGCGGGGCCAAACGCAGTTGTCCGAGAAGGTGATCGAGAAAGTTTTGTCACCTGAAACCATGAAAGAACTCGGGCTTACTGTAGCCACTCTACGTCCAGCACTTGAGAGTTCGGTAATTTCACACCCTGTAGGCGTCGCGGCCCAGGACGCGGCGATTGCCGCTATTTGGGCATTGGGTATCAAACATGAGATCTTGCGGCCCGTCGCGATTCAGGCGCTTACTTCGCTGAGCGGATTCAAGGAAAAGGTTGCGCGGCCTTATCTTGACGACTTGAAATCCAAATACAGTGGTAAAGCGCTCGCCAGTGCAGAGCACGAGAAGAAGGCCTAACAGCGGCATGCAGCCGACGCCGACGAGCGGCGCGGCTGCATGCCGAACGTTAGAAGAATTAACCACATAGCCCAGTAGGATGTGCCGACTGCAAGGAGGCGCATCGATCAAGAAACGTTTCAGAACAGGAAAACAAACGCAATGACGGAATACCGGCGCGCCTATGTCCTTGGAGGCTGTTGGTTTTTTACGGTCAATCTTGCCGAGCACAAGAACAACCGCCTGTTAGCCGAAAAAATCGATTTACTGCGTGGCGCATTTGAATATACCAAACAGCGCCACCCTTTTCGCATGGATGCCGTCGTTATTTTACCGGATCACTTACACTGTATCTGGACGCTGCCGCAGGACGATGTGGATTTTTCAACCCGGTGGAATCTGTTGAAAGGCTATTTTTCCCGTCACATCGCCACAGGAGAGAGAATTTCCGTCAGCCGGAAATCCCGCCGGGAAAGAGGAATATGGCAACGCCGATTCTGGGAACATCTTTTACGTGACCAAAATGATTTTAACCGGCACGTCGATTATATTCATTGGAATCCTGTGAAGCATGGCTGGGCAAAAAGCGTCAGCGATTGGCCTTATTCCAGTTTTCATCGTTATGTTGAACAAGGTGTCTATCCCGAGCATTGGGGGGATCACGAAGGTTATGATATTGAAGGGCTTGAGTGATTTGTTCGATGCGCCTCCTTCGGTCGGCACATCCTACGTTAACTAGAAAATAACTATGTGGCGATATCTTTTGATTAAATTAATCTTTCCTGCTCTGTTGGTAGCGAATATCGCTATTGCACAAGAAAGTGCAAGTGACTGCCGGGCCTCGGATGAGGAATTTGTCAGTCAGCTTTCCACGATGAACGACTGGGAAACGATTTATAGTGTGTACAGAGTCAATCTTCCGTGTTTTCCAGATGACGGAATGTATGCCCAGGGGTATTCGGATGTTATCGTCCGGGCATTCGCAACCCAATGGGAGGATATCAAGACTTTATATACTCTCGCATCACGCGACCCTGAATTTCGGGTTTTTGTTTTTCGGCATATCAATGCCACTACCGATCCCATAGAACTTGAACAAGCGCTATCGAATGCGGAGAGCAAATGCCCTGCGGGTATCGATACTCTGTGCGAGGAGGTTGCGAAGCAGGCATCAGCGGCTCTGGAGGAAATGTTATGAGAAGATACACACTTCTCATTCCTTAGAACGAAAATACCTGGTTTCTCGTTTCCCAAGATCATTACACCCAACTACCCAGCTAGTAAAACTGGTTACCTATTGGCATCCAGGCTATTGAAATTTAGGGCTTGCAACACCAAATTCCTAGGACAATTTCTATAAAAAAGCCGGATTTTTTTAACCGCCGCTGTGCTATTCTTGCGGCATTTTTTTACAGCATAAGAAGATATGGAACAAAAAGATAACACTCGGAAAACATCGGCGCGGGGAATTCCCGCCATTGCGCATTTTCTTTTCTTCACCCGTTGGTTGCAGCTGCCTTTATATCTGGGATTGGTGTTGGCGCAGTGCGTATATGTGTTTCACTTTTGGGTTGAGTTAACCGATCTGATCGGCGCGGTGATGGGAAACAAAAATGCGCTGGAACATATCCTCGATACCGTTACGATCAAGGGTGCGGACAGACCGGCCAAGTTGACCGAAACCGCCATCATGCTGGTTGTACTCGGTTTGATCGATGTGGTGATGATTTCGAATCTGCTGATCATGGTCATTATCGGCGGGTATGAGACTTTCGTCTCACGCATGAATCTGGAAGGACATCCAGATCAGCCGGAGTGGTTGTCGCATGTCAATGCGTCGGTGTTGAAAGTGAAACTGGCCACGGCGATCATCGGCATTTCGTCGATTCATTTGCTGAAAACGTTCATCAATGCCAGCGCGTACGACGAAAAAACGCTGCTGGCGCAAACCGGTATTCATATGGCGTTTTTGTTTTCGGCGCTTGCCATCGCCTATTGCGACCGCATTATTACGCAAACCAGTCTACAATCGGACGATCACTGATCGCAACCGTTTACTGTCTCAGGCTACAGCCGTTGCATTGTCCAATATCCGCAAGATACCCTGTAACGCTGTAGCCACAGCCTGACGCCGGACGGCTTCGCGGTCGCCGCTAAAATAACACGTTTCTTGTTGTACTAAGCCATCCTGAGCCGCCCAGGCGAAGCACACCATGCCGACCGGTTTGATGGCTGTGCCGCCGTCCGGCCCGGCAATTCCAGTAATCGCTACACTGATCTGTGCATGACTGCGGTTGAGCGCGCCGATGGCCATTTCCTGCGCGGTTTGCGGGGATACCGCGCCGTATTGATCCAAAGTGGTTTGTTGTACGCCCAGCATTTCGCATTTGGCGGTATTGCTGTAGGTGATATATCCGCGTTCATACCAAGCCGAGCTGCCGGACACCACCGTGACCGCTTGCCCTACCCAGCCGCCGGTGCAGGATTCAGCGGTTACCAGAATCCAGCCGCGTTGAGCGAGGTTCTGCCCTGTTTTTACCGCCAGGTCATAAATATTGTGTTCAATATCAGAAATTTTCGGCTCCGGAATCGTACGTTACGGAAAAACAGAGCAATTTGCCGGTGATGATTATAGGTGAAGCGAATCGTTTTTAGGCATTGATTTATTTTTTACTTTTTTACGGCGAGTGCAGTACTATTCAGTCAAAAGTGTTTCCTGATAAGCTGGACGGTAAAAGGGTCGCTTCCATTTCAATCATGACTAAGAGGTATGCAGATGCGAAATTTTTTACTGGCAGTAATGATTTCAGTTATTCCGGTACCGGTATTGGCAAGTGATGTCGGGGTTACCATCAGCATCGGCCAGCCCGGGTTTTATGGTCAGATCACCTTGGGTAATCATTATCCGGTGCCGCAATTGATTTATCCGAACCCTGTTTTGGCCATTCCTCCCGCTGTCGCGGTTCAACAGCAGCCGGTTTATCTGTACGTGCCACCCGGCCATGCCAAACGGTGGGACAAATACTGTCATCGTTACAATGCCTGCTATCAACCGGTCTATTTTGTGCAACGGAACTGGTACAACGATGTTTATCTGCCGCATTATCAGAGCCAGCAGATGTATCCAAACAGACAATACGATAATCCGGGCCGCCATGATGAGGGGCGCGATTCGGATCGTTACCGCGACCGCTACGATGAATCACGCCGCTATCCGCAGGAAAATTCTCAAGGCCGGCACGGTGATCGCGATCACCCGGGCCGTGGAGATCACAAGAATCACGATAAGGATGATCGCGGAAATCGCGGCAAGAAAGATCATGATCGCGGGAATCAAAGAGATTAAGGAAGTGGAGCACCTACCCTAGCGTAAATGTTCATCCATAAAAGCGCCCAAGGTTCTTTTCCACGCCGGTTGCATAAAAATGAAGCCGGTATTATGACTGCCTTCCAGCGGTAGAAATTGCTTCGGTTCCGGTGCCGTTTGGAACAGCCGCTCACCATGATGAAATGGAACAATGTCATCCTGCGGGCTGTGCGCGATGAAAACCGGGCAGGATACCGACTGTAGCGATGCCAGCGTGTTGTATGCAAAGCGGCTGATCCATCGCACCGGCAGGAACGGGTAAATTTCTCCAGCCAGTTCGGGAACCGAGGTAAAGGTTGATGCCAACACCAGCAAACCGGGTCTTTCTCGGGCTGCCAGCCACGCTGCTACCGCGCCGCCGAGCGATTCACCAAACAGGACGATCCGTTCAAGCGCAATCCCCTTGGTTGCCGTCAAATAATGCCAAGCCGCTTGCGCATCCAGATACGTGCCGGATTCCGATGGCGTGCCGCTGCTCTGGCCATAACCGCGATAATCGAACAACAGTGTGTTATAACCCAGCCGCTTGAACATCGTCAGGTAATTGATGCGATGCGAGATATTACCGGCGTTGCCGTGGAAAAACAGCACCGTGCCTTTGGCGTCCGGCACGGGCATCCACCAGCCCTGCAATGTTTCGCCGTCGCTGGTTGGGATGTTGACGGCGCTGTAATCCAGCCCGACTGCGCCGGGGGTATTACCGAGCTGTTTTTCCGGGAAATAAACCAGGCGGGATTGACCAAAATACACCAGCAAAACAATCACTACATACGCGACAACCAGCGCGATCAGCAGATTGAGCAGCATACGCGGCATGACACGCGCACTAAGGCTGCTGCAGCTTGATCACGATATCCGCGCCGAGCTTGCCGGTGGTAAATGCGGAATCGCTGAATCTGGGAAAACCGGCAGGTTGCTCAGGATTGTTCGATAAACCAAAAGGTTCGAGCGGTAACAAATTCCAGTTCTTTTTTAATTTCCGGTCACCGTCCAAGTCCTGATAAACCGCCACGGCATAAGTGCCGGCCTGTTTAAGATTGATGCAAGCGGTTTGCTGCCCTGCGGCTGCCGGAATGCGCACTTTGCGTTTGCGCCCTTTTTTGGAGAGAAAATGATCCGGGTCATCGTACAACTCGATGTTTAAAGCACCACCGGCTATTACATTTTTTACCGTCACCCTGACTTGGGCGGTGCGTGCATTGCAGGCGTCAGGAGCATCTTGCGGATTGATACTGAGTGTTCCGGCGGATTGGGATGGCGTTGTGATCAGCAAGCCCAGCGTGAGGATGAGCAATGGACCGGACAGTTTTGCAAAAAATAGCGGGATCAGGTTTTTCATTGGGTCAGAATAAGTGATGGTTATCAAAGCGGGTTAATCGGATGCGGTTGTATGGACATTGCGCGAACGCTTATTTCAATGAAAACTCAGCCTTGCTGCCTTTCTTTTCAGCACCCTCGCCGGTTTCATGGATACCGACGACAAAAATGCGCTCACTGGAAATCTCGCCATTCTCGACCAGCCAGTTGCGCGCAGCGGTGGCGCGGTTTTCTGCCAGCGCTTGCAAGTCGCTATCGGTAACTGTGAGATGGTTCAGAATGAGTTGTTCCATTTCAGCGCTGGGAAGGCTCTTGGCCAATCCGATGGCGTTCTTGGGTTTGTCGAAAGATTCTTTTTTGTAGACAATTTCAAGGTATTTGTTGTAATCCTGCGGAGTCAATTTGATATCCGCGATGGCGCCGCTGGCGATGCCTTTTTTGGTATCCTCGGCCAATTTCTGCGCTTTGACTTTGTTTTGCAACATGGCCAGCTTGAGTCCTTCGTGATCCGCATCCGGATCGACACGGCCGGAAATTTCCAGTTGCAGCGATGAGCGGTCTTTTAAAATCCCGGCCAAGGTTTCCAGGCGCTGCGCGGATTCGGTCTCGATATCCGCGAAACCGGGTGTAAAGGAAATCTCGGATAATTCTTCACCACCTTCAAACACCGAACCAAGCAATGCGAAAGGCGAAGTGATAGCCTTGGAGATCATGTTGATAAACGCTGAAAAGACAATGTCGCCCAGATTGAAGTCGGGATCGTCGATGGAGCCCTTGAGCGGCAAATGAAGATTGATTTCCCCGCGGCGATTCTTAAGCAGCGAGATGGCGAGATCGAGCGGGAGCGATACTGCATTTTCACTTTCGACTTTCTCGCCGAGGGTGAATTGATCGAGAAAGATCTTGTTATCCGCTGTCAATGCCCCATTCTCGATCTGATAATTGACGTCAGCCGACAGTTTTCCCTTCTCGATTTCATAACCGATATATTTTCCCGAATAAGGGCTAAATGGCGGCAGATCGATACCTTTAACCTGCGCAACGATATCCAGCGGCAATTCGGCGCTGAACGGATCGACGGTTCCTTGGATATGTAAAGGCGCGGTCTTGCTGACCATGCCGCGAATATCGACTTTTCCTGATTTACCCGGATAGAGCGGACCAATCTGGCCGGTAAGCGCAGTCAGCTTGGCGCGGTAATTCGGTTTAATAAACCGGTCGTTGAAATCGATGTTGCCTTGTTGCAGGTAAATCTTGCCGATATGCACCGGTGTTTCGCTTTTTGCCCCGGTTGCGCCAAGATCCTTGGATGCCGCTGCGGTAATCGAGGCGACCGGTTCCGACGGTTTTCCGGTTTGAATGATTTGTTTCAGATTGAGCGTGCCATCCGGCTGGATGATCATGCGCGCAAAGAAATCGCTCAAATACAGTGTGTTGATATCCACCAGCAGCGGATCATTGGTGTAGTTGAGGCGGCCGATTTCCAGTTTTTTCCAACGCAGTAAATCATAGGCATTTTTGCTATCGAAGATATTGAAATTGCCCAGTTTTCCTTCACCGCTCAATTGAATTTTTAACGGATCGCCGCTGGCTTTGAAATTTCCCGCGAAAGAAATGTCTCCGCTGGTGAGCAGCGCGGTGAGTTTGTCGCCCAGCCAGCCTTGCAGCGATACCAGATCGACGGCATTGAGATTCAACAGCAAGTCCGCTGACAGCGGTGACCAAGCCAGCGCGCCGCTGGCTTTGATGCTGCCGTGTTGGTTGACTTGTCCTTGTAACGTGAGTTGCAGCGGCTCCACGCCGTCAAGATCGATGTCTTCCAACGCCAAATCTAGTGAATCGATAACCATCGGAGTGACTTTCGTGAGCGACAGATCTTCATAGCGCAGCTTGGCCGATTTGAATTGGATGCTTTTGATGTGCGGCACCCAAGGCTTACCGGCAGAGGATTTTTTCTCGCTGCTGCCATTATCCGCGCGCGCGAGTTTCTGCTGCTGCGGTTCTTTTCCGGCTGTTTGGGTAGCGTTGGCAGGACGGGCGGGTTTTCTGCCAGGAATCGGAATCAGCACCCGCTCTGCCGGTGCGCTCACGGAAGATTCAAACAATCGGGAAAGATCGAGATTTCCCTGCGCATCGCGGCGTAATGTCGTGTTAAATCCGTCCAGTGTAATGGTGCCCAAGGCAATTTTTTGTGCCGTGGTATTGATGGTGATATCAGGAATGGCCAATTTGGCGAGCGATAGCGCCGGTTCTTTTTCGCCATCGCGCGTCAGTGCGGCTTGGTCGATATGGAGTTTTATCCGCGAAGGTTGCTTTCCGGTCGGGTCGGCTTTGGTCAGCGCGATATTCAAATGTTTCAATTGCGCCTGATAAGGTGCAGCTACGGCACTATTCTTAAGGGTGAGCTGTCGCAGCGAAGTAGCGCCGGTCACTTCTATTTGCGGTTCTTTATCCGCTTCCTGGGTGAAAGAGAGATTCAGGTTACTGTCGTAAAAACCGGAAAGCAGACGAATTCCTTCCGGCAAAGTGACATAGCGGCCAAAGCGGGTTAAATCCGCATTATCCAGCTTAAAAGTCAGCGTTGCTTCCTGAGTGGCGGCAAAAGGACGCAATTTACCGTCCAGTGATAAAAGCGCGCCGTTAATTTTCGCGCTGAAATGCGGCGCTATCCAGTCGTTTTGCGTACCGCCGGTATTGGCGATGATTGGAATGCTGAAATTGATTTCACTGATGCTGTGCTCGGCATTTTCGTGCTGATCGATAAATTCAACGCGCCCGCCTTGAATAGCGATATTGCTGATTGAAAAAGGAATAACGGTTTTATTTGCAGTATCTTCCGGTTCCGCCGGTTGATTGAACCGTTCCAGCAAATCGGAGATATTCAACTGATCTTTGCTTTTCCGCACCAGATGCAGTTGCGGTTCTGCCAGGGTGATGGACGAAACCACAGCAGCGCGTTGCTTGAGCGATTCCAAACTGAGACCAATGTGCAGCGTGTTGAAGGAAAAAAGAGCCGTGTTCGCTTCAGCGTTATCCGTTTTCTCGTCAATGCGGAAACCCTGTATGTTCAACTCGAGCGTGCTCGGTTTTAGTTCAATCGATGCAACCGTTACCGGGCGTTGCAGAATTTCTGACAAGCGGATCTCGAGCTGGGATTTGGCATAGCCGGGCAACCAATATGTGCCAAGCGCAGCGAATACGGCAATCAGAACCGCAATCACGCCGAGGGTAATGCCCAGCCGTTTGTATCGAATAACACGTTGCTGCGAGGTCGGAGTCATAGCGATGCCCTGTCAATTTCTACAGCGAGTTAGCGAAGTGCTCAAAACATTTTAGATGGATATGGTGTTGATGATATAAATTTCTAACCGGGGGTAAATTGAGCTGCTCAGAAACTATTGCAGAATTAATCTGATCGCTCAATTTACGAAATTTACCGGAACCGGATAAGCGGCTTATGTTAATGATGCGCGCCTGCTTTCAGACTGATGAGCTCGACGTCAAATATCAAGGTTGCATCCGGGGGAATGACGTTGCCAGCACCGCGCGAGCCATAAGCCATTGAGGACGGAATAATGAGAGTGCGCTGCCCGCCGACTTTCATGCCTTGAACACCTTGATCCCAGCCTTTGATCACACGTCCAGCACCGAGCATGAAAGAAAAATGTTCCTTACGATCATAGGAGCTATCGAATTTCTTGCCTTTTTTGTCGGGCGCGCTTTCATCGTAGAGCCAGCCGGTATAATGTACGCTGACGGTTTTTCCAATTTCCGCTTCTTCGCCGTTGCCTGTTTTGGTATCGATTTTTTGAAACGCGGGACCATCGGACGATGCAGCGAAGACAGTCTGGGGCAGCAGTGTCAGTGCCAGCAGAACGAAACTTAAGTGAAATAGTGTTTTAATAGTACGCATGGTTTCCTCGAGAATAAATAAAATCCGGCTAATTTTAGCAATTAACGCTTGCATATTATAACTGGTAACATCAATTCTTTTTATCACTGGCTACTTGAAGGGATCGTTTTTACCAGGGTTTGATCAAAGCACATAGTGTGCAGTATTTTTACGGTAACAGCTTTTTTCTTTATGACATCCAATATGCACTTACCCGAACAACGTGAAACCCGCGGGAACGAGCAGCCGTTAGCGGAGCAACAAGCAGCCGATTTATTATGCCTGCATGATTCGCCTGTGGTGCGCGCCATGTATCTTGGCGCTGGCTTTGTGGCGTTATTTCTGGCCGTATTAGGGGCAATTTTGCCGGTATTACCAACGACGCCGTTTGTGTTACTGGCGGCGGCCTGTTTCGCACGCGGCTCCGAGCACTTTCATCGTAAATTGCTGGAAAACCGGATTGCCGGACCGATCATTCGTGAATGGACGCTCTATCGCAGTATTCCGCAGCGTGTTAAACGCTGGGTATATTTTTTGATGACATTGTCATTTGGCAGTTCAATTCTGATTGTGCCTGAACTATGGCAGAAAATAATGTTGGTTGTAATCGGCAGCATATTGGCCTTTTATATTTGGCGGATTCCGGTTAGAAAGGTCTGAATTGCAATGATGGGGTTCTAAATTTAAGATTTTATTTAAGTATTAAATGCTTGCCATCAATTTCCTCATCATGGGTGAATTTTCCTACATTGCTTAATCATTATTCGCACGATTAAGATTTCCTGAAATCAAAATATTCAGCAACGCTCACCGGCGATATAAATAAATCTCAATAAAATGATCATGGCGTATTAATACATTGTTAAATATGTGGTTTTCTGATATTTGTTGATATAACAAATCGAGCTAAAGTTATATCAATTATATCCGTAAGAAAACTCTTACTTATTTCAATGAGCGGATGCAATGAGAATTAATGAACCCGTTACCCAACGTGATATGGGAATGAATAATGATTGTGAAATAATTTCTACGACAAATTTAAAGGGAGCGCTCACTTCGGCTAATGAAGACTTTATCCGGATGAGCGGTTATACGTGGGAAGAACTCGAACATAAGAATCATAATATCATCCGCCATCCCGACGTGCCGCCGGAAGCGTATGCAATGTTATGGGAGTCGTTGAAAGCCGGTAATCCCTGGATGGGCATGGTTAAAAACCGTAACAAAAATGGCGATCACTATTGGGTGGACGCCTTTGCCAGCCCGCTCTACGAAGAAGGCAATATTGTCGGTTATCAGTCAGTCAGGGTAAAACCTGAGAAAGTTTGGGTTGAGCGCGCGGAAGCTTTGTACGCAAGTATTATGGCAAAAAAATCGCCCGACGATAAACGGCGCTCTAAGCTTGATAAAGTAAAACTTACACGATTTCCTATTAGCTTCACTGGAAAAATGGCGCTAATCGTATCAAGCATTTTTGCGCTTGTTTTTAGCGGCCTAGCCGTGGCGGAACAAATTTCATTACTTTCCGCTTTGTCCGGTGTTCTTGCCGGTAGCATGGTTAGCACGGCCGTCATCTATCAAATGTTAAGCGTATTGCGCAACTTGGCAGAAAAATCCGAGAAAGTTGCGAATGATCCATTGGCACGCTTTGTGTATACCGGAAGAAGTGACGAGTTCGGTCAGCTTGAATATGTGCAGATTTTTCTGAATGCAAAACTTCGCACCGCGATTGGCCGGGTTAAAGAATCTACTACCGTTCTGGAAGATGTTGCAGATGAATTAGCCAGTAGTAGCGTTGATTTATCAAGCCGCACCGAAAACCAAGCATCGAGTCTTGAAGAAACGGCATCCAGCATGGAAGAAATCACTTCTACCGTGCAGCAAAATGCAAGTAACGCTAAACAAGCCAATCTTCTGGTGCAGGAAGCGCGCAAACAAGCCGAGAAAAGTGGCTCTGTAGTTTCGAGCACAATGCAAGCGATGTCGCAAATTAACGAAAGCAGCAAGAAAATTGCCGACATTACCAATGTTATTGACGAAATTGCATTCCAGACCAATTTGCTGGCGCTAAATGCGGCAGTGGAAGCTGCCCGTGCCGGGGAACAGGGGCGCGGATTTGCGGTAGTAGCCAACGAAGTACGCAGTCTGGCTGGCCGCAGCGCCGAATCAGCGAAGCAAATCAAGGAGCTGATTAACGATAGCGTTACCAAAGTGGAAAATGGTACTCAGCTGGTAAATCAATCGGCTGATTCGTTAAAAATGATCACCGAGAGTGTCAGAAAGATTTCCGATATCGTCGGTGAAATTTCTCAGTCATCTGAAGAACAATCGAACGGAATAGAACAAGTTAATCAGGCGATCATGCAAATTGATCAAGTAACCCAGCAAAATGGGCAGCTGGTAGAGAAATTGACATCGTCTACTGGCGCCATGTCGCAAAAAGTCAAAATGCTTGCCGTTCTGGCAAATCAGTTCAAAATCGAAAGTAAGTAGATTATCACTACCCCAAAAAGCCGGAATTGATGCGCAGCTGATTCCGGCTTTTTTATTGATTACAGGAAAATAACTCCGCGTGGGATTTGACTGAGCGCTATAGCTCCTGAATCCAAATTTTTTGTCCGTAGCATCAGGATATAATTGGATCAGAGCGTGAAACAATGCATTTTAGTTGCCACAATTTGCATTGATTGTCAGCACATCACTCATCCGCTCTGATATCAAAGTGCTAAAATATTTTCATGGATGAAAAAGACAAAATACCGGATTTTGATTTTGACCACTGGTCCAGGATTGCTCGCGAGGAACCGGAGAAGTTTGAAGCCATGCGCCAGGACATGATCAATGAATTGATTGCACAAGCACCGGCTCATCTCAAACCGCGCATGACCGGCCTGCAATGGCAAGTCGATCAAATTCGCAAGCAGGCTGGCAACCCGATGGCCGCTTGTTTACAGATTTCGCAGAAAATGTGGGCCAATGTGCTTGGAGAAACGGGTTTGTTCAAAGCGCTTCAGGAACCTAAAGAAATACTGCATACTTTGGAACAAGCTCCCGCCGGTAAAGTCTTGTCGTTTGAACGGCCTAAGTCCGGCAAGTAAACCCGCTTTAAGCTTCTTCAAGAGGGGAATTCAATGCGTACAACGCGCCGCGCTTTTTATCCTGTGCTATTAATTGCAAGCTGCATTCTATCGTTTGGTCAGGGTGCGGTCATGGCCGGTTCTGACGAACGGCTGAGCACGCTGAATGATCAGAAAGCGGTGGCAGTAACTATCTATAACAATGACTTAGCACTGATAAAAGATGTGCGGAATGTTTCCTTGGCCAAGGGTGATTTTAATCTGGCCTGGCGCGATGTCAGCGCGCTTATGCGGCCTGAAACGGCCTTGTTAAGGAGTGTCACCAATCCGGGTAGCATTACAATTGCCGAGCAAAACTTCAATTTCGATTTGCTTACGCCGCAAAGCCTGCTGAATAAATACGTCGGTCAAACAGTGTCGGTCGTTAAAATCAATCCGGCTACCGGTGTTGAAAGCAAAGAGAGCGCATTGGTGCTGGCCGCTACTGAGGGTGTGGTGCTCAAAATGGCCGATCGTATTGAAACCGGACTGCCGGGCCGTATCACCTTTGAGAATGTGCCCGGCAACTTGCGTGATCGTCCCACGCTAGTGATTGAGGGAATTCACCATGGCCACACAGCGCAAGCGTTGGAGCTGAGTTATTTGACCGGCGGTCTGGCTTGGAAAGCGGACTATGTCGCTGAACTGAATGATGCGGATGATCAACTGGATTTATCCGGCTGGGTAACGCTGACGAATACCAGTGGTACTCGTTATGTCAATGCGAAACTGCAATTGGTGGCCGGTGATATCAACCGGGTGCAGCAAGAATTCGCGGCACCGGTAGCGATGAGAGCCAAAATGGCGGCGGATAGCGCTGTCGAGCCGATGCGCCAGGAATCGCTCATGGAATATCATCTCTATAACCTGGATAGGTTAACGACGATTGCCGAGAATCAAACCAAACAAGTCGCGCTACTGAATGCCTCCGGCGTGCCAGCCCGAAAAGAGCTGGTGCTGTCGGGCAGCGATTATTACTACGCTTCCGGTTATGGTGATCTGGGACAGAAACTGAAAGTGAGCGTGTTCATGCAGTTTGATAATAAAGAATCGGCCCGGTTAGGCATACCGCTGCCCAAAGGTATTTTACGCGCCTACAAACGTGATAAAGCCGGAAACGCTCAGTTCGTCGGTGAAGATCGCATAGATCACACACCGAAGAACGAGATCGTGCGGGTAAAGCTGGGACAGTCTTTTGATGTCACCGCGGATAAAAAACAAACCGATTTTAAGCAATTAAGCACCGGGAACAATGGCATTAACCGTTTTGAAAGCGCTTACGAAATTACGCTCAAAAATGCCAAAAAGGAAATGGCTACGGTCACTGTGCAAGAACCCATACCAGGTGACTGGAAAATAATCGAAGAAAGCCAGCCGCACCATAAACCAGCCAGTAACACGGCCGTATGGCAAGTGGCTATTCCAGCGGAAAGCGCAGTTACGCTGAAGTATCGCGTCCAGGTCAGGTTCTGATGACGGGTTTTTAACGGTTAAAAATTTTCCGCTGTGCAAGAATCATCATGCAGCGGCTTTGTTTTCATGTTGATTTGAAACAAAAGCCCTGATCAAAATCATACCGGCCACTCCTCCCGCCGCATCAATAAAGAAGTCGCTCACTAACGGAGTTCGCCCTTCAATATACAGTTGCGCGATTTCTGTGCCACCAGCCAGCAGAAGAATAATCGTCATTGTTTGCAGGATGGGCTCTTTTTTCATCATCACGCTGAGAATTAGACCGAACAGGAAAAAGAAACCGAGATGCCAGACTTTGGATAAATCCCAAGGAATGACTGTTTTAAATGATTCACTTTCGGCATCGATTTGAATTTTAACTTCGTTGGAGATCTGGTTCTTCATATCGCCCGGCAGGGTTGTCCCGGCGATGATGGCGATAAAGGCGGAAACCAGCAGGAAGCGGGCGAGAATGTTTTTCTGGTCCATGAACAGAAATGAACCGGTAAACAGCAGGAAATATCCGCCCCAAGCCAACAGAATGATATCGCGAACCCATTTATAATCCGGATTTTCGTAAGCTGGATAAACCCGCAAATTTTTAATCTGCAACGAGCCGGTGGATTGGCTCAATTGTGCGGTCAGCTGGATGTTTTGGATTCCGGATGCGATGGTGAAAGCCTTGCGGTAATTTTTCCAGTCATGGCTTCCTGTCAGGGCAACCGCCGTGTGAGGCAGATCCCAGCGGTCTTTCTTGCCATCATTTTGTGCCAATAGAAGCCGGGCGGAGTTCCAGGGTTTTATGCCCGCGATCACATTTGCGCACCGCATATCAGCGGATACTAATAAGACAGTGCCGGGTTTTACCATTGGAAGATGCTGGAGCGCGCTGGTACCGGTTTTGGCATCGCTGGAAAACAGGCTCAAGCCATTTTCCGTGACTTCGACCCGGCTGCTTTCCGTGGTCCGGAACTTCCAATCGGCGGTCTGAAGCTCGGGACCAATTTGCACATACTGTTCAAATCTGGCGTGGGATATCAGGGTGGCAATGGCCAGCAGTATGAATAAAAAGCAATTTGTTTTGAACAAAGGCATACGTCAGCCCGCTGTGCGCAGCCGGATAGAAAGATCCAATCCGCTTCCGTATTCAGGAAAAGAGATCAAAAACTTGTTCCTTCGTATCGCCGGATCATTCCGTGCGGGCTTTGTTTTGCATCGCATGTCTAAGATAAGGCGGTTTTCGCCATCAACCGCTATGGATTCTAAAAATACTGAACCATCAAGCTAACGTATCCAGCGGCAAAGATAACGAGGACAATGACAATGAGTTTTTTCATCGCGTGCATTCCTTTCAGTCGAATATTGATTAATCATTTTTGTTCCGTGCTACCAGTGCATAAGTAAAACGCATCCCGGGCTTCGCCGTCAAGCGTCTGCTTTATTTTTGGCATGGGATGGCAGGAACGCAATGCTGAGCCAATCGTTTCGTGCCAGATTCCGCATTTATCGTCAAATGATAAACGGGCATTGGCTGGGCTGGTGGAAGGCAACCGTGAGAGTTTGAGCAATCCCAAGTTATGGGCGGGCAATACATAGCGTTTAAAACAAGCCTCCGCCGTTCCGCCGTTAAAAAATACCTGTGTGATGGCGCGGTGTGTAGAAAAAAAGGACTGGAAGTCATTGCTGATTTGCGTACCAGTTTCAATCATTGAATCCAGGCTGCCGTTGCGCTTGCACGATTTGAGCACATCCCACAGCGCAATCGGCGATGATCGCAGCGCGGCAATTTTTTCCTGATACGAAGCTTCCGCATTGATTTGTAGCAGTTGCGCCATGATCGGCCAAAAAGCATTGCGGCGGTGGGCGTAATATTGTTTGGCGGCTAAAGATGCTTCGCCCGGCATGCTGCCGAGGATTAGAATTTTCGCTTCGCTGCCGGCGATGGGAGGAAAACTATAAACAGTCGGCATGCCTTTTGCAGCCGGTTAGTCGACGTAATAATGCCGCACGGCGTGACCTTGCTGATCCAGTTCGTAAACCAGCGGGCGGCCGGTAGCCAATCTTGTTTTCATGGCTTGCCCGGAGGTGAGATGCTCCAACAGCATCGTGACTACGCGCAAGGTATTGCGATGGGAAACTATCAGGATACGTTTTCCGTGCTGAATTTCCGGTTGAATGGTTTCTTCCCAATAGGGTTTTACCCGCGCCAGGGTGTTTTGCATGCTTTCTCCGAGCGGCAGCTCATTTTTATCGATACCGGCGTAACCCGGTAGATTGCCGGGAAAGCGGGGATCGTGCGCATCCAGATACGGCGGTGTTGCATCAAATTTGATCTGGCAACCCAGAATTGGCCAGATACCGAACTTCTTGATGGCTGGCCAGCGTTCCATGCCTTCCAGCGCTCCGTAATGACGTTCGTTCAAACGCCAGCTTTCATGCACCGGTAGATCCAGTTGCATGGCGGAGAGCACGATCCGCGCGGTGGTTTTTGCGCGCTGCAAGGCGGAGGTAAAACATAGGTCAAAGGTAAGACCGGCCTGTTTTAGCAAATAAGCGGCTTGTTCCGCTTCCTGCTCGCCTTTGGCGCTCAACGGAATATCGCTCCAGCCGGTGAATTTCTTGTCGCGATTCCAGATGCTTTGGCCGTGCCGCAGCAAAACAAGCTGGGTGATGTGCTGTTGGGCGTTTTGTACCGTTGGGATGGCTTTCACAGCATTAGCCGTTTTGTTGCGGTGATGTTTTGGCGGCTTCGGAGGATTCGTGCCAAATTTGTTTGAGTGCTGGCCATAAACCGCTGCGGATGGTTTTGATGTATTGCGAATTATCGGTCAGGTTATTGACCAAGCGGCGCTGCGCTTTACCGAGGTTGTGATACGGCATGCTCATGAACAAGTGATGCGTAGCGTGAAAACGCAAACCGACCGGCGCCCATAACGGCGTGATCAGAACATTACCGGGAATATTGACCGAATCCAGGTATTGCTCGGCCAATGTCATTTTGCGATCGCCTGGATTGCGGTAAGCATGCGCCGCCAATGTGCGCAGCGAATTGAGAATGAAAACGGCCACTGCGGTGAGGTACCACAACACCAGCAACGAATAAGGAAGCACACCCAATACAACTAGTGCAATGACGCTTGCGCCGAACAGGAAAGCACCAAGTTCTTGCTGGCGCCAATTGAGATCGTTGCGGACCGCATCCGGCGCGCGCCGGTAAGTGGGGTCAATCGTCAATGATGATGCGCGTTCCCAGACGATTTTGCGCAATGGCGGAATCAGATACGAAACCGGCATCAACAGCACGAAGCGCGCCGCCAGTACAATTGGAATCAAAAAAGACAGCAACACATAAACCACCATTTCCGCCGGTTTATGCGTCGCAAACGGCAGGTACTCGCCATCTGCGCTGGTGCCGTACACATCCGGTTTGTGATGGTCGTTATGCACGCCATCGTAGGTGAACGACGGAATCATGAACGGAATGCCGCAGATGATATTCCACACCAGACGGAAGTTCTTGAATGTACCTTTCTTTAAATGCGCTAGCTCATGCACAAAAATCGCCGAGCGATACAAGGCGAGTACAGCGACGATGAATCCGCCCAGTTGCCAGAGCGAGAAAAACGGTGAAAACAGCGCGGTAAAAAAAGCCGCCCAGCCCAGCGTGATATGAAATAAGAAATCCGTCCAATAAATCCACGGATTCGGCGTCATCAGGTCGCGTACCAGATGATGCGCTTCACGCAGAGGAAATTCTTTGATGTAAGGGGCTTTTTCTTCGGTCACGTGTCGTCTCGCTTTTTCGCTTAAGACCAGCAGGATTGAAGGTGATTCATGATGTGCTGATTTATAGCCGCATCGGTGATGTTGACTTGACCCAGGTTCGGCATGGCGGGCCAGCCCGCGTCGATAAATTCCATCCCGGCGAACGGCTTTGGTTGTGCATAACGTGGAATCACATGAAAGTGCACATCGGGATCGACCATCATCAGCATCAAATAATTGATTTTGTCATAGTGAAAGGCTTTTGCCAGTGCCGATTCAATTTGCCCGGTGATGCTGTGCAGTTCCGCGAAGCTGGCCGGACTCAGCTGCGAAAAGGCCTGTGCCGGTTCATGCGCGGCTAGAACCAGCGCGCCCAGTGTCGCTTGGGCCGGGCGCAACAGCACCGACCAGTATTGAAACGAACGGATAATCGTTTGCGGCGCGCCAAACTTGCGCATGGTGGCATTCAGCTCCAGCTCGGGGGTGCTGATCATGATGCGCTCTCGTCAAAGATGATACCGGCTCTGGCCAAATCCTCGATAAAATCGATTTCACACCAGCGAAATCCGTTGATCGAGCAGGAGTTCACCCAATGTTCTTTGGCCAGACGATCGATAATCGACAAATACCACGATTTCAGCTCCGCCGGATGACGCAACGCTTCTTCCACAGCTTGGCGGAATAGTGGCGCACCGTTGCCGCGAAAATAAATCAGCCCGATGGATTCCGCGTTGACTTGATGCGGCGGAACGATTTTGCTCACTTGCTGCACCCAGCCATCGGCGTTCAATTGCACTTTCATATCGTCGGCGTCGTAGCTATCCTTAAAATCCACGCTCAGTGTAATGGGCGCGGATTCTGAATTCAAGACTTTATCCAGCAACGCGGTTTCGATCACGGTATCGCCGTTCAATATCAAAAAATCGCTATCCATTTCGGTGCGCGCAATCCAGCAGCTTGCCAGATTGTCCGCTACTTCGTAAAAGGGATTGAACAGGATTTTGATCTTGGGATGATGCGCGTACCGTTGTTGCAGTAACTCCCCAATCTGCGCCACCTGGAAACCGGTGATAATGGTGACCTCTTCGACACCGGCCGCAAGCAAGGCGTCGATTTGCCAAGCCAGCACGGGTTTGCCAGCAACCGGCAACAGGCATTTCGGGGTGTTCTCGGTCAGCGGCAGTAAGCGCCGTCCCTGTCCTGCGCTCAGGATGATGGCTTTGACTGGCTTTGTGGTTTGATTCGTCATAAATGAATGGATTTAGGCAGCTTGGTATACAAAGCGATAATAGCGACGCTGCATTGTAACCAAGTTTGGATTTAGCGAGGTGTTTTTAGAAGGAGAGACTGTTGATCTGGCGCAATTCTGCAACAATGCGTTGCGTGGCGCGCAAAAAATCGTCCACTTGTTGAAGTGTGTTGTCACGGCCCAGACTGACACGCACCGCGCAGCGCGCGAGCATCGGATCAATTTGCATTGCCGCCAGCACATGACTTTGCCCCGGATTCACGCTGGAGCACGCCGCCCCGGCGGCAACGGCAAAACCAGCTTTGTCCAATTTAACCACCAGCGTATCGCCCTCGATATCCGGCAGCGCGAAATAACAGGTATTCGGAATGCGCGCCGCTTGTCCGCCGAAAATCGCCGCGCCCATGCCGGTCAACCCGGTTTCCAGCCGATCACGCAACTTGGCAACGTGCTGCGCGGTTTCCGCTAAGCGCGCGACGGCCAATTCGCACGCCACACCAAATCCCACAATCGCAGGCACATTCTCGGTGCCGGAACGCAAGCCGTTTTCATGTCCGCCGCCATATATCAATGGCTTCAACAGCAAGCGCTTGTCGACGATCAATGCCGCCGCGCCTTTCGGGCCGTAAATTTTATGCGCGGATAACGTCATCGCATGGACTTTCAGCGCAGTGAAATCGACCGGAATTTTACCCAATCCCTGAATCGCGTCGGTATGCACGTAAGCGCCATGCGAACGCGCCAGCTCGGCAATGGCGGTAACATCCTGGATCACGCCGGTTTCGTTATTCGCCAGCATCACCGATACCAATCCCGGTTTATTGGTTTGCATCGCCGCAGCGGCAGCCGCCACATCGGCTTGCCCATCCGCATTGATCGCCAATTGCTGCAACGGCCAAGGATCGCAACCGCGTCGCGCAATCGCCTGCGCCGGTTTTAGCACGCACGGATGCTCAATCGCGCTGATGAACAGATTCCCCGGCTTCAAGCTATCCACCGCGCCACGCACAAACAGATTATTCGCTTCCGAGCCACCGCTGGTGAAAACCACCTGCACCGGCTGCACCCCAACCGCCTCCGCCACCTGCTTGCGCGCCTTATCGATTGCCCGCCGGGCAACGATGCCGTAACCGTGACGGCTCGACGCATTGCCAAATTCCTGCTGGAAATACGGCAACATGGCTTCTAAAACAGCGTCGTCGACGCGGGTGGTGGCATTGTGGTCGAAGTAAATGGGTTCCATGAATCTCGTGGGTGGTCAGTTGAAAAAGAATCGTATGATAAACCTAATAGGCCGTTCCGAAATGTTTTCGAGGAAGCAGGTGCAAGGTAAAACAAGCAGTGCAAGTTAACAACTGTAGGGATATTTCTTACTGCAAAATGTTTACATCTTTAATACGGGATTAAAAATTGTAGTGGGATAAACAAAAATCTCAGCGTGCTTTTGATTTCTGCTTTTGAGCGGTAAAGTCAGCTATGTCAAGATGTGACCCTCTAGTCTGCTCGCAACAAGCTACGCTTATTGGTGTCCGCTTGACTAACCAGTTAGCCCGAGGATCGGTGAATTACTGAACATGTTGCGACTTGGCGACCTCTGGGAGGTTGCCAAGAATAGAGCGAAATTTGTTTTCAAGCTGTCGACGTGCTTCAGGAATATCGTTCTTAATCGCTTGCCAATT
Organism: Nitrosomonas sp.; assembly: GCF_040240425.1. Lineage (GTDB taxonomy): Bacteria > Pseudomonadota > Gammaproteobacteria > Burkholderiales > Nitrosomonadaceae > Nitrosomonas. The sequence continues at coordinate 93,423 of NZ_QPHG01000003.1, read as the reverse complement.
CTTCAACCAAGCTTCTTGTTTTTGTTTGGCTGAATCGTTGCTAAGTTTTGCGTCATTGTAACTAGCCCAAACACTAAACTCAATTACAAGGCTGCGCGTTTCTCGAAGCAACTTGTCTAATGATTCGCACAAATCTTCATCGAAGTAGATTTTGTGCTGGTCAAAGTAGCGAAAGGCATCAACAAGCTTGTTCATGGCGCTTGCGTGCTTTTCTTTCATGCTCGGTTCACCCACCCATCCAATCGGAGACAGGAAGCTTTCTGCCGCCCAAAGCGCCTCTACGATTAGGCCATAAAGCTTTGCGATTGTTTCGGCGCGGCGTTCATGAAGCCTCGAAAACCTAACCTGATGTTCAATAGATCTAATTTGTAGTTGGTTCTTAAGGCGCTCAATCTCCGCATCAGACTTGGCCTTGAGATCGCTTTCAAACTTCTTTGTGTCTCGTGTGAGCACTTTCTCGAATAGCGACTTCGCGACAAAAGCAAGTACTGCAAGCAGTGCTGTGTTGCCCCCGATTGCTAGAAGGATAGATTGCCAGATTTCCATAGTGTGAATGGTCTAACTAAAATTGGATAGATAGCTAAAAAAGCAAGCTATCTGCATAAATTCGTTAATTTTTATAGACAAATTTTTAACCGAACTCCTTCAATGTGCCACTGGCAGAGCAATCAGATCTGGATCATCCATTAACCCCAGAAGCGATCTATTGATCCGATGCCGAGGTTGCCGTTGCGTGAAGTTTGATGCCTAGTGCATGGATAACCTTCAAGATTGTATCAAAGCTGGGGTTACGCTCCCCTGAGAGCGCTTTGTACAGACTTTCGCGTGACAAGCCGGAATCGCGCGCTATTTGCGACATGCCTTGGGCGCGTGCGATGTTACCCAATGCCCGGGCAATGAAGGCTGCGTCGTCACCGGCTTCTTCAAAGCATGCTTCGAGATAAGCGGCCATTTCCTCAGGGGTTCTCATATGTTCGGCAACATCGAATGGTGTCGTATGTAGTTTGCTATCGGTCATTTGTTTTCCTGTAAGTCACGCATCAAGCGCAGAGCGGTTTTGATGTCGTTCGATTGGCTGTGTTTATCGCCGCCCGCCAGTAAAATAATCAATTTATTTCCAAAAGACTTGAAATACACCCGGTAGCCTGGGCCATAGTCAATTCGCATTTCGGAAACGCCTTCGCCAATCGGTTTGACATCACCGGGGTTGCCCATTGCCAGACGTTCAATTCGTACCAGGATGCGCGATCTGGCTCGAATATCGTGCAAGCCGTTCAGCCAATCAACAAATATCCCGGTTTTTCTTATTTCCAGCATCGGCTAAGTGTATCTATCTGGCTACAGTGCGTCAACACAATAAGAAACTTAAAATATCAAAGTATCAATACGCCACCGGCAACGGATCAAGGCTGCGCCATAAGTACCACGTGGCGACCGAGCGCCACGGCTGCCACGGTTTGGCCAGTTCGAGCATAATTTTTTTATCGACCGGTTGTTTATCGAGGTAGTGCAGGCTCATGGCGCGTTGCAGGCCGATGTCGTCGAGCGGCAGCACATCCGGGCGATGCAGGTGGAAAATCAGGAACATTTCCGCCGTCCAGCGACCGATACCTTTGACTTGTACTAATTGCTTGATGACGGCTTCGTCATTCATTTCCCCCCACGCGGTTTCGCTCAAATCCTCTTCGCGGAAGTGCCGCGATAAATCTTGCAGGTAGGTGACTTTCCTCGCGGACAAGCCGCATGTTCTCAATAAATCCTGTTCGGCCGCCGCGATGGTATGCGGGGTGATGTCCGGGATTGCGCCGATCACTTTTTGCCAGACGCTTTCGGCGGCTTTGACGGAGATTTGCTGCCCGACGATCGAGCGCGCCAGCGTCGTGAATGCGCAGCCGCGAGAGATCAATGTGGCATCGGGAAACTGCCTGATCAATTGGTGCATGACGGGATCGCATGCCGCCAATTCTTGTGTGGCTTGTGTCCAGTATTGGGGTGTCATTGCGAGGTTAAAGTGGGAAATTAAAGCCGTGCAGTGTGCAGTTTTTTGCCGGTGTAAACAAGCCTGCCTGAATTCATTTCTTCAGCAGAATTGACAGTTCACATTTCATTTTTCTTCTATCTATCTTATTTATTTGAACATTTTGCTGCCCATTTGATGGCAATCCGCATCACGTTTAAGTCTTTGTCATATAACTATAAAAACCCAATTACTTGCTTGACTAACAGGGATTTTTTGATTAAAGTGGGAAGTGGTGGGAAAATGTGGGAAAATTTGGTGAGCCTCGATGGATTTTCCCTTAATTTGAGGAGACAGCATGTTTCGTGGCGTCACGCAACTTAGTCTTGATGCAAAAGGTAGGCTTGCGATACCCGCAAGATACCGTAGCGAGCTGATGTCTACCTGCTCAGGGCATTTGATCGTCACTGTCGATCCTTCAAAGTGTTTATTGATTTATCCTCAGCCAGCCTGGGAACCGATAGAACAAAAACTCAATAATCTTTCTAGTTTTGATTCGAAGACCCGCAATTTGCAGCGGCTGCTGGTGGGTAATGCCAGTGATGTCGAGATGGATGCTGCTGGCCGCATTTTGCTGCCGCCGCCGCTGCGCCTTTTTGCCGGGTTATCCAAGGATGTGGTTTTGGTTGGCCAGGGGGCTAAGTTTGAATTGTGGGATGAAGTGCAATGGAATTTACAAATTGAAGATGCGCTGGCTTTCAAGGATGGCGATATGCCGCCTGAGCTGGATGGCTTCACGCTGTAATTGAAGCGGTAACAGCGATTCATGCACATTTCGGTGTTGTTGCACGAAGCGGTCGATGCATTGGCCATCAAACCGGAAGGTGTGTATGTGGATGCAACGTTTGGACGTGGTGGCCATAGCCGTTTGATTTTGTCGCGATTGGGTGAGCAAGGCCGGTTAGTCGCCATGGATCGAGATCCGGACGCGGTGATGTCGGGCCAAGCGATTGTGGATAAACGGTTTTGCATCCGGCATGGCAGTTTCTCGCATATGCAGCGCATATTGCAGCAGCTGGACGTTGCCAAGGTTGACGGGATTTTGCTGGATTTGGGCGTGTCGTCGCCGCAGCTGGAGGAAATTTCACGCGGTTTCAGCTTTCGCGCCGATGGGCCGCTCGACATGCGCATGGATACAACGAAGGGTCAAACGGCGGCGGAGTGGCTGGCGACAGTCGCAGAAGATCAACTGGGATGGGTGATCAAGGAATATGGCGAAGAACGGTTTGCTCGGCAGATTGCAAGAGCGATTATTGTGGCAAGAACGCGGCAGCCTATTGTTACCACATCACAACTTGCCGAGATTGTCGCAACGGTTTTGCGTTCGCGGCAGCGCCAGCGGGAAATTGTCCGGCATCCGGCGACGCGCACTTTTCAGGCGATACGGATCTATCTCAACCAGGAGCTTGAGGAATTGTCGCTCGTTTTGCCGCAGTGTGTGGAGTTGTTGAATCCGGGCGGAAGGTTGGTGGTGATCAGTTTTCACTCTTTGGAGGATCGCATGGTCAAACTATTTATGCGCAAGGCTGCCAGCATGGACGAACTACCTCGTGGCATCCCGCTGCAAGAAAAGGATCTGCTGCGGTTCAGCAATCAAACGTTGCGCGTGATCGGCCGGGCAGTGCGTCCGGGAGAACAAGAAGTGGCGGGAAATGTGCGCGCCAGGAGTGCGGTGATGCGTGTGGCTGAAAGAGTAACCATAAACGGGTAACAGAATGTTCAAACTGAACATTTTTCTAGTTTTTATATTGATCGCGAGCGCGCTGGGCGTGGTGACCTCGCAGCACATGGTGCGCAAACTGTTTATGGCGCTGGAAAATGAAAAAGGAATCGAGCGCAAGCTGGATGTGGAATGGGGAAGATTGCAACTGGAACAAAGCACATTAATCATGCACGGGCGGATCGAGCAGATTGCCAAGGACCGGTTGAATATGACCGTGCCCGCTGCTTCCAGCATACAAATTGTATCCATTAACGATGCAGAAAAACGCTTGAACACGGAAGGGTTAAAACCATGATTAAACCCGAAGTACGGCAAATCAAACTATCAGCGTGGCGCTCACGGCTGTTGTTTGGTTTCCTGGCGCTCGGTTTGATTGGTTTGGCGGGACGTGCGGCTTACTTGCAGGGAATGAATCATGATTTTCTGCAGGAAAAAGGAGAATCGCGCTATAGCCGCATAGTGGAAATGAACGCCGATCGCGGCATGATTACCGACCGCAATGGCCATATTCTGGCGATCAGTTCGCCGGTTGCCTCCGTTTACGCCGATCCGAAAGTGATCGATATCAAGCCGGAGCAATTGAAGCAATTAGCCGGTTTGCTCGAGATGGACAGTACCGAGATCAATGCTCGCATCAGCCGGGAAAACAGCCGGTTTGTTTATTTGAAACGGCAAGTAGTGCCGGATATCGCCGAAAAGATCATGAAATTGAAGATCAAAGGCATCTATTTCGCCAGCGAATCCAAACGTTACTATCCGGAAAGTGAATTTGCCGCGCATGTGCTCGGTTTTACCGATATTAACGACGAAGGCCAGGAAGGCGTGGAACGCGGCTGGCAGGATAAGCTGGCGGGTGAGTTGGGACGGCGCCGTGTGCTCAAGGATAACAAAGGACAGATCATCGAGGATGTGGAAAACATCCGTGCGCCAAAGCCGGGCGAAGATTTGGTGTTGTCGATCGATAGAAGAATTCAGTATCGCGCCCACGCGGAATTAAAAGAAGCGGTGCTGGCCAATAACGCCAAAGCGGGCAGCATCGTTGTGCTGGACGCGCAAACCGGTGAGATTCTGGCCTTGACCAATTTACCGGCGTACAACCCGAACCGACGATCATCGATTACCAATGAACGGCTGCGTAACCGGGCGCTGATTGATACGTTCGAACCGGGATCAACGTTAAAGCCATTTACCGTGGCGATTGCGATGGAGATCGGCAAAGTCAACGCCAATACGGTGCTGCAAACCGCGCCGGGAATGTGGCAAGTGGGCAGAAAAACCATTCGCGATGTCAGCAACAAAGGCGAGCTGACGGTTGCGCAAATCATTCAGCAGTCAAGCAACGTCGGAACGGCAAAAATCGCACTGTCGCTCGAATCGCAAACGATGTGGGAGATGTTTAACCGTTCCGGATTTGGCGCATTGACGAATTCCGGTTTTCCCGGTGAAGCCAGCGGCATTTTGCGGCCTTACAACAAATGGCGTCCGATCGAACAAGCCACCATGTCGTACGGTCATGGTATATCCACTAGCTTGATGCAATTGGCGCGCGCTTACACGATTTTTGCCAGCGGCGGCGAATTAAAACCGATCTCGCTCTTGAAACAAAACATGCCGGTCATGGGGCAACGCGTCATCTCGCGCGATACCGCACAAGCGATGAACCGTATGCTGGAAATGGCGACCAAGCCCGGCGGCACGGCGCCGCTAGCGCAAATCAGCGGGTATCGCGTGGCCGGTAAAACGGGGACGGCGCATAAACTGATCGATGGTCAATATGCCAATAAGCGCTATATCTCCACGTTTGTCGGCTATGCGCCAGCATCGAATCCGCGTCTGATCATCGCCGTGATGATTGATGAGCCTTCCGCCGGAAAATATTTCGGCGGCGCCGTGGCAGCGCCGGTGTTCAGTAAAGTCATGTCCGGCGCTTTACGCATCCTGAATATTCCGCCCGATGCGCCGGCCAATAATGTCGTTACCTTTACCGCAACCCCTGAAATGGGTGATGAAGGATGACTGCGATGACGATCAAGAAAAAAACATCTCAGTTATTTGATTATCATCGTTTGGATGAGCTGGGTGTTCCGATTAAAAACCTGGTCACGGATAGCCGCCAGATAAAGCCCGGCGATACATTCCTGGCCTACGCCGGTGATATCACCGATGGGCGCAAATTTATCCCGCAAGCCATTGCTGCGGGCGCCAATGCGGTTCTGTGGGATCCGCAGAATTTCACGTGGAACCACGAATGGCGGATTCCGGCATTGGCCATCGATGAACTGAAGGCTAAAGCGGGACTGATTGCTAGTTATGTTTATGATCAGCCATCGGAGAAATTATGGATGGTCGGAATTACCGGTACCAATGGCAAAACATCGTGCAGTCACTGGTATGCGCAAGCGATGACGAGTCTGGGCAAGAAGACAGCCATTCTGGGAACGCTGGGAAATGGTTTTTGCGGCGCGTTGGAAGCGGCGGGGAATACAACGCCCGATGCCGCGGTGCTGCAACGTTCGCTGGCACAATTTGTTGAACAGGGTGCGCATGGCGTCGCGATGGAAGTATCCTCGCACGGTCTGGTGCAGGGGCGGGTTAACGGCACCACATTTGCGATTGCCGTGCTGACCAATGTGTCGCGCGACCATCTGGATTATCACTTGGATATGGATGCTTACGCCGAAGCCAAGGCGCGCCTGTTTTTCTGGCCCGGATTGCGGTATGCGGTTGTCAACATGGACGATGTGCTGGGTGTCGAGCTATCGCGGCAGCTCGCCAACAAATCCATCACCTTCATCGGCTATGGATTTCACTATCCGGAAGAACGCTATGCCAGGCAACTCAAAATGGTCTACGGATCCAATTTAAAAGTTGATCTTCATGGTCTGGAGTTTGATATTGAATTTGAGGATAATCACGAACATTTGAGAATTGGCTTGCTGGGTAAATTTAATGCATCAAACTTGCTGGCTGTCGTGGCGGCTATGCTGGCAAGCGGAATCCGATTGCCGGACGCAGTCCGGGCGCTTCACAGTGTGCAACCCATTCCGGGCCGGATGGAAAAATACGAAGGGATTGACCAGCCGATTGTTATCGTCGATTACGCCCATACCCCCGATGCGTTGGAGAAAGTGCTGTGCACGTCACGCGAGCTTTTGCGCAGTGCACAATCGAAGAAACGGACATCCGGACGGAATGCGCGGCTGTTTTGCGTTATTGGTTGCGGCGGCGACCGGGATGTCGGCAAGCGCGCGATGGTGGGTGAAGTTGCTACGCGATTGGCGGACGAAGTCATTTTTACCAGCGATAATCCGCGTTCGGAAGATCCTTTGAGCATCATTAAAGATATTACAGCAGGCGCGGGTGCAGACAATTACCAGATTGAGAGCGACCGGGCGCTGGCTATATATCAGGCCATCGCCAATGCGCAGCACAACGACATCGTGCTGATTGCAGGTAAAGGTCATGAAAAGTATCAGGAAATAAAAGGCCGGAAAATTCCTTTCAGCGATGCCGACATTGTGCAGCAGGTGCTGAAAGATTTAGCCAGGAAAGTGCGGGTGCAATCATGATGACGATCCGGGAAGCCGCGCAAGTATTGCAAGCCGGATGGAACGGACAAGACGGGTTATTTACCGGAGTAAGCACGGATAGCCGCACGCTCAAGCCAGGCGATTTATTTGTGGCGTTAACCGGCGAGAGATTCGATGGCAGTGAATTTGTTCTGAGCGCTAAGGAAAAAGGCGCCGCCGCCGCGCTGGTTCCGCAAGCGACTGGGGAAAACGCTTTATCCGCCGGGATTCCATTGCTGCGCGTGCAAGATACGCGCTTAAGCCTCGGGCAATTGGCTGCGAATTGGCGCAACCGTTTTACGCTGCCGCTCATCGCCGTGACCGGCAGCAATGGCAAGACTACGGTTAAGGAAATGATCGCCGCGATATTGCGTCAAGCAACCGCAGGCGGTGAAGTCACAATGAATGCGCCAGCGGAACGGATTCTGGCCACCGAAGGGAATCTGAATAACGATATCGGTGTGCCGCTGATGTTGCTGCGTTTACGGCAACAGCATCGTTATGCGGTGATTGAGATGGGTATGAATCATGTGGGCGAGATCGGTTACCTGACTCAGCTGGCGAAACCGGGTGTTGCCGTCATTACCAATGCTGGTGCTGCGCATATCGAGGGACTAGGTTCCGTTGAAACGGTTGCACGCGCTAAGGCGGAAATATTTGCCGGATTGGATCAGCAGGGAACGGCTGTGATCAATGCGGACGATCGCTATGCTGCTTTATGGCGGGAATGCGCTGGTGCGCGCAAGATTGTCGATTTTGGTTTGCGCGAAAAAGCAGCTGTGAGTGCCGAGTATCAGGCTGACCGGTTGAGCAACAGAATTCAGTTGAAATTGCCGGATGGCATTGTGGAGGTTAAGTTACAGGCGCCCGGGGTGCATAACGTCTATAACGCTTTGGCAGCGGCGACAGCGGCTATCGCAGCGGGTATCGGGAAAGCATCGATTGCCGCTGGACTCGAATCGTTTGAGGGTGTGAAGGGACGATTGCAGAAAAAATCCGGTTTGCACCATGCGCAGCTGATTGATGATACCTACAACGCCAATCCGGAATCCGTGCGCGCCGCTCTCGCGGTACTGGCTGCCACGACAGGAAAAAAAATACTGGTGCTCGGCGACATGGGCGAATTGGGTAAATCAGCCATTGATCTGCATCGCACGATCGGGCGTGATGCGCGCAATGCCGGATTGGATCAATTATTCACGCTGGGTGAGTTGAGCGCTTACGCAGCCGAAGAATTCGGCAAGGGCGCGCGGCATTTCAACGATATCGATGAATTGCTGCATGCGACGGAAAGCTTGCTGGCGGATGATGTGACGCTGCTGGTGAAAGGGTCGCGCTTTATGCGCATGGAGCGGGTGGTGCGGCAACTGGAACAACCGGTGGAGCCATCATGCTGCTAACCCTCTCACAGTGGTTGGCTCAAGACATCCGCGCTTTCAATGTATTTAGCTATATTACCTTGCGCACCGTGATGGCCACGCTGACTGCATTAGTGATTTCCTTCATGATCGGCCCGGTGATGATCCGTAAACTGACGGCTTATAAAATCGGACAATCGGTGCGCGATGATGGTCCGCAAACGCACCTCGTCAAAGTTGGTACACCCACGATGGGCGGCGCTTTGATTCTGATGGCGATTGTTTTGACCACGTTGCTGTGGTCAGATTTGAGCAACCGCTATATCTGGGTAGTGCTGGCAACCACGCTGGGATTCGGCGTGATCGGCTGGGTCGATGACTATCGCAAAGTGGTTTACCGCAATCCGAAAGGATTGTCCGCGCGCGCCAAGTTTTTCTGGCAGTCGCTAATCGCGCTGGCGGTTGCGATGTATCTGGCATCGATCGCGGAAATCCCGGCGCAAACCGACATGATCGTGCCCTTCTTCAAGGAAGTGGCGATTCCGTTGGGTGTAACGGGTTTTGTCGTACTGACTTATTTTGTCATTGTTGGCACCAGCAATGCAGTCAATCTTACCGATGGTTTGGACGGTTTGGCCATTATGCCGACCGTCATGATCAGCAGCGCGCTGGCGATTTTTGCCTACGCCGCCGGGCACGTGGTATTCGCCAAGTATCTCGGCATCCCTTATATCCCCAATGCTGGGGAGCTGGCGGTGTTTTGCGGCGCCATGGCCGGTGCCGGACTTGCATTTTTGTGGTTTAACGCTTATCCCGCCGAGGTTTTCATGGGAGATGTCGGTGCTTTGGCGCTGGGTGCGGCATTGGGAATCGTCACTGTCATTGTACGGCAGGAGATTGTGCTGGTGATTATGGGCGGTGTTTTTGTCGTGGAAGCGCTGTCCGTGATGTTGCAGGTGGCATCATTTAAGCTGCTGGGCAAGCGGGTATTCCGCATGGCGCCATTACATCATCATTTTGAATTAAAAGGCTGGAAAGAAAATCAGGTGGTGGTCCGGTTCTGGATCATCACCTTTATTTTAGTATTGGTTGGATTATCGACATTAAAATTACGATGAATTTGCAAGATAAAACAGTTCTAGTGCTGGGGATGGGTGAGACCGGCTTGTCCATGGTGAAATGGCTGCTACGTCAGGGTGCCACGGTGCGCGCTGCGGATAGCCGTTCCGAGCCGCCCAACTGGCAGCAAATCACCGCCGGGTTTCCATCCGTGCAGCTGCATAAAGGCAAATTCACAGCATCCATTTTTAACGATATCGATATGATCGCCATCAGCCCCGGCGTTCCGCTGGCTGATCCGTGCGTGCAGCAAGCAGTGCAACGCGGCGTGCCGGTCATTGGCGATATGGTGCTTTTTTCCTGGGCGCTGGAGCAAAGCAACCGGCCCAAACCGAAAGTTGTCGCGATCTCCGGATCGAATGGAAAAACCACAGTCACGGCGATGACCGGCGCGATGTTGAAGAAATCCGGCTGGAATGTGGAAGTGGCGGGAAATATCGGCCCCGCCGTGCTGAATGCGCTGATGCAGCGGATCGACGCAGGTGATTGGCCGCAGGCTTGGGTTCTGGAAACATCCAGTTTTCAATTGGAAACGACGCACAATTTGAATGCGGATGTGGCGACCGTGTTAAATCTGAGCGAAGACCATCTGGATCGCTATACCGGCATGCGCGATTACGCAACCGCCAAAGCCAGAGTGTTTCTGCATGAGAAAGCTGGTAAAGGCATACAAGTGCTCAACCGGAACGATCCCGGTGTCTGCGCTATGGCACTACCGGACAGAAAACAAATTACCTTTGGCGTCGATGAGCCGCCCAGCCATGCCGATTTCGGTCTCATGCACGATGGAGACGATTTGTGGTTGATGGAAGGCGATGTGCAATTAATGAAAACTTCCGAACTGGTTGTCAGCGGCTTGCATAACGCGGTCAATGCGCTGGCGGCATTAGCCATGTGCCGCGCCCTGGGTGTGGCCATCGATCCGCTTTTGACCGCGTTGCGCGAATTTCGCGGCTTGCCGCATCGCATGGAAAAAGTCGCTGCGTTCAACGGCGTTACTTTCTTTGATGATTCCAAAAGCACCAATGTGGGCGCCACCGTGGCTGCACTGAGCGGCATGAAGCAAAACGTCATATTAATCGCCGGTGGCGACGGCAAGGGACAGGATTTCTCGTATCTGCGGGAAGCGGTTGCCAATAACGCCCGCGCCGTGGTGTTGATTGGCCGGGATGCAAACATAATTGCGAATGAATTGAAAGACTGCGGCGTGCCGTTGCATTTTGCTGTGACCATGGAAGAAGCCATGCAGAAGAGTTTCTTGCTGGCGCAATCCGGCGATGTGGTGTTGCTTTCACCGGCATGCGCCAGTTTCGATATGTTCAGAAACTATATTCACCGCGCGGAAGTATTTGTTGCGGCCGTCAAAGATATGGAAAACAAATTTTTCAGTTTTGGACAGAAAAAACATTAACCGATGATTTACCAGGCAAACAATCAGAAACCAAGAATGACGGCCGATTTTGACCAGGCGCTGGTATGGTCGGCTTTGCTGTTGCTGAGTATTGGTTTGGTAATGATTTATTCTGCCTCGATAGCCATTGCCGAAGCGCAATTTGGCCCCAACCGGGCCGGCCATTACTTGTTGCGCCATAGTGCCTATCTGGGTGTCGGGTTGTTGCTGGGATTGATCGCTTTTCAAGTGCCGATGCAGATGTGGCAGAAATACGTAACTTATCTGCTCATGACCAGCATTCTACTGTTGGTATTGGTACTGATTCCGGGTATCGGACATGAAGTGAACGGTAGTCAGCGCTGGATTTCGCTGTATGTAGTGAATATCCAGCCGTCCGAGTTCATGAAGTTTTGCATGGTGTTGTATGCCGCGGACTACGTCAACCGCAAGGCAGCCGACCTGAATTCTTTCTTCAAGGGGTTTGTGCCGATCGCGGTCGTATTATCCATCGTGGGCGCTTTATTGCTGCTCGAACCGGATTTCGGCGCTTTCTTCGTGGTAGCCGCGCTGGCGATGTCGATTTTATTTCTCGGCGGTGTCAGTTTGAAAATATTCGTCAGCCTGATCGCTATCCTGGCGTTTGGTTTGTATGAGTTGATTTTGAGTTCGCCGTACCGGTTGAATCGCGTGGTTGCTTTTATGGATCCTTGGGCCGATCCGTATGGCAAAGGTTATCAGCTCAGTCATGCACTGATTGCATTCGGACGCGGCGAGTGGCTTGGTGTCGGCTTGGGCGGCAGTGTCGAGAAATTGTTCTATCTGCCCGAAGCGCACACCGATTTCTTACTGTCGGTGCTGGCCGAAGAACTGGGTTTTGCCGGTGTGGCTACCGTGATCGTATTGTTTATCTGGCTCATTACCCGCGCTTTTGTCATCGGCCGCTTGGCGGCCAAATTGGGCAGTCCTTTCTCGGCGCTGGTGGCACAGGGAATCGGCATGTGGATCGGGGTGCAGGCGCTGATCAACATGGGCGTCAATATGGGTGTCTTGCCCACCAAGGGTTTAACGTTGCCGCTGCTCAGTTTTGGCGGTAGCAGCATTACAACGATTTGCATCGCGCTGGCGGTTCTGCTGCGCATCGATTGGGAAAACCGGCAGCGGCTGCGAGGGCTGAACGTATGAGCGCGCACACCATTTTAATAATGGCAGGTGGTACCGGCGGGCACGTGTTTCCGGGTTTGGCGGTGGCTGATTACCTGCGGCAAGCCGGTTGGCGCGTGGTTTGGCTGGGAACCGAAGACGGCATGGAATTAAAACTGGTGCCGCAACGAGGCTATGAAACTGAAATAATCAGTTTTTCCGGATTGCGGGGTAAGCGGTTGGTCACGTGGCTGCTATTGCCGCTGCGTTTGCTCAAGGCATTCTGGCAGAGCCTGCGGATTATTCAGCGGGTAAAACCGGATGTAGTTCTCGGCATGGGCGGTTATCCGGCTTTTCCGGGCGGCATGATGGCATCGCTGCTCAACAAGCCATTGGTGATTCATGAACAGAATTCGGTCGCAGGGTTAACCAATAAAATCCTGGCGAAGCTGGCGGATAAGATTTTTCTCGGTTTTCCCGGAGCTATCAGGAGCGATCAGGATAAAACGGTTTGTTCCGGTAATCCGGTGCGATCAGAAATTGCGCATATAGAAGTGCCGGAGAAACGTTTCCAGGAACGGCAAGGCAAGTTGAATGTGCTCGTTGTGGGCGGCAGCTTGGGGGCGCAAGTTTTGAATACTGTAGTACCGCAAGCGCTTAAATTACTGCCGGAGAATGTGCGCCCGGCAGTGGTGCATCAAACGGGGGCAGCGCAAATGGAAACGGTTAAAGCGGCCTATCAAGCACTGCAATTGGATGGCGAGGTGACAGCGTTTATCGACGATATGGCCAAACGCTACGCGGACTGCGATGTGGTGTTGTGCCGTGCCGGTGCGCTGACCGTAGCGGAATTAAGCGCGGCCGGTGTCGCCAGCATCCTGGTGCCGTATCCGCATGCCGTCGACGATCATCAAACCGGCAATGCGCAATTTCTTTCCCGCCACGGTGCTGCTGTGCTGTTGCCGCAGCATGAATTGACCGCGCAAAAGCTGGCGGATTTATTGACGGATTTAACCCGGGAAAAATTGCTCGGCATGGCGATGGCTGCGCGCAGCCAGGCAAAACCGGAAGCAACCCGGATCGTAGCTGAAGGCTGTATCGAATTGAGCGGAGCACTGCATGAAGCATAAAGTCAAACATATCCATTTTGTCGGCATCGGCGGCGCGGGCATGAGCGGTATCGCCGAGGTTTTTGTCAACCTGGGGTATCAGGTCAGCGGTTCTGACTTGATGAGTAATCCGGTGACGCAGCGTTTGGCCAAGCTCGGCATCAAGGTTTATGCGGGGCATGCCAGCGAGCAAATTGCCGGAGCGGATGTCGTCGTTACTTCCACGGCGGTGAAACCCGACAATCCGGAAGTGATTGCCGCTAAAAATAAAAATATTCCCGTTGTGCCGCGCGCCATGATGCTGGCGGAATTGCTGCGCCTGCGCAGCGGCATTGCGATTGCCGGCACGCACGGCAAAACCACCACCACCAGTTTAATTGCCAGCATTCTGGCGGCGGCAGATATGGATCCGACGTTTGTCATTGGTGGAAAACTGGAAGCAGCGGGCTGTCATGCCAAACTGGGCAGTGGTGAATTCATCGTTGTCGAGGCGGATGAATCGGATGCTTCATTTTTGTATTTGCAGCCGATGCTCGCGGTCGTGACGAACATCGATGCGGATCATATGGAAACCTACGGGCATGACTTCAGCCGGTTGAAGCAAACTTTTGTCGATTTCGTGCAGCATTTACCTTTTTACGGCATGGCAGTGGTTTGTATGGATGATGCCAATATCCGCGAAGTCATGCCGTCGATTACCAAACCGATCACCACGTACGGCCTGTCCGAAGAGGCGCAAGTGCGCGCCATCGATATCCGGCAAGATCATCACCGGATGAGATTTACTGCCGTGGTCGGTGTGAACGGCTCCGCCCGCAAACTGGATATCACGCTGAATCTGCCCGGTTTACATAACATTCAGAATGCCCTGGCGGCGATTGCGGTTGCGAATGAAATTGGCGTGCCGGATAGCGCGATCGTCAAAGCGCTGTCGGAATTCAAAGGGGTAGAAAGGCGCTTCCAGCAGTACGGTGATATCCGCTTAAGCGGACAAAAAAGTTTTACGCTGGTGGATGATTATGGACATCATCCGGCGGAAATGGAAGCGACCATCAAAGCAGCGCGCGGCGCGTTCCCAGGCCGCCGCTTGGTAGTGGTTTTTCAGCCGCATCGCTACACGCGCACCCGGGATGTCTTCGAGGATTTCACCCGTGTTTTATCTCAGGTAGACGTGTTGCTGCTCACGGAAGTTTATCCCGCGGGTGAAGAGCCGATTGTCGCGGCGGATAGCAAATCGCTGGCGCGCTCCATCCGGGTGCAGGGCAAAGTGGAGCCGATTTATATCGAGGAAGTGGATGACTTGCCGGCCGCGATACTGGATATCGCGCAGGACGGCGATGTTGTGCTGGTGATGGGCGCGGGTTCGGTAGCCAGAGTGGCGCCGCACATTGCGCAAATGGGAAAAAAGCTGACCGTGGTTAATGGCTATGAATGCTGAGGATTGATGAGACATGACCGCTTTACCGCAAAATACGAGATTTGCCATGCCAGTAACCGATCAAACAACCGGTGAGACAGGCGTGACCGCATTGCGGGGCGAAATGCGCGTCGATGAACCGATGAGCAAACATACAACCTGGCGGGCGGGCGGTTATGCGGATCGTTATTTCCAACCGGCGGATCTGGACGATTGGGCGGATTTTCTGCGTGCATCGCCGCACGAAGTCATTCATGTGATTGGGCTGGGCAGCAATTTGCTGGTCAGAGACGGCGGGCTGCGCGGCACGGTGGTGGCGTTGCATGCACGCTTAAACGACTTGCGCTTGATCGAGCAGAATCAATCCGGCGGACTCATCTACGCGAGCGCAGGTGTGGCCTGCGCCAAGGTAGCGCGGTTTGCCGCAAAACATCATCTGGCTGGTGCGGAGTTTCTGGCCGGAATACCGGGCACGGTAGGCGGCGCGCTGGCGATGAATGCCGGATGCTACGGCTCGGAAACTTGGGAAATCGTGGCGCAAGTGCAGATCATCCAACGCAACGGAGAAATCGTAATGCGCCAGCCCGGCGAGTACGCGATTGCTTATCGCAGTGTGAAACGGCAAAGCGAACCGGCTGGTACGATAGCAGCGGAATGGTTTACCGGCGCCTATTTCCGTTTGGTGCAAGGCGATCAGACGCAATCGCGGCAACGCATCAAGGAGTTGCTGGCGCAGCGGGTAGCCAGTCAACCGCTCAATATGCCGAATGCCGGTTCGGTATTTCGCAATCCGCCGGGAGATTACGCGGCGCGTTTGATCGAAGCGTGCGGCTTGAAGGGATGCCACATTGGCGGCGCGATGGTGTCGCCCAAACATGCCAATTTTATCGTCAATACGGGTAATGCCAGTGCGGCGGATATTGAAGCCTTAATCATGATGGTGCAAAGCAGGGTTAAAAAAGCAACAGGGATAGCATTGATTCAGGAAGTCCGGATCATCGGCGATGCCAGGAGGCTGACGTAATGGCCGCGCATCAATTCGGCAAAGTTGCGGTTCTGCTGGGCGGCCGGTCGGCCGAGCGGGAAATATCGCTGCAAAGCGGACAGGCTGTGCTGGATGCGTTACTGCGCAGCGGCGTCGATGCGTATCCTTTCGATCCGGCGGAACACGCATTGGAAAAACTGCTGCAACAAGGTTTCGATAAAGCTTTTATCGCACTGCACGGCCGTTTTGGCGAGGATGGCACCATTCAAGGCGCGCTGGAATTAATGGGATTACCGTATACCGGCAGCGGCGTAATGGCCAGTGCATTGGCGATGGATAAATGGCGCACCAAATTGATCTGGCAGGCAGCCGGTATCCAATCCCCGCGCTACGTATTGCTGCAAGCGGATAGCGATTTTGAACAAGTCGCCGAAACGTTGGGTTTACCGCTGATCGTCAAACCGGCGCGCGAGGGTTCAACCATTGGTTTGACTAAAGTGAAGCGCGCCGAGGATTTGGCGCAAGCGTATCAACTGGCCGCTCAGCATGATGCGCTGGTGCTCGCGGAAGAATTTATTGCCGGTAAGGAATTGACCGTGGCGATTCTGGGTGAAACGCCGCTGCCGGTGGTGCGGATTGAAATTGCGGGTGAGCTTTACGACTATGAAGCCAAGTATTTCTCGAATGAGACAAAATACTTTTGCCCGAGCGGTTTACCGGCGGAATTGGAGGCGGCGATCCAGCGGCAGGCATTACAGGCTTACCAAGTGCTGGGGTGCCAGGGTTGGGGAAGGGTCGATTTGATCTTGAGTGAAACCAATCAGTTTTATTTCCTCGAAGCCAATACTTCGCCCGGAATGACCAGCCATAGTTTGGTGCCGATGGCGGCAAGAACAGCCGGAATCCCGTTTGAGGATCTGGTTTTGAGAATATTGGATCTGGCTCATGTGGAATAACCATCACGCCTTGAATTTGTTATCCAAAATATTGCTCACTTTGGTGGCGATGGCGGTGCTGTATGCGATCAGTTTGCAACTCATCCAGCCGCCGCTGTTCCCCATCAAAGAAATTAATGTGCAAGTCATATATGGGAAAGAGAAAAATAAGGCCGAGTTACAGCATGTGGCGCGCGAGCAAATTGAACAGCTGGTCAGGGATGAAATTGCAGGAAATTTTATTTCGGTAAATCTCACTGAAGTGCGCGAAGCTTTTGTAAAATTACCCTGGGTGCGTGAGGCCAGAGTGAAAAGAGAGTGGCCGCATGGTTTGAATGTGATACTGGAAGAGCATCAAGCATTGGCTTATTGGGGCAGTCATGCCTTGGTCAATACTTACGGTGAGGTGTTCCGGGTGACGGTTGATGCTGATTTGCCGGTGTTTACCGGCCCCAACGAGGCTAGCGCGCATGAAGTGGCGCAGCAATTCCGGCGTTTTAACAAAATACTGAAGCCATTGCAGCAGCATATCGCGGAAATAAGCCTGACACCGCGCTATGCCTGGCGTTTGCAGTTAAATACCGGAACGATTCTGGAATTGGGGCGAAATGAAATTGAAGAGAGATTGGTTCGTTATGTTTCAGTATATAACCACAGTATTGCGCGGTTAAATCAGCAAGAACCATTGGCATATGTTGATTTACGTTATCCCAATGGTTTTGCCATCCGCATGCCTGAAGTGATGCAACAAGTACCACGTAAATCCGGCGCGAGGAGAGAAACGTGAGACCACGGAGATGGGATTAAATGAATAAAGCTCGAGAGAATAGAAATTTGATTGTCGGTCTTGATATTGGCACGTCGAAAATTGTTGCCATTGTCGCCGAGGTGATTCCGGAAGGCGGTTTTGAAGTGATCGGTTTGGGCAGCCATCCATCGCGCGGATTGAAAAAAGGTGTTGTGGCCAATATCGAGACGACGGTGAATGCGATTCAGCGTGCGCTGGAAGAGGCGGAACTGATGGCGGATTGCAAGATAAATGAAGTGTATACCGGCATCGCTGGCAGCCATATCAAGGGTTTTAATTCGGATGGCATGGTGCCTATCAAAGATAAGGAAGTCACCGAAAAAGATGTCGAGCGCGTCATGGAAGCCGCCAAAGCCGTGAATATTCCCGCCGATCAGCAGATCCTGCACATCCTGAATCAGGAATTCATTATTGACGGCCAGGAAGATGTGCGCGAGCCGGTGGGGATGAGCGGCATACGGCTGGAAGTGAAAGTGCATATTGTCACGGGCGCGGTCTCCGCGGCGCAGAATATCGTCAAGTGTGTGCATCGTTGCGGTTTGGAGGTGCGCGATTTGATATTGCAGCCGCTGGCTTCGGCAATGGCCGTGTTATCCGATGACGAAAAAGATCTGGGTGTCTGTTTGGTGGATATCGGTGGCGGAACAACGGATATTGCCGTGTTCACGCATGGCGCCATCCGCCATACCGCCGTGATTCCGATCGCGGGGGATCAAATCACCAATGACATTGCGATGGCCTTACGCACGCCAACCAAAAGCGCGGAAGACATCAAGTGCCGCTACGGTTGCGCATTGAGAAGTCTCGCCGACACACGCGAGATGGTGGAAGTGCCGGATGTGGGTAACCGCGGATCGCGCCAGCTTTCCATACAAACATTGGCGGAAGTGATAGAGCCTCGTGCCGAGGAACTCTATTCCTTGGTGCAAGCGGAATTGCGCCGCAGCGGATTTGAAGAATTGCTGTCATCGGGCATCGTGATCACGGGCGGATCGGCTTCGTTACGCGGCATGGTGGAATTGGGCGAGGAAATCTTTCACATGCCGGTCAGATTGGGTTTGCCGAATTATCATGGCAATTTAAAAGACGTGATTCATACACCGCGCTATTCGACGGGAATCGGTTTAATTTTGGCGGGTATCGAACAGTTGCAGCATCAGCATGGTTCAAGATTACAAGGAGGCTCTGCCAAGCAGATTTTCTCCAGAATGAAGGGGTGGTTTCAAAGAAATTTTTAATACGAAATTTCACGGGTTGTATTAGCAGTCAGGCGGCTTTAATTTCAATGTACTAAAGGAGAAACAATATGTTCGAAATCATGAATAACGAAACTCAAGAGGCAGTCATCAAAGTTGTCGGCGTTGGTGGGTGCGGCAGCAATGCTGTGGATCATATGATCCAAAACGGCATGCAAGGCGTTGAGTTCATCAGTATGAATACTGATGCCCAGGCATTGAAAAGCAATAAAGCGCCGACCGTACTGCAACTGGGTACGGGTATTACCAAAGGATTGGGCGCGGGCGCGAATCCTGAAATCGGCCGGGAAGCTGCGCTGGAAGATCGCGACCGTATTGCAGAATTGATTCAAGGCGCGGATATGTTGTTTATCACCGCTGGCATGGGTGGCGGTACAGGTACCGGTGCTGCGCCGGTGGTTGCGCAGGTCGCTAAAGAAATGGGCATTTTAACGGTGGCTGTGGTCAGCAAGCCATTTGCTTTCGAAGGCAAACGTCTGGCGGCTGCCAAGGCGGGAATGGAAGCATTGTCACAACATGTGGATTCGCTCATTGTGATTCCTAACGATAAGCTGATGATGGTGTTAGGCAACGATATTTCCATGCTGGATGCATTTAAAGCTGCCAATGACGTACTGTATGGCGCAGTAGCGGGTATCGCCGAAGTGATTAATTGCCCGGGTCTGGTCAACGTTGATTTTGCCGACGTTAGAACCGTGATGTCGGAAATGGGCATGGCGATGATGGGCTCAGCAGTCGCAATGGGTGTTGATCGTGCCCGGGTTGCAGCCGAACGCGCGGTATCAAGCCCGCTGCTCGAGGATATCTCCTTGTCCGGAGCGCGCGGCATTCTAGTCAATATCACCGCCAGTTCATCGCTGAAAATGCGCGAAGTGCATGAAGTGATGAGCACTATTAAAGATATGACCGCCGAGGATGCAACGATTATTGTCGGTACCGTCATTGATGAAAATATGGCCGATAATCTCCGCGTTACCATGGTGGCTACCGGACTTGGCAGCTTGGTCAGTCAAAGCCAAAATTCTCCGTTAACCGTGGTGCATACACGCACCGGTACCGACGACAGGGATTCTGTTTTTTCTACTGAAGAACCGGCCGTGATGCGTACAGGTAGAAGAAGTAACGCCACCGTTGCAGCGATGCGTCAATCAGGCGTTGATCCAATGGATATACCCGCTTTCTTGAGAAGACAAGCCGATTAATCAGATTTAATTTCTCAAGATTTAATTTTCCACATCTTTGGGAGTGAGAAATTGGAAATCAGAGAATTAAAGAAAGCAATGAATACCCCGCCGTATAAGGTGGGGTATTCAATCCGGCAAGTCTGTTGCGATAGTCAAGTTATAGGATAGCTTTAGATATACATTAGATTCTCAGAAGGAGAAGGTTGTGCTGGATTTTGTGGGATAGCTTAATAAAGCCGGATACCGGTTCCGGTTTGTAACGCCTAGTTACTTTGCTTGTCTCGCCAATTACCGTCATTCGACCGCACAATAGAGAAAATGCTATATTTTGCTGTGATATGGCAAGAATCGTAACCGTGCCGCGTACTTTGCCACCATTCGCCACTTGATAGCAGGTGACAAGCTTGCCGGTTAGTTGTCAATGCATAAGTATTCAGTGCGAATAATTCATTATCGCTCTTGATTTTTGAGCTTGTGGTAAGGATCGCGATAGCGTATGAGCGTTATTTATTCAAGATTCAACATTCAACATCACATGAAATTTCATAACGCTCACATCTAAAAAGTTGAGCCCGATTATCCCAATGCAATACGGTTATTAATCTGTCCCAGTGATTGCTCAACTTGATCGACCAGAATAAGACATAACTCACCATCCTGCAGATTGGACAAAGCCGCATCAATGGCAATCGCTTCTCCAACGATTTCGCTGACTTTTTGCGTGCGCTTGGCATTACCCAAACCTTCGCGCAATAAAGACAATACTTCTCCATCCGCACGACCGCGTTGACATTGATCCTGATACAGCACCACCTCATCAAATGCATCACCGAGGATTCGTGTCTGTTGACGAATATCCTCATCACGCCGGTCGCCTGCCGCACTGATGACGACTGAACGTTTCTTTGACGGAATATTATCAATTGCGCTGACCAAGGCTTGGATCGCATCCGGATTATGTCCGTAGTCGGCAATCAAGGTTGCATTGCGGTAATTAAAGAGATTAAAACGGCCCGGTGCAGTTTGCGTATTGCTGACAAAACTAGCGACACCGTCATGAATAACTGCCCATTCCAGGCCAAGTGCCCAGCCAGCCCCAATAGCAGCCATCACATTCTCAATTTGAAAATTGATACTACCGTTCTTCGTCAATGGGATTTCGTTTAACGGGATGCGGTATTCAACAGTTTCACTCGCAGCGACAATGCAGCTGCTTTCCATATAGATAACACGTTTGTGCTGCGCGCGATGCATAGCTAACACCGGGTGATGGCGGTCTTGAGCAAAGAAAATAACCGAGCTGGGGCAATGTTCAGCCATGCTGGCAACCAGCGGATCAGCCGCATTAAGCACCGCATAACCGGTTTTGGGCGCTACATTCTGCACAATAATCCGCTTAACCACAGCCAACTCTTCTGCTGTATTGATATAAGCCATACCAAGATGATCACCCATGCCAATATTGGTTACAACGGCAACATCACAACGATCAAATCCCAAGCCTTCGCGTAACAAACCGCCTCGCGCGGTTTCTAACACGGCAGCATCGACATCGGGATGAAAAAGAATGTTTCTTGCACTCTTCGGTCCGCTGCAATCTCCGGTATCCATGCACTGCTCGTCGACATAAACACCATCAGTGCAAGTAACACCAACGCGTTTCTGATCTCTCTGCAGAACATTGGCAATCAGACGAGTTGTCGTTGTTTTACCGTTGGTGCCGGTCACGGCGATCACGGGAATGCGCGCATTCTCTCCTTGGGGAAACATGTAATCAATAATGGCCTCGCCCACTGCGCGGCCTTTCCCATATGATGGCTGCAAGTGCATCCGCAAACCGGGCGCTGCATTTACCTCAATAACGCCGCCTCCTTGGTCTTCTAAAGAGCTCATGACATTGTCGCAAACCACATCAACACCGCAAATATCCAGCCCTACCACTTTTGCGGCAGCAATTACGCGTGCCGCTAATTCGGGATGTATATCGTCGGTCACATCAGTCGCCGTGCCCCCGGTTGATAAATTGGCATTCTTGCGTAACACAACGCGCATTCCTTTCACCGGAATCGATTCGGCTGTCAATCCTTGCGCAGCTAAATGTGCGATGGATATCTCATCCAGATGTATCTTGGTTAATGAGGTGACATGACCTTCGCCGCGCATGGGATCACGATTGATTTGCTCCACCAATTCATAAATGCTTTGCACGCCGTCGCCAATGACTTGCGGCGGTTCGCGCCGCGCGGCAGCAACCAATTTATTGCCGACAACCAGCATGCGGTAATCATGTCCGGGGATATAGCGTTCTACCAGAACATTATCACTGATTTCGGCTGCAATCAGATACGCCGCTTTGACTTGTTCAGCGGTGACAAGATTAACAGTGACACCTTTGCCTTGGTTACTATCCAGAGGTTTTATCACGACAGGCACACCAATCTCGCAGGCGGCTAACCAAGCATCCTCAACATCATTCACCTCTCGGCCGAGCGGTACCGGTATGCCGGCGGCATGCAGTAAAGTTTTCGTTAATTCCTTATCTTGCACAATCGATTCTGCGACTGCACTGGTACGATCGCTCTCGGATGCTTGAATACGGCGCTGCTTACTGCCCCAGCCAAACTGCACCAGACTGCCTTCAGTCAAGCGGCGAAACGGAATGCCGCGCGCAACCGCTGCTTGTACAATGGCTCCCGTGCTCGGGCCCAGACGGATATCTTCATTGAGTTCGCGCAAGCGATGCAGCGCATCCGATAAATCAAATGCGCTATCATCAATAGCCGAGGTACATAAAGCTTGCGCCAGCTCAAAAGCCAGTAAACCAACTTTTTCTTCGCTGTATCCTACGATAACGCGATAGGTATTGGCTTCCGGTGTTTGTACCGTGCGGCTGAATGTAACCGGGCAACCTGCCTGAACTTGCAATCCTAGCGTTGCAAATTCAAGAACATGGGCCATGGTGACGGCTTCATGATGCCCGGCGGGCTGGAGTAAAGAAATCTCAGGAAAACGCTCACGTAACCGTGCTTCAAAGCCGGGAATGGTATCAATACTATTTTCAGAGCCGCTACAAAAAACGGTAGCTTCAATCGAAGTATGCTGACTCCATAAATTGGGTCCGCGCAAAGCGCGTATGCGTAAAACTTTCATAACTTAATTCCTTGCGTTTGTAATTCTAGAAGATTCTGATTTTCAGGTTTGTACTTCTCTTGACTGAAACCAAATGTCTCGATTCCAACACGTATAAGATTCGGTTCAATCCCTAATGCCCAGGCAGCACCCACTGCCGCTAATATATTCTCGATTGCCTGCGCGCTTTGCGCTCCATGCTCTGACGCTATCTTACGCAGATTGATCAGTACCAATTCATTTGAACCCGATACAAGTACGACTCTGCCATTGCGTACTATCACAGCGCGTTTGCCCTGAGTAGGCCCGGTTCCGCTTGCGCAATGTTGCTTAATCACCGATAGCTCCGGTTCGATGCTGAAATAAATAACTTCACCGTGACAAAGCTCGGACATTTCAACCAGCATTTCATCGTTAGCATTGAGGATTGCTGCGCCGACCGGCAGTTTTATTTCTTTTTCCACATCGTCAATGGCCGCAGCGGTCGGTGTCACCATATCGACTTGCGAACGGAGCACTGTATAAATCTGTTTATGTGTTTCAATCCCGTGACGGCCAAAATGGTGCTCGGGATCAATATTGGTGATTACACCCACCTGGCAACTATCGTATGCCAGCCCTTCATTCAATAGCACATCAAAACCATTCTCAAAAACAGCAGCTTCAACTGTCGGGTTGAGTAATGTGCGATTAGCTGCCGCCCAATTGGCGCTGTTGTTTTTATCAATTTGCCGATAGTCCAGATACAGTCCATCGCTGCAAGCCAAACCGGTTTGCTTGCCGGACAGAACAAGCAATCTGGCAATAAGGTAAGCAACCGATGTTTTGCCATAACTTCCGGAAATTCCTACAATGGGAATACGGCCGTTTTCCTGGCCTGGAAATAAGTGATCTACAATCGCTTTTCCGACGGGCCGGGGTTTACCAACCGCGGGTTTAATATGCATCAGCAAGCTTGGGCCTGCATTGACTTCAACAATGGCACCACCTTGCTCATTCAACGGACGTGAAATATCGCTGGTGACCAAATCAATGCCGGCAATATCCAAACCGATGACGCGCGCTGCAAGTGATGCAATAGACGCCGTCGACGGATGAACCTGATCGGTTACATCAAACGCATGATTACCATTCCTTTGAATCAAAACCTTAATGCCGGCTGGCACGACGGAATCACGATGATACCCTTGGTGAGCGATTTCCATCTGTGCCGCGCTATCCAACCGGATTAAATTGAGTGGATGATCTTCTGTCGACCCCCGTCTTGGATCAGAATTAATTTGAGAGTCTATTAACTCGGCAATAGTTGAGACACCATCCCCCACGACTGATACTGAATCACCGCGCGTTGCCGCTATGAGGCGTCCACCGACAATCAACAAACGATGTTCGGTTCCGGAAATATAGCGCTCAACCAGTACCTCCGTTCCTTCTCGTAACGCCATGCGGTAAGCCGACTCGATTTCTTCACGCTGGCTTAACTCAATAAAAACGCCACGTCCATGATTTCCATCGCAGGGTTTTATAACAACCGGCATGCCAATATCATTTGCCGCTTCCCATGCAGCCTCGGCACTCTCGACAATACGACCTTCCGGAACAGGAATGCCGCAGGATTGCAGCAATGATTTTGTCAGATCCTTATCGCGGGAAATACCCTCAGCGATGGCGGATGTCCGGTCTGTCTCAGCCGTCCAAATGTGACGGCAGCGTGCGCCATGGCCCAATTGCACAAGATTTCCTTTTGCAATAAGACGAGTGGCCGGAATATTACGTGCCATTGCGGCATCTACAATGCATGCTGTGGAAGGCCCGAGCCAAAGCGAATCGACCAAATCACGAAGACGCTGGATTGCTCCCTTAACATCATAAGAGGGGTTGTCGGATTGCTGAAAATTCATGGCCGCCAAAACCAATTCACGTGCGGAATATAAAGCGGCTGTGGTGATTTCCGCTTGCCAGGCGCTTAATGCAACTTTATAAACACCGCGTACCGAAGTTTCACGCGCACGGCCAAAGCCACCGCGCATGCCGGCCAGGTTCTGGAGCTCCAGTGTGACATGCTCAAGAATGTGGCATGGCCACGTACCGTCCTTGACGCGGCGTAAAAAACCGCCGCGCTCTTCATAGCTGCAACGGTGCTCTATCAGAGACGGTAACCATTCGGATAAGCGCTCATAAAAACCTGGAATCTTATCGGAAGGAAAATCTTCCAGTTCACCAATATCCACGGTTGCTTCCAAAGCGGGATAATAAGTCCACATGTTGGGACCATTTAGGTGTTTGATTTCAAGAAATTTGATATCTTTAGTACTATTGCAGCCTAAATTTAAGGAGTCAGACATGGCATTTGAATCGGTAAGAAGAGATGCTATTAACGTTACTCAAATTGATAGGTTTACAAAAAACAAAACAATTTTTACAAACGTCATCTAGGCTACTCTCAAGGAAATTAGAGTATAACTGATTAAGTTAATTATGAATCAATTGGATGAGAGTAAAATTTAATATTTTGAATGAAGTAACCGGCATAAAATAATTATTGATTATTCGTCTCATGGTTCTTTTGGTTGACAAAAGTTTGCATAGATTCAGAATATGTAATGTTTTTATAATTCTCATTACTTGTTACAGGTGACTTTTGGAAGATATGCCGTTGCACATCATGCTGATTGCATTGGTGTTTTTGTTGATCTTGTCAGGCTTTTTTTCCCTCTCTGAAACCAGTATGATGGCGATTAACCGCTATCGCTTACGGCATCTTGCCAAGCAAGGCCATCGCGGCGCCCGGCTGACCATAAAGCTGCTCGATCATACAGACCGTTTACTGGGTGTCATTCTCCTCGGCAACAATTTACTGAACACCGCTTCCGCAACTTTGGTCGCCATTATTGTTGCGACTTTGTTTGCTCACGATGATTTTGCTTTGTTTATGGGAACAATCGCTGTGACCTTTGCTATTCTGGTATTCAGCGAGATCACCCCGAAAGTCATCGCTGCCGCTTATCCTGAACGGATTGCGTTAGCCGCCAGCTATGTATTGACACCATTGCTGATTATTTTCTATCCCATTGTATGGTTCGTTAATTTATTCGTTAGCGGATTATTAATCCTGTTCCGGTTAAAGCCGCAAAAAGGTAGCCTGGAACAGAAGATCAGCACGGAAGAACTGAAAACACTGGTGCTGGAAGGCGGACATTTTATACAGCACAAGCATCAAAGCATGCTATTGAACTTGTTTGACCTGGAAACGATCACCGTTGACGATGTCATCGTGCCGCGCAGCCAGATCGAAGCGATAGACCTGAATGCGGATGACGAAATTATTCATACGCAATTGCTGACTTGCCACCATACCCGCCTGCCGCTATACCGCGAGCGCCTGGATAATATTGTCGGCATCGTTCATGTGCGCAAGGTATTGAATCAAATGCAGGGAGGAAAAATAACCGCGGCTACGCTTGAAAAAGTCATGCGCGAGCCTTATTTCATTCCTGCCGGAACATCCTTATTTTCGCAACTGCAATTATTCCAGGAAAACCAGAAAAGAGTCGGGTTGGTCGTTGATGAATATGGCGAATGGCTGGGACTGGTTACACTGGAAGACATTGTGGAGGAAATCATCGGTGAATTCACCACGCAAGCACCTAATCTGGCCAGTACTTTCTCGAAGCAGGAAGATGGCAGTTTTATTGTTGAAGGCAGCACCTTATTGCGCGAATTAAACCGCAAGCTGGGCTTTCAATTCCCGTTGGACGGACCGAAGACTTTAAATGGTTTGATCTTGGAGTATTTCGAGGATATTCCGGAGGCTGGAACCGGTCTTAGCATTGCCGGTTATCCGATGGAAGTGATTCAAACTAAAAACCGGGTGGTAAAAACTGTTAAAATCTTTCCTGTCGCTGCAGCGGTCGAGATAAAGCATGCTGAGTAGTTAAAAAGACAAAACGGGTTATTCCTATAGCGCAATCCCTGCAAAGGTCATTAAACCGGGTTGGACGGAAATAACAAAAGCGGTTATCCTTGCGCCGCAATTGTAACTTGAAGATTTTTTCATCAAAGCGCCCATAGCTCAGCTGGATAGAGTACCGCCCTCCGAAGGCGGGGGTCGCACGTTCGAATCGTGTTGGGCGCGCCATCCATCCGTAAATCACTTGCTAATCGATAGTAATGGTTTTTTTTATTTGATCTTTGAGACAACCGGTCGTATCATTTAGGTATGCCAAAACCCAATAAAAAAGAATTCAATCGAGAAAGCCTCTTGAACCAGGGTGTTGTCTTTTTCATGAACTAAGGCTATCACGGCACCGGTTTACAGGAAATTCTTGATGCGGTTAATGTTCCCAAAGGTTCTTTTTATAACTACTTTAGCAGCAAAGAAGAATTTGGTGCGGCAGTCATCCAGCATTATATCGAGCCGTTCATTTCACGGTTGTCCCTGCATCTTCAGCAATCCGGTTCTGATGCATTGGGGGCTATCCGGCGCTATTTTGACGAGCTGATTGTGGAACTTGAAGAAAACAAGTTTAAAGGCGGCTGCTTGCTAGGCAGCCTCATGGGAGAAATCGGCAGCACCAGCGACGTATGTCAGCAATCCCTGCAATCCGCCATCGCACGATATCGCGATTTATTACAATCCGGCCTGGCTCAAGCGCAGCAACAAGGATCGGTCAGAACGGACAAAACGCCAGAGGAAATGGCTGATTTATTGATTAATACGTGGCAAGGTGCGCTGTTGCGGATGCAAATAGAAAAGTCGTCCGCGCCGGTCAAGCAATGTTGTCACGATTTACTGAATGATTTTTTTATACGGTAGTTATTTTTTTGGCATTAAGAAATACGACCGGTCGTTTTTAATGAAAATTAAAGGAGAAATATGCCTAAATACATTATCGAACGTGAAATCCCCGGAGCAGGTTCGCTCACGCCCCAAGACCTTCAAGCCATTTCGCAAAAATCCTGCGCTATTCTGAACAACATGGGATCAAGCATCCAATGGCTGGAAAGTTACGTGACCGATGACAAAGTGTATTGCCTCTATATTGCACCGGACGAGGCCGCTATTCGAACACACGCGGAACAGGGCGATTTCCCTGTCACCCGCGTTGCGCAAGTTCGATCCGTGATCGATCCCACCACGGCTGAATAGCCTCGAAAATTTTCTGTTAACCTGATCATCAACTTTTTTACGGAGGCAGTCATGCACCCTCGAGTTATTGTTTCCCTCTTTTTGATCGCAGCTCTGGACATTGCGACTCCTGCCACCTCATGGGCCACCGCTGAAAAACCCAGCAACCAATCCCCCGCGGAAGAACGCTCTGCGCCCCGGCTGCAAAACCTCGGCAAGCACGCTTTTCCGGTCAGTACCAGCAATCCATTAGCGCAGCAATACATCAATCAAGGGATCAATCTCGCCTATGGCTTCAACCATGCCGAGGCTCGTCAGGCATTCCGCGAAGCAGCCCGGCTGGATCCCGGCCTTGCGATGGCGTACTGGGGACAGGCGCTGGTGTTAGGCCCGAACATTAACGCCATGATGGAGCCGAATGAAGAGCCCCAGGCGCTGGAAATCATGCAACAGGCAAAATCTCTGATGACACGGGCTACCGAGAAGGAGCAGGCGCTTATCAACGCCCTTGAAAAACGCTACTCCGGCAAAGCCGAGCACAGAACCACCAATGATCAAGCTTATGCGGCAGCGATGCGCGACGTGCACCGGCGTTTTCTGGATGATCCGGACATTGCTATGCTGTATGTCGAATCGATGATGGATCTGCGGCCGTGGGGTTATTGGATGCTCGACGGTGTTCCTTATGAAGGCACCGCCGAAATCGTCGCGCTGACAGAAGACGTACTGCGGCGTTACCCGGAACACCCCGGCGCCTTGCATATGCATATTCACCTGATAGAGCCGACATCGACGCCGGAACGCGCCGAGAAATCGGCTGATACGCTCCTTCAATTAATGCCGGAAGCAGGACATATGATCCACATGGCATCGCATATCTACCAACGCGTCGGGCGCTACGCAGATTCGATCAAGAGCAATCAAATGGCAATCGCCGCGGACGAATCCTACATCGCGCAAGATCATGCCCACGGCTTATATCCGATGGTTTACTACCCGCACAATATTCACTTTCTGTGGTTTGCGGCGACATCGGATGGACAAAGCCAGCTTGCCATCGAATCGGCCGAAGAGACCGCCCGGAAAATCGATGACGACGTGCTGAAAGCGCTTCCACTGACCGCAGTTTTTCGCGTGACACCGTATTGGGCGCTGGCGAGATTCGGGCGTTGGCAGGAAATTCTTGACCTAGCTCCGCCGCCATCGATCAATGCTTTTCTAACGGGCAGCTGGCATTATGTGCGCGGCCTCGCACTAGTGGTCACGAAGCAGTTACTACAAGCCGAGCAGGAACTCGCGGCGCTGCGCAAAATCATGGCGGATCCCCAATTAGACCACCCATTATTGTCGAAAAATACCTCGAGCACCGTGCTTCGCATCGCTCCGGAAGTGCTTGCAGGCGAAATCGCGGCCGCGCAAGGGCAGTACGAGCAGGCTATTGCGTATCTTGAAAAGGCGGTGCGGCTGGAAGATGCGCTGACCTATACCGAACCGGCCGAATTTCATCTGTCTCCTCGGTTGGCATTGGGCGCGATTCTGCTGGAATCGGGACAACCAGCCCAGGCGGAAACGGTGTATTGGGAAGACCTGCGTCGTAATCGCAATAATGGCTGGGCACTGTATGGCCTGATGCAGGCCATGCGCGCGCAAAAAAAGGACGATCAAGCAGCCCTGATCGAAGCGCGCTTCAAAAAAGCCTGGGAACGTGCCGATGTGACGCTGACCGCATCCCGTTTCGGGCGCTAGTTCAGGTAATCAGCGCGAAGCTGCCATCCGGGCAGGTTCTTATCAACGGGTAATGTTAAACTATGCTCTTTATTGGATGATGCCACCTGGAAATTTGAATTGTTTACCGGAATCATAGAAGCTGTGGGTACCATCGCCAGTATCCAGCCTTGCACCGATAAAGGTCATGGCGGTTTATCACTGACCATTTCCACGCAACGATTGGATCTGGACGATGTCATGCCGGGCGATAGTATTGCAGTGAATGGCGTTTGTCTGACGGTAACCACGCTGACAAACGATTCGTTTGCAGCCGATGTTTCCGAAGAAACATTGAATTGCACCATTGGATTGGATCAACCTGCCGCGCACGTGAACCTGGAAAAAGCCATGCGTTTATCCGACCGTTTGGGGGGACATTTGGTCAGCGGACATGTGGATGCTGTTGGCACTGTGGTGAAGTTTGAACCTGCTGGTGAAAGCTTTGTATTGGTCATTCAGGCGCCGGAATCCATAATGCGGTTTTTAACGCATAAGGGTTCGATTACCGTCAATGGTGTCAGTCTGACGGTTAACCGGATTGAAGGCAATGTGTTTTCAGTCAATCTCATTCCGCATACGTTGGTGATGACGAATCTGAAAGAACTTGTCCCTGGCATGCTGGTAAATCTGGAAACTGATATGCTGGCCCGCTATGTGGCAAGATTATTAAATATTGAAGGCTAGCCGGAGTAGACAGATATGAGTATCAGTGCCATCCAAGACATCATTGCCGATCTCAAGATGGGCAAAATGGTCATCCTGGTGGATGAAGAAGATCGCGAGAATGAAGGCGATCTGGTGCTCGCCGCGGATTTTGTGTCGCCGGAAGCGATCAATTTCATGGCGACGCATGGGCGCGGCTTGATTTGCCTGACCTTGACCGAGGAACGCTGTCACCAGCTGGATTTGCCCTTGATGGTATCGGCCAATCGCGCGCCGCTGGGAACCAACTTCACACTCTCCATCGAAGCCGCCAGCGGTGTTACGACCGGCATTTCCGCAGCGGATCGCGCACGAACTGTCCAGGTTGCCGTCAAGCCCGATGCCAAGCCGCAAGACATTGTGCAACCGGGACATATCTTTCCGCTGATGGCGCAAAAAGGCGGTGTATTGGTGCGCGCCGGACATACCGAAGCCGGTTGCGATTTGGCCAGGATGGCCGGTTTAACCGCGGCATCGGTAATTTGTGAGATTCTGAAAGAAGACGGCAGTATGGCGCGGTTGCCTGATCTGATGGTCTTCGCGCAGAAGCATCAACTCAAAATCGGCGCCATTGCGGATTTGATTCAATACCGCAGCCAAACCGAAAGCTTGGTTACGCGTGTCGCGCAACGCACTATTCAAACGCTGCACGGCGAGTTCCTGCTGGCGGCTTACCGCGATGAAATTGCCAACACCGCCCATTTGGCCTTGGTCAAAGGCGAAATCAATCCGGCGGTCGAGACATTGGTACGGGTGCATGAACCGTTATCGGTAGTTGATTTGCTCGACATTCATGACAATACGCATTCTTGGAATATTCATGACGCGATGAAATTGATCGCCGAAGCAGGACAAGGCGTTATCGTGCTGCTGCACCGGAAAGAAAGCCCGGCAAAACTGATTGAACGTGTACAATCGCAGGACACACATGTTTCCAGCTCGCTCAAACCGGATTTACGCGACCATGGTATTGGTGCGCAAATATTGAAAGACCTCAACGTAGGAAAAATGCGGTTAATGGCAACACCCAGAAAAATGCCCAGCATGACCGGATTTGGTCTGGAAGTAACGCGTTATGTGGAAAAATAAAAACCATGATTCTCCATTCCCGGCGATCACACTACTATTGCGATTAATTAACATTACAGGAGCCGGATATGCCGTACTATGATGAAATACTTGAATTTGAGCCCAATCTGGATGGATCAGATTTGCGCATCGGCATTGTCATGAGCCGCTTTAACATCGATATCGGCGAAGGTCTGCTTGGTGCTTGTACAGCGGAACTCAAAAAAAATGGCGTGCTGGATTCCAATGTCCTGATTACGACGGTTCCAGGTGCATTGGAAATTCCATTGACGCTGAAAAGAATGGCCATGTCCGATCAATTCGATGCGCTGATTGCTTTAGGTGCTGTGATTCGCGGCGACACGTATCATTTTGAAGTAGTCGCCAACGAGTCGGCGCGCGGCATCCTCATGGTGCAGTTGGAAGCAGAAATTCCTGTGGCTAATGGTGTATTGACCACCGATGACGAGGACCAGGCGATTGCCCGGATGAGCACCAAGGGCACGGAGTCCGCGCAGGTTGCGCTGGAGATGGCCAATTTGCATATTAAAATTGATGAAATCGATTTATGAACAGCGCCGTGACAGAAACTGACCCATCCATCGGCAGCAAAACGGAAAAATACAAAAGCCGCCGCCGGATAGCGCGTGAATTTGTTGTGCAGGGTATCTATCAATGGCAAGTGGCTGGCGGTACGGCCAGCTTTATCGAGCAGCAGTTACGCGAATCCGACGAATTCAAACATGTCGACGACAAGCATTTTGTGCATGTGCTGCATGGCGTGGTACAGCATGCCGAGGAATTGGAAAAAATAATCCAGCCGCATTTGGATCGCACTTTGAAAGAACTCAGTCCGGTCGAGTCGGCGATTTTGTTGCTCAGCACTTTTGAGTTGATTCATCACCCGGAAATCCCCTACCGCGCCATCATCAACGAAGCCATTGAACTGGCCAGAACCTACGGCGGCAGTGACGGCTATAAGTATGTCAATGGCGTGCTGGACAAACTGGCCATTCAGCTGCGCGCCGTTGAAATATCGGCTCCCAGACCGGTAAAAACCCGCCTTTAGTATCACACCCGCGTGGCCTCGGAATTCGATATCATCCGCCGCTATTTCAAGCGGCCTGTAACGAATGCAATACTCGGAACCGGTGACGATGCGGCACTGATCAGTGTACCGGCCGGAGCCGAATTGGCGATATCGACCGATACGCTGGTCAGCGGCAGGCATTTCTTCGCCGATGCAGATCCTTACCGGCTCGGCTACAAATCCCTAGCGGTTAATCTGTCCGATATGGCCGCCATGGGCGCAAAACCGCGCTGGGCATTACTAGCGCTGACACTGCCGGAAGAGTTAGTCAACCAGAATACAGCATGGTTAGCAGAATTCAGTCAAGGCTTTTTCACGCTCGCTGACCGCTATCATGTCGAATTGATCGGTGGCGATACCACCGCCGGTCCATTAAATATCGGCATACAGATCATCGGTGAGGTTGCAGCCGGGAAAGCGTTACGCCGCAGTGGCGCGCAACCGGACGATGACATCTGGGTTTCCGGCAAGCTGGGCGATGCCGCGTTGGCGCTGCGCCATGAATTACAACAGATCACCTTGGAGCCTGAAGAAACCGCCCAATGTCTGCCGTCGTTATTGACGCCGGTAGCTAGGGTCGAGTTAGGGCAGCGCCTGATCGGCCTGGCGCATAGCGCCATCGACATCTCCGATGGTTTGGCAGCGGATTTGGGGCATATTCTGGCTGCCTCAGGAAAAGCCGCTTGTATTAATATAGTTGATATACCTTGTTCAGCAGTATTAAAAAAATACCGGCAGCAAGCAATTGCAATCGATTGTCTGCTGGCGGGCGGGGATGATTACGAGTTATGCTTCACGGCAGCTAAAACAAACCGCCGGGAAATTGAAAAGCTGTCCGCTGAATTAACCCTCCCGCTCACCCGTATTGGCGAAATTTATTCCGGCGCGGGATTGACGGTAAAAGACGCACAAGGCAATGCAATGACATTGGATAGCAAAGGATATGACCACTTCAACGCCTGAAACTCACGATTCACCCAGTTCTACAGCGCCGCAATTCCAGCCGAATGCGGATTTTGTCTACAGCCATGCCGCCCCTTTCATTGCATTCTCCGGCGGTGCAGGGCTCAGTCCGTTTGCTCCCGGCACGGTGGGAACACTCGCCGCCTTTCCGCTATTCTGGTTATTCAATCATTATCTGAATCCGGTTTATTTTCTCTTGCTGATCGACATCATGTTTATTGTCGGCATCTGGGCGTGCGGTCTTTGCGGCAAAGCGCTGGGTGATCCGGATCATGGCGGCATGGTCTGGGATGAAACCGTAGCCTTTCTGCTGGTGCTGTATTTCACCCCCGATCATTGGGCCTGGCAATTGGCGGCATTCGCATTGTTTCGCCTGTTTGATATCGCCAAACCCCAACCGATTCGCTATTACGATCAACATCTGCAAGGCGGGTTTGGCGTCATGTTCGATGATATGGTGGCCGCTTTCTTTACGCTACTGTGTTTAGCCGGATGGAAAGCCTGGGTTTTGTCCGAAACCTATTTCTAGCAGACCGTTGGAGAATGATCTACGTTGTCGCTACGGCGTTAAAAACAGGCTAAAAATGCTCGTTTATCACGCATAAACTACACTTTCTCGCCTGTACTTGCCTGGTTCGGCCGCCTCAAAAAAATTTTTCAACGGCCCGCTGACTGGATCAACAA
This sequence comes from Nitrosomonas sp., assembly GCF_040240425.1. Taxonomy (GTDB): domain Bacteria; phylum Pseudomonadota; class Gammaproteobacteria; order Burkholderiales; family Nitrosomonadaceae; genus Nitrosomonas. Next base: position 58,879 of record NZ_QPHG01000003.1, on the reverse strand, counting down.
CACCGGTTTAATCTGCCTTTCCCCCCGTAGCGTGCTTCCTGACGTTCACGGAAGAACTCTTCATAGGTCATGATGGCCCGATCAGGGTGAGTGCTTTTCATATGATCGACATAGGTACTGTATTCAGGCATGCCGACCATTAATCGCAGGCTTTGTGTGAAATGGCGCAAAGTGAGGGTAATTTTGTTATACATGTTAAATCTCCATTATTTGTTTTCATTCGCCGCATAAACGGGCAATAACTCAAACGGCGCTTCCTGAGCCGTCGGATGGTGAACGATGCGTGCTTGCAGCACGGTCCGGATGCCAAACACCAACATGCTGATCAACACCGCCATGAATAGACCGGCCAGCGAAGTGTTGACGTAATCATTGAAAATCACCTGCTGCATCTGCTCGATGGACTTGGCCGGTGCTAATACGATGCCTTGCGCCACCGCTTCCTGGTATTTCTCCGCATGGGCGAGAAACCCGATGCGCGGATTATCGTGGAAAATCTTTTGCCACGCCGCTGTCAGCGTGCAGACGCTGACCCACACTAACGGAATGGAGGTCACCCAAGCAAAGCGATCCTGCTTCATCTTGAACAGCACGCAGGTCGCCAGAATCAATGCGATCCCCGCCAGCATTTGGTTCGCAATACCGAACAATGGCCACAGCGTATTAATACCCCCCAGCGGATCGATAACCCCTTGGTACAGAAAGTATCCCCAACCAGCGACGCAAAGACCGGTGGCAACCAGACTGGCAACGACTGAATCGGTGCGTTTCATGGCAGGAACAAATGATCCCAGTAAATCCTGCAACATGAAACGTCCGGCGCGTGTTCCGGCATCAACAGCGGTCAGAATGAACAATGCTTCAAACAAAATCGCAAAGTGATACCAGAAAGCCATCATCGCTGTGCCACCGATGACTTCCGACAAAATCTGCGCCATGCCGACCGCCAGTGTCGGCGCGCCGCCGGTACGTGAAATGATGCTATGTTCGCCGACATTTTGCGCAGTTTGGTGAATCATTTCCGGCGTTACATAAAATCCCCATTGGGTGATCGTTTGCGTTGCCGATTCCGCAGTGGTGCCGATGATGGCCGCCGGACTGTTCATGGCGAAATAAATGCCGGGCTCCAAGGTTGCCGCAGCAACCAGCGCCATGATGGCAACGAACGACTCCATCAGCATCGCGCCGTAACCGATGAAACGCGCATCGGCTTCCGACGAAATCATCTTAGGCGTGGTGCCTGAAGCAATTAATGAGTGAAAACCGGAAATTGCGCCACAGGCCACGGTGACAAACAGGAAAGGAAACAAATCGCCCGACCAGACCGGGCCGGAGCCATCGATAAACTGTGTCAATGCCGGCATTTTCAGTTCTGGCGAAATTACAATAACGCCGATCGCCAAGCCCACGATGGTGCCGATTTTCAGAAACGTCGATAAATAATCGCGCGGCGCGAGCAGTAGCCAGACCGGCAGAACCGCAGCAATAAAGCCATAGCCGATCAATAGCCAGGTCAATTGCTCGCCGCTCAACGTGAACATCGCACCCCACTCAGGATCTTCCTGCACATATTGCCCGGCAACGATAGACAACATGAGCAGCACAAAACCAATGATCGACACTTCACCGATAGCACAAGGACGGAAATAACGTGCGTAAATCCCCATGAACAAAGCAATCGGTATAGTCGCCGCTACCGTAAATGTGCCCCACGGCGATTCGGCCAGTGCCTTGACTACGATCAAGGACAGTACTGCCAGCAAAATGAGCATGATGAAAAACGTGCCGAACATGGCAATCATGCCGGGTAACTGTCCCAGCTCGGATTTGATCAAATCCCCGAGCGAGCGGCCATTGCGCCGCGTGGAAATGAACAGCACGATAAAATCCTGCACCGCACCGGCGAATACCACACCGGCCAAAAGCCACAGCATGCCCGGCAAATAACCCATCTGCGCCGCCAGAATCGGCCCCACCAGAGGACCTGCCCCGGCAATCGCCGCGAAATGATGCCCGAACAGCACATATTTATTGGTTGGCACATGATCAAGGCCGTCGTTATGCTTATACGCCGGTGTCATGCGTCTTTCATCCAGCTTTAACACCCGGTTCGCGATGAACAAACTGTAAAAACGGAAAGCGATAAGGTAAACGCACACCGCCGCGATAACAATCCAGATGGCGCCGATCGATTCACCGCGATTCAGGGCAATGACGGCGATAGCGGAAGCCCCGGCGAGCGATAGGGCTATCCAGACAAGATATTTTATTAACTGATTCATAAAGGTTCCTAATAGAAAAACTGTTCTTATTTTACTGAGAATTGTGAAACCGCGTCATTCTGATCGAATGTGACCGCTATTTCCTTAAAATTGTAAGAACTATCATTATCTTAAGATGCTGGTGCTTTGTCAGAAATTGACTGGCTTGGGTTAAGTTGTTATTTCTTGCTTAACCGGTTGTGACACAAACAGATAAAAGTAATGGAAGCACCATCAAAGCATAATTTGCTGTTATCACGGGCACGCTCCAAAAGTTTTGTGCCTACGATTATCCGGATTGCACTTTTAAATGCTAGAGGGGAAAGTCACACTAACTTAGATGAAATATTTGAATTAAGAGGAAAGTGAGTCGAACAGATTCCAGCGCTCCAGATTAGAGGTTGCTGAAATTAAGAGTTTTTTATTTTAGATTCTGCTTGTTAAGATCGGGATTACCACATCTAAAAAATTGTATCCGATCGAAAAGAACTGATCTGCACTGCACAACCGATAAAACAGACATTTTGCTAATTCCGATTAGCACCGATCACAATATATTCGGAATAAATAACAAACATTCTCTCTTCTATCCAAGAGAATGATAGTGCGCGGGATCAAAGACGATACCCGTTTCCTGTAATCCGACCAGATTAATATTGGCCAGATTGTGCGAAAGCCCTGCTGCGTAAACACCCAACTCACCTGCGGTGTATTTGCCTAAATCGGGATCATTAATGATTGACCGTACTTGATCTGCTGTAGGAGCAGAACCTGCAACGTTGTTCCACAGAAGCGCCACGACTTCCTCGGGCGTTTTTGCACCGGCAGCTCCTATGGCCAGAGCGGCGAGATCTTCATAGCTTGTATCATTGTCGAGATAGTGAAGTCCAATTGCAACATATCCTTTATTAGAAACACTTTCGGCTCCGAAAACGGCTCCAATCAATTTTGCAACCTTGCCAGCAGACCCATCCAGGTCAAGCGCTAGGCCTACGTCAGTGAAGATTAATCGCTCAATACTTTGAAGTGTATCTGTCCCATCACTGCCAGGTGCTAATTTCTGGTCGATTACTTTTAGCTTATCGGCTAAGTTCAATTGAATCACGTAAGTAGGCAAGGGGCCGCTGTATGAAGCTGTATCGATTCCACCGCCGCCGATTATGACATCGTCTCCAGCCCCTCCCAAAATCACATCATCTCCCTCCAGCGCATAGATTCGATCCGCTCCAGCTCCTGCATCTATTCTATCCGAATACTGTTTCTCAACACCTCTTAGGCCGACGATTACATCATCTCCCGAGCCAGACGAAACTTTGGGGTTAGAAAGATTATTAAGTTCATAGTACGATATTTTTTCATCTTTTTTTAGTTCTGATGTGTACCAAGTTTGCCACATAATGATGAGGTCATTGGATGATCGATCTTCTATCAGTCTGCCCGAAGTATCAATCTGTGGTTTGGGCATATAGATCACTTGGTCAAATGATCCGTGCAGATCAAGATCGAGACTGGCGAGAGAGCTAATAAATTGAGCCTGATCTGCTTGATCCAAGACTGCATTATACCCACCTCTTGCCACCTCGCCCAAGGCTGGGTCTGTCATTATTTGGTTCATCTTAATTACAGTTTCCCCTAGGTGATCAAGGTTTGGTGTCAGGTAATCTGCCGCTGTTAGGTAAGAGGCACCTTTAACCGGTACACCATTTTTATCGACAAGATCATTTGTTTTTAGAGCCCAGTGTAAAAACTCATGAAACACCTTGTGTTCAAGCGAAAATTTCTGAAGTGATCCATCAAGAGCTATGTAATACAATGGATCAAAATTAACGGTAATGTAGTGATGTATAGGATCACTCCAATTTGCCGTTGTAGCACCCGCATAGAGAGTCAAATTTTTACCTGAGGAGAAAAAATCATAAATTATTTCTCGACCGAGATCAGATTTATTGTAAATTTTGGTAAATGCACTTTTAATATTGTCTATCTCTGTTCCGTTAAGTTCTTCCGGGGAAAATTTTGGATTTAACGCATCACCAATACTTATATCAAAATCAACTTGATTGTCTAAAGCTTGTTGAATAAAAGTCGGATTAGGATTTTCTCGACCGTCTGGTTCAATACCCGAGCCATCAAGCTCGATCGTTTTATCCAAAAATTGCAATTTCTCAACATTAATATGTATCACGTTTGAAAAAGAATAGCGGTAAGATTCTGGTGCGCTGCTGAGTGCAGTAATTCGTGCCACACCGCTCAAGTAATTGATGCTGAAGTCGCTGCTGTTGGCAAAATACACAACGGTATCAATTCCAGCGCCACCATCAATCTTACTAGCAGAGCGACCATAATTCTCAATCGTATCGTTTCCACTTGTACCGAGAACCTCGCCCACAAAAGTTGACTTTAAAATTATGTTGTTAACAGGTGAGGTCAGTTCAATCGTTCTGTCTAAGAATTGCAATTTCTCAACATTGAGAAACCGTATCGGAGGATGGCCATAAGTATAAAAATCTGGTGCGCTGCTGAGTCCAATAACTCGTACCACACCACTTAAATCAATAACATTAAAAGAGCTAGAATTGCCAAAGAAAATCGCCGTATCAATACCGCTTCCCCCATTTATCACTTCTCCACTTCTGGCGCCCAAGAAAGTTTCGACGTCAATGGTGTCGTTACCACTGGTATCTTTGCCATAAGTGCTGTCTGTTATTAGAGCCATTTATTTTCCTTAATATAAAACTTGTTATCGGTTACAGTCTATAGTGTTAAAGCACTATTACTTGACGTGATTTACCGATACAACGAAAAATATCTTGCTGCTGCAATTTATAGTCTGCCCTTATATCGAGATGATGCGATCTTGTGAATATTTCACGGCATTACGTTGATTTGCTGCTTAATAATTGAAAAGTCTCTGGGAACACCGGAGCGGCTCAGAATTCGCTGCCCCGGCTGTTATCGACGTCTTCCGGACTTACCAGACTGCCGCGATTTCCCCATGCATTCCTGATATAAGACACTACTTGGGCAATCTCAGTATCGCGAATGAAATGCTGATACGGTGGCATGCCATGGGGTCTTGGATTACCAGCCGTGGCGGGAGGATATCCGCCATACAGCACGTTGCGGATGGTGTTCAGCGGGGGGCTCATGGTCACATTGCGGTTTCCAGCCAGCGGAGGATATATTTTCGGTATACCTTCGCCTGATTGACCGTGACAGTCCTGACAGTGTTTTTCATATACTTCTTGCCCGAGTGCTAGATACTGGCGCATCTGTTCCGGCATTTTGCGAGCTTTCCGGGGTGCTTTGACGTCGCCTTTCTTCTCGCCCAGGGATTGAAGGTAAACCGCTATCGAACGGATATCATAGTCCGACAGATATTGCAGACTTTGCCGGACAATCGTGGCCATAGAGCCGGAAGTTACAGCATGGCTGTTTATCCCGGTGGACAGCAGTTCGACAATATCCTCGACCGGCCATTCACTCACTCCAGCTTCCAGCGGGGATATCAACGAGGGTGCATACCAGTAGGAGCCCATGATTTTACCGCCCGTCAGCTGATCGTCCTGGCTTGCTCCCCATACATTACGCGGAGTATGGCAGGCGTTGCAGTGTCCGAGCCCCTGAACCAGATAATTACCTCGGTTCCACTCATCGCTTTTCGATTTGTCCGGCTGATAGACGCCTTCATTGAAATACCACTTCCGCCAAAGATACAGGAGCGCCTGATTATCGTAAGGTGGATTGATCTTGTGCGGGGGATTGGTTTGTGCGACGGGCGGCAGTGAACGCAAATAGGCGAAGATTGCATCGGCGTCCGGCCGGGTAACTTTGGTGTATTCGGTATACGGAAAAGCCGGGTACAAATTACGGCCATCCTTCGATTTTCCGTAATGTAGCGCCTGCCAGAAATCCTCGCCGCTCCAGCCGCCAATCCCTGTTTCTTTATCCGGCGTGATATTCGGTGTGACGAATTGACCGAAAGGCGTATTCAGCTTGCGGCCGCCCGCGTAGGGCTCGCCACCGCGCGTGGTATGACACCCCATGCAGTTGCCTGCCCGGGCGAGATACTCTCCGCGCTGGACCTGTTCCGTATCGGAGTTAGTCAGCGGCTGAGCCGATGCCACTTGCACCAGGGACAGCAAACCGCTTGCAACGCAAACAATGATCCGTCGTATGCTCGTCAATCTTGCTCCGCTTAAATTTCTCATCGTGTCACCTCCTTCCCGGACAAAATAGTCCGGCAACGCTGCGCCAATTCCGGAGTAAGTGCATCCGCTCCGGCGGATTGCCCCGATACTGGCAGCCCGGGCAGCCATTGCACCAGCGCATTAACTTCTTCCTGAGTCAGTTTCTTGGCTATTTCCGACATGCAATCCGGTATCTGCCCGCGCATGATTCCGCCATTGCGCCAGCCGCCGAATTGCGCCGCCAGATAGGCATGCGGTAAGCCCAGCAGGCCGGGAATGGCCGGTTGCACGCCCATCAGTTTTTCGCCATGACAAGCACCGCATGCCGGAAGATCGCGTTCGGGGTCGCCGGAATACATCAGTGTTTCCACGGATTTGATTTCATCCGGCGTCAGTGCGGGCACTACCGGCTCCAGATAAGCGTAGGGCTGGGCAGCAAAATAATCCGCGATTTCCCGCATGTATTCATCCGACATGTTTTCGAGCAAAATGGCCATCGGCTGATAATAGCGCCGCCCATCACGAAAATTACGCAATTGATTAAAGAGATAACCAGCCGGTTTGCCTGCAATACGCGGGAAATAGGCATCCCGGTCTATCCGGTCTGCATCTCTGTGGCAGATGATGCAGGGTTTTACCCGCTCCTCGAGGGTATCGGATAGTCCGGATGATGACGGCTCGGCAGCACTTGCCAGGCCGGGAATCATCGCTAACAAGATAAAAGCAAAAAACTTCATTGACGTGGGTCCATGAAAAAAATTAAAACACCGGTAAATCTTCAGAATGCATTTCTGAAGTTCCGTATTGACGTCAAGCTGTCTTGTGGAACGAGCGGTAAAACTGTCAACCATTCCAGCAGCCGACGTGCAGAATTTTGGTACAGTATTGCAGTGTATATCACTACCTGCAATCCAGACAACCGGGTGATATCCCTCCAGAAAACCTGGGGATACGCTGAGAAACTACTATGTCCGCGGATGCTGCCTTGAAATCAAATTGAAAACGTTTATTGATCACTCGCAAACGGTATGCTTTTTCTTCTGATTCTGCCTAGCCTGATCATCGCGCTACCTTTGCGGTTTGAGGTGACCGAGCGGCCACCTCTTGCTGCACTTGTCATCCGGCTGAGAACGCGTTCTTGACGCTATTTGGGGTTCTCTAAGCGGAAGTTAAGGGTATCTTTCATTCCTTGGTGGCGGGAATTTCCTGAACATCAATCAGTTCAAATTTGTTATCACCAAGATGTTTGAGTTTTGCTTGGTAATATGAGCCCAGTGCTTTGACTCGTTGGATAGTTAACATTCCTGTTTCCGCGACGAAAACGGAGTTGTCTCTCAGGTCTGCAGCTGCCGAGACTGCCAATTCAAACTTATCTTGCGCAAGCCCGCGATTAAAAACGATTGCGATAGGAGATGCGGCAATAGCAACCGAAGTATCGCTGTTGGCTTTAGATTCGAATAATTTGAGTTCGATGCGATATGCGCCGGTACTGCCGCCCAACGTGTTGGATGCATTGAGAATTGACATTTCCAAGTGATCGTGCAATCCGCCGTCGCTGCCAATTTTCCCGATTACTCCCGGAGTACTGCTTGTGCCATCGGCGCGATACGAAATGATATTGTCAAGCGCGTCGGTGATCTCGATCCGCTCTCCGTTTGGCATTGCCGAACTCCATTCGGTGCCATTCCAGAATAACAATTTGCCGACAGGCTGAAAACGCAGCCAGTTGCCAGGGGTAAATGCGCCTTTTTCTATGTGAACATCAAACCCTGGCTCATCTGTTGCATATAATCCTCCACCGATATCACCAAAATCGGGCTCGAATAAATTGCTGTTAACGAATATTTCCGCACCGATTTTCCAAGGTTGTATGTCACCTTCGTGATGATGTTCAACCGCGCTAGCGGATGAAAAGAACCAGCTAGCAACTAAAGTTACGAACCCAATAAGTATTTTTTTAAACATGATCAAGCCCCTTAAATTTTTTAAATTACTGTTTTGATTGATACTTGCTGCAAAATGAATTTTGTCGTTATCCTCCTGGAAAAATCAGCCTTACTTAAAAATTGTGTCAATTTCTTCAAAGTATTCCAGCCGGAACTTCGAATCCCCTATGTTGCGCAGGATTGCCCTATAATTTTTTTCGTTGATATAAACCGAAGGGACTTCCAGAATTGCCGTCTCAATGTCGTAATGTGCAGGTACGGCATAGCGTGATATATCCAACTGCGCCGAATTCAGTTCGAATAAATTGTTATCCTTTAACTGCAACTGCGCCCGATAATGCAAATTACCTACTTGAACATCGTTCAAATCCAATAGGCTGTTCTTTTCATCGTAGACCGCTGCCACATTCAAAACTGTGGCGGGAGCCAAGACCGGAATGTTGCACAGCCTCAGCGTGCATAATTGTTTAGCCAGAAATGCGTCGGTGCGATTAATAACACCGTCACGATTGACATCGAGCATGACATTGCTGGATCGCACCGGCTCATTGTTTTGTGCGGCTAGTAAAATCAACGCTACATCGAGTCGATCTACATCGCCATCGAAGTCAACATCACCAGGAATGGATACAGGAATGACTGGTTGCGGTGGGTCCGGATCAGGCGCTATGATGCCGCCAGTAAGCGCTAACAATGCTGCGGCGAATTCATCTTCACGCAAGCCTGCGTTGAATAAAATGAAAAACGGCGCTGAAGGAAAGTAACGGGCATTGGAGATAAGTTGCATTTCGATGAGATAAGCGCCTACGGGACCGCCTATTTCACCTTTCTGGTTTTCCAGGAAAAAACTCAGATGCGTGTGCAATACGCCGTTGCTTCCCGTAATATCGACAACCAGCTCCGGATTGCCCAAGATGCCATTGGCAGAAAAAATGGTGCTGCCGTCACTACCGAAGATTCCATCGCTGAAACATATTAACTGACCGGCACATTGGGATAGATCGTTGATTATGTCAGCGCTTGCTTCCAGTCCGCCAAACAGTCTGATTTGTGTGCCTTCGGGCGGTTTTCCCCAAGAAGATAAAACCGGATCCCAGTATTTGAGTGCTCCCAGCGCGCGGTAACTCAGCAATTCATTCGGTAGCAATGCATTTTGAATCGACTGGAATCCTGGGTTTTTAGTTTTGAAATCCCCGCCCGGTAGATCTTGAAAATCGGCTGGAAAAATCAGTTTCCCGGTAACAGCTTCTATCGGCAATGTTCCCGCCGGTAAATGCAATACCTCGGCTAATCCGTCCAGATCGCAACCTACCGCGCCGGGTGTACGGCAATAGCCTGTAAACAGAGCATTGCCTTGTCCCCAGACTTCAACATCCAGATGCACGGCAAAAGCTTGCCGGCCGGATAGTAAAACAATGAAGAGTAGATAAAAGCAAAGATAAGTTTTACCGGCTGATGTTTTCAATATAACGATTCCATGTCGAGATTCGGGATAGCAGCCAGTTTTAGAATGTGGCGCGCGCGCCCAAGATGAAACTTCGTCCCGGTTCCGGTGCAAAATTTCGCAAAAAAGAAACCGAATTACGTATTTCCTCGTTCAGCAGATTGTGCCCTTTGGCGAATAGCCACAAATTGCCCCATTTGCTCGTTGTGATTTGATAATCTGCCGTTGCGATCAACAAATGGTAGCTATCAGTGGGTGTTTCGTTTTTTCCCGGATAATGCTGCGCTTCGGCTCGGGTATATCGTACTGCGGTATTCCAGGTGGAGTTGCCGTAGCCCAGTTCAGCGCCGTAACGAAGTGGAGGCATACGCGGCACATCATCGCGGTCGCCAGTGACAAAACGGCCGCGGACATAATCGGAAAATAAAGTGAGCAGCAAATTGCCTTGGGGCATCTGATAAAGTGTTGCGTCAATCCTGGATTCGAAGCCGATGAACTCAGCATGCCGTTGATCATAGGCGAGGATCGATACACATTCCGCATCACTGACACAGCGCTGACGGATCACCTCGTTGTCAATTTCATACACCAAACCGGTATTTCGCAGGTAGATAAAATCGTCAGTGCGGTTGTAGTAACCGTTAGCTCGCGCGCTGATACTTCCGGACTTCCATTCAATTCCTAAATCGGCCATATTTACAGTCTCATTCTTGAGCTGCACATTGCCAATTTCAAAACTACGAGTCGACAAATGCGGGCCGAGTGCCAGTAGTTCCTGGATATCCGGAGGACGCTTGCCGCGATTTAATGTCAGCGTTAATACGGTATCTGTCCGCGGACTCCATTGCAGTGCTGAGGAAGCAGACAGTGACTGGTAGTCAAGTGAGCCGGGTAACGGCACTGGCGGCAGGGCGCTACCGCGTAATCTCAATTCGTTTACACTGGGGTCGATATGCGTGTGTTCAAAGCGGAGTCCGCCGCGCAAGATCCAATTATTCCAGGCGTAATCTTGCGTCGTGTATAAGCCCAAAGACTGTTGCTTGGTACGAGGTGCAAATGTTTCTACACCCAGCGCGGAAAAATTGCGATGTATCCAGTGTGCGCCAAAGGTGCCGGTTAGATTCGGAAACGCATGATGACGTACTTCAACACGCCCTTCACCGGTATCGTTTTTGAACTTTGTGAAAGGGGACCCGCCTTCCATCTCAGTATGCCCGTAGTCGACCAAGCCATAGCGGAAACTAACACTTTCGATGCCGCGTGCTGGCTCGTACCATTCAGACTTAAAGTCATAGCGGGTTTGCCGCATATTAAGGCGAATATTGGGAAACAACGCTTGGGGACCGAAGATATCTTCGAATCCTCTCAAATCATTGAGTTTCGGCAGGATTGTTTCCAATCCATTCAGGTGATTGGGGTCCAGATGATGACTGCCTTTAGGTACTCCATAGCGATTATCCGTGTGGCTGACCGCCATACCCGCCATGATGTTATGGCCAAGCCATGATATGCCGGCAAAACCGCCGATTCCTCTGCTATCGGTATTGGGGATTGTGCCACTAACATTTTGTATCTCTGACAGACCGAATTGTTGTTCTACCAAAGCTGCGTCAATTGCTTTTCCTGGAATTTGAGTATCACCCCGTTTGCGAAAGAATCCCCCTAAATTGAATGCCAGCCGGTCTTTTCCCAGATTCAATTTGAAGGCCGAATTTGTGCCGTCTCCGTTAGTGTCATAGCGGCTTTCAACAGAGCCGCTGATGGGTTTCGTGGTTCGCTTTCCGGGTATGCGATGATCGTTGACGTCCACAATACCGCCGATTGCGTTGCCGCCATAACGAACGATTTCCGGGCCTCGCATGATTCTGATTTCTTCGGCAAATAAGGGATCAATCGCTACGGCATGATCCGGGCTTAAGCTGGTGGCATCATGAGTGCCAATACCGTTTTGTAAAATGCGCACTCGCGATCCGGTTAAGCCACGGATCACCGGAATACCCACTCCTGGGCCAAAAGAGGCATTGCTAACACCGAGTTCCTCGTTTAAGGTCTGACCCAGTGTATTACCTTGCTGCAGGCGTAGAGAACGGCCTTTCAGTGTACTGGTATTGGGCTGAGAGGATTCATCCGGTGTAACACCGATAATATTTATCGGTGTCATTTGAACAGCGGAATTCTGCTCGTTGGCTCCGGGCCTAACTTTGATTGCTGTCGAATCCCCGGCTACTTGTTCCGCTATTACTTCGTCCATTGCACTCATCGTCATTGCCAAAATCATGCTGGCCGCTATTTGCCGCGCGAAAAGGAACATACTGAACTGTCTGTTGGCATTTGAAGCATTTTTACGATTAACCACTCGTTATTAAACCCGCTTAATTTTTGCGAATGCATGCTGGTCACTGTAATTTTTAATGGATTCATCGATTATTAATTTCAGTAATCTATTCAATTTTGTAAAAGCGCACTTCAAACCAAATCTTAAAAAAAGGCCGTTGCAAGTTACTGCTATGGCACCAATTCCTGATTGAGCCGTGCCGGAAATTGACGGATCCTTAATGGCTAGAAAAAGATTATATTGTGTTACCTTTTTGATATGTTATATCATAACAAATATCAATTCTACTAATTTAAATCAAACTGATGCCAACTGATCGATTACCGGTGACTGTGCTTTCCGGGTTTCTGGGTGCGGGTAAAACGACCGTATTGAGTCATATTCTGAATAACAGGCAAAAACTGCGTGTTGCGGTTATTGTGAATGATATGAGTGAAATCAATATTGATGCCTCCATCATCGAGAAAGAAATTTCATTTAACCGCGCAGAAGAAAAACTCATTGAGATGAGCAATGGCTGCATTTGCTGTACGTTGCGCGAAGATTTGCTCATTGAAGTACGGCGGTTAGCCATCGAGAAAAAGTTCGATTATCTGGTCATTGAATCTACAGGTATATCCGAACCGTTACCGATTGCGGAAACATTTACATTCGCTGACGAAAAGGGAATCAGCCTATCCGATATCGCCTGGCTCGATACGATGGTAACGGTTGTGGATGCGGTTAATTTCATGAAGGATTTTGAAGAAGCGAAAATGCTTCAGGAGACAGGGGAAAGCCTGGGAGAAGATGATGAGCGCAGTGTCGCTGATCTCCTGATTGATCAAGTGGAATTCTGTGATGTCATTCTGATCAATAAAATTGATTTGATCAGTCCGGGTGAGTTAATTCAACTCCAGGGTATCTTGCGCAGCTTGAATACTGAAGCTGAAGTTATTGCCATCCAAGATGGCCGAGTTGAATTGCACAAGCTTTTAAATACCGGGAAATTCAGTTTTGAGCATGCCCAACAAGCCCCCGGCTGTTTAAAGGAGATGCGCGGCGAACATATACCTGAAACGGAAGAGTACGGCATCAGCAGTTTTGTTTACACAGCCAGGAAACCATTCGATCCACAACGATTCTACGATTTTATCCATCAACCTTGGTCAGAAGGAAAATTACTCCGGTCGAAGGGATATTTCTGGCTGGCAACCCGGCCTGACTATGCGGGGCAGTGGAATCAAGCCGGTGGCATCGCGCACCATGGTTATGTCGGTATGTTTTGGAAAGCTGTGCCTAGGAATGAATGGCCAGACGATGAAGATTATTTGAAATCGATACTGGAGAAATGGGAAGAGCCGCATGGAGACCGGCGGCAAGAATTGGTTTTTATCGGTCAGAATATTGATCAACAAGGAATATGCCAATGGCTGGATGAATGTTTAGTGACCGATGAAGAATCGCAAGCAGGAGAGAAATATTGGTTAACCTTGGAAGATCCATTTCCTGCGTGGAGTGATCAATAAGAATGGCTTTGATTCTCAACTGAATTTATGGATCTGCACATAGAATTTCTCTAGCGTGATATGCTTTTACCGGTTAATCACTAGCAGTATTTCTGATCATTCCGAATACTGAAATTCTTAAAAATGTCAGTCGATATCGAACAAATCATCAAAAAATCACGGGAAGTTTGTGCGTCGGCAGGAACAAAATTAACCCACAAACGAAAGAATGTGCTCATGGTGTTGTTGGCTTCTGCTACGCCGCTTTCGGCTTATGAAATCGTGGATCGATATAAAACGCAATTCCAGGAATCGTTACCGGTGATGTCCGTTTATCGCATGCTGGATTTCCTGATTCAGGAAAAACTGGTTCATAAACTGGAAACTGCCGGCCAATATATGTCGTGTGCGCACATTGCATGCGATCATCAGCATGAGACACCGCAATTTCTGATCTGTGACCGCTGCGGCAGTGTCAAGGAAGTCGGCATCAAGAAGCGCATCATCGAGGAGCTTGAGCGTAGCATTCAAAGCACCGGTTTTATATTGGCACAAAAACAGCTGGAACTGCATGGAGTTTGTGAGCATTGCCAAAGCAATCCAGCGTGAACGGTGCCTCGTGGCTTGCTACTCAGCTTGTTGAAGGACTGTGGATACTGTAAAAAAATCATCGCCGATTCCGGTTTCGCTGCTGACTGGTTTTTTAGGCAGCGACAAAACTACGGTGTTAAATCATTTGGTTCAGCAGCCACTCTTCAGACGAACCCTGGTTGTGATTAACGAATTTGGTGCAATCAGCCTGGACCATTTACTGGTTGCGCACAGCAATGAAACGTTGGTCATGGAAGTGGGAGATGGTTGTATCTGCTGCGCGATGCGCGGTGATTTGGCCAAGGTGCTTAAAGATATCACCTGGCGTTTTTCCCGCAATGGGGTACGCAACTACGACCGGGTGATCATCGAAGCTACCGGATTGGCTGATCCGACTCCGATTTTACATACCTTAATGACGAATAAAAAAATTACCGCGCATTATCGCTTGGATGCGGTTGTCACTACCATCGATTGTATCCATGCGATGGATACACTGGATCACCATCCCGAAGCCGTAAAGCAAGCTGCGGTAGCAGACCGGATTATTTTGACCAAAAGTGATTTGATCGATGAACAGCAACGCCGTACGTTGCAACAGCGCTTGGCGATTCTGAATCCCGCCGCCATACAATTACTGGCTGTCAACGGTCAGGTGGATGGGCCATCGGTATTCAGTGCTAACTTATTTTCGATAGATCAAAAAACGCCGGATGTTGTCAGGTGGCTGAATGCGGAAGCGTTTGCCGGAAATCCTTCAAGCCGATACAAATCTGTGCGGCATGGTGCGGCGCAAACTTTGTATTCTTCCAATAGATCCATTGTTAAACAACCGGATATTAATCGCCATGATGATCATATTTTGTCTTATTGTTTTACTTTTGACGAACCGATCGATCCCGAATCGTTTGAGGGGTGGCTGGATTTTCTGATGGCGGTCAACGGCGCGGATATTTTGCGCATCAAAGGGATAGTGAATATGAAGAATCGTGCCGGTCCGATAGTTATTCATGGGGTTCAGCATATTTTTCATCCTCCGGTGGAATTGGTCGGATGGCCATCGGATGACCGGCGCACTCGCATTGTATTCATCACCCGGAATGTCCCTCGTTCCGTGATCGAGGATACATTTTCCGCGTTGACCGGATGCGCGGTATTACCTACAAACACCCATTAGCGGTTTGCGCTAACGGAAGGGGTATTTTTTGCTTGTAATGCCTGAATATGCGCGACCGCGCAACGTGCTAATGCCTTTAGATCGTACCCGCCTTCCAACGCCGAAACAATGCGGCCGTGTGTATATTGATCAGCGATGACTTTGATCTGCCGCGTGATCCAGACATAGTCTTCGTCTTCAAGTAGCAGCTGCGCCATATCGTCGTCGCGATGCGCATCGAATCCGGCGGAGACGAAAATCATCTCCGGTTTGAAGCGATCGAGTGCTGGTAACCAGTGATCGGTGACGGCTTGACGGAATGCCGCGCCGTTGCAGCCGCGCGGCAGCGGTACGTTGATCATACGCTCAGTGGCGCTGTTTGCGCCGCTGTAGGGATAAAAGGGGTGCTGAAACGTCGAGCACAGCATGACGTGCGGGTTGTCGCGGAAAATCTCCTCGCTGCCGTTGCCGTGGTGCACGTCAAAATCCAGAATCGCAATGCGCTGCAGATGATGCTGTTCAATGGCATGCGCCACTCCGACCGCGATATTGTTGAACAGGCAGAATCCCATGGCGCGGTCCGATTCCGCATGATGACCGGGCGGACGGACGGCGCAGAATGCATTGTTGACGGTACCGGCCAGAACCAGATCGGTGGCCAGTACAACCGCGCCCGCTGCGTGTAACGCGGCGCTGAGAGAAAAAGGATTCATCGCGGTATCCGCATCCAAGGCAATCAAACCGGTTGCCGGAGCAGCCTGACGGATGCTTTCAATATATTCCTGAGTATGCACGCGCGCCAATTGTTCCGTCGTGGCCAGCGGAGCCTCGTAGCGCTGCAATTGCGCCAGCAACCCGGTGGCTTTCAGCTCATTTTCAATGACGGTTAAGCGCTGCGGGCACTCCGGATGGGCCATGCCCATGTCATGCTTGAGACAATCCGGATGTGTAATATATGCTGTTTGCACGCTATTCCTTGTTACGTTGAAATTCGATGTCGAGCGGAATCCTGGGTTATGCCGGCAGGTACTGAAAGCCAAAGTTTATACAATCGAACGGCTATACCATGATAAATTATCACTATCCTGAATAATAGCTGTTATCTGTTACGTTTAATTGCATTTTTTCGTCATATGGGGAGTCGTTGATGAATGAGTTTATTGCCAAAATATTGAAGTTTGTTTCGTTTGAATCGCTGATGGAAAGAGGCTGGCTGGAAATTGCGCAAATTTTAATGCCGATTTTCCTTTTGGCTCTGGTATTTCTCGGATTGAGTTTCTATATCCAGCACAAACGCTGGAAAACGGCGGCGTCTATTGTGTGCGCTCTTCTGGCACTGGTTTATTTGCCGTACGAGTTTTATCGTCAGTCGATGGTATCCGCGAGAGCGAATGCCAATGTCAGCGAGATTCAGGGCAATTTGCAGAGTTATCTCGATTCGGCCAACTTATCGCACGCCAAGGGGATAGCGGATAAGGAAGCGGCTGCGAGTATTCTGGATGAGATGATTCATGGTCTGAATCAGGAGAAGAAAAAAGAGCTGGTGCTGATTTCCTGGTTGGTTGCGGAAAATGAAAAGTATGCGCTGAATCAGATTGACAGCAAGCAGAAATCGCTCGGCGATGACATAAAATCCAACTTGGCTGCGGCAAAAGTTGAAATTATCGACTCACGTCCGCCGGTCGATAAAATTTCCGACTCTATCGTTAAAAAACTGGATGATGACGTCAAAGTTTTAATTGAAAGAAAAATGCTGGGATTCAAGCAGGAAATCGATAGTTCACTGGATGGCTTTAAGGAAAGCATCAATACCTTCGTGCAGGGAGAGCTCAATAATTACCAAACAAGGTTAGCAGGCATTACGCAGCAGAATGTCGATGAATTAAAAAATTATTCCAGCAGAGCGAATCATGCATTTGCCGAGCAAGTCAATAAAATCAATCAGGTTTCGTTGAAAAAACTGGATGCGACCAAAGAAAGCATAGAGGGTGTTGGTGCTGCTTCAGATACAAATTTGAAGCATATCGCACAGCAGGTCAAGCAGCTGTCGGCTTCGCTCGAGACCGCGCAGAAAAAGAACGATATTTTGTTTGAATATAACGAATGCATGCGAACGAAGGGGGTGTTGGATCTGGGTGGAAAAGGCGAGCAATGCAAATCAAAGTATCAGCAGGATTTATCTGGTTTGAAATAGTCAATTGCTGCCGGTCTGATGGCAGTTATTTGAGATAACCATCAGACCGTGTCGGCCATCGTCATGTGCGCAGCATGACCAGCATGGTCAGATAGAAGATGTACGCAGTTACAAAAACAATCCCTTCATTGCGCGATACCATCCGCTCGCTGCGGAATACCGGCAGGCAAGCAACGGCGACGATTGCCGCTAGCGGCAAATCGATCCATAAAATATCATCCTCAACGCCGATTCCACTAGGGGCGGCTAGCGTAGTCAAACCCAGGATCACCAGAATGTTGTAGATACTACTGCCGATCAAGTTGCCAACCGCCACGTCCCGGTCATTCCGGTAAGTGGCTACGAGTGTCGTTACCAGTTCCGGCGCGGATGTGCCGATGGCAACGATTGTCAATCCGATGAAAGCATCGGAGACGCCGTAAGTCTTGGCAATGTTCACCGCCCCCGCGACCAGCAAATCCGCACCCAATACTGTTAGCGCCATACCTGTGAACAATAGCAATGACTGTAGAGCATATTGCGGATACCGATGTGCTTTGGGAATGGGCTTCTCACCAAATTCCTCCGAAAATTCCTTCTTGGTTGCGGCACTTTCCTTGCGGCTTTCTTTGATCAGCAAGATTGTATAAAACACCGCCGCAAATACCAGCAACATACCTTCGATCCGGGACAGAACGCCGTCAAGCGACAGCATAATCAAAATGAAAGCCGAGCCGATCATCACCGGCACATCGAGTTTGATACTCAGAAGCCGGATTGGCAGCGGGCGGATAACCGCACTCAGGCCCAGTATAAACAAAATGTTGAGGATATTGGTGCCAGCGATATTGCCGACCGCCAGCGAACCTTTATCCTCCGCGACCGCCGTGATGCCGACCGCCAGCTCGGGGGTGCTGGTTCCGATCGAAACGATGGTCAAGCCGATAACGATCGGACTGATACCGAGCATTGCGGCCACCCGGGTAGCGCTGCGCAGCAGCATCTCGGCTCCCAGGACGATGATTGTCAAGCCGCCGAGGAAGATGATGACCGGATGTAATTGGATCATCCGCTTTGCTTATCCGCTGCGGGAACCACGAGTACATCCGAAGAAATCCATTGCAAAACCCGGTTAAGGGAATTTTTGAACAATGTATCGAACAAACCGGTGTTTTCACTGGAACCCATCACGACCAGATCAATCGCGTGCCGGCGGACATACCGGGTGAGTGAAGTTTCCAATGCTTCGTCCACCGGTACGATGTGCCTGATTCGTAACCGGGGGATGCCGCTGCCGGTGACGAACCGCTCACAACGTTCATGAACTGCGGAACTGGCAAGTTTTAACGCTGCGCTTTCCGGCGCGGAACCCATCGCTTTGGGACGCTCATGTGCGTAAAACACATCCACGGCGGATTGCGGGAACCACTGCGCGGCGGCAAGCAATGCGGCACTGGAATTCCGGGATAAGTCGGTGACGGCGACAATATTGCGATATGGCCCATGGACACGATTGCGGACGATCAGCAGCGGCTGCTCCAATGTCTGCGACAATTTCTCGACAGTGGATCCTAGCAGAAAACGCCCGAGCGGTTCGTCCCGCGCTACGCCGGTTATCACTAATCCCGCGCCGGTTTGCCTGGCAACGAGGGTGATCGAATCCGCAGGCGCAGCTGAGCGGACCAACCGGATGTCGGCGCGCGATCCCATGTTCGCCAGATCCTGGTTTAACTGATGACGCGCATCGTGTTGCAAATCAAACGATTGATCGCCTGCGGCCCATGCCAGGATTTGATCCGGCGCGTCGGGAACATCGAAGACATTGAGCGCTGTCAGATGCGACTGCCAAGCCTGCGCCAGCTGGATAGACCGGTCGAGCGCGCGGTCGCAGCGCGGGCTTAGATCGGTTGCCAGCAGCAAATGCGCTGGCGGCGGGAAGGACGGTGAGGGGGGCGCATCTTTTTCCGTGCCCGGTTCGCCGGAAATGCGGCCGCCGGTTTGTATTCCGCCGAGCGTTGCCAATTCCGGAGAACGTGCATCGACGCTTACCAAGAGATCCGTTGGCGCTTCGTCCAACACTCGTTTTGTGACGCTTCCCAGCAATAATTCTTCGGTAACGTGCGTGCCATGCTTGCCCATAACGATCAGATCGCAATCTTGACGTTCGGCTTGATTGAGGATGGCGCGCGTGGCGTCGCCGCACTCCACCTGTGCGTGATACTGAACTTCCGTCAAGCCTGCATTCCGGGCCAGCTCGTGCAGTAAATGCAACGCTTTCCTGCAGGCTTCGTGCCGGTAGCGTTTAATGTCATCTTGGGTGACGCCGGCGTAATTCAACAACCCTTCGAACGGCACGTCGAAGGCATGGAACAGCACGATACCGGCATCAGGAGCGATCTCACGGGTTATCCGGAGAGCAAGTTCCGAGGCCGGCGAAAAATCGATCGCCAGTAAAGCTTTCTTGTACGAGCCGTGGACGCCGGTTTTCACAATCAATACCGGGCAATGGCATTTGCGCAGCAGATGCGAGGCGGTCGAGCCAATTAGAAGCCGGCGCAATGCGTTATCCCCGCGGGAACCGGCAATGACAAGATCCGCGCTCGTTGAGGCGGCGCAAGCCGGAATCGCCGCAGTGGGCAATCCCTCCTCGACTAGAATTTCAGCAGTTACTCCGCGGTTGCGGGAAGTATCGGAAATGATCGAGTGCAATTCATTACGCTGCTTATCGACCAGTTTGCTCGTGACGGTGGCAGCCTGGTCTCCGATAAGATCCTGCAGCGAACCCAAAGCGTTCAGCCCGAGAGCATGCATGACCGTGCAGCGGGCCGAGGTTATTCGGGAAATATCGAAGCCTCGTTCGATGGCTTGCAAGGATGGGGATGACAAATCCGTTGCAACAAAGACATGGTTAATCAGTTTCATTAATAGCGCTCCTTTGCGTATGGAATATATGCAACCGGCTTTTCACAAACGGTCGATTCTGGCGATACGCAGGAAAGTTTTTTCCGCTTCAACGCACAGGAACAATAGTAAGCCCAAGCTGAGTATAGCCGCCCAGGAATGAATATCGAGCGCGACACTTTTGAAAAGATGATGCATCGGTGCTGTGTAGGTAAAGGCGAGTTGCAGTACGATCAGAATACCAGACACCAGCAGAACCACCGGGTTGCCGCGTAGCGTTTCCAGTCTGAATGCGTGCGCCGTAAAATGACGGACATTGAATAGGTAAAACAGTTCGCACACCACAATCATATTGACTGCGGCGGTGCGTGCCGTCTCGAGGCTGCTGCCGCGTTGCAATTCCCAATTGAAGATAGCGAATGTCGCGGCTACCATCAAAACGATCACAAACAGAATCCGCAACCCGAGCGCTTGTGTGATCAAGGGCTCGCCGGGTGGGCGTGGCGCAAGCGTCATGACACCCCGCTCCGCCGGTTCAAATGCCAAAGCCAATGCCAGCGTGACCGACGTGACCGTGTTTACCCATAGGATCTGACCGGCGGTTACCGGTAGCGGCAAACCAGCAAAGATCGCCAGCAGAATGACACCGGCTTCGCCGCCATTGGTAGGCAACATGTGCATCAGCGATTTCTTGATATTGTCGTAAACCACGCGGCCTTCGCGGATAGCGCTGGCAATCGTGGCGAAGTTGTCATCCGTCAAAACCAGATCGGATGCTTCGCGGGCAGCATCGGTGCCTTTTTGACCCATGGCGACTCCTATGTCAGCCGCCTTCAATGCCGGCGCGTCGTTTACACCGTCTCCGGTCATTGCCACGAGATGGCCTTGCGACTGCAAGGCGGTGATCAGCCGCAGTTTATGCTCCGGTGTGGCGCGGGCAAAGATGTCGGTGGTGAGCGCATGTTCACGTAACGCGCTGTCATCCAGGTTTTCGATCGCATCACCCGTCAGGGTTCGTCCGGAAACCAGGCCGAGCTGGCTGCCGATCGCCGCCGCCGTGATCGCATGATCGCCAGTCACCATCTTGACCCTCACACCCGCCGAGTGGCATTCGGCGACTGCTGCAATCGCTTCTTCCCGGGGCGGATCAATGATGCCCACCAGCCCCAACAACTCAAAGCGAGGCGCGATGTCGCTGACTTCAATGTCTTGCCGGTTCTCTAACCATTGCGCTTGGGCGAGCGCTAACACCCGTTCACCTGCTTGAGCAGCGCGGGTGACGGCGGCTTCCCAGTAATCGCGATCGATAGCAGTGCCGCCGGATTGCGTTTTACAGAGCGAGAAGACGCGTTCCGGCGCGCCTTTCAAAAACAATAGGTGGCGTCCGCCGTGATCGTGATTCAACGTGACCATGTACTGACGCTCGGATTCGAACGGAATCGCGTCGACGCGAGGCCACTGCGGCGCAGCGCCGGACGGTTCCATGCCCGCTTTGTGAGCCAGCGTCATCAAGGCGCCTTCCGTCGGATCGCCGGTCAGCGTCCAGTTGTCGGCGAAATCATGATGAATCCGGGCGTCGTTGCAAAGCAGCGCGCATCGCGCCAAATCCTCGAATCCGGCAATGGCTGCCGGGTCGATACTGACGCCGTTGATGTGAAAACCGCCGTCCGGCGCATATCCGGCGCCTGACACCGTTATCTCGCAACCGGCAAATACCAGCCGGACGGCGGTCATTTCATTCCGGGTCAGCGTACCGGTTTTGTCGGTGCAGATCACCGAAACCGAGCCGAGGGTTTCGACTGCCGGCAGACGTCTGACAATGGTTTTCTTGCGCGCCATGACCCGGGTGCCGATCGCCAGCACGATTGTCACGATGGCCGGCATACCTTCGGGAATCGCGGCGACTGCCAGTCCGACAACTGCGAGAAACAAATCGAACAATGGAAGTTGAGCGATGTAATAACCGTACAATAGCGTTACTGTCGCGACCCCCAAAATGAAAGCAGTGATTTGCCGGGCGAACTGATCCAGCCGTCGTGTCAGCGGTGTCACCAGGCTTTTGACATCGCTGACCATCGCACCGATGCGTCCGATTTCCGTAAGCACGCCGGTAGCGACAACGATGCCTTGCGCTTGGCCATAGCTTACCAGCGTCCCGGAATAGCACATATTGGTCCGGTCCGCCAGATTGGCTTGCTGGGATACGGCGGCCGATTCCTTCTCGACCGGTGCCGATTCGCCCGTGAGAGCGGATTCGATGACTTGCAGATTCCGTGTATGAATCAGGCGCAAGTCAGCGGGAATTTTGTCGCCCGATTCCAGCAACACCAGATCGCCGGGAACCAGTTGTGCCGCATCGATGTGCTGGCGCTCGCCGTCGCGCACGACCGCGGCGCGTGCCGCCAGCATACCGCGGACTGCATCGAGCGCCCGCTCAGCCTTACCTTCCTGGACGAATCCGATGACGGCGTTAATGACGACAACGCCAAGAATGACCAGCGCATCGACCAATCCGCCTAATGCAAGGGTAACCGATCCAGCCAGCAGCAGAACGTAGATCAGCGGATTGTGAAACTGCAAAAGGAATCTAAGCCACGCGGCCCGGCGGACCGGTTCCGGCAGACAGTTCTCGCCGAAATCGCTCAAGCGCTGAGCGGCCTCTTGCGCCGTCAACCCCGATTGCTTGGAAGTTTTCCAGAGGGCGGCGATTTCATCGGGCGGCAATGCATGCCATGCCAATCCGTGGAGGCTTTTGCCGGTTGATTTTTCATCGTGTTTCGCTGCGTCATTTTCCATCGTTATGTTGATTCCTCACCGTTAGTACATGGAACCTCGATCAAGGCGCGGGAAACCCAATCCGTATTGTAATCCTCATCCGGCGTGGAATAGCGCTCGCGCATTGGGCAATCAGCGGAGCGAGCGGCCGTATCGGGTAAGTTTGCGGCAACAACGGTGGCAATCGTGTTCAAATCATGAAACATAAGCGCTTGTGTGATGGAAGTGCCGGCTAAAATAAAACGCTATGGTGCAGGGTTTATGCTTGCGGGTAATTTCCTGCCAAGACGGAAATACGCGAAAATTTTACTGGCAATCACTGGTAGAGTAAACCTTGGTGTGGCAATGATTCATTTAATCAATTAATTCCGAATGATAATCTCTCATCGCTGCAGGGATCGGTGTTGTTCTGACAATAAATGCTCATCAAACGGAATTGTAGCTGACGGACTCAATCAGTTGCTGTTGATGTTGCAAAGCTGATGTGGCGGTTAATCAATGGTTTAACATTATGATATTCAACAAAATCATATTTTTATGCCTGCGTAAGCCAGCCGCCGCTCATGCAAAGCTCTTTAGAGTTGATTTAATTGATGCTATGTTTCGAAAATAAATAACGATGTAAGGAAATCGCATGGGGCAGGTGACTGAAATTGTAGGCCGCGGGCTGGCGCACTTCTTAACCAAGCCGGTTCGGCAGAGTGTTCAGGTGGCGACGATCAGTCAGGAAAAACTGGCAGCCACTTTGCAGCCCGGCGACGTGCTATTGGTGGAGGGGGATACTCGCGTCAGCGTAGCCATCAAATACCTTACGCAATCTACTTGGTCGCATGCCGCGCTGTACATTGGTAACGTGCTGCCGCATAGCGCGCCCTGGCAGTTGCCCCAGGTATTGATAGAAGCTGATTTGAAGGAAGGTGTGCGCGCGATAACACTCGCTCACTATGCGCAAATGCATACCCGGATTTGCCGTCCTGTCGGTTTGAACGATGAGGATCGCAAGCGTGTGGTGGATTTTGTTATTGCGCGCATCGGCCAGCACTATGATCTCAAGCATATTTTCGATCTTTTGCGCTATTTGCTGCCGACAATGCCGGTTCCGACACGGTTCCGCAGACGTATGTTAGCCCTCGGCAGTGGAGATCCGACACGAGCGATCTGTTCGACGCTGATCGCGCAAGCGTTTGAATCGGTGCGCTATCCGATATTGCCGGAGATTCAACGTACCTGGTCGGATGATCCGAGGAATACCGATTGCTACGCGGATATCTACCACATTCGTCATTATAGTTTGTACACCCCGCGCGATTTCGACATTTCGCCCTACTTCGACATTATTAAGCCGGTGATTGAGAATGGTTTTGACTACCGCTCGCTGGCTTGGAGCGACAAAAAGAAACCCGGCTGTGAACCGGCGGAATGACAGTAATTCATCAAGAGTGCGGTATTGATATCATGAAAAAATTGCTTACTATCGGTTTGCTCGGTAGCTTTTTTGTTCCATGTGTGCGGCGGCTGTAGGATTGCAATGCCGAATTACAGGGTAATCCTGCGCGTTACCCCGCTACTTTGAAAAACCAAGACAAAGCTTGATTCGCCGAGCGATTAAGTAAACTCCACCCCGGTTTGCTGCAATCCGATTAAATCGATGTTCGTGGCATTCACCTCGGAATTGGCCGCAATTTCAAGGAGCTGCGCCTGCGATAACGTGCCGCCGCTGCCTGTGAGCAATCCGGTATATAGGTTGTGGTCTTCGGCTGACGGTGCGCTACCGGTAACGTTTTGGTACACCGTATCCACAAACGTGTCATTATCCGGATTACCCAGCACACCGATCACCAGCTGTGAAACTTGCAACATGCTTTGACCGGAATCAAACAAACCAAGCCCTATGCCGACATAGTCCGGGTGCGCCTGAATGGTTGGTGCATCGAATACCGCGCCGATCAGTCTGACCGTGTTGCTGGCAGCTTGGTCATCATTGAGGTCGATCGCAATTTTTTGATCAGCAAATTGAAAACGTTCGATGCCGGTGAGCGTATCGTTACTTTCCGTCCCGGAAACAGTCATTCCCAAACTTGTGCTGAGAACGGTGTAATTCGCACGGTTGCTGCTATAGACCGCAGTGTCGGCCCCCAAACCGCTATTCAGCGTGTCATTGCCTTCCAAGCCATTCAACGTATCGTTTCCACCGGCTGCAAGAATAAAATCATCCCCGGATGTACCCATCAAATTGTCAGAGTCATCAGTGCCGAAGAACACATTGGCAGGTACAGTACCGGTATCGCCGGAAAAATTAGCGGGGGAATTAGTCCCCGTCGAACCATCCCGGTTGAGTGACTTTATGCCATCGACCGGTAATCCAGCATAAGTTATCGTACCGCCAAACATTCCGGGAAAAGAGACGGTGCCGCTGCCGGTAAACAAAAAGCCATTCGGCATGATGTAATCAGGTGTGATTAAACCCAGCGCTGAAAATCCTTGCGTTGCAACCAATACGGACTTGTTCAGGGTTGTCTCGCTGGGAAGGTTCGTTGGGAAAGTATACGTGTGGGTGGCGGCGCCACTGGTCGAGGTGATCGTATGTCCGGCCCACTCGTCCTGATCGTCGGCATCTCCTGTAAATTCGATGAATTGAACGGTTCCGTCAGCATTGGAATACACTTCATTCATGTGAAATATGTGGAATGTCATTTTCTTCTCCCTCGCTTAAGTTGGAATATGGCAGCTAATCCATTGAAACTGCTGACATGATATAGCGATAAGCGGAAATGAAAAACAGTATCTGCAGGATATTGAGTCACTCCAGGGTGAGCGGATGCATCGTGAAATAGCATCAAATAATCCGATTAAAAATACTTTTTCCGGTTGCTGCGTGCAATGGAATTTCGTTTTAATCTTCAATGTGATAATCTTATCGTGCGATATGAAAACCAGCGCACGTTCACCGGCCTCAAATTCCTGAATTCATATATTATGTTTTCATATTCCAGGATAGTGCTTTAGCTTATTAAATCAGCCAACCTCCCTTGGATATGGAACAACAACGCGTAGAAAAATCATTATTTTTACTGGCCACGCAAATATTACTGCTGGCATCGCTGTATTTCGCCGGTGGAAAAGCAGGATTAACCGCACCTTATGTCGGTTCAAGTATCACCTTGTTTTGGCCGCCTTCCGGAATTGCTCTGGCGGCACTGTTGCTATGGGGACTGCCCTGCTGGCCGGGTATATTCCTGGGTGCGCTTGTCACAAACCTGTCTATCGGTGATCTCACCCCGCCCGTTGCTTTGGCAATCGCTTTAGGCAATACCGCAGGTCCGGTATTGGGGGCATTGTTGCTCAGAAAAGTGATGGGCTTTCAAAACAGCTTTATACGCGGGCGCGATGTAACGACCTTCTTGCTGATCGGGCCAGGAAGTATGCTGCTGACCGCCAGTATCGGTGTTTTTGCGTTGTATGCCGGCGGTGGGATGCTGTCACTTGATGTGCTCTCCCGCGCTTGGGTCGGCTGGTGGCTTGGAGATACTGTGGGTGTTCTGGTGTTCACGCCATTCCTGTTGTTCCTGATGAATCTCCGGCGAACCCTGGTATCGCCGTCACAGATCAAACTGGAATTTATTATAGTGCTGGGCAGTTGTGTTTGCCTGACGTGGTTGATATTCGGCGGTATTACGGCCATCAGCCAGCTCATGCTGCCGCTGGCTTTCCTGGTTTTTCCCCCTTTGATATGGGCGGGTTTACGTTTAAATGCATTAGAAACTTTCATTGTGGTTCTGGCGATTGCCTCGATTGCTGTCATGGGCACGGCGAAAGGGTTTGGTCCTTTCTCCAGAGGGGATTTCCAGCTTGATCAATTAGTGTTATGTGTTTTTGTTGCAACGATTACGCTCATCGCTTTTATGATGATCGGTATCCAGGCGAATCAGCGCCAGGCGGAGCAGCAATTACAGGATAGTGAATCACGTTTGCGTCTGGCGCTGGCGGCGGCAAATCAGGGGTTGTACGATTTGAATGTACAAACAGGGGAAGCGGTAGTCAGTCTGGAATATGCCCGTATGCTGGGTTATGATCCACGATCTTTTGTGGAAACGAATACGCGCTGGCTGGAACGCATGTATCCGGCGGACCGGGAGGCCGTTTACCAAGTTTACAGCGACTACATCGGTGGTTTACGCGAAGATTACCGGGTGGAATTCCGGCAACTTACGCAGCAAGGTGAGTGGAAGTGGATACTCTCGCTGGGAAAAATCGTTGAATGGAATCAGCAGGGCCAGCCGCTGCGTATGCTCGGTACGCATACGGATATCAGTGAACAAAAGCGCGCGGAAGAAGAAATCAACCAAGCCAGGAACTTGTTGCGCACGGTCATCGATGCCACGCCCGATTGGATTTTTGTAAAAGACAAACAGCATCGCTTTTTATTGGTGAACCAGGCTTTTGCAGATGGTGTGGGGCTTAAACAGGAAGATTTGCTAGGCAGACCGGATACCGATTTCTGGCCGGGCTATATCTGTTATGGCGATCCGGCTCGAAATATCCGCGGATTTCACGCCGATGATGACGAAGCATTTTCCGGCAAGCGCATCCGTAATCCGGCTGATCAAGCTACCCTCGGCAATGGGCAATCCCGCTGGTTTGATACCATCAAATTACCGTTGCGTGGCAGTCACAATGAAGTCATCGGCATCGTAGGATTTGCGCACGATATCACCGAGCAGCGCAGTATTGAATCGAAATACCGCACACTGATCGAACAAATCCCGGCCGTTACTTATACCGCTGCCATGGATCCCGATGTCCGCACCGTTTTCGTGAGTCCGCAACTCGAATCTCAGCTTGGTTTTAGCGTGCAAGAGTGGCTCGATAATCCGCAACTGTGGATACGGCAAATTCACGCGGATGACCGGGAGCGGATTGTGTCCGCTCTGTCGATCAGTCTGAAGGATGGCGCGGCGTATCATGCGGAATACCGGATTCATAAGCAGGATGGCGGTATTGCCTGGGTACGGGATGACGCGGTCTGGTTGAAAGACGAGGATGGGAAGCCGGTGTTGTTGCAAGGCGTGATGCTGGATATTACGCACCAACGAAAAGCGGAAGAAGAATTAAGCACGGCTTTGGAAGAATTGAAAGTGTCCGAGCGCCATCAACGGGAATTGCGTGTGCTGGCAGAACGGGAACAAAGCCGCATGGGTGCATTACTGTCCGCCATGGATATGGGCATTTTGTTTGAAGACAATGAACATCGGGTGGAGTATGTCAATCCGGCATTCTTGCGGATGTGGGGTATCGGCGAGCACGAGAACTTATTGAATAAGCCGGCCAGGACTATCCTCGATAGCTCCGGCGAGCGTTTTGCGCAACCCAGTCACGCTTCCAAGCACGTGCTGAATGCGCTGGATACGCATGAAATCAGCGAGCGCTGCGAACTTGAGTTGAATAACGGACGGACGCTCACTCAATTATCGTATCCCGTGAATGACATCGAGGGGCGGATTATCGGGCGTTTATGGATTTACGAGGATATTACGCTAGAGCGGCAAACCGCGCAGCAGCTGCTGTATCTGGCGGAGCGCGATCCGTTGACCGGTTTGTATAATCGCCACCGATTCCAGGAAGAACTGAATAATCTGATCGCCACTGCATTACGCAACCGGCAGAAATTTGCGCTACTGTATTTTGATCTGGATGATTTCAAATATATTAATGATACTTTCGGGCACAAAGCCGGTGATACCGTTCTGGTCCGGACAGCGGGCGAGATTTCCAGCATTGTGCGGCAGATCGAAGTGTTTGCCCGCTTGGGGGGCGATGAATTTGCCATTCTGAGCCATCTGCAACCGGATGACGATTTGAGTATCCTCCCGGCCCGGATTGTAACCTCCATCTCATCGATCCCGCTGCATTTCCGTGACACCAACATCCGTCTGACAACCAGCGTCGGTGTCGCTATTTTCCCTGAGCACGGCGAAACAGCCGAAGATTTGGTGGCGCATGCGGATGCGGCGATGTATCAAGCCAAGAATCAGGGCAAGAATACCTGGGCTGTCTACGATCCTCAACGTGATTCTTCGGAAGCCATGATGCACCGGCTGACTTGGTATAACCGGATTGCCCAGGCGCTGGAGCAGAATCTTTTTGAAGTTCATTTCCAGGGTGTCTACGAAACCGCTCACAATGCACTGACTCATTTAGAGATTCTCGTCCGGATGCGCGATGTGAATGAACCGGCCCATTTGATCATGCCCGGTCAATTTATTCCCATTGCGGAAAAAAATGGCCAGATTGTCACGATCGACCGCTGGGTGATCAAACGCAGTATCGAACTGCTCAGTGAAGATCTGGACATGCCGCCCGTCGCGATCAATATTTCCGGCCGGACGTTTGACGATCCGGCGATTCCCCAGTACATCCGTAATCTGTTAAGCGAACTGCACGTGGATCCGGGGCGCCTTATCATCGAACTGACCGAAACGGCGGCGGTGTCAGACATACAAGATGCGCAACGCTTCATCGAGGCGGTTCACCAAGCCGGTTGTTGTGTTTGTCTGGATGATTTTGGCAGCGGTTTTTCGACGTTCGGTTATCTGAAATACCTGGGGGTGGAGATCCTTAAAATCGACGGGTTATTTATCCGCGATCTTCCGAATAACCGCGACAATCAGATTTTTGTCAAAGCCATGGTGGAAGTCGCGCGCGGGCTTGGCAAGTTAACCGTGGCGGAATTCGTTGAAGACGCCGCTACGCTGAGTATGGTGAAAAATCTGGGAGTCGATCTTGCGCAAGGCTATTATTTTGGCCGCCCGAGCGCGCAAGTTCCCGTTAAATCTTGATATCAGAATTCAGTCACGGCTTGGCTTTTTAGCCGATTTCAGCGCTTATTCTGGCGATACGCGTTTCGCGCACACGTGCATTAATGGCCGCGGGCAATGCCGTGGCATCCAGGATACGCTGGCTCAATTCGGCGGCAATGGCGCCAGCATCGACGCTTCTGGCCGCAGCGTATGCTTGCTGGAACCGTTCGGCTTGAACATAAGGTTTGGTGGCATAGCCGGGGCGGCCGTGAAAATCGCACGCGCAAGCCTGCAAAAATTCTTCGAACCGATCGGGCTTGCGGTAGGCATCGACCGCTTGCAGCATATCCGCCAGCGTGGACGGTTTCAGTTCTGCGGCGCGATGCACGTCGCCATGGTAACGGGCGACCAGTAAAGCCAGATCACGGGCATCCTTAGGTACCCGGATGCGTTCGCATACATTTTTCGTCAATTCGATGCTGCGCGCCTCGTGACCGATATGACGCGGCCATTCCTCGGGTGGCGTTGTGCCTTTGCCCAGATCATGCATCAACGTGGCAAAGCGCACTGGCAACGAATAGTCTTGCGCCGCAGCGTAATCGATCGCCAGCATGATATGCACGCCGGTATCGATTTCCGGATGTGCGTGCGCCGGTTGCGGAACGCCGAACAGCACATCGACTTCCGGCATGATGCGCGATAATGCGCCGCATTCGCGCAACATGTGGAACATCCGGGACGGATTATTCTCCATCAAACCGCGCGACAGCTCCTGCCAAACGCGCTCCGGCACCAGCGCGTCCACTTCGCCGTTATGCACCATGTCGCTCATTAAGGTGAGTGTCTCTGGGGCAGCGTGAAAATTGAAACGCGCGGCAAACCGTGCTGCACGCAGAATGCGTACAGGGTCTTCGGAAAACGCGGGGCTGATATGACGCAGGATACCGGCTTCCAAGTCGGCTACACCGTTAAAAGGATCGATGATGTTGCCTTCTTCGTCCTTGGCAATCGAATTGATGGTCAAATCGCGCCGTGCCAGATCTTCCTGCAACGTGACCTGCGGTGAAGTGAATACTTCAAATCCTTTGTAGCCGCGCGAAATTTTCCGTTCCGTACGTGCCAGGGCATATTGTTCATGCGTTTGCGGATGTAGGAAAACCGGAAAATCCTTGCCGACTGGACGATAACCGAGCTGTTCCATTTCCTCGGGCGAAGCGCCGACGACGACATAATCATGATCTTTGACCGGCAATCCCAGCAGTTCATCGCGAACCGAGCCGCCCACGAGGTAAGTTTTCACGGGTTATTTCGCCCTGACAACACCCAGGCGCTCCTTGAGTGTCGGTGCGTCTGGACCGTGATCGAGCACTTTGGCGTAATACATCGAATTTTTCAAAACCTTTTTAACGTAATCGCGCGTTTCGTTAAAAGGGATCGTCTCGGCGTAAATCGCGCCTTCCAGCGGCATGGTATTGTCACGCCAGCGTCTGGCGCGTCCGGGTCCGGCGTTATACGCCGCGGAAGCCAGCAGCGGCTGATTGTCCAACGTGCCGAGCACGTGCTTGAGATAATAGGTGCCTAGCTGCAAATTGGTATTCACGTCGACGACCAGATGCTGGCGGAAATTCTGTATGCCCAATTGCTTGGCCACCCACTCGGCGGTGGCGGGCATCAATTGCATCAAACCGGCTGCTCCGACGTGCGATTTGATATCCGCAATGAAGCGGCTTTCCTGTCGGATCAAGCCGTATACCCAAGCTTCGTCCAATTCGTGTTGCCGCAGAACTTTTTTGAGGGTTTCACGGTGCGGCGATAAAAAGCGCAAACTGAAGTCGTGCTGCGCGACGGTACGGTTGGCGGTGTTGATCGCACGGTCATATAGACCTTGGCGGCGGGCGACTTCCGCCGCAGCCAGCAACTCGGCATCGCTGAAGTTGCGGATGGTCCAGCTCCATTCCCGCAGCGCTTCGGTGCGCAAATTCATGCGCGAGAAAGCCAATGCACGTTGCAGACCGGGGTTACGTTCCATGGCGGATACTTCCGCGTTACTGACGCGGTAAGTTTTGTCCGCGATGGTCAGAATGGTGCCTAGTTCTTCTCTGGCCAGCTGACCATAAAAACTGTGTTCGTTACTGAGCGGAATAAAAATGTCGTTGGCATCCTGTGTTCTGCCTTTGGTTTTTAACGCACGCGCTTTCCAGTAGCGCCAGGTATCGATTTGCTGTTCGGCGGGCGACATCCGTTCGATGGTTTTCAGTACCTCATCCCACTGGGCGGCGCGCAAAGCCGCGCGTACCTGCCACGCCAGTACGGTATCCGAGGGCGGATAATACGGCGTCATGTTTTGCGCTTCCCGGAACCAGTCCAAAGCACGCAAATCATGCCGCATGGCGGCGCGATGTCCGAGTCTTCCGAGGAAATAAGAACGATCGGATGCGGTCAGCTGATCCTTAACTTTCAACCATTGCACATACGCCGGGTTGGTATCGTTGCGCAGCACGCGTAACAGAGCGAACAAGACAATTTCGCGGTCACTGCGCGTTTTGATTTTTCTTTTCAGGGTTTCCAGGTAACGCTGCGGATTCTTCGCGGCATTATTCAACTCGGTGCTGTTCAGCGCTTCAAGGCTGGGTAAATAGCGGTTTGCATGCGTGGCCACGCCGGTTTGGTTTTCTTCCAATGCCAAGCGGATTCGCGTCCAAATATCTTCGACTTTGATCTGACCGCTGGATATGAGTGTCTGGAAAACGGGTGTGCAGCTATCCGGCAGACTGGCTGGTGTAAACCATAGCGCGCGGGCTTCGGGCAACACTGTACGGTCGTTGGTATTCAGGCGGCGCTGATAGTAATAGCACAATAATTCATTATCTTTATTCACCAGCAGCGGATATTCGGCGTCAAAAAGCGCCCATTGCTGATTCTTACCCAGCATTTTGAGCCAGTCGCCGCGCATCCGGTCTGCAACCAGAGCGCCGTCGTAACGCGACAGGAAATAGCGGATATTCGCGTTATCGGTGGTGCGGAGCAGCATGCGTTGCTGGTAGTAATCCACATAAGGCCATAGCACATGGCGTTGCAACCGCGCGGCGGATTCATCGAGGCGCTTGGCATTGCCCGACTGGAATGCTTCCCGTGCAGTTAAGAAATCAGCATCCTGGCTGGCTGATAACGTTCCCCAATAAGCTAAAAGGATTAGTCCAACAAGATAATTTCTCATAGCTTTTAACCGGATAAACTCAAGGAAGGGTAGTTAAGAAACGGATGACAACTATTTTACAACGAATCAAGCTGGAAGAGCATTGCAAAGTACCGCTGCGGGATGGATGCAAGGATGCGCACGTGGAACGGGGATATGTTCCGGTCTGGCAAATCCTTCCGCCAGAAGCCAATAAACAGTCTTGCTCTGCAAGCGGCGCAAGACCCTGACGGGCTTCCTGCCTTATGGGTTATTTATTCACAGTACAGCGGTTCTCAATATCCGCCATGATGGCATCGGCGTAACTGAGGTCTGACTTCACGATGGCGCCAAAGTAGGGATGCCGGTAGAGATCGGTAAAGTCGCGCATGAGATCGCACCAGTCTTCCAGCACAATGAACTCGTTGCTCCTGAGATGGTACGAGCTGATGCGCGGTTCAAGGAATGCCAGCGCCCATTGATTGACGCGCTCAATATCCGCGGGACTGAAATTCTGCGTGTCGTTGCGCTTTGCCCGGGCTACCAGATCCGCAAGTTCTTGCTCCGATGCAACCGCCAGATGCGCTTGACTGATTAACCCCGCGAGCGATAGCTGATGCGCAATCTGAATCGCCTCGCGGTTCTGTTGCAGCTCAAATACCACCAGCACCATACCCGCTACCACGGCGAGGTTGGTGACAATCGTGATCAGTCGTTCAAATTTCATTGGTATTCTTGATTGTTATTCTGCATCCAGTTTTTTCGGTATTTTTTGCCAGCGACGCTTATAGCTTGCTGTGCCATGGGATAGCTTCCATAACGCTTTTTTGTTTCTGGTTATTTTAGACTGTTACCGATAAGGCGTAACTGCATTATCAAGGCAGGAACATCGTCTTTAATGATGCTCCATAGGGTATCGTTATCAATTCCGAGATAACCGTGAATAAGCCGGTTGCGTGTTGCAATTACCTGCCGCCAAGGCACTGCACCGAAGGTTTTTTGTATTTCAACCGGTATATGCGTTGCGGCTTCTCCGATAAGTTCGAGATTTCGCACCGTCGCATCATAATTCAAACCCGAAGCCACAAACGCTGCTTGATCCAATCCTTCCGTATAAATCAGTACCTTTTCCGCAAAGCCAATCATATCATCGAGATAAAACCGCCATTCGCGTTCAGACATCAATCGCTTCCCTCTCAATAAAGGGCTTTAATTCTGGGCGCAATGCTTTCTCAGTGACCAAATCGACCGGACGCCCTAGTTGATCTTCCAGCAGAAATTGCACGCCAAAATATTTCTTCGATGTCGCCGGTCCATCAAAAGCGATCACAATATCGATATCGCTATTTTCTTTTGCCTCATCGCGCGCAGTAGAGCCGAACAGAACCAAGCGCGTTACGCCGAAACGTTCGATCAAATCAGGTTTAAGCTGACGTAGAGTGTCGAGAACT
This sequence comes from Nitrosomonas sp., assembly GCF_040240425.1. Taxonomy (GTDB): domain Bacteria; phylum Pseudomonadota; class Gammaproteobacteria; order Burkholderiales; family Nitrosomonadaceae; genus Nitrosomonas. The sequence goes on along the minus strand of NZ_QPHG01000003.1, from coordinate 24,197 downwards.
TGCTGGCGGTTCATCATGTTGTGTGATCAGAATTGACATTATCGGAATGCCGCTATGCTACCGCATTGTCAACAAAATTTGCGAAATAACAGCATGCTGAAGCAAGCAAAACTCAAGGAATGAATCATGCGTTATGCAATCGTTGTTGAAAAAGCAGGAAATAACTATTCAGCTTATGTTCCGGATTTACCGGGATGCATTGCAACCGGATCGACCGTTGAAGAGACGGAACGGGAAATTCGCACAGCCTTCGAGCTGTATATCGCAAGAATGATGGAAGATGGTTTACCGATACCTCAACCAACCAGCATCGTTCAATACATCGAAGTTTCCGCCGTATGCGATTTTATCGCATACGGCGGAACGCCCTGACGGGCTTACGGATTAGTCGCACAAGTTTGTACGAAAAAAATTAATTCTGATTATTTTGAGTAATTATATTTTTCTAAGTGCTGCAAATTTTTCACCTGCTTTTTGCTTTATCGCGGATACTTCACTTGTGATTTCTTCGGTTGATATATCGCTGCTAATGAATGAACTGAATTTTTCTACAATCCATCCGCATTGCAATTCATCCGTGCTCGCCACATCAAATCCAAGTCGTTTAGCTTTAAAACATGCGAGGCTATAGCTTTCTGCGCACTCGTTGGCGCGATGTTGAGCGCTTTTAACAGATTCAAAAAATTCCATTTTTAGCCATAAATCTATTTTGTTTTTTTCTTCAATCGGCTTGTCAGATGATTCTTTCACAATTTCTTTTGCCTTCTGAAAGTTTTTCACAACTTTCATATTGGAGGCTACGAGAAGCTCAAACCTATCCTCCATGTTTAGAATGGATTCAAGCTCTAGGCTGTGCCTTTGCTGCCTTCTCCATTGAAAAAACTGATATCCAGCAAATAAGAAGGCAATTACAGAAGTAATGTTTGCCAAATAGCTAAATAGTTCTGCGTATTCCATAGCAATCCTTTTGTGGCTAACGTAATGTATAAGACATTATGTCTGTCGCAATAATCTTGCGAGTAATGTTGCATATCATCATATTGCATTAGCGAGGTAGGTTGGACTACCGAAGAAAGCCCAACATCAAACAGCGTTAAAACAAAAATATCTCATCGTGATGAACGATAAATGTTGGGCTTCCCTTGTCAGCTCACCCTACAAACTATTGCAGATAAATCGAACCATCGTTAATTTGCCCAAAAATGGTATAAGGCAAAGCAACCGTATCCAATGCACCGGATAGCGCCAGATCAATGAATATGAGCTCTGGTATCGACCCAAACCACAGTGCCGTCCGTGAAGGTTTCCCGCGTAGAATGCACATATCGTAAGCAACCCCACTATAAACTCGAGGTGTCGCCTCACAGGAAGTTCTGGCTTGCTTAAGATCGTACCTTGCTACCGAATCACCTCGGATTACTGTATTGACAGTACCGCATCCGAAGAGAAAGAGCGCGGCCAAGCAGACACATTTATTTCTGAATTGATTTCTCACTTGCTTAATTTAATTTCTTGCTGACCCAGTCCACTACGCTGGTAAGCGCCGCAGGCAGATGCTCTGGTTGCGTTCCCCCCGCTTGAGCCATGTCCGGCCGTCCGCCGCCTTTGCCGCCGACTTGCTGGGCGACGAAGTTGGCCAGTTCGCCGGCTTTGACTTTGCTGGTGAGGTCGGTGCTAACACCGGCGATCAGCGTGACTTTGCCGTCGGCGACGGTACTGAGCACAATCGCGCAGGATTTGAGTTTGCCTTTCAGTTGATCGAGTGTTTCGCGCAGGGTTTTGGCGTCGGCGTTTTCCAGGTTGGCGGCAAGCACTTTGACGCCGTTGATGTCTTGCGCTTGCGATGCTAGATCATTACTTTGAGAGCCAGCAAGCTTCGTTTTCAGTGTGGACAACTCTTTCTCGAGTACTTTTTTGTCTTGTTGCAAATGATGCACAGCCATTGGTATCGCACCACCTTGGCGTAAAGGAACTTTTAGCATTGCCGCGCTTGCTCTTCGATCATCTTCCAAAGTTTCTACATAATGCAATGCACGATCTCCCGTGCAGGCCTCAATACGTCGTACTCCTGCTGCCACACCACTCTCGGAAACGATCTTGAACAATCCAATATCGCCAGTACGCTTTACATGAGTTCCTCCACACAATTCACGCGAAGAGCCAATATCTAGCACGCGTACTTCGTCACCATATTTCTCACCGAAAAGCATCATCGCACCAGATTTTTGTGCCTCCCTAATCGCCATTATGCGTGCCTGACACTCGGTATTGATTAAGATCTCTTCATTAACCTTTTTTTCCACCATACGAATTTGATGCTCAGTCATCGGTTCGTTATGTGAGAAATCGAAACGCGTTCTCTCATGATCCACCAATGAACCTTTCTGCTGTACATGATCACCCAATACCTCCCGTAGTGCTTTGTGCATCAGATGCGTAGCAGAGTGATTGCGTGTAGTTCGGATGCGCGCCAATGGATCAACTTCAGCCAGTACTTTATCGCCAACGATCATACGCCCACTACTCAAAACACCCTTGTGACCAAAAACACTTGCTTGAATTTTTTGCGTATTTGTTACATTAAACGCGCCATTGCCGACTAGCAGCTTCCCGCAATCACCAGCCTGCCCGCCGGATTCAGCGTAGAACGGCGTTTGGTCGAGCACCACCACGGCTTCGTCACCGGCTTCGACGAAATTGACCGCGCTGCCTTGTTTGTAGATCGCCAATACCTGCCCTTCGTGCTGCAACGTATCGTAACCGTAGAACGTGGTTTGGCTGCCGGTGTATTCGATGCCTTCCTGCATGGTGAATTTGTTCGCGGCGCGTGCTTGTTCGCGCTGACGCGCCATGGCTTGTTCGAATCCTTCCTGGTCAACCGTGATGCCGCGTTCGCGGGCAATGTCGGCGGTCAGATCAATCGGGAAACCGAACGTATCGTACAGTCGGAACGCGGTTTCACCGTCGAGCACTTTGATTTTCTGGCTGAGTGCGGTTTCCAGAATTTGCATACCATTTTCCAGCGTCTCCGCGAAGCGCTCCTCTTCTTGCAGCAATACCGCAGCGACGCGTTTTTTGGCGGCGGTCAGTTCCGGATACGCTTGTCCCATCACTTGGCTCAAATCTTCCACGAGTTGATGAAAGAAGGGTTGTTTTTGTCCTAATTGGTAACCGTGACGGATGGCGCGGCGGATGATGCGGCGCAGCACGTAACCGCGGCCTTCGCTGCCCGGAATGACGCCATCGGTAATCAAAAACGAACAGGCGCGGATATGATCGGCGATCACTTTGAGCGAATTGTCGGCGAGATTGCCGGTGCCGGTTGCCCGTGCCGCCGCTTTGATCAAGCTTTGAAACAGATCGATGTCGTAATTGCTGTGCACATGCTGCATGACGGCGGAAATGCGTTCCAGTCCCATGCCGGTATCGACTGATGGTTTTGGCAACGGGTGCAGTGTTCCGGCGCTGTCGCGGTTGTACTGCATGAACACCAGATTCCAGATCTCGATGTAGCGGTCGCCATCGGCGTCAGGAGAGCCGGGCGGGCCGCCTGCCACGTCCGGGCCGTGGTCGTAAAAAATCTCGGAACAGGGGCCGCACGGGCCGGTATCGCCCATTTGCCAGAAGTTGTCCGTGGTGGCGATGCGCACCACGCGGGACGGTTCTACGCCGACTTCGTTCAACCAGATATCGGCAGCTTCGTCGTCTTCGGCGTAAACCGTGACCCATAATTTCTCGCGTGGGATATTGAGCGTTCCTGTTAGAAAATCCCAGGCGAACAAAATGGCGTTGCGCTTGAAGTAATCGCCGAAACTGAAATTACCGAGCATCTCGAAGAAGGTGTGATGCCGCGCGGTATAACCGACATTTTCCAGGTCGTTGTGCTTGCCGCCTGCGCGTACGCAGCGCTGCGAACTGGCGGCGCGCACGTAAGGGCGTTTATCCTGGCCTAAAAATACATCCTTGAATTGCACCATGCCGGCGTTGGTGAACAACAACGTCGGATCATTGCCGGGCACTAATGGACTGGAGGCGATGACGGTGTGACCGTGGGATTCGAAAAATTCAAGAAACTTTTGTCTAATTTCGCTGCTTTTCATATTTTTTGCTGTTGCTCGTATCGTTCTAGTTCAGTGACCGTTAAACCCAACGCATCGCCCTTGACGATGGCGAGGCTTTTAACTTTAGCCCGGATGGTGATTTCTTCATTCATTTTAGGGAGATCGAATTCGGTGAGTACGGTAATCTCGCCGCTGCTGTCTTCCAGCACGTAGGATTTTAGGTTGACCAGCGGTAAGCGCGTGGGATTTTTCGGGATGCCTTTTAGTTTGACTTCCTGGCCGTCAAAATTGACCGGTGCCGCATTGATTTCTTTGATCGGTGTGATCTCACCAGCAAGAGCTGGGTAGCCGGTTGTGAGAATTGCCAGCATTAACATCATGTGCGCAAGCCATTTTTTCATGTGCTTTCCTCGCTAGCGTGTGATAAGACTTGTTGTATTATTTCCATGGAAAAACCTCTGTTCATCATGAATCGCGTTTGTTTGCCGCGTTCTTCCCGTGTGGCGGGCGGATGGTCGAATTTCTTCCGCCAGATGTTTAATGCAGCCTCCAGCTCGGTTTTCTTGAGTGCTGGCAGGATACCGTCAATCAAATGATCGTCGATACCCTTGGTTTTTAATTCATGAACAATGCGCTGGCTGCCGAAACGGGAGCGGCGCGTCCGGGCGACTTGTTCAACCATGCGCTGCTCGGAAAGAAAACCTTGTTGCTCCAGTTTGTCGAGTACCGCCGTCAGCGTTTCCGTTGCAAGGGAATCCTTGTGCGCGGCAAGTTTTTGCTCCAATTCCCGGCGTGAATATTCGCGTTGCGCCAAATAGCGCAGTGCGCGTATTTCGATGGGAGAGCGTGTATCCATGACAGTTATTTTTCTTTTTCGATTTTTTCTTTCTCGGCTATTTCTTTGACCGGTTTGGCATAATCGGCAATGCCGACGATGGCTCTAATTTTTTGTTCGATTTCATGGGCCATTTCCTTGTGTTCCTTTAGATAATCGCGCACATTATCCTTGCCCTGGCCGATTTTCTCGCCTTGATACGCATACCAGGCACCCGATTTGTCGATCAGTTTATGCAATACGCCCAGCTCGATGATTTCGCTTTCACGCGAAATGCCTTCGCCGTAGAGGATATCGAAGTCGGCCTGTTTGAACGGTGGCGCGACTTTATTTTTAACCACTTTGACGCGTGTTTCGTTACCGATGGTTTCTTCGCCTTTTTTGATCGATCCGGTGCGGCGGATGTCCAGACGTACAGAGGCGTAGAATTTCAGCGCGTTACCGCCAGTTGTCGTTTCCGGATTGCCGAACATGACACCGATTTTCATACGGATCTGGTTGATGAAGATGACCATGGTGTTGCTGCGTTTGATATTAGCGGTCAGTTTGCGCAATGCTTGCGACATCAGCCGGGCTTGCAATCCCATTTGCGGATCGCCCATATCGCCTTCGATTTCCGCGCGCGGTGTCAGCGCCGCGACGGAATCCACCACGATGATATCGACCGAGCCGGAACGTACCAGCATATCGGCGATTTCTAGTGCTTGCTCGCCGTTATCCGGCTGCGATATCAGCAGTTCTTTAACATTGACGCCGATTTTCTGCGCATATTGCGGATCCAGTGCGTGTTCGGCATCGATAAAAGCGGCTGTCCCGCCCATTTTCTGCATTTCGGCAATGACTTGCAGGGTCAGCGTGGTTTTGCCGGATGATTCAGGTCCGTAAATCTCGATGATCCGCCCGCGCGGCAATCCGCCGACACCCAAGGCGATATCGAGTCCCAACGAGCCGGTCGAGACGACTTGTATGTCATAAGCGACATCGTTGGCGCCCAGCCGCATGATGGAACCTTTGCCAAATTGTTTTTCGATCTGGGCTAGCGCAGCGTCAAGCGCCTTACTTCTGTTTTCATCCATTTTTTTTCCTGTTAAAAGACAATCAAATTATCGCATAACCTGTATTGCGCCGACGTAACTTGTGATGAAGTTGTTGGGTTGGGTCAAAATTAGCATAGTAAAAAACTCGAGTATCCGGCTTGCCTGCGATATAATTGCATAATGTCGTTGAAGTGGCAGACATAAATGCGTCACCGCTTTCAGTAAATTTTAATTGGTAACAGAGGGAGAATAGCTATCCGAGTCATTTTATTAGGCGGTCCTGGTGCCGGAAAAGGTACTCAGGCCAATTATATTAAGGAACATTTTGGTGTTCCGCAAATTTCTACCGGCGATATGCTGCGTAGCGCTGTGAAAGCAGGAACGGAATTGGGCGTCATGGCAAAAAAAATAATGGACGCTGGTGGATTGGTTTCAGACGACATTATCATCAATCTGGTCAAGGAACGTATCACGCAACCCGATTGTTCAAGCGGTTTCCTGTTTGACGGTTTTCCGCGTACGATTCCGCAAGCCGACGCCATGAAGGCGGCCGGTGTGCCGATTGATTTCGTTGTTGAAATTGATGTTGACGATGCAGAGATTGTTAAGCGCATGTCGGGTCGTAGAGTGCATCCCGCATCCGGACGGACGTATCATGTGAATTTTAATCCACCTAAAACCCATGATCAGGATGATGTGACAGGTGAGCCGTTGATACAACGCGATGACGATAAGGAAGAAACGGTCCGTAAACGTTTGCAAGTCTATCATGAGCAAACTGAGCCATTGGTTGAGTACTATTCAAAATGGTCGGCGCATGGCGGGAAAGATGCGCCCCGCTATATCAAAGTAGCTGGCATAGGCACGGTTGAAGAGATACGTGATTCGATTTTCGCAGCATTGAAATAAGTTTTAGCCAGCCTCTTTTTTGATTCACAGCATGAATTCAAGACTCGGGACGCGGCAAGCCGCGCCTGAGTTTTTGTGCGTATAGATTCAGTAGAATGAAAATAGCTTGCTTACGATTTGATTAATCAGGAGAAAAATATGGCAATTAAAAATGCATTTTATGCCCAATCCGGTGGCGTTACCGCAGTCATTAACGCTTCCGCAGCGGGTGTTCTGGAAACGGCGCGGCAGCATACCGATAAAATTGGCAATGTGTATGCCGGCCGCAATGGAATTATCGGCGCGCTGACCGAAGATTTGATCGATACCAATGCCGATTCGGCAGCGGCGATTGCTGCGCTGCGTTACACCCCATCGGGTGCTTTTGGTTCCTGCCGTTATAAATTAAAAAGCCTGGAACAAAACCGCCGCGAATATGAGCGCTTGATCGAGGTTTTTAAAGCGCATAATATCGGCTACTTTTTTTACAATGGCGGTGGTGATTCCGCCGATACTTGCCTGAAAGTCTCACAATTATCAGGCACCTTGGGCTACCCCATTCAAGCGATTCATGTGCCTAAAACCGTCGATAACGATTTGCCGATCACGGATTGTTGCCCGGGTTTTGGTTCGGTGGCTAAATATATCGCAGTGTCCACCCGTGAAGCCAGCTTTGACGTAGCCAGCATGTCCAAGACTTCCACCAAAGTTTTTGTACTGGAAGTCATGGGACGTCACGCAGGCTGGATTGCAGCGGCTGGTGGCTTGGCTTCAAGCCCGGATTGCGAGATTCCAATCGTCATTCTGTTTCCGGAAGTTACTTTCGATAAAGAAAAGTTTCTTGCCAAGGTAGACCGGTATGTTAAGGAATATGGTTACTGTTCGGTCGTGGTGTCGGAAGGTGTCAAAGGTGGCGACGGCAATTTCCTGTCTGATCAAGGACTGCGCGATGCGTTTGGTCATGCGCAACTCGGCGGTGTTGCTCCGGTAGTCGCGAATATCATCAAAGACGGTTTGGGTCTGAAATACCATTGGGGCGTTGCCGATTATCTGCAGCGCGCAGCGCGTCACGTCGCTTCCAAAACTGACGTTGAGCAAGCCTATGCAATGGGTAAAGCTGCCGTGGAATATGCACTGGCAGGACATAATTCGGTAATGCCGACGATTGTCCGTGAATCCAGCGCACCGTATAAGTGGTCGGTCGGTATGGCGCAGCTTTCCAGCGTGGCCAATGTTGAAAAAATGATGCCAGCTGATTTTATCACTGAAGATGGTTTCGGCATCAGCCCAGCCTGCCGTGAATACTTGGCGCCGTTGATCGAAGGGGAAGACTATCCGCCGTACAAAAATGGTTTGCCGGATTATGTGCGGCTGAAGAATGTTGCAGTTGCTAAGAAATTGGGTGAATTCAAATTATAATAATGGGGTATCAGCAATTCGATCAGTGTTGTAATGAAGTCATACACCACTGATTTGGTTGTTAAGTAATCGTATATTCAAAAAAATTTGATGCATTCAAGTAGTAAGAACGGATAAAATACGCCCTGATTTTTTATTCAAGACAAGTGGTTAAGAGTGCGGGATTAATTAGATCAGAATTTCGCATGCAATTTTTATGGTCTGACTTTAATTGGAGTTCTCTATGGCTAGTGGTTTCGTTATCGCAATTTTTAGTGCGATTGTAGCCCTGATATTCAGTGGTATATGGATTAAGGGTATTTTTGAGCAATCTACAGGCAACCAGCGGATGCAGGAAATTGCCAAGGCGATTCAAGAAGGCGCCTCTGCATATCTGAAGCGTCAATATATGACGATCGGTATGGTGGGTGCAGTTTTGTTTTTTGCGCTTTGGATAGCGTTAGGTTGGGATACGGCGATAGGTTTCGCTTTAGGTGCTATTCTCTCCGGTGCCGCTGGCTTCCTGGGAATGACTGTATCAGTTCAATCGAATGTGCGTACTGCTCAAGCTGCAACTATCGGATTGAATGAAGCACTGGCGATTGCTTTCCGCGGCGGCGCGGTTACGGGAATGCTGGTTGTTGGTCTAGGCTTGCTGGGTGTGGCCGGATACTGCGCGATGTTGTTTAACGGCGCTAATCCCGATCAAGCCGTAAGCGACATCATCAAACCATTGGTTGGTTTTGCATTCGGCGGATCACTGATTTCTATTTTTGCCCGTTTGGGTGGCGGTATTTTCACCAAAGGTGCAGACGTTGGCGCGGATCTGGTGGGTAAAGTTGAAGCCGGTATTCCAGAGGATGATCCTCGCAATCCAGCCGTTATTGCCGACAATGTGGGCGATAACGTAGGTGATTGTGCTGGGATGGCTGCCGATCTGTTCGAAACCTATGCCGTTACGATCATCGCTACGATGATACTGGGCGCACTGCTGTTTTCAGCAAATGCTCTCGATGCGGTAATTTATCCGCTAATGCTGGGCGCGGTTTCTATCGTTGCATCGATTATCGGTTGTTACTACGTTAAGATGCGTGAAGGCGGTAAGATTATGAATGCGCTGTACCGCGGATTGGCAGTTGCTGGCGGTATCGCATTACTTGCTTATCTTCCTGTTACCGTTTGGTTCATGAGCGGTATGTCGCTTGATGTCGATGGCACGGAAATCGCAGGTGGTATGCTGGTGATGCGAGTATTCCTGGCGGCAGCGATCGGGTTGGTATTAACCGGCCTCATGGTTGTCATCACCGAATACTACACATCGACTGATTTTCAGCCGGTTCAACATGTTGCCGAAGCATCAACGACTGGTCATGCAACCAACATCATTGCCGGTTTGGGTGTTTCAATGCGCGCCACCGCAGCTCCGGTTCTCGCTGTTTGTATCAGTATTCTTCTGGCTTATGCACTGGCGGGCTTATACGGTATTGCGATCGCTGCGACATCGATGTTATCGATGACCGGTATCATTGTTGCACTGGATGCATACGGCCCGATCACCGATAACGCAGGTGGTATTGCGGAAATGTCGGAAATGCCGGATTCAGTCCGCGCCATTACCGATCCATTGGATGCTGTTGGTAACACGACCAAAGCAGTGACCAAAGGGTATGCGATTGGCTCAGCAGGTTTGGCAGCGTTGGTGCTGTTTGCCGATTATACGCATGCGCTGGAGCATGCCGGGCACGCGATCACCTTCGATTTATCAAATCACATGGTGATTATTGGTCTGTTTATCGGCGGTATGATTCCTTACTTATTCGGTGCGATGTCGATGGAAGCTGTCGGACGTGCTGCCGGATCGGTAGTGATTGAAGTGCGCCGCCAGTTCAAGGAAATCCCCGGCATCATGGAAGGTACTGCTAAGCCAGATTACTCGCGTGCAGTGGATATGCTGACGAAAGCCGCGATCAAGGAAATGATGATTCCTTCACTGTTACCGGTACTGATTCCGCTGCTAGTCGGTGTTATTCTCGGACCGCAAGCTCTGGGCGGTGTATTGATGGGTTCCATCGTAACCGGCTTGTTCGTGGCTATTTCCATGACCACCGGTGGCGGTGCATGGGATAACGCTAAGAAATATATCGAAGATGGTCATTTCGGTGGCAAGGGTAGCGAAGCTCATAAAGCATCCGTGACAGGCGATACCGTGGGCGATCCTTATAAAGATACCGCGGGTCCTGCAATCAATCCATTGATTAAGATTATTAACATTGTGGCATTGCTGATAATTCCACTGCTGTAATAGCCGTAATCAAGTAATAACTTAAAAAGCACATCAGTTTACTGGTGTGCTTTTTTTATGACTCAATTCCCTCCTTTTAAGAAAACTCCGGCTGGAAAACGGCAGCCTGAGAACTCAGCAACTACCCTGCAACACAATAGAGTTTCGCGACTCCACTTTGAATGGATTTATGGAAGTTACGCTTCCTTGAGTAATCCGTTTATTAATCAATAATCTTTGCTGCAAATAATCGCTCTGGGTTAAGAAAGATGAGCTCACAGTGATTTTTCTCACAGCCTGAATTTCTCTCGATCACTATCATTCCGTCAACACAGTTCTTGTGCTGGTGTAATTACACAGGGGCGATTTTTATTTCTATTACCCATGACGATTCCCGTTTAAAGGAGAGAATTCAGATGAAACGCACTTTACCTAAATCGACTGATATGGAGCCAATCGCATTGGTCGGAATTGGTTGCCGTTTTCCTGGTGGAATAAGCGATACAAAAAGTTTCTGGGAGTTACTGGTCAGCAAAAAAGACGGTATTGTTGAAATTCCGGCTGAGCGTTGGAATTTACAACGCTTCTACGATCCGGAGCCTAATAAACCCGGAAAAATTTATGTGCGGCAAGGCGGCTTCCTGCAACAACGCGTTGATGCATTCGATGCGTTGTTTTTTGGCATTGCTCCACGCGAAGCGGAATGCATGGACCCACAGCAGCGCTTACTGCTGGAGACAAGCTGGGAAGCACTGGAAGACGCCGGTATACCGCCAGATTCTTTAGCGGGCAGCAATACCGGTGTATTCATCGGTGCATTTACTCTTGACCATCAACTGACCCAGATGGGAAGCGGGAACAGGGATTTGATTGGTGCGCATACCGCAATCGGATCCACCATGACGATCCTCTCCAATCGTATCTCTTATGTCTTGGACTTGCGCGGTCCGAGCATGAGTGTCGATACGGCGTGCTCATCTTCTCTGGTTTCGGCACATTTGGCTTGCCAAGCGATTTGGAATGGTGAGTGCGATTTGGCTATGGCTGGCGGTGTCAATATCATGACTCGCCCTGAATATCCGGTGGCTATGTGCAAAGGCGGATTCCTTGCAAAAGATGGGCGCAGTAAAAGCTTTGATGCGCGCGCCGATGGCTATGGCCGAGGCGAGGGATCCGGTGTCGTCGTACTGAAACGCTTATCTGCTGCAATAGCGGACGGCGACAATGTTTATGCCGTGATACGGGGCACCGGTGTGAATCAGGACGGCCATACCAATGGAATCACCGTGCCCAATCCGGAATCACAAGCGGCACTGATTCGTAATGTGTGCACCAGATATAACCTTGATCCCAAACAAGTTCAGTATATCGAAGCGCATGGAACCGGCACACCCGTAGGCGATCCGCTCGAAGCGAAAGCGCTGGGTTCAGTCATCGGCCTGGATAGAAAACCGGATGAACGTTGTTTGGTGGGTTCGATAAAAGCAAATATCGGGCATACTGAGGCGGCTGCCGGTGTGGCGGGCCTGATTAAAGCTTCGCTCTGCTTATCGCACCGGCTTGTTCCGCCGCAAGCAAATCTTGAAACACCGAATCCTGATATTCCGTTTGAATCGCTTGGATTACGGTTACCTGAGAAGCTGGAGAAACTTGCTCCAGGTGTTGATCGTGTTTTAGCTTGCATTAATTCATTCGGTTACGGTGGAACGAATGCGCATGTGATTTTGGAAAATGCGCCGAAATTGACTCGTACGCGTAAAGCGAAAAGTGTGACTGGCAAACAGTATGTTTTGCCGCTATCGGCCCGTAGCGAAGAAGCGCTTAAGAATCTGGCGCGTTCCTGGTTTAACCGTTTATCGGAAAATACTGCGGAGTCTCTCGATGATCTTTGCTATTCAGCGGCATGCCGCCGCAGTCACCATTCTCTCCGCGTTGCTTTTACCGGAAGCTCCAAACGTGAACTATGCGAGCAAATCGAATTGTTCATTGAGCAAGGCAACGGTGAATGGCTGGCATCAGGTCAAGCACTGAATAAAGAGCAATCTCAACCGGTTTTCGTATTCACCGGCATGGGGCCACAGTGGTGGGCGATGGGTAGGGAGTTGTATCAGCAAGAACCAGTATTCCGTGACGAAGTTGATCAATGCGATGCGGTTTTTAAGAAAATCGCCGGCTGGTCTATTCTTGATGAGATGCTGGCCGATGAGCCGGTGTCCCATATGAGCGATACTACGATCGCGCAAACCTCAAATTTTGTCATTCAAACAGGCTTGGTTGCGCTATGGCGCTCGTTGGGTGTTGAACCGGCAGCAATTGTCGGCCACAGCGTCGGCGAAGTGACCGCAGCCTACGTTGCCGGTGTGCTGACTTTGGAAGAAGCGATTAAGGTCAGTTACCATCGCAGCCAAATTCAGAAAAAGGCATCCGGACTGGGCAAGATGCTTGCCGTGGGCTTGGGGGCGGAACAATGCGCCGATTTGCTGAAACTGACCGAAGGCAAAGTTTCGATAGCAGCGATCAATAGCCCGACAACAGTGACTCTGGCAGGCGACGCGGAAAGCCTTGAAGCGATTGCTACCTACTTGACAACAATCGGAGAGTTTAATCGTTTCCTGCAAGTAGAAGTTCCATATCACAGTCATTATATGGAGGACTTAAAACCCGAAGTGCGGGAAAAACTGGCTGATTTGAAACCTGCGCTTCCTGCGTTGACATTGTATTCGACCGTAACGGGAGATCTCGTTACCGAGGTGGCCTATGATGCGAAATACTGGTGCGACAATATTCGTGAGCCGGTTTATTTCGCCAAAGCACTGGAAAGCTTATTGCGCGATGGTTATCGCGTATTTCTTGAGGTGGGGCCCCACCCGGTTTTGTCGACGGCGATAAAAGAATGCTGCCGCATGCAAAATATCGCACCGGTGACGTTTGCGTCGATGAAACGCGGCATACCTGAAAAACGGACTGTGCAGCTTGCTTTGGCCGGTTTGTATACCGCTGGATGTGCCATCGACTGGCCGCGGCTTTTTGCTGCAAACTCACGTTACGTCAAGATTCCAAGTTATCCGTGGCAACGTGAGGTTTATTGGCGTGAAGAGGAAAATTCCTTAACAGATCGAACGGGGTTGCCTGCTCATCCGTTGCTGGATCATCGCTTGTCGGATCCCCGTCCAACTTGGCAGTATCAGTTAAATCATCAGTATTTGCCTTATCTTAAAGATCACCAAGTGGATGGCTTAGTCGTCATGCCTGGTGCGGCGTATGTTGAAGCCGGTTTGGCGCTGTATGCGGAATTATTCGGGAGCAATAGCTGCACATTAGCCAATTTGCAGTTTCACCAGGCATTGCTTCTGGGATCGGACCAAGATCCCGATCCGGTGGTGCATGTTACTTATGACCCGGATACCAAGGAATATGCCTTTTTTAGCCGGGAGCAGAAAAATCATCTAGATTGGCAGCTGCATTCCCTGTGTCAGCTAGCGGATACCCCTGCTGCGGCATCACCAGCTGAAAGTCTTGCCGAAATCTCGGCGCGTTGTAACGATCAAGTGAACATTTCCGAGTTGTATGCCAGTTTGAAACAGCGTGGATTGGATTACGGTCCTTGCTTCCGGACAATTACGGAATTGCAGCGCAAAGGCGCTGAAGTTCTGGCGCGAATTGCATTGCATCCCGATCTGGAAAGGGATTTTGCTGCTTACCTTTTGCATCCCACTCTACTGGACGGGTGCTTCCAGTCGCTGATCGCGTGCATGGATGGTGATGATCATTTTTATATGCCGATTGCGATCAGAAAGCTGACATTTCTCCAACCGGTCACTAAACAATTGTGGTGCCACGGCAGTTTGAGCGAATTCAGTGCCGAAGGTATCGAGGGAAATCTGAGTTTATACGATGATCAAGGCCGTCTTTGCGTTCAGCTGGAAGGATTGCAATGCCGCGCGCTGGCGTCGCAACAAGAAAAACAAGTTGATCAGGTTAGCCGGTTGGCTTATGTATGGGATTGGCAGCAGCAAAATCTGAATTTAAGCAATACCCCAAGAAAAGGCACATGGCTGGTATTCAGCAGCGACAATGCGCTATCCGAACAAGTTTGCATGGCATTGGAAAACGATAATGTAAATCGTGTCATTCCGGTTGATACACGTTATGTTTATCAGCAACAAAATGCCGTGATCCAAACACTGGATAACAGTCAGTTAGCGCGCGCCAAAGCTGTGCTGCAAATCGCAAAGCAACACGATTGTGTTGGCATTGCTTATTTATGGGGATTGCAGGCAGGCGCGGAGCCAAATGATCCGGCAGGTATCGGTCAAGCTTGCGTGGCCATGCAGATCATGCAGTTACTCAACGAGGTGTTTCAGCAAAATAGTCCACGTTTGTATTTTGTGACACAAGGCGTCCAAGCGGTCAAAGATACCGATGCAATCAAATATCTGGCTCAGTCCCCATTAGTTGGATTTGCCAGGGTTGCGCTGAATGAATTTCCAGGATTCCATTCTTCATTGATTGATCTGGATGAATCGAGCGGTGCCAATCAGGCCGATCAGCTCAGATTGGAGCTGCTGACAAACAGCGATGAAGATGATGTTGCATTTCGGGACCGGGAACGATATGTCCATCGTTTGATACATAGAGATGCCGATTCTTCGCCAGAAGAAATGTCTCAGCAGGCGACAGTCACCGCATCCAAAGTGGAAGCATTTCGTCTGGCTTGGGCGAACGAGCCGGTGTTTACGGAAATTACCCGATCAGTCGCATTAAAAGCCGACGAAGTCGAAATTGAACTGGATCATATTGACTTGGCCGGATTGAGTCGGGAGTTCGTGCAGGGTGAAAAGCTACCGGCTTATTTTGCCACCGGCATTATCCGCAAAGTTGGCGAGGCGGTAACAGAATGGCGCGAGGGCGAGCAAGTTGCCGCGGTATGCAAAGGCATGCCGGCATCGCATAGTCTTGTGAAGAAAGATCAAATCTTTTCACTGACTCAGTTGGCGGGCATTGCTAAAACCGGCATCGTCAATGTCATGTCATCCGTAATTCCTGCGTATTATTCGCTAAGCCATGTTGCCCGTGTTAAACCGGGTGAGATTGTTCTCATCGACGCAGACTTAGGCGATGGCACGCTATGTTTCCATCGTGTTGCCCTTTGGCTGGGTGCCAATCCCGTACTCTATAGTGTAAACGACGAGCGTTTGCATGCCTTGGAAGCGCTGAGCGAGGTAGCAGTTTTTGATGCCCGGGAATCGGGTCTCGCAGGAATACTGTCAGCCGCATTCGATGTTTTTGCCGTCAGAGCATGGGTGCATTCGCACAGCAGCAGCCACAGCGTGCTGAAAAATATTGCGCGCCAAGCCAATGCGCACGAGGTTATTGCCGATCAACCCCAAGAGGGCGCGGGAACGGCAGCGGAGTCAATACAGCGTGGCGGTAATGCCTATGTCGGCGCCTTGGCGCTTGCGCTTTCCGCACCGCTTCTATTCAACAAGCTCTTGACTGAACTGGGAACGTATATCCGCAAATATCCAATGGATGCCGCGGAGGTCAGCAGTGTTTCCGGGGAAGCCATGCTGGAAGCTTTGCGGTCTGCTTCTCAAACGGATGGACTGCATTCAGTTGTGCTATCGCTCGAGAACCGGGAGAAGATTCCCGTCCAAGTAACCCGGAAAGAACCATCGTTTGTCGATCCTGCGGCTTCCTATCTGATCACGGGCGGTTTCGGCGGCTTTGGATTGGAAGTCGCATATTGGCTGGTTAAACAAGGCGCGAAACACTTGATCCTGGTGGGCAGACGCGGTGCCGCCGGGGAAGCCGCGCAGAACGCTATGAAACAATTGCATGGTAAGGGGGTGAACGTCTTGGCCGCCGCGGCTGATATTGCAGATGCTCAGCAAGTGTCACGTCTTTTGACACAAATTGACGAAGCAATGCCGCCGCTGAAAGGTGTGTTTCATGGCGCCGCGGTACTTGATGATGCGCCTATTCTGGACTTAACTCCGCAACGCATGGCTGCGGTGATGCAGGCGAAGGCTTTGAGTGCGTGGCATCTGCATCAATTGACGCAAAATCATTCGCTCGATTTCTTTGTCATGTGTTCATCGGTGTCCGCACTGATCGGTAATGGCCGGCAAGCCAATTATGCGGCGGCGAATACCTTCCTGGATGCGCTGTCTTGGCACCGGCAAGCCCTCGGATTTCCGTCCACGGCGATCAATTGGGGGGCGATCAATACCGGCATGGCTGTGGATAGCGAAGAAGTGAAGAGACATCTGGCGCTGATGGGGATGAATACGCTCCCGGCCAAACAAGCGCTGGAATGCTGGAAATTCCTGCACGATAAAAAAGTTGCTCAGTACGGATTAATGGATGTGAGCTGGCCCCGTTGGCAGGAGTTTGAGCCAACGGGCGGGCAATCGCTGCGTTTCCGGCATCTTGCCAATGTTGTTGCAAATGCGGCGGCTGCCACTTCACTGGCTAAGGAAATAAGTGTGTTATCGCCAGAAGAACAGCAGGTCAGACTGGAGGATTTATTGAATGATCTGGTCGCAAAAACACTGCGTCTGCCGCGCAACAAAATTAATGCCCAAGCATCGCTTTCCCAAATGGGAATCGATTCTCTGATGGCCGCCGAACTGCAAGCTGAAATCAATCAAGCTTTAGGGGTGAGGATTTCTACATTGGAATTGATGCGAGGGCAAAACCTCGAGCATCTTGCCCGGCTTCTGGCGGATAAAGCCAATCTATCGGCGGTGCCCGCCACAATGGCCAATCACAATCACGGTGGTGAATCATCCGAATTGATAGAACGGTTATCCGAACAGGATGTAACGATACTACTTAATCAATTGCTCGCTGAAGGGGAGACTGTTAATGAATAAGGTAAAAGATTTATCCGATGCGGAGAAACGGCAGTTATTGAAGCAGCTGCTTGCACGCAACGAGAAAAAAACGGAACGCGTATTAAATCCGGTCAAGAGTGCCGGATCAGGGGATGACCCAACCAGTTTTAATGATTTCGCAGGTTTCAAGATGCTGCAGGAGCAGGCGGAAATCTTCCAGACGTTGGCGTTAAAGAATCCCTATTTCTGCGTGCATGAAGGTATTAGCGATCATGTGACCGATTTTGAAGGGAAAAAATACATTAATTATTCCGGTTATAACTACCTCGGTTTGTCCGGTCACCCGGAAGTATCGGCAGCGGCTAAAAATGCTATTGATCAATATGGCACCTCCGTATCGGCAAGCCGTATCGTATCCGGTGAGATCCCGCTGCATGCCGAACTGGAACAAGCGCTTGCAGAGATTCATGATACCGAGGCTGCGGTTGCTTTGGTGAGCGGCTATGCAACGAATGTATCGGTCATTAGCCATTTGTTCGGGCCGAAGGATTTGATTGTGCACGATGCATTGATTCATAACAGCGTGATCACCGGGTGCATCTTGTCCGGTGCCAAGCGCTTGGCTTTTCCGCATAACGATTGGAACGCGCTGGATCAAATGCTGCAAGAGAACCGTCGCGAGCATGAGCGAGTGCTGATCATCATCGAAGGCGTGTACAGCATGGACGGGGATATTGCGGACTTGCCGCGTTTTATCGAAATCAAGAAACAGCATCAATGCTTGTTGATGGTGGACGAAGCGCATGCTGCAGGTGTAATCGGCCCGCGTGGTTACGGCTCGCACGATCACTTTGGCATCAAGGGCTCTGAAGTGGATATTTGGATGGGTACTTTGAGTAAATCATTCGCCAGTTGCGGTGGTTATATTTGCGGTACCAAAGCATTAATCGACAATATCAAATATAACGCCGCCGGCGCCATTCTGTTCAGTGTGGGAATTTCTCCAGCCAATACCGCGGCGGCTCTGGCTGCTGCACGAATCATGCAACGTGAGCCGGAGCGCGCGGCCCGGCTCAGAGCAAACTCGGAACTGTTTATTGAACGTGCCAGGGAAAATCAGCTGGATACCGGCGATGCTTCCGGAACCGGTGTTATCCCGATTATTACAGGTAATTCGGTACTGTGTTTGAAGTTGGGACAGTATTTATCCGACCGGGGCATCTACGTGCACCCCATTCTTTATCCGGCCGTTCCGGAATCGGCCGCGAGATTACGCTTTTTCATTACTTGCAACCTGACCGGAGAAGAAGTGATTTACACAGTGGATACTTTGGCAGCCGCGATGCGGACGCTAAAAGCGGACTGAGCTTTGCTGTAACTCATATTTTCTGATTTTTAAACCCATTGCTTCAATTATAGAGAGGATAAGACAATGATTCATCGATACACCGGATGGGTTGTGAACGCGCGGTGGTACATCCTGATTCTAATAGCCGGATTAGTCGTCATGGCTGGATACGGCATCAAGGATTTGCAATTCAAGTCGGATTACCGGATGTTTTTCAGCGACGATAACCCGCAACTGACCGCGCTGGAAAATCTGCAAAAAACCTATACACGGGATGACAACGTATTGCTGGTATTAACACCGGCCAAGGGGGATGTGTTCTCGCCGGAAATACTTACGATTGCGCAACAGTTGACCAAGGATCTCTGGCAAACACCCTATTCAACGCGCGTCGATTCGCTGGTTAATTTTCAGTATAGCCATGCGAACGGTGATGATGTGACCGTGGAAGATTTGGTCGGGGATATCACGCAACTGACGCCCGAAGATCTGACGCGGATTAAATTGTACGCCCTGCAAGAGCCTTTGCTGGTTAACCGCTTGGTATCTCCCAACGCCAAAGTCATGGGTTTCAATGTCGTGATCCTGCGACCAGGCATTAATCAGGATTCCGAAACGGTTGAAGTGACGCAATATGTAAGGAAATTGGCTGATTCGCTGCGGGCTGAGCATCCTGATCTGGATGTGCGGATTACCGGTTCCATCCTCATGGATACCGCATTCGCTGAATCTTCCGAATTGGATATGCGCACCCTGACGCCTGCCATGCTGACGATTATCGCGGTTGCTTTGTGGTTCTTCCTGAGATCATTCTGGGGCATGGTCACGGTACTTCTCATGATGACGCTTGCTGTCATTGCCACAGTCGGCATGACAGGGTGGCTGGGCATTGCATTTTCCCCTTCGAGTATTCCTGCGCCGACTATTTTGTTGACGTTAGTGGTAGCTAATTCCGTTCATTTATTGACGAGTTTTTACAAATCGGTGAATTATGGTGTGAATCCTCACGAGGCGATTGGAAATAGTATTGCCAAGAACTTTAAAGCCATTGTGTTTTGTAATTTTACGACGGTCATCGGTTTTCTCACCATGAATTCCAGTGAATCGCCACCGTTTCGTGATTTGGGAAATATTACGGCCATGGGGGTTGTGATTACTTTCTTCTTATCGATTGTATTGCAACCGGCTTTGATGGCAATTTTTCCCGCTGATGGACGTCCGCGATGGGGTAGTAACGAAGGATGGAAGAAATTCGCACATTTTGTTATCAACTATCGCCATTACTGCCTAATCGGCATGACAATCGCCGTTATCGCCCTAGCCACTGGCATCCGCTTAAATACGCTGGATGATGAATATGTGAAGTATTTTGATCCTTCCGTCGAATTCCGGCGCGATACCGATTACACATCGGATCATCTCACCGGCATCTACCGGATTGATTATTCATTGGAGAAAAACAATGGAGATAGAATCAGCGATCCGGATTTTTTGCAGCGCGTCGATGCATTCGTGCAATGGTATCGCCAGCAACCGGAAGTCACGCATGTATTTGCGGTTACCGATATTTTCAAACGCTTGAATCAGAATATGCATAGTGATGATCCGGCCTGGTATCGCCTCCCGGAAACCGCTGAAATGAGCGCACAATTTCTACTGCTGTATGAGATGTCGCTGCCATACGGCTTGGATCTGAACGATCGCATCAATGTCAACAAATCGGCGACGAGGGTGTCGGTAACATTGCACAGCATATCGAGTCAGCAAGTGCTGGACCTGGAGGCGCGCGCGCAAGCATGGCTTAAGGTCAATGCGCCTAATTTTGCAAGACATGAAGGAACCGGCATCACGTTGCTGTTTGCGCACATCGGGCAACGTAATATCGCAAGCATGATCAATGGTTTGTTACTGGCTGCGGTCATCATTGCGCTGACACTGATCGCCGTGTTGCGCTCTGCGACACTGGGTTTGCTAAGCCTTGTTCCTAACGTGATTCCATCCATCATGGTGTTCGGTGTATGGGGAATGCTGGTGGGACAGATTGGCATGGCTTCTTCTGTCGTCGTCGCCATGACTCTCGGTATTCTGGTGGACGATACGGTGCATTTTCTGACGCAATATCAGTATGCGCGTAATCAAAAGGGATTGCTGCCCGAAGCTGCGGTGGAATACGCGTTCTCACAGATTGGCAATGCATTGTGGGTGACATCCTTTATCTTAATTCTCGGTTTTGCCATATTTGCGCTCTCCAGCTTTAAGATCAATCAGGAAATGGGAATGTTAACAACGCTGATATTTGCCGTGGGATTGCTGGCGGATTTCGTACTGCTCCCGCCTATTCTGTTGTTTATCGAGGGTTTTAAAAAATCAGCCAAAGCAAGTTCGTTAGTCGAGAAAAAAGCAGTTTGAATAATTCATTCACTTATTACACAGGAGTACAGAAATGAAACTTAAAAGCTTAATATGCGGTGTTCTGTTGATGGCGGCTTATCCCGCCTTGGCGCAAACCGATGAAGAAAAAGGATATGCGATCCAAGCAGAGGCAAACCGGCGCGATAATGGTTATATTGATAGCATGCACGATGCGGTAATGACCTTAAAGAATGCGCAAGGTGAAGTCAGCACGCGCGAGTTTGTTGTGAAGACATTAGAAGTTGCAGACGATGGCGATAAAGAAATGGGTATATTCCATTCTCCCGCTGATGTGAAAGGTACCGCTGTATTAACCTTTTCTCACGGCACCAAACCGGATGACCAGTGGATTTATCTGCCATCGCTGAAACGCGTGAAACGGGTTGCAACCGTCAATAAATCAGGTCCCTTCGTTGGCAGTGAATTCGCGTTTGAGGATATTTCGTCGTGGGAACTGGATAAATACCGGTATCGCTATCTTCGTGATGAAGAAATCGATGGCAACGATTGTTTCGTGGTTGAGAACTACCCGGTTTATGAATATTCGGGCTATACAAAGCAAATCGAATGGTTGGATAAAAAGATGTACCAGCCGCGTAAGATCGAGTTTTATGACAGAAAAGGCGCACTGCTGAAAACACTGACATTCAGCGACTATAATCAATATTTGGATCGCTATTGGCGCGCAGGTAAATTACAAATGGACAATGTGCAGAACGGTAAAAGTACTGAACTGCTGCGCAAAAATTATCGATTCAAAAATAATTTTAGTGACAGAGATTTCACTGAAAACGCGCTTAAAAACGTGAGATAACAGCATGATTGCAAAAGTTGCGCGATATATTCTATTTTCACTTTGGACCGTAGCGTTAGCAACTTTTGCACAGGCCGCTGATTTCTCAGGAAAGGCAGCTGTAGATACCCGATTTTTCACCGAACCGCCGATATTTGCACAGCAAAAAGATGGCGTGGCTTACCCTTCAGTGATGATACAACCGGAATTTCGTCATGACTGGGGATCGGGGAATAACCGCTTAACGGTTATTCCCTTTGCACGCTACGATAGCTTGGACAAACATCGTACGCACTGGGATGTCCGCGAGTTCAGCTGGCTGCATATGCAGAAGAACTGGGATTTACTCGTGGGTGTGGGCAAAGTGTTCTGGGGCACCACTGAATCCAGGCAACTCGTCGATATCATCAATCAATCCGACTTGATTGAGAAATTCAGCGGTGAAGAGAAACTCGGTCAACCGATGATGAATCTTAATTTGCCGACTGACTACGGTCATTTCAGCCTGTTTTACCTGCCGTATTTCCGCGAACGGACTTTTCCATCCTCCAATGGCCGTTTTTTATTTGATCCCCCCGTCCGTAATAGCGAAGGTAAATTGGATGGATTCAGTCATTGGCAACCCAGTTTCGCGGGCAGATGGAGTAAAACTTTTGGCGATTGGGATGTTGGCGTAGCCCATTTCTGGGGCGTGGGCCGTGAGCCGAGATTGGTCCCCTCATTCGGACAAGGGTTTACGCATCCGCCGACCGGGTTGGTCCCAATTTATGACTTGATCCATCAAACCAGTATCGATGTTCAAGGTGTATTGGGTAATTGGATCTGGAAAGCAGAGGCGATTACCCGGTCGGGCCAAGGAGACCGGTTTGCGGCAGCAGTGGTGGGATTTGAATACACGAAATACGGTGTTTTCGGCGGGAGCAAGGATGTCGGTTTTTTGCTGGAGTATCTGTATGACGGTCGGAGTTCGTTTGCACCGCCAACTCCATTTAATAACGATATTTTCTCCGGAATACGTGTTGTTTTTAACGATCCGCAGAATACCGAGTTTCTCTTTACCAATACGGTTGATCTAAACACACAAGCCACCATACTGGGTTTTAATGCCAGCCGCCGGTTGGGTGAAAAATGGAAGATTGAGCTCGAATCGCGATTTTTCGCCAATATATCTGCAACAAAAAATCCATTTGCGCCTCCCAAGGAGATTTTAACGGGTATGCGTAATGACGATTATATTCAGCTTAGAGTTGTACGGCACTTCTAGGAGCATGAAGTGGCGGGCAAAATTTGTGGTACAGCACCAGTCTATGCGTCATTGGATGCAATTTTTTCTGACACATCATTTAGTTTCTTCTCCTGTATTGAAGTAAAAAACACCGATGTGCTTTATGCGGAAGAAAAAGCGTTGATGATGAAACAAGGCTTCAGCCAGCTAACGGATTTCTGTAAAGGCCGTTATTGCGCGCATCAGGCATTGGAGAAAATAGGCTATTACGCTTTTCCAATATTGCGCGATGAATATGGCGCACCCATTTGGCCCGAGGGAATAACCGGCAGCATCAGTCATAGTGGTGATGCCGCTGCCGCCGTTGTTGCTCGCAAAACAAATATCCAGGGTATCGGCCTAGATCTGCAAAAACGCGAAATATTTCCTTCCGCGGTTTTATCGGTTCTTTTCCACGATGATGAAGTAGCCTCATTTTTAAGTATTCCTTCAGACTTAGCAGATTTATATGCTTATGCGATTTTCTCGGCAAAAGAGAGTGCTATCAAATGCTTTTATGCCACACGTCAATATCTCGCGCATTTGAACGAGATTGTGATTGCAATGGATTGGATAAACGGGACGTTCAGCGCATTCATTCCGGCAACTCATAATCCTAAGTCATTCACTTCTGATCTCGAACTGATGGGACGGGTGGGTTTTGACGAGCGTTTTGTTTTTTCTGCAGCGTGGCTAATATAACAGGGTATTTTTAGAAAGCCTTGTTACGGATGAGGCAGCCAACGGGTGCTTCATTGACAATTGGAATCCCTATCACACTTATTTAAAGTTTCCCGGTTGTTATATCGATTAAAAGAATCAAATCATTGAGAATTCAGGAATATTTTCAATGTGAATGTGATTTTTCTCACTGAAGATTATCTCCTAAGATGTAAGAAACCTCAGGGTTGTTTACAGATAGGTTGATTGAAATAAGCGTTGAGTATTTCATAAGGGGTGGCATTATTCAAACTCTTATGAGGCTTAACGGTATTGTAGAAGTTAATGAAACGGAGAAGCTGAATGCGTCGATCGGCGCAG